>CAXTEO010000134.1:0-10115 GCA_964243205.1 uncultured Sphingomonas sp.
GACGATCGGCGCCGCGACACTGTCCACCACGGTCGGCCAGCCGAGCCTGGGCGACATGATCTTCGCTGGCCTCCAGACGCAGAATTGGGCGCTGGTGCTGGCCGGATGCCTCAGCGCGGCGGCGCTGGCGCTGGCGGTCGACCTGCTGCTCGGCGTGATCGAGCACGGCATCGCGCGGCGCCGGCGCGGGCGGGTATGGGCGGCGGCGGCGGTGTTGCTGGTCGGCACGCTGGTCGCGCTCGCGCCGTTATGGCCGCGATCGGGCGATACGGTGACGATCGGCGCCAAGAATTTCAGCGAGCAATATATCCTCGCGCGCGTGATCGGGCACCGGCTCGAGCGCGCCGGCTACCATGTGCAATATCGCGACGGGCTCGGTTCCGCGGTGGTGTTCGGGGCGCTCAGGACCAACGCGATCGACGTCTATGTCGATTATTCGGGCACGCTGTGGACCAACGAGATGAAGCGCGCCGACATCCCCGCGCGCCCGGCGATGGTCGCGGCGATCGGCGACTGGGCGGGGAAGACGGCGGGCGTGCGGGTACTCGGCGCCTTGGGGTTTGAGAATGCCTATGCCTTCGCGATGCGCGGCGACGCGGCGCGCGCGAAGGGGATCGCGTCGCTCGACGATCTCGTGGCGCAGGCGCCGCGCTTGACGCTCGGGGCGGATCTCGAATTCCTCGAACGGCCCGAATGGGCGGCGGTCCAGCGCGCCTATCCGCTCAAGTTCGGGGCGTCGCACGCCTATAGCCCGACCTTCATGTACCGCGCGCTCGACAGCGGGCAGGCGGACGTGATCTCGGCTTTCTCCTCGGACGGGCGGATCGCGGCGCAGCATCTGACCGTGCTGCGCGACCCGCGCCACGCGATCCCGGGATATGATGCGATCCTGCTGGTCGCGCCGGGGCGGGCGAAGGACGCCAAGCTCGTCGCGGCGCTGCAGCCGCTGGTCGGGCGGATCCCGGTCGAGGCGATGCGCCCGGCGAATTATCAGGTCGATCGCGACGCGGACAAGGCGTCGCCCGAGGCGGCGGCGCTGTGGCTGGAGCGCAAGATCGGGTTGTAGCGGCCGGAACGACCAACCTATCGCTTCCCCGGCCTTTGCCGGGGAAGGAAAACGGGGCAAACCCTAGGCGTGCACCGCCGTCACGAAATAATCGAGCTTGGTGTCGTCGCTCAGCACGAAGCCCTTGGCCGGCGAGAAACCGAGCCCGCGTACATCCACCACCTTCAAGCCAGCGGCTTCGACCAATTCGGTCAGCGTGTCGGGCGTCAGGAACTTGTGCCAGTCGTGCGTGCCGCGCGGGATCTGGCCCAACCCCTCGCCGAGCGTGATCAGCGCGAGCCGCGAGAGCGCAGTGCGGTTGGGTGTCGAGAGGACGAGCAGACCGCCCGGCGCCAGCGCCGCCGCCAGTCCGGCGACGAAGCCGGCGGGATCGGTGACATGCTCGATCACTTCGAGGCTGGTGACGAGGTCGAACGTTTCGCCGTGCAAATCCTCGACGCTGCCGGTGCGATACGCGATCGCCAGCCCGGACTGCGCCGCATGCGCCGCCGCCGCCGCGACATTCTCCGCTGCCGCATCGAGCCCGGTCACGCGCGCGCCGAGCCGCGCGAGCGGCTCGCACAACAGCCCGGCGCCGCAGCCGACGTCGAGCGCGCGCTTGCCCGCCAGCGGGGCAAACCCCGCCTCGTCGCCGAGCCAATGAGTGTCGATCCGTTCGCGCAGATAGCGCAGCCGCACCGGGTTCAGCCGGTGGAGCATCGCCGAAGAGCCTTTCGGGTCCCACCATTCCGCCGCCATCGCGCCGAAATGCGCGGCCTCGGCCGGGTCGATAGTGGTTGCAGACGTTACGGTTGCGCTATCCATGGCTGGTTCCTATCAGGACCGCCCCGATCCCCCAAGCCCCACCAAGGACGTCTGCCGCCTTATGGCCCGTATCGTGATGAAATTCGGCGGCACTTCGATGGCCGGGATCGAGCGCATCCGTTCGGTCGCCGCCCGCGTGAAGCGCGAGGTCGCCGCCGGCAACCAGGTCGCCGTCGTCGTCTCGGCGATGGCGGGCGAGACCGACCGGCTGGTCGGCTTCTGCCGCGAAGCGTCCTCGCTTTACGATCCGCGCGAATATGACGTGGTCGTCTCGGCGGGCGAGCAGATCACCAGCGGCCTGCTGGCGATCGCGCTGCAGGCGGCGGGCGTGCCGGCGCGCAGCTGGCTCGGCTGGCAATTGCCGATCGCGACGTCGGACGCGCATGCTTCGGCACGGATCGAGGATATCGACATGACCGCGCTCGAATCGAGCCTCGCGGCGGGCGAGGTCGCGGTGATACCCGGTTTTCAGGGGGTCGATACGCTCGGCCGCGTCACCACGCTCGGCCGTGGCGGATCGGACACCAGCGCGGTCGCGATGGCGGCGGCGATGAAGGCCGACCGCTGCGACATCTACACCGACGTCGACGGCGTCTACACCACCGACCCGAGGATCGTGCCGCGCGCGCGCAAATTGAAGAAGGTGACGTACGAGGAAATGCTCGAACTGGCCTCGGTCGGCGCGAAAGTGTTGCAGACGCGCTCGGTCGGCCTTGCGATGAAGGAAGGCGTGCGCGTCCAGGTGCTGTCGTCCTTCACCGAAGAGGACGCCCCGATGGCGGATACATTGCCCGGCACGATGATCGTCGGCGAAGAGGAGATAGACGACATGGAACGCCAGCTCATCACCGGCATCGCGCACGACAAGAACGAAGCCAAGCTCACCTTGGTGGCGGTGCCAGACAAGCCCGGCGCGGTCGCCGCGATCTTCGCGCCGCTCGCCGAATCGAACATCAACGTCGACATGATCATCCAGAATATCGCGCATGCGGCCGGATCGACCGACGTGACCTTCACCGTGCCCGCGGCGGATCTCGCGCGCTCGATCGAAGTGCTCAACCAGGCGCGCGGCCAGATCGGTTTCGCCGAGCTGGTGCACGATACGCGCGTCGCGAAGATCTCGGTGGTCGGCGTCGGCATGCGCAGCCATGCCGGCGTCGCCTCGACCATGTTCACCACGCTCGGCGAGCGCGGGATCAACATCCAGGCGATCTCGACCAGCGAGATCAAGGTCTCGGTGCTGATCGAGGAAGATTATACCGAGCTCGCGGTGCGCGTGCTGCACACGGCGTACGGGCTCGACGCGGAGGATGTCGCGGCCTGAGCCGGGGCGCCCGCGCTCGATCGGCGCGACGTCCGTCCCTTCGGCCCGAGACATGACCCCGAGACATGAGCATGCGCGCACGCTTCGTACCGATCCTTGCCGGCGCCAGCCTGCCCGACCGGCTGTTCGCCTGCCTCGGCGCGCTGGCCGGCATCGCGCTGACCAGCCTGGTGAGCGCGTTGCTCGTGCCCGGCCATGCGCTGGTGCTGCTCGCCGCGCCGATGGGGGCGTCGGCTGTGCTGGTATTCGCGGTGCCGGCGAGCCCGCTCGCGCAGCCCTGGCCGGTGATCGGCGGTAACGTCCTTTCGGCGCTGGTGGGGGTAACGATCGCCAGGCTGGTGCCGGCGCCCGAGATCGGCGTCGGGCTGGCGGTGGGCGGCGCGATCCTGGTGATGTCGCTCACGCGTTCGCTCCACCCGCCGGGCGGCGCCAGTGCGCTGATCGGGGTGATCGGCGGGCCGGCGGTCGCGGCGCTGGGCTATCGCTTCGTGATCGTGCCGGTGGCGCTCAACGCGGTGCTGCTGGTCGCGACCGGGATCGCGTTCCACCGGCTGTCGCGCCACAGCTATCCGCATCGGCCGGCGGCGGCGCCGCCGTTCGCGCATCCCGAGGATATCGACTTGGCGCTGGCCGAACTCGGCGAGACGCTCGACGTCGATCGCGACGATCTCGACCGGCTGTTCGCGCGCGTCGAGCATCATGCAGCGCGGCGGTCGGCCCCGCGCCGCTGAGGCCTCAGTCTTTCCGCGCATATGGGCGCGACGCGATCGCCGACCAGTCCTGCTCGCCCATCCCGGCTTCGACCGCATCGCCCATCCGCGTGCGGATCGCGTCGAGCACGGGAAGCCGGATGTGCGCCGCATCGGCGAGTTCGGTCGCGAGGCGGAGGTCCTTCAGCCCGAGCTGCATCTTGAAGCCGGGGGTGAAGTCGCCCGAGACGATCTTGGGCGCATAGCTTTCATAGGCGCGCGCGCCGAACAACGTGCCGAGCATCAGTTCGAGGAAAGTGTCGGGCGGCACGTCATTGTCGCCGGCCAGCGCCACACCCTCGGCCATCGCCTCGATCGCCATGGTGATCATCATGTTGCCTGCGATCTTGGCGGCATTGGCCTGGGCGGGGTTGCTGCCGAGCGGCCAGACTTTGCGCGAGATCGCGTCGAGCAGCGGGGTGATGGTGGCGATTGCGGCCTCGGGGCCGGCGACGACGACGTTGAGCTGCGCGGCGGCGGCGGCATCGGGGCGGCCGAAGACCGGCGCGGCGACGTATGCGAGGCCACGCCGGGCGTGTTCCGCGGCGAGTTCCTTCGAGAACGCCACCGATATCGTGGCGGTGACGACGTGGATCAGCCTGGTGCTCGCGCCATCGAGTGCGCCCGAATCGAGCAGGACGCTGCGAATCGCGGCATCGTCGGCGAGCATCGTGAACACCGCTTCGCATTGCAGTGCGGCGGCGACGCTATCGGCGATCTCGACGCCGGGGATTTCGGCTGGATCGACCGGTGAACGGTTCCACGCGCGCACCTGGTGGCCGGCCTTGACGAGGTTGACCGCCATGGCACTGCCCATCTTGCCGAGTCCGATGAAGCCGATCTGCATGGGGTGTGTCCTTATGGGGAGTGTCGGGGAAGAGCGTTTGATGGTTGCGCGAGTTCCCGCAGAGATTCGGAGAGAAGTCTCCCGCAACCTCCCCATGCACAGGTAGCGCGACGCGCCGCCCGTGCCTGTCGCATGACGCGGGCTTGCCCCAACGGCCTGCGCAAGGCTAGGCCCTTGGGATGACCGAAATCTTAAATACCGGCGCTGCGCGCCTCGCCCGGCGCATGGCGCGCGGTTCCGCTTTCCTCGGCTCGGAGGTCGCGATCCTGTGTGGCGCGATGTCGTGGGTGTCCGAGCGCAATCTCGTCGCCGCCGTCTCCAACGCCGGTGGGTTCGGGCTGATCGCGTGCGGCGCGATGACGCCCGAGCTGCTCGATGCCGAGATTGCCGCGACCAAGGCGCTGACCGCCAGGCCGTTCGGCGTGAACCTCATCACGATGCACCCCTTGCTGTTCGACCTGATCGACGTGTGCAGCCGTCACGGCGTCGGCCATGTCGTGCTCGCCGGCGGCCTGCCGCCGACCGGGTCGATCGATGCGATCAAGGCCAATGGCGCCAAACTGATCTGCTTCGCGCCGGCGCTGTCGCTCGCCAAGAAACTGATCCGCTCGGGCGTCGACGCGCTCGTCGTCGAGGGGATGGAGGCGGGCGGGCATATCGGCCCGGTCTCGACCAGCGTGCTGGCGCAGGAAATCCTGCCCGAGGTCGCCGACAAGGTCCCCGTGTTCGTGGCCGGCGGGATCGGGCGCGGCGAGGGGATTGCGGCCTATCTCGACATGGGTGCGGCGGGCGTACAGCTCGGCACGCGCTTCGTCTGCGCGACCGAGAGCATCGCGCACGCCAATTTCAAGAAGGCGTTCCTGCGCGCGTCCGCCCGCGATGCGGTGGCGAGCGTGCAGATCGACCCGCGTCTGCCGGTCATCCCGGTGCGCGCGCTGAAGAATGCCGGCGGCGAACTGTTCACCGCCAAGCAGCGGGAAGTCGCGCAGCTCCTCGATTCGGGCGCGGTCGAAATGGCCGAGGCGCAGTTGCAGATCGAACATTATTGGGCAGGCGCGCTGCGCCGCGCGGTGATCGACGGCGATGTCGAGCATGGTTCGCTGATGGCGGGGCAGTCGGTCGGGATGGTGACCAAGGAAGAACCGGTCGCCGAGATCATCGCGACGCTGATGGCCGAAGCGGCCTCGGCGCTGGAGGCGCGCGCGGCGTGATGCTTGCGGATCGCAAGCGTTTTGATATCCTGCGCGTATGGCTACGATCACCGTGCGCAATCTTGACGATGCCGCGTATGAGCGGCTGAAAGACGATGCGAAGGCCAACCGCCGTTCGCTCGAGGCCGAAGCACGCGCGCGATTGAGTGCAGAGTCAATCTCGCCTGCGGCAAAGGCAGCCCGCGCGGCGGCGCTGGATCGCCTGCTTGCGGTAAGCCTCGATCCCGGTCCGGACTATGAGGGCAGCGTTGCACTGATTCGGGCCATTCGCGACGAGGAATGATCGTTTTCGACGCAAGCGCGGCGGTCAAACTCCTGTTTGACGAAAGCGACAGTAGTTTCGTGCGGGCTTGGTTTCGGAATATCGACGAGGACCTGACGGCACCCGATCTTTTGAACGTCGAGGTGACGCAGGCCGTGGTGCGGCGAGTCAACGCCAGATACGTCACCAAGCCACACGCGCGCGCGACATTACGCGAATGGGGAGGATTCCTGAACGTCGGTGCGATCACCCTTCGCCCATTGAGCGTTGCGCTGGTCGGCGCTGCGGCGGAATTGGCGATGAACCTCGGCCATCCGTTGGCCGACTGCGTCTATCTCGCCGCTGCGCTCGACCTAGGCTGCGATCTGGCGACATGTGATGCGAAGTTTCATGCAAGGGCCGCTCCTTATCGGTCCCGAATCCGGCTGCTCGCCGACTTCGCCTGACGCTCACCCAACCAGCCACACCAGAGCCGCAGCACCCCCACCGAAGATCACCGCGATCAGCAGCGAGACGATCCCCGCGACCACCCCGCCGCCGCCCCTGCGCCGCGCGAAGGTGGTGCGTGCGCCGGGTTTGCCGAGCTTCAGTTCGGAATAGCCCGCGGCGCCCCCGCCGAGCACGGTCATCACCAGCGTGATCGCCGCGCCGAGCGGGGTCTGCACCGCGATCGCGATCGGCAGGACCAACGCGAACGGTGCAGCCATCGCGAAGGAGGCGAGCAATTTGGCGATGTCGATCTCGTCCTTGCCGACCGGCGCGACCGCGAGCAAATCGGGCGCGTCCTCGGCCGAGACGGTCAGCCAGGCGAAGCTGCCGACGAGCTGGCTCGCGATCAATACACTTGCGAAAGCGAGCGCCGGCGGGATCGGCAAGGCATGGCGGTTGCCGAGCAAGGCCAGCACCAACGGCGCCATGTAGATCAGCCGCATCGCGATCTGGAAGGCGAGCGCCGGGTCGCGCGCGAGCAACCGCCATTCCTTGGCGAAGACCGAGCGCACCAGCGTGGCATGGAACAGCCGCCCGCTCGCGCGGCCCGTTGGCTTGCTGCGCGACAGGCGGTTGCCGCCGTCCTGATAGCCCGACAGGAACAGCCGCTGCAGCGTCGCGCCGGCGCCGGCGAACAACAGTACGCCGATGCCGAGCATGATCGCGATTGCGACGGGATCGCCGAACGCGGCGCGGCCGGGCATGCCGGTAATGCCGGCTTCGCCGATGCGGTCGGCGTGGATCCGGTCGAACAGCGCGATCATCGCGCCACCGCGGTCGGTGCGGTCGCCGGCATGCGCCAGCAGCTGCGAGACGAGGAACACCGCCCCGCCGATCAAAGCAGCGAGGATTTGCCCGACGGTTCGCGCGGCGCGCGGCCCGATCAGCGTGGCGATGGCGAGCGTCAGCGCGAGCCCGACCGCCGCTGCGGTGAGCGCCAGCGCGACGAGCAATGCGACCAGCCCGAACAGCTGCGGATGCCCCAGCACCGCGACCGGCACGACGATCGGCAGCAGCAGCACGGCATAGGTCAGCGCGATCGTCGCGGCGATGCCGAGCAATTTGGCGAGCAGCACCGTCCGTTCGCCGATCGGCGCCGAGAAGAGCAGCGCCAGGTCGCCCGTCTCATACAGGCTGCGCTGGCTGCCGAGCATCGCCTGCGCCGTCATGAAGGTGAACATGATCACGGACGCGCCAAGCACGACGATGCGTACCTCGGGCACGATCGGAATGGCGGTGTCGCGCAAGGCCCAGCCGATCGCGCAGCCCGCCAGCAGCCACAGCGCGAGGAGCAGATAGCCGATCGCCTGCGTCGCGCCGATCCGGGCGAGCCAGCCGCGCTTGCGGGCCCCACCGCGCGCGCGCGCCGCAAGCCGCAATTCGTGCAGCGCGAGCCAGGCGAACGAGCCCGGTGCCACCCGGCGCATCGCCCAGTTCATGCGGCGATGGGCTCGGGCGCGGCGGTCAGGCGGATGAACGTGTCCTCGAGCGTCATCCCCTCGGTCCCGGCGCGGTCACGCAAATCGTCGAGCGTGCCCTCGGCGAGCAGCTTGCCGCCGCCGATGATGCCGATCCGGTCGGCCATGCGCTCGGCCACTTCGAGGATGTGCGTGGTGACGATCACCGTCTTGCCGGCATCGACTTGCGCGCGCAGCGCGTCCTTGACCGAGCGCGCCATGCTCGCATCGAGCCCGGTCAGCGGCTCGTCGAGGATCAGCAAGGCGGGATCGTGGATCAGCGCCCCGGCGAGCGCGACCTTCTGCTGCATGCCGCGCGAAAATCCTTCGCAGCGGTTGTCGCGTTGCTCCCACAGATCGAGCCAGTGGAGCAGCCGGTCGGCCTCCGCCGCGGCATGTGCCGAATCCATCCGCCACAGGCCGGCGACGAAGGCGAGATATTCGAGCGGCGAGAGCTTGTCGTAGAGCATCGGCTCGTCGGGCAGCCACGCCGTGATCGCCTTGGCGCGCAGCGGATCGCGCCGTGCGTCGACGCCGAAAATGTGGATCGAGCCGGCATCGGGCTTGGCCAGCCCGGCCACCATGCGCAGCGTGGTGGTCTTGCCAGCGCCGTTCGGTCCGAGCAAGGCATAGAGCTGGCCGCCTGCAATATCGAGATCGAGCCCGGCGATGACGGGCTTGTCGAAGGCCTTGGCCAAGCCCTTGATGCGCAGCGCCAAATGCGGTTCGGAATCGCTCATGTGTCCTGTTTAGGCGATACACTTGCGTCGTCCAGCCGAAACCGCGGTGCGGCCACTGCGGCACGCCCGTTTTGGGTTCCCTCGCGACTCCGCTTAGCTTAACAGCCGCGTCATGACGTCTCGCGACCTCGATCAGCCCGCCGAAGGCCGCATCGTCGCGGCTGCGCACCGCTTCCCGCTGCGCGTCTATTTCGAGGACACCGATCTGTCGGGGATCGTCTATCACGCCAATTACCTGCGCTACATGGAGCGCGCGCGTTCGGACATGCTGCGCCTGGTCGGGATCGATCAGCGCGCGCATCAGGAGAATGGCGGGGGCGCCTATGCGGTCACCGCACTGAATATGCGCTATCGTGCGCCCGCCAGACTCGACGATGCGTTGGTGGTGGTGACGACGCTGCAGACGGTGCGTGCGGCGTCGGTCGATATTCAGCAACGAGTCATGCGCGGCACGACGATATTGACCGAAGCCGACGTCACTGCGGCGCTGGTCGCGCAATCGGGGCGGCCGGTGCGGCAGCCGAAGGAATGGATCGCGGCGTTCGCCCAGGTGATGGGCGAGCGCGCGACGGGATCAGGGGAAAGCCTCACGTGAACGAAATCATGCTCAACACCGACGCGACCACGCTGTCGCCGATCGCCTTGTTCCTTCAGGCCGACTGGGTGGTGAAGACGGTGATGATCGGGCTGCTGCTCGCCAGCATCTGGACCTGGGCGGTGATCCTCGGCTTCTTCTTCCGATTGGGCGCGACGCGGCGGAAGATCGCGACGTTCGAGCGCGATTTCTGGAAGGCCGAGGATATCGACGCCTTCCACCGCACCGAGGGCGAGAGCGACTTGCCGATCGCGCGCGTGTTCGCGGCGGGCGTCGCGGAATGGCGGCGCTCGACCGTCGGCGGCCAGGTCGATCGCGGCGGCACGCGCGAGCGGCTGGCGACGGCGATGGGCGCTGCAGTCGCCAACGAGATCGACCAGCTCTCCGATCGGCTGAACATCCTCGCCACGGTCGGCTCGGTCGCGCCGTTCGTCGGGCTGTTCGGCACGGTGTGGGGCATCATGCGCAGTTTCACCGGCATCGCGCAGGCGCAGAACACGTCGCTGGCGGTGGTCGCGCCGGGCATCGCCGAGGCGCTGTTCGCGACCGCGATCGGGCTGTTCGCGGCGAT
>CAXTEO010000135.1:0-10093 GCA_964243205.1 uncultured Sphingomonas sp.
CGGTGCCGTTGATGATGAAGGTGCCGTTGCCCGTCATCAGGGGCATGTCGCCCATATAGACGTCCTGCTCCTTGATATCGAGCACCGAGCGCGAATCGGTATCGGCATCGACCTCGAACACGATCAGGCGGAGCGTGACGCGCATCGGCGCGGCATAAGTGATGCCGCGCTGGCGGCATTCGTCAGTGTCGAACTTGGGGGGCTCGAGCTCGTAATTGACGAAGTCGAGCTCGGCGGTGCCGGCGAAATCGCGGATCGGGAAGACGCTGCGCAGCGTCTTCTCGAGACCCGAGACGTAACCGATCGACGGATCGGAGCGCAGGAACTGCTCGTAGGATTCGCGCTGAACCTCGATCAGGTTCGGCATCTGCACGACTTCGTGGATGTTGCCGAACACCTTGCGGATACGACGCTTGGCCGTGCCGCTTTCCGCGCGCCGCGTGGGCGCGTTACCGTCGATGGGGTTGGTTGCCATGGAGTTTTCTGCCCTCAAGCCTGAATTTCGGCCCGGAATCCACCGGGCGGGCACGCAGAACGAGACGACAAAAAGCCGCGCGTTTTCCGCGAATGCGGATAACGGCAGCTTTCAAGCGTCTCGAAAATCCCCATACTCCAATACGATCGATGCACTGCGCGACGGCACATCATTTCCCGAAGTGTGGGGTGGAGAGCGCGATATAGGGGGAGGGGGAGGGCGTGTCAACGCGGAGGCGCTGCCAATCCCGCCGGGCGCGGCGGATTCGAAGGGTTCGCCGCTGCAACCTTGGGCACCGCGCATTTTGCCGCTATGGCGTCCCGCGTGAAAAGCTTTCCCCGCCCGTATCGCCTCGCCGCGCTCGTCATGCTCGGCTGTACCGTCCCCGCCTTCGCGCAGAACACCGTGCCGCCGCAGCCGCTCCCCGGCCTCGACGCCTTCACGATCCCGTCGTCGCGGCCGACGCCGCAGGCCTCGCCCACGCCCGAGCCGACGATCAACGCGCTGCCCAGCGCCATCCCGACCCCGTCGCCCGTCGCTCCGCCGCGTGCCACTCCGACGCCCAGCGCCACGACCGTCCCGCGCCCGGCTCCGCGTGCCACTGCGACCCCTGCGGTCGTCGCGCCAGCACCCGCTATCACGCCACGCCCGCGCGCGATCGCGCCGGTAGCCACGCCGACGCCCGAACCGGCCCCTACGCTGCCGGCCGAACCGGTCGCGCCGATCCAGCCGAGCCCCACGCCAAGCGCCACAGCGGCGCCGGCGCCCGCCGCGTCCGTCGGCATCGCGCCGTGGATGTGGCTGGCGGCGTTGGTGGTGCTGGTCGGCCTGGCGCTGCTGGGGCTGTCAAAATGGCGTAGCCGTGCCGAGCGGGCGATGGAGGATGACGGCGAAGGCGACGAGCGCGTGGTGTTCGAGCCGGAGGCGGCGGTCGAGGCGGTCGCGGTGCCCGCTCCGGTGCCGGCACCCGCGGCGCCCGTTGCGACCGCCGCGCGCGCGACGCTCGAACTCGAGCTCGTCCCCAAGCGCGCCGGTTCCAACCTGCTCAGTGCCGCGGTCGAATATCTGATCGTCATCCGCAACACCGGCGCCGCGTCCGCGACCGGTGTGCGGCTCGACGTCCGCTTGCTCGGCACGGGGCGGCAGCAGGACGCGCTGATCGACGCCTTGTTCTCCACGCCGATCGCGCAGCCGATCACCGCGCCGTTCGATCTGCCGCCGGGCAGCACGGTCGAGCTCGGCGGCATGGCGATGCACCCCAAGTCGACACTCGAGGTGCTGGAGGCGAACGGCAAGACGTTCTTCATCCCGATCCTCACCATTCACGTGCGCTATGATTGGGACGGCGGCAGCGGGCAAACCGCGCGCGCGTTCGTCATCGGTATCGATCGCGGCGCCGACGCCAAGCTCGCGCCGTTCCGGCTCGATGCGGGCGCGCGGATGCTCGATACGGTACGCGCGCTGGATTATACGGCGACGGGGGAGAGCTGAGCGGATCGCGCGGTCGAGATCTTTACGTCTCAGCCCAAAAGCCGCTTCCCCGGCGAAGGCCGGGGCCCAGTCGAGAAGGTCGAGGTAACGAAGCGCTGTCGCCCGCATTCGACGGTCTCGCTCCTCGGCCCAGTGCAGGGTTGAACATGCCCCGCATGTTCAAGGATCGTCCGGGGGACGATCCGCCCTGCACTCTTCGCCGGGGAAGCGTAAGTCTTTCCTGTGTTACGGACACGAAAAAGGGGCGACACCGTGCGGTGCCGCCCCTTTTTTGTGGCTCAAGCCGTCATGGGCAAAGCCCATGACGTCGGACGCGGCAAGCCGCGCCGGCCGGCTTCGCGGGAGTGCGCTTTAGCTTGCGCTAAAACGTCTCTCCCGCATCAGCTCACTTGACCTCGACGGTCGCGCCGGCTGCTTCCAGCTGCGCCTTGATCTTGGCGGCTTCTTCCTTGTTGACGCCTTCCTTGATCGCCTTCGGGGCGGACTCGACCAGCGTCTTGGCTTCGGTCAGGCCGAGCGCGGTGATCGCACGGACTTCCTTGATGACGTTGATCTTCTTGCCACCGTCGTTGACGAGGATGACGTCGAATTCGGTCTGCTCTTCAGCAGCCGGTGCTGCAGCGCCGCCGCCAGCAGCAGGAGCCGCTGCAACAGCAGCAGCGGCCGAGACGCCCCACTTCTCTTCGAGCAGCTTCGACAGGTCGGCTGCTTCGATGACGGTCAGGGCGGAAAGCTGGTCAACCAGCGCGTTCAGGTCTGCCATGTGTATTCTCCAGGTAAATTAGGTCGGTTGAAAATCTCGAAGAGCCTGAAACGATCAGGCGTCCACCGTGTCCTTGTCCGCATAGGCTTGGAGCACGCGGGCGAGCTGGGCAGCTGGCGCCTGGGCGATCGTCGCGAGCTTGGTTGCGGGTGCAACCAGGAGGCCCACGATCTTCGCGCGCAGTTCATCCAGCGACGGCATCGTCGCGAGTGCCTTGACACCTTCTACGTCGAGGACGGTCGCACCCATGGCCCCGCCGACGATCTCGAACTTGTCGGTCGTCTTGGCGAAGTCGACGGCCACCTTGGCGGCCGCGACGGGGTCGATGGAGCTGGCCAGACCGACCGGCCCGGTGAGCAGATCGCTCAACGAGACATAGTCGGTGTCGGCCAGTGCGATCTTGGCAAGCTTGTTCTTCGAGACCTTGTAGGTCGCCCCTGCGTCACGCATTGCGTTGCGCAGCTTGGTCGACTGAGACACCGTCATGCCGAGGTTGCGGGTGACGACCACCACGCCGACTTCGGCAAAATTGTGGCTCAGCTCGGCGACGAGCTCGGTCTTTTGAGCGCGATCCATGCCATTCTCCACGTTTGGCCGTGTCCGCGCGAGCGGCCACGACCGGTTACAAACCGGGGGCTAATGCACCCGGAATTGTCCAAAGATGGGGAATGGGAGCGACGCCCCGGTTGAGGAGGGCGGCAAACCGGACGCGGGCTGGCCACGTGCGGGAATCCTGGTCCCCGTCTCGGCAGGAAATTAAGACCGGCAAATCCCGGTCACCTACTGTCTCGGACGGTCCCGCCGTGCCGAGGCATGACGGGAGAGCGCGGCCAATAGCGGACGGGGCGGGAAAGTCAACGGCGTTGCCGGATGCGCGCGCGGCTGCCCGGCAACGCCGCAACTATCCCCCCGCGCGCGGCACCAGCCGGGTATACCAGCGCGGATGCCCGCCCGCATCCAGTTCGATGTCGGGCACGCCGATCGGATCGGTCCCCGTCTCGATCCACCCCGCGCCCAGGCAATGCCCGCAAATCGCGCGGTGGCAGCGAAAGCTCACTAGGTCGATTTCGGTATTCCACTGGCCATGCCCTTTGCAGACCGGGCACACCGCATCGAGCGCGCCATTGCGTGGGCACAGCGGGATGATGTCGAAGGCGTGGGGACTGTCGGGCCCGTCACAGGTAACAATCGCGCTGGCATGCGGCATCGTTCTTCAATTCCTAACGCGAGCGCCAACGTCCCGCGGGCATATCGGCTCCGTCTCGCTTCGCGATTTCCGTCGTCGGGCGCAAGCGGCGCGTGATCCGGGCGCAGGCGGCAAGGCAACGGGGTGCATGCGGGAAATTCGCTTCGCTTGTGCAACAATCGCCGGGGGTTGCGGGTTTCTGCCCGGTGAGCTTGTCCCCTGTCCCGACCCCCGCGGCGCCCGCACCAGCGCGACCGTGGCGCGCCTATCTGCTCTGGAGCACCGGTACGGTGGTCGCGCTGGTGATGCTGCTCGTGCTTGCGCTCGGTGCGTTTCCGGTCGGGCTGATGCGCAGCCTGGTGGAGAATCGTTTGTCTGCGGCATCCCATAGCCAGGTCGTGGTCGGTGCGGTCACGCGCGACAGCGTCTTTTCCTACACGCCGATCGTGTCGGTGCGCGACGTGCGGGTCGCGCAGCCGAGCTGGGCGGGGCACGGCGATTTCATCCGCGTCCGCGCGGCCAGCGTGCGTGTTCCCGTGCTCGCGCTGCTGCTCGGCCGCTTTCGGCCCGATCGCGTCAGCGTCGACGGCGCGCGAGTCGCGCTGGTGCGCGATGCGAACGGGCGTGCCAATTGGCAGCCGGATGGCACGCAGCCGCAGCAGGGTGGGGGCAGCGCGCCGAGTCTGTCCGACCTGACCGTCACCAACACGCAGATCGTGCTGCGCGACGCAAAGCGCCGTTTGCTCGTCGCCGGCCCGCTTTCGGTCGACGCCGCGCATGGGCTGCGGCTCGTCGCGCGCGGCACTTTCCAGGATACGCCCGCCACGCTCGCGTTGAGCGGGGGGCGGATCGCGGGGATCGACCCTGCCGCGGCCTATCCTTTCACGGGCAGGCTGGTGTCGCCGGCGCTCACCCTCGCCATTGCCGGCCTGACCGACGGTGTGCTCGACGCGCGCCACTTCACCGCCAAGATCAGTGCACAGGCCCCGACGCTGAAGAACCTCGATTTCCTGATCGAGGCCGGATTGTTCGGTAGCCAGCCGATCGACCTGACCGGAACGATCCGCCACGACGGGCGCGACTGGTATGTCGACCGGATCGGCGGCGGCATCGGCCGGTCGCGTTTCACCGGCAGCGCGACCGTCCACAAATACGGTATTCGTACCGCGATCGACGCGCGCATCCACGCCACGCAATTCGACTTCGACGATCTCGCCGACAGCCGCGGCCGTGCGGCGTCGCTGCTGCGGCGCGCGACGATCGGGCCGCGCGTGCTGCCGCCGACGCGGATCGATCTGTCGAAACTGTGGAAGACCGACGGCACGATCCGCTTCGCCGCCGATCATTTGCTGTCGAGCGGCGGGACGGTGTTCCAGAGCCTGTCGGGCACGCTCACGCTCGACCATCGCATGCTGAGCGTCAGCGACATCGTCGCGACGCTCGCCAGTGGCCGGATGACCGGCAGTGCGCGAGTCGATCATCGCGAAGGTTCGCCCAAGCTGTCGATCGACCTGCGGCTCGCCGGGCTGACGCTCGAACGGCTGGTCGGCAAGCCGGACATGCTGGCCGGTCCGGTGCGCGGGCATATCGTGCTCAGCGGGCAGGGCGAGACGGTGCGCGAGGCGCTGGCGCATGCCGATGGCAAGGCGGCGATCGTTGCGACCGACGGGCGCGTGCAGCGGATGGTGGCCGACGTGCTCGGGCAAAGCCTCAGCGGCGCGATCGCGCATGCGATCGGCGGGGCGAGCGAGCAGGTGCCGTTGCGCTGCCTCGTCGCCGATTTTCGCGCGAAGGGCGGCATGCTGACGCCGAGCCCGTTCGAGATCGACACCGGAGCGTCGGTCGGGCGCGGGACGGGGCGGATCGTGCTCGACGGCGAACGTATCGACCTGACGCTGGCGGGGGCGAGCAAGAGCCGCGCGCTGCTGCGGATCGCCGACCCGATCCGCATCGGCGGCACGTTGAGCGACCCGACCATTTCGGTGGCGGGGCTGGGAACACGGGACAAGCCCAGTACCGGCGGGTTGCTCAAGGTGCTCGGGCGTTCGCTCGGGCAGGCGCTCGGCCTGACGCGGACCGACCCCTCGGCGGACGGCGCCGCAGCACCCGCGACATTCGATTGCGCGGCGGCGGTGGCGAGCGCGCTGCGCTGAACACAAAAAAAGGGCGGCCCGGCAAAACCGGACCGCCCTTTCTCCTAGCAGACGCTGTTACGCGTGCTGCAGGTTAACCGCCGACATCTTGCCGCGCTTGTCCTGCTCGAGCTCGTACTGGACGCGCTGGTCCTTATCGAGCGTCGCCATGCCGGCGCGCTCGACGGCCGTGATGTGCACGAACGCGTCTTCGCCGCCGCCTTCAGGCGCGATGAAGCCATAGCCCTTGTCTGCGTTGAAAAACTTTACGGTTCCGATGGTCATAACATGATCCTTCTTGTGGGGCCGACGCGAAGAGCCGCGCCAGCGGTTGCCGAAATCAGCAGAGAAAGAAGGAAGATGGTGCCGCAAAGCGCCCTAGACCGTCGATTTGCGAACTGTAGCACCGCCTATGTAGGGCAGAATGCGGGGAATAGCAAATCGCGGGTGAGGGAAGGGCGGAGGGCGATGCCTTCTTCTCCCTCTCCCCTCCCGGGAGAGGGTCGGGGAGAGGGGGACGCTTCAACGACCGTTGCGCTCGGCAATGCAACACAGCCCCTCTCCCCGGCCCTCTCCCCTGAAGGCGAGAGGGAGAAGAACGAAAAAAAGGGCCGGGGTTTCCCCCGGCCCTCGTTTCGCAGCCAAGTCTCGCAGGCTTACGCCGCCGAAACCTCGGCCACGTCGACCTTGATCCCGGCGCCCATGGTGCTCGAGACCGCGACCTTGCGGACATACTTGCCCTTGGCGCCAGTCGGCTTGGCCTTGACGATCGCATCGACCAAAGCGTCGAAGTTCGCGCGCAGGTCTTCCGCCGGGAACGACGCCTTGCCGATGCCCGAATGGATGATGCCGGCCTTTTCGACGCGGTATTCGATCTGGCCACCCTTGGCTGCCTTGACCGCGGCGGCGACGTTCATCGTCACGGTGCCGAGCTTCGGGTTCGGCATCAGGCCCTTGGGGCCCAGGATCTTGCCGAGGCGACCGACGACGCCCATCATGTCCGGGGTCGCGATGCAGCGATCGAAATCGATCGTGCCGCCCTGGACGAGCTCCATCAGGTCTTCCGCACCGACCACGTCGGCGCCGGCTTCGCGCGCTTCGTCGGCCTTCGCGCCCTTGGCGAACACGCCGACGCGAACGGTCTTGCCGGTGCCCTTGGGGAGCGTGACGACGCCGCGGACCATCTGGTCGGCGTGACGCGGATCGACGCCGAGGTTCAGCGCGACTTCGATCGTCTCGTCGAACTTCGAGGTCGCACCCGACTTCGCCAGAGCGATCGCCTCGGTGATGCCATAGAGCTTCTCACGGTCGACCGTGATCGCCTTCTGCTTCTTGCTTACGAATGCCATGATCTTAGCCCTCCACCACTTCGAGGCCCATCGCGCGGGCGGAGCCTTCGATGATCCGCGTCGCGGCTTCGAGATCGTTGGCGTTCAGATCCTTCATCTTCGCGGTCGCGATGTCGGCGAGCTGCGAACGCTTGATGTTGCCACCCGAAACCTTGCCCGGCTCCTTCGAGCCCGACTTGATGCCGGCGGCCTTCTTGATGAGGTACGATGCCGGCGGCGTCTTGGTCTCGAACGAGAACGAACGGTCGGCATAGACGGTGATCACGGTCGGCAGCGGCGTGCCGACTTCCTGGTCGCCGGTCGATGCGTTGAACGCCTTGCAGAATTCCATGATGTTGACGCCGCGCTGACCCAGCGCAGGGCCGATCGGCGGGGAGGGGTTGGCCTTGCCTGCAGGGACCTGCAGCTTGATATAGCCAGTAATCTTCTTTGCCATGTGGCGGTCTCACTCTGTAGTGGGCGCAACGCGCAAAAGCGCTCCGCCCGGTTCAAGTTTAGCGGTCCAGACGGCACGGCCGTAAAGCCGCGCCTCCCGCGAGTCCCTTAGCGATATGCATCGGAAGCCGCGGCGCATAGCCGAAACCGGCTCCGGACGCAAACCCCTTGCGATGATGCCGGATCCGTCGGAACAGAAGGGTGACCCTAATCGCCTGCACGATCGGCGCTGCGGATCATCCGGTATGCCACTTCACCGATCCTAAAGCATTGCCGGCCTAGCCCCATTGCGAGGGGAATGTACTGTGTATTGGTCTGTCCGTTATAGTTCGCCGTCTCGGCAGTGCGGGTTCGTCCCGATGTCGTTTCCAGCGCGCGTTACGGCAAGTGTCCACCCATGATCCTCTCGCGCAAAGATCGACCGCCTCGTCCGCAGCCCGCGCCGGGCTGGGTGGTCGAGCAGCCACCGCACCCGCCCCGTTCGAAGCTGCGCAGCGCGCTGGCGGCGGTGCGTCCGTCGCGCGAGCCGCGCGACGTCCGGGCCGTGCTCGTCGCCGAGCTCGCCACCAATTTCTGGCCGTCGGTGATTACGGCCGGCACGTTCGTCACTGTCGGGCTGTTCGCCGGGGTCACGCTCCATCATGGCGCAATGCTCGCGGTCACCGCGCTCGGCGCGTGCTTCGCGCTTGCCAAGATGGTGGTGATCGCGCTCCACCGGCGTGCGGTCGCGGCCGGCGACCCGACCGATCTCGACGGGCACGATGCGCGCAAGTGGGACCGGCTCCACACGCTTTCGGGCGCGGGTTTCGCCGCCGCGGTCGGCGCACTCGGCGCAATGATCTTCGCTGGCCATGATCGCGTCGTGCAGATGCTCGCGACCGGCTTGCTGTTCGCGTATTGCTCGGGGATCGTCGCGCGCGTGTCGATCCGGCCGGGTTCGGCCATGGCGTTCCTGTTGCTCGCCGCGGTGCCGCTGATCCTTTCCAGCGCGGCGCATGTCGAGCCGGCGCATTGGCTGCTCGCGGGCATGTTCGCCGTGTTCCTCGGCGCCGCGCTGGAAAGCATCCTGCATCTGCACAGCGCGGCATCGGAGCAGATCGCGCTGCGGCTCGACATGACCTCGCTCGCGCGCGCCGATCCGCTGACCGGCCTGCAGAACCGGCTCGGCCTGCGCCAGGCGTTTCGCGGCATCCTGCAGTCGCGGCGCACCGGCACGATGCTGGCGGTGCATTGCTTCGATCTCGATCGCTTCAAGCCGGTCAACGATCGCTACGGTCATCCGGTCGGCGATCTGATGCTCAAGCAGGTCGGCGAGCGCTTGCGCGGGCTGTTGGGCGACGGCAGCGTGGCGGCGCGGATCGGCGGCGACGAGTTCGTGGTGGTGCAATATCCGCTGCAACAGGCGGCCGAGGCCGATCTGTTCGCCCGCCGCCTGTCGCGCGCGATCACGGCGCCCTATCGCATCGGCGAGCTGACGATCGAGATCGGGGTGAGCCTGGGCTATGCCACCGCGCCACCGGGCGCGTACGAACTCGACGCGCTGTTCGCGCAGGCCGATGTCGCCTTGTACCGGATGAAGCTGAGCGGCGGCGGCGTTTCGCGCGCGGGGTAGCGTCACACCAACGGGGACCGATGCCGCTTCGTTTGAGTCGATTTCATCGAGGTTTAATCAAACCTCCGTTCGCCCTGAGCGTGTCGAAGGGCTGCTCTCCTCCTGCGCGCGGCGCGCGGTAGGAGGGCAGGGCTTCGACACGCTCAGCCCGAACGGGTTGGAGGTGGTCGCATTCAACAGAAAGTCGCTCCAAGCGCGAGCGACCGGCGACTTACGACTTCGAGCGCTCGACCTGCTCGAATTCCAGCTCGACCGGGGTGGCGCGACCGAAGATCGACACCGACACCTTGACGCGGCTGCGGTCGAAATCGAGTTCCTCGACGATGCCGTTGAAGCTCGCGAACGGGCCGTCGAGCACCTTAACCGAATCGCCGATCTCGAAATCGACCTTGACCTTCTGCTTCGGCGCAGCGGCGGCGGCTTCGTCCTTGGTGCTGAGCATGCGCGCGGCTTCCGATTCCGGAATCGCCTGCGGCTTGCCGTTCGGCCCGAGGAAGCCGGTCACCTTCGGGGTGTTCTTAACGAGGTGATAGACGTCGTCGTTCATGTTGAGCTTGGCGAGCACATAGCCCGGCATAAACTTGCGCTCGACGAGGATCTTCTTGCCGCGGCGCGCCTCGGTGATCGTCTCGGTCGGGACCTCGATCTGC
>CAXTEO010000136.1:0-10092 GCA_964243205.1 uncultured Sphingomonas sp.
GAACATGAAGCAGGAGGTTATTAACGTCGGTTTGAATCCGACGAAGAGCGTTTTTCACGTGCACGCGATCGGCCACGACGGGGCCGTTCTGGCGCGGCGCAAGCTACGGCGCGCCGAGGTAATTAGCTTCTTCGCCGATCTCCCGACGTGCCTCGTCGGCATGGAGGCATTTGCATCAGCGCATCATTGGGCTTGAGAGCTGATGGTCGGGGCGCGAGGCACGGCTGATGCCACCCGCCTATGTGAAGCCCTACGTGAAGCGCGGGAAGACCGACGCAGCCGACACCGTGGCAACTTGCGATGCCGTGACGCGTCCGACGATGCGATTCGTGGCGATGAAGCCCGTCGAGCGGCAGGCGGCATTGATGTTCTACCAAAGCCGCGACCTGAAAGTGCGGCAGCGGACGATGCTCATCAGCGCACTTCGAGGGCGCTTGGCTGATTACGGCGTCGTGACGGTGTCGGCGCCGTAATCGCAATGCTAAAAGCGCGACAGAACAACAGGACAAGCTCCCTGTTGACGCCCGCTCGACCCTGCGCGCCCTTGCCACCCCGCGGCGGGCGCTCTCCAGCGAGGTCGACCACCTGGAAGCACAGATACTCGCGTCGCACCGAGCCGACGAGACGAGCCGCCGGCTCACGGCGCTGCCAGCGCGATAACGTGATTGGGGAGCCGGCCTGCGAACTTCATCAGGGCAAACAGCCATACGCTCTACTTTTGCGCGATCAATTCTCGCCAAAAAAGAGTATAATACCTTTAATCCAAACCGTAACCATTAAAGATAATCGGGGCAACTCACCAGATAAAAGGAAAAAATAGATCGAAAGAGATATTCGACGTGCACGTTTCGTGCAAATTGCATGTCAACAGCCGCCCATCCTCTTTGACATCTGACCCTGAGCGGCCGTCGTGAAACCCATCCAGCCACCATTGCTGCAAGGGCGAATTTTCAAGATACGCGGGCGGACGGGGCGGCGTGTGGGAAGCGGCTTTTCCCGCAACCCTTCCACATTCAAAGCTATTGACTAGATCATCTAGCAAGGGATCACTGACCATAGCAATAAGCACAACCGCGACCATAGGTTCCAGCAGGAAACGCCCTCCCCAACCTGGCGACCATTAGTCTAATACAGATCATGGCATTACGTCAAGCGACCAGGTGCATTGCCGCGATATTTTCAGTTGCTCAATCCTGCAAACTGTTGCGGATGCTTTTGCGATTAGCCATTTTCCGACCTTCGACGCCATTCACCTCGTCACTCCAAAAAAGCCTTGTGGTATTTCCTGCCAAACTTAAAAAGTGCGCTTTTTAACATGTCGTTGCGTAAATATGGTTCGTCTAGTTTTCCGGTGCGTCGAAGCGCTGGATAGGCGGGGCGTGTTGTAGAAGTATAAGCGATTTCATAGTTCAAGGTGTGGGCGTGGTTGAGGCGGAGGGCGCTCGAGGCGACGTTTACACAGCGCTCGATGAGGCGGAGCGAGAATGGAAAGGTGAAGTGGCGTGACTGATGGGTGTCAGCACAAGCAGAACCCTTTGCCCGCTGACCCGATGCTGTGAGGCCGCCGCCGCTTCTACCCTCTGCTCACCCCACGTGGCGGTCTCAACATCGGCAAGGTCACGCGCCCGCCTAGCGTCGCAAATCACTTGTAAAGCATTGCGTGAGTACAATTGGCGCATGCCCGTGATTCTGCTTGCTATGGCCGCCTATGGCGCAACCTGCCGAAACACCAACGAGACAGCGATACCTGTGATCGTGCTTCCGCACGACGTCTTCGAGGACGATATAGTCGTTTATCCCACCAAGGCGGTGCAAATCGCGCCTATAGCCAAAAGAATCGAAGAGACATCGGTCGATCTTTCTGTCGTCACTGACGGGCTTGTGAGTGGCACTTCGCGCCCTTCGGACGACCAGCCTCGGGCGGAGCAAGCGTGGAATGATTTGAACAAGACGACTTTGAAAATCGATCCTGTGCGGTGACTGGCATGTGAGGGCGCTGGCACCGCGGCTTAGTTATCCCGCCCGGCTCGATATTTTCGGTTCAGTCACGCGCTTGCCGCCGCCGCGCGCGGTGCGGACCGTGTTTGTCGTGCCAACCTCCTCAATCGCGAACGTTGCGACGTGACCGCCTGGCGGAAAACTTCGCTTCATCCCACACGCATCGCTTCTCGTCCTGGCAAGCCCTTCCGGCAATCTAGTCTCTGCCCCATCGCCGGACCATGATTGCTGACATTTCGCCTCGAAATTGAGCGTGTAAAACGCCTTGCCTCGGACCTCACAGACGAGCGGAGCGTCAAAGCCGCAAGGCGTTATGTCGACGATCTCACCGCTGATATGAACCGCTCGCGCAATTTGAGACCAGGCTAAGCGGCTCTCCGCGCCTTTGCCGAACGCGCCTCTGCCGGTATATTTTTTCGATCAACGAATTCACCGCCGTTCGCTGCATTTAACGCTCGCGGAGCGCTGACGACCAACTTCCCCCGCACGAGTATGACGATATTGCAATCTCACAACTCGCGCTGTGATACACTGAGCGAGGAACTTCGGCATAGGTTGATCGGAGATCGAAATGTACAAACATCTTCTCCTGGCAAGTGACGGAATGAAAGAGAGTCTTGTCGCTCTTCGCGAAGGGGCACTCATCGCGCAAAATTTTGGCGCGACGGCGCATTTATTGATCATCGATCCTGAAACGGCGGCGACCCGCATCGCCGAAGGATATTCAATGTCGCGAATCCCGGCCCAAGGTCAGAAGCTTCTGGATCTAGGCCTGGGACGATTGAGCCAGCTAGGCGTGACAGCGACCGGCGAACTGATCCGCGGAGAGCCGATCCCGCTGATTGTCAACAGAGTGCACCTTTTGAAGATTGATCTCATTGTCTTAGGGCATCGGCGCCGATCCTTTCTTAATCGCTGGTGGTCTGGCTCTAGTGGAGGGTATATCGTAGATGACGTGCCTTGCAGCCTACTCGTCGCGCGCGCGACGATCACCGATGAAGAGTTCGAAACGTATCTGAACGGGAATCCCGCGCACGTAAACGCATCGTCGGAGCATCCGCGATAGCTGTCTTGCTTCGAAACTACGACACGCGGAACGGAGTCGCCAACTGTTATCGAATCAAGCTCAGTCAGGCGTGCGCTGCCCGTTCCTCGATCCTCACGGTACGATCGCGCCAAATAATCCATCGCTCACAATGCCCGGTGGTGCGTGACATCGTACCGGCAACATGTGCCAGTTTGAACGCGCTCTCCAGCGCATCTTGCAGCGCAGAGCATCTGCAGGCGGACGCACAAGCGTGCGGCCTAGAACAATCCTCACGCTGAGACGAAAGTTCCAGCAATTGCAGCGTCGACCCAGCTCGGCAACGCGACGGAGGCGACCCAATTTGCCAACGTCTCTCAACCGATCTTCGCTTAAGGACTATTTACTACGGGCTTCTCGCTCGATCACCATGATGCGCGCGGCATATGTCTCGGCGATGCGAAAATGCCGTTCCTTTTCTCGCTCATCCTTGGCCTCGTGACCAAGCTCGGCCGCGGCCGCTTGCATCTGCGCAGATGGGCGAGTTCATGCTGGAACGGCACGGCTATGTTGTAGTTATATGCTGCGCCACGCTTCGCGGGCGTTGCGGGCAGGCCCGCTTTAAGCTCGATGCTGCCGAACTTCCGGGCGAGGAGAGCGGGTCGCACCCAGAAATAATCCGTGCTCTTGATGAGCATGTGCCAGATGATCATGGTCAGCTTGCGGGCTACGGCGACCGCGGCGATGTGTTGGCCGCGCTTTGCAGCGATCCTTTGGAAAAAGGCTCTCATCGGCCTTGGTGAGCGAGCTGCCGCCCAGGCTGCCTCGACCAGCATGCCACGCGCTTGCCCGCGGCCTTGCTTGGTAATGCGCCCATGATAGGCTGGACCTTCCCCAGACTGCCGAACGCTGGGGTTCAGGCTAAGGTAGCTGACCAGCTTGGTCGGGTCGGGAAAGCGCTCGATGTCGCCGATGGCAGCGGCGACGCCGCAGGCCACGGTCATATCCATGCCTGGCAATGTCATAAGCCGCCGGATCGTCGGGTCAGACATTGCTTCGCCGGCGATGTCGGCTTCAACCTCCTTGAGTGATGCTTCGACCACGTCGATCTGCGCCAAGTGCCGTGAGACCGCAGCTCGCTCATCGTCGCGCAGATATTGCCGACTCATCCATTTACGACCGCTGATCCCGACCAGGTTGCCGTGCGGGCAAGGCGGTATCAGGTGCGCATGCAAAATGGACTGGATGAGGTTCTTCAGGCGCACCCGCTGCCGCACCAACTGCGTGCGCCTTGCAATTGGCGGCGCAGCGCCAACGTGCGCGGGTCCGGTATCCAAATTTCGGGGAGCAAGCCCGCCGCGTAGAGCTTCGCCAGTACGGCCGCGTCGAAGGCATCGGTCTTGATCTTGGCGTGCGCGATCATGCGCACCTGCTTTGGGTTGGCAATGATTACGCGGCCGACGTGCGGAGCTAAAACTTCAGCGACAGATGAAGCGTTGCCGGTCGCCTCGATCATCATCTGGTCATCATGGGTCAGCTCGCTTTTGTGAAAGCCTCAAGGCGTTCGCGCAGCATGGGAATCCGACCTAACTTTATCAGCCCGCCCTTGTGCAACGCGACAACCTCGGCCGCCACACGGCGTATATCCATCCCTACAATACGCATGTCTCCCTCCATTGGTCAGTTGCAAAAGGGAGCATGCGGGCAACACGACAATTACGGATCCGCGCTCGCAGCGCATCCGGGCTAGTCGCAGGGGCGACCAGATAACGACGTCGAACTCGCAGTTCATGTCAGTACGACGGCCTGCCCGCACTTCCGTGCTCCCGGTGCCCCGAGGCCCGGATCGATCGAGCGTAAACTGCCTGAGCGAGTCGGGAAACGGGCACCGACTACATCATGCCGGATAATGCGTTCGTGGTATCGTTCAATGGCCGCCTGCGCGACGAGTGCCTCGACACGCACTGGTTCCTGTCGTTGGAGGACGCTCGGGCCAAGATCGAGGAGTGGCGGCAGAACTATAACGAGAGCCGCCCTCACACATCGCTTGGCTGGCTGACGCCGATCGAATATGCTGCTGCCGCGGCTGGCAAAGCAGCCGAATGAACGCCGGATACTCACCCTCGACCTGGATGAGAAGCCGGGGGACCCTAACGACAGCTACTGCTCCGCCTACACCAGAAAGTAAACCTAGGTTTGCTGAAGTTTGAGGAGTACCCTCTGTAACAAGGGGAATTAATATGACCGAGGTATTGGTCAAGTCAGACGCTCAGATAGATGGCGAAGCAGCGGTCAACGCATTTCGCGAAAATCTCGGCCCGTTCGTCGTCGCCGCTGAAAAGACTCGTATGCCTATGGTTTTCACAAACGAGGAGGCTGGCCATCCCGTCATATTTGCAAATGACGCTTTTTTATCGCTCACGGGCTACGCCCGCGAGGAGGTGCTAGGTAAGAGCTTCCAATCGCTGCTGGCCGTAGGTGTTGATGCGGAAACCATGCCGATCGTCGAAGCGGCCTTTGGCGGTGAGTGCGACAGGGAGCCGGAAATCCACTACAAGCGCAAAGATGACAGTGAATTCTGGGCCTCGATGTTCGTCAGCCCGGTGTGCGACAAAAGCGGAAATGTTGTTCAGCAATTCGTGTCGCTCGTCGACCTAACCAGGCATCGGCAAGATAATGCTCGTTACAAAAGGTTGATCGATGAACTTAATCATCGTGTAAAGAACACGCTGTCAACGGTACAGTCAATCGTTACCCAAGCGCTACGCAACCCAGTCAGCCCGACCGCGATTGGCGAAGCAATCGAGTCGCGCGTTCTCGCATTATCTCGGTCTCATGACCTGCTCACAAGTGCCAATTGGGAAGGCGCTGGACTGCATGATCTGGTCAACACGGCTCTCCATCCGTTTGAGGTCGTTGCCGGACAAGCCGAGCGTTTCAAGATCAACGGCGAGAACGTCCATCTATCGCCAAAGACTACGCTCTCCCTTGCCATCGCCTTTCACGAGCTTGCCACCAACGCTGTCAAATATGGCGCCTTCTCGAATGACGCCGGGAAAGTCGACATCGATTGGACGGTGACGGCAGGGGCCGACGAAGACCGGCTTTCGCTTCGATGGCGGGAACGCGACGGACCGGCGGTCAACCCGCCGGCACACAGAGGGTTTGGGTCGTGGGTGATCGAGCGCGGACTAGCGCACGAGCTGGGCGGTGAAGTGTCCCTCGACTATCTGAGCCACGGGGTGGCGTGTACCATCAACATCCCCTTGCCCGCAGCGGTGGACGAGTGACCGGCCTGCTCGCCGGTTGCCGCATTCTCGCGGTAGAGGACGAGATGCTCGTCCTTATGAACATTGAGGCAGCACTGGAGGATTTTGGCTGCTCAACGATCTGCTCGGCGGGCTGCGTCGCCGAAGCGCTCGCACTCATTGCGAGGCAAAGCTTCGACGCGGCGATTCTCGACGTCAATTTGGGAGGAGAGAAAAGCTATCCCGTGGCCGATGCGCTGGCACAGCTTGGTGTCCCCTTCGTTTTCTCGACCGGCTGCAGCGACCATGGGGGGCGCGTCGATTTTGAAGGCCGTCCGATCCTTCGAAAGCCCTACACCCGTGCGGCTCTGTTCGCTGCGTTCGCAAGGATGGTCCCCGAAGAACCACCGCCGGCGGCAGCATAACCGTCGAGAACCGGGTATCCGATGACCTACCCGCGACTGCGATAAGAGTCTCGTCGTGCTGACTGGGACCGTGTTGTCTGACAAGTCAGGAGTGAGGATAAGCGTCGAAACGGGACCACGCAAAAACCGTTGATAAACATCTGTTAAAGCTAATAATGCCGACATTAGATGGGGCACAATCAACGCCTACTGGGACCCCGTGAAAAATCATATTTCTTTGCCTTTTGAAACGGTTGCGCTAAAAAGAAATAGGGTCTCGCTTCGAGGCGTATTCACAAAGAGGGTATAGGGTCCCGCTTCGATGCTCATCTAAACGCTCGGCACAGGAGCTTGGTTTACCGGATCGATGGTAATGAAATCATCTGACACACGAATCATGGCGTTGATGATCGCGTGCCAGCCAAGCTGGCGTCATTGTTCCCGACATATTCTTGAAGGCATGGGCGCATGTAGCGCCCAATCGTGAGATTTACTGTCGGCGTAACGACCGCATCGCATGAATGCTATCGCGGCGAGCCTGTTTTAAATCGAGGCTCGTGTAGGACGCATCCGGTGATGCAGAAACCTCCAAGGCTGCGGTCTCCCCGCCCGATACCGGCGCGTGAGCCGATGGCCCAACCGCTGTTTCCGGAAGCATGGCCGTCGTGGCGATTGTTGCTGCTGCCGAGCGATCAACTGGCGCTGAAACGAGACGATTTTGACCCTCGTTCGGGTGAACTTGATTCTTCATGGGCTGGACCATCTGATCATCTCTCCAGCTTGGCCGCAGCCCGTGCTGCGACCTTTCACTAGCTGTTTCTTGATGTCTATGTATCGTTGCAACGGCCACTACCGGCGCACGCACCGAAAAGGCCATTACAGGCCGAGCGTTCGCATTTGCGGAGTTGACTAAAGCCGTCGCGCTTGGGCGAATAGGCCGTTGCATTGTAGGCGCGTTCTCGACACCGAGGGCCGCAATGCCGACCGCAGCGCCACCGACGACCGCAGTCAGGATTCCGGCGGTTTTCCAGTTCGCGAAGGGGTGGCTTCGTCTATCACCCGCGCGAGAACGCACGGCGACCCGGCCCCCCGTCCCCTCGCGACTTCGAATTGCCGGGGCCGCGACTGTGTTCAGATCCGCGGCCATCGGTGACACGACGAGCGGGACAGATGCCGCGTCTGAGTTGAGGTCCATGATGGGATCTGGTGCCGCCGGCGCCTTCCACTCAAAAGGCGCAAGGATTTTCCTCAGATCCGCATCTAACTGCTCGTCTCCAAACGCGCCGCGCACAGCGTTTATACTGCCGCCTGTTGGTGCGTCGCGAAGTGAGCAAGCCAACGCGGCGGGATAAGGTGCCTCGTCTTGCGATACGGTATTCAACGACCAGACACCGCCGGTATCGAGTCCAAGCGCGGTCAATCGTCCGGTGCGGTGGGCATCGGTGTCGATCCCGATGCGGTTTCGGCGGATCGTGAGTCCATCCCGCTCCGCGGAGTGCCCGTGCACGACGATTACACCATGCGAAACATCTGATTCGAGAAACTCTTTTCGTATCCACAGCAGATCATCGGGATCTTGCTTCTCGAAGTCTATTCCCGGACGAATACCAGCGTGTACGAACAGATAATCGTCGAAGCGGTGAACCAAAGGAAGATGCACAAGCCAGTCGATGACATCTAAACCTACGATTTTTGCAGCGATGCTGAGATTTTCGATCGTAGCGGCGCCGTTGGCAATCTCGGGAGAAACGCCCCAGTCCAGCAGTGTTCTCTTGCCGCCGAAATGTAACCAATTGCTATATACAGCCAAATCACCACGAAGGGCTTCTCCCATCATGTCTTCATGATTGCCCTTTAGCACAACGAACCTGTCGGTCTGGGCTGTCATGTTCATGCAGCCCCGCACCATTTTCACCGAATCTGGTCCAAAATCGACTATGTTGCCGAGTAGCAGGATCCCGGTAAGCATCGAGGCTCGGTCGGATTGGTCGCTTGCAATACGACCTGCAAGCTGTCTGAAAAGGTCGTACCGGCCATGCACGTCGCCAATCGCATAGGCGCGTTGCATCGTCGATGATGGTGCATCGAGGGGGTGTACTGGTTTTTCTTTTGGAAAATCGAACGACGCCATCAGCGGTCCTTGCGACTTTTTATGCCGAGTGAGATTGCCAGTCCCGCCGACGTCGCGGGGGCACCGTGCGACAACCCAGCGGTTGCAAAGCCGGTCAGTCGCAACCGGGATTGTGCGACCCGGGTCGAAATTCCGGCGAACATCTCGTGTGCATCATCGACCAAAAACGTCGCAGCGCGCGAGTAATGGTATGAGATCAGTACAAAACTCTGTGGTGACACTTCGTAGGATGCGCCCGCCGAGGCCGCCGGCCCGTCTCTGAGCCGATACGCAACCGTGTCACCGAGGAATCGATAGCTTGCCGCGGCAAATGGTGTGAAACGGCCTAGTGCCAACGAAACCTCCGACGCGAGAGCGTAATCGTTCGCGCCGCTCGACAGGCCGCTGGACGACGTCGCGGTATTGAGTTTCGCGCGCCCGGCTAGCTCGACTTCAAAGGAAGAACCCTTCGGTGCAATTGTGTAGGATGTACCTAAGGTAAGGTCACCAAAGCCCTGGCTGGTCTTTTGAGTTAGTGATGTATTAGGCGCCACTAATACAGGTGTGGCATCGACGCCGGTAAATATGGTCGATCGACTGCGAATCCGCATCCAGGGAAGAGAAGCGGAAAACTCCCAGTTATTGAGTCGTAAACGCCCGGCTATCGCAGAACTCCAAATTTCCGTGTTCGAACTGGTGCCGAATTTCCCGTGAGCATAGCTTGTGCCCAACGAGAAGTCGGCATCGGTTCCTCGATCGTTCAGACGATCCATCGCTTGCGGAACGGTGCTTGGGGTTACAGTGGTCGTTGCGCCAGATGGTGACATGGGGATAGCGGCCTCGTACTCCACGTTTTCCGATACGGGCGCGCTGCTATCCGTCCGCTCCTGACAGAAAGCAGGGGTCGCAATCGATATCGCGACCATGATTCCAATAGAGACCGCCGACACATGCACCATTGCTCTCCCCCCTCTTTAAGACGCCACCAATAAGCAGCTCGGCTGCCTTGATTTGAAGTGGCTTATTTCGATGAAACCACATCTCAGGCAAAGAGTCTCACGGCTTTATGGCAAATTCTATCGCCTTGTGAGACTTGAATATATTGGCGCCGAGCAAATAGCGCTGTTCTGCTAGATAAATAACGATTTTTCGAAGCAACGATCTCGACGTGACAGAAATCGATGCGGCCAAGAAGCGTTATGCTGGCCGATCGCTTCAGGGAGGTTTTTTAGCAATTGCTCATGCGTCTTGCTTAGATCGTGGATCGAACTCCCAACCGCTAGGCCATTGCTGACGGCTCTTCCCGAG
>CAXTEO010000137.1:0-10040 GCA_964243205.1 uncultured Sphingomonas sp.
CCTCCTCCTGGTCAAAGTCCCAGCTGCGGTTCTGCTGCGCCATCAGCCGGCGCTGCAACCGGTTGGCCAGCCGCGTGACGATGCCCTGCAGGCCCTTCAGCTGCGCATCGAGATAGGCGCGCAGGCGGTTCAGTTCCTCCTGATCGCACAACTCGGTCGCGGCGACGATCTCGTCGAACTTCGCGGTGAACGGCTGGTAGTCGAAGCCATCGGGGATGTCGGTCCACGGCCGGTTCGGCCGGACGGGCAGCATGCCGTCCTCGCCATCGTCACCCTCGTCGCCATCCTGCGCTTCGTCGCCCGCGTCGCCCTCGGCGTCGCTCTCGCCTTCCTCGTCACCCTCGCTCGGCTCGGCGGCAAGCTCGGACGGTTGTTGTTCGGCACCGCTCTCGCCGCCATCGTCCTCGTCCTCGGTCTCCTGCTCGCCCTCGTTATCTTCCTGGTCCTCGGCAGGCTGGTCGAGCGGCTCGGCGCGGGTCAGTTCGAGATTGCGCAGCATGTCGAGCGTCAGCGACTGGAACGCGAGTTGATCGTCGAGCGACCGGGCGAGCGAATGGGCGACCGCGTCGAAGTCGGCGCCCGCGCGCGCCTCGATCCAGCCGCGCAGCATCTCCACCCCGTTGCGCGCGGCGTCGGGCGCGGGCTGTCCGGTCAGCCGCTCGCGCAGCAGCAGCGCCAGCGCGGTGGGAAGCGGCACGTCGTCGGCGCTGTCGGCGCGCACGATCGGGTCCGACGCGGTGCGCTGGCGCGTCGCGGCATCGAGGTTGCCGCGCATCCCTGCATAGCCGTTCGCGCCGATCGCCTCGTATCGCACGCGCTCGACCGCGTCATAGCACGCGCGCGCCACCGCCTCGCCCGGCGCGCCGCGCGCGTGGAGCGCTTCGGAATGATGGCGCAGCCGCAACGCGAAGCTGTCGGCGTGCCCGCGCGCCTCCATCGCGGCGGGACGCGGCATGGTATGGCCGGGCATCGGGCGACCGGGCATCGGCACGCGGAACGCGGGACCGGTCTGGCTGGCCGCGTCGCTCGTCCAGGCGACCTCGACCTCGGGCTCGCGCGCGATCGCGCGCGACGCGCCGGCAAGCACGCCCTTGAACCGATCGGCGGGGGATTCATCGGACATCGTGCAGCGCTACCCGGTCATCCGCGCCGCGCCGCCGCCTCGCCCGCGCCGATCGCGTACCAGATCGCGTTGTCGGTCTCGTTCGCCAGCGCGTGCGCGACGTCGGTGGTGGTCACGCCCTTGAGGCCCTGCATCGCCTGCCGGATCACCGGATCGTCATGCTCACGCAACGCGCGCGCGAGCACCGGGATCATCGCGTTGACCAGCCGCGCGCCCGTCGCGCGGCGCAACAGCGTGGTCGACGCGGTCGGCTCGTTGCCGAGCGCGGGCAGCGCTCGCGTCGAGCCGAGCCGCGCGATGCTCTGATCGACCGTGGCCGATGCACGCGGCAGCACGTGCTGCGCGATGGTGTTCAGCCGATGCTGCAGCTCATCGCGCGAATGGGGCTTGCCCGCGCCCGGTGCGCGCGCATCGAACAGCACGGGCAGGCTAATCCGCGCGACGGGGCTATCCCAGAAGCCATCGGGCTTCGCCAGATCGGTGAACGCGGTGCGGCTCGCCCGGCGCAGCAGTGCGCGGACCTCGATCGTGGAGGCATCGCCGGCAAGCGGCGCGGCGTGCGCGATGCGCGGCAGCGCGAGCAGCGCGGCCAGAGCCATGCCGCCGATCAGCAGCTCTCGCCTGGCGAACATCGCCTGAGAATCATCGATACTGCCCATCAATCGCTTCCTTCGCCCACCATTGCGTCGCGCCTATATGCACAAGCGATGGATCGCGTTCGAGTCCTTGTATTGAATGCCGCGCTCGGCGTGCTCGACTATCGCGTTCCCACGGGGATGACGGTGGTGCCTGGATCGGTCGTCGCCGCGCCGCTCGGCCCGCGACAAGTGCTCGGCATCGTCTGGGAGGGGGAGCGGCTGCCCGACGGAGCAGACGTGCCCGACGCGAAGCTGCGGCCGCTGCTCGGCGTGCTGCCCGTGCCGCCGCTGCGCGCTCCGCTGCGCCGATTGATCGAATGGACCGCCGATTACTATTGCGCCTCGCCCGCCAGCGTCGCGCGCATGGCGCTGGCGAGCGGCGCGGCGCTGCGTGGTGGGAGCGGGCGCGGCGGCGGCGTGGTCACCGAATACCGGCTGAGCGACACCGAACCCGCCGGTCGCTCGGCGCGCCTGACGCCGCAGCGCGCGGCGGCGCTCGATGCGTTGCAGGGCGAACAGGCGACGATCCGCGAGCTGACCGCGATCGCCGGCGTGTCGGAAGGCGTGCTGCGCGGCATGGTCGGCGCGGGATTGCTCGAGGCGGTCGCCGTCGCGATCGACCGCCCTTACCCCACCGCCGATCCCGATCATGAACGGCCGGTTCTGAGCGAGCTGCAACGTCAGGCGGCGAACGAGCTCATCGCAGCGGTGGCGGCGCGGGGGTTTGCGCCCTTCCTGCTCGACGGGGTGACCGGGTCGGGCAAGACCGAATGCTATTTCGAGGCCATCGCCGCCGCGCTGAAGCAGGCGCGCCAGGTGCTGGTGCTGCTTCCCGAGATCGCGCTGACCGAGCATTTCCTGCGCCGGTTCGAACAGCGCTTCGGCGCGCCGCCGGTGCTGTGGCACTCCTCGCTCAAGTCCAGCGAACGCCGGCGCGCCTGGGGAGCGATCGCGGACGGCACCGCGCAGGTCGTCGTCGGCGCGCGTTCGGCCTTGTTCCTTCCCTATGCGGAACTCGGCCTGATCGTCGTCGACGAGGCGCACGAGACGTCTTTCAAGCAGGACGACGGCGTGCGTTACAACGCGCGCGACGTCGCGGTGATCCGCGCGCGGTTAGAGGGGCTACCGGTGATCCTGGCAAGCGCGACCCCCGCGCTCGAATCGCTGCAGCTGGCCGATGCGGGCATCTACCGCCGGCTGGTGCTGCCCGATCGGTTCGGCGGCGCGCGGCTGCCCGCGATCGAAGTGGTCGACCTGCGCCGCAATCAACCCGAGCGCGGACGCTGGCTCGCCCCGCCGCTGGTCGCCGCGATGCGCGCGCGGCTCGCCGCGGGCGAGCAGTCGCTGCTGTTCCTCAACCGGCGCGGCTATGCGCCGCTCACGCTATGCCGCACCTGCGGTCACCGCTTTCAATGCCCGAACTGCACCGCATGGCTGGTCGAGCACCGCTTCAGTCGCCGGCTCGCCTGCCACCACTGCGGCCACGAGGTGCCCGTGCCCGAGGTCTGCCCCGAATGCGGCGAGAGCGATTGCCTGGTCGCCTGCGGCCCCGGGGTCGAGCGGATCGCCGATGAAGTCGCCGAATTGATGCCCGACGCACGCGTCGCGGTGGTCACCTCCGACACGCTGAACTCGCCCGAGCGGGTCGCCGAGTTCATCGCCACCACCGAAGAGGGGCTGGTCGACGTGATCGTCGGCACGCAGCTCGTCACCAAGGGCTATCATTTCCCCGAGCTTACGCTGGTCGGCGTGGTCGATGCCGACCTCGGCCTCGAAGGCGGCGACTTGCGCGCCAGCGAGCGGACCTATCAGCAGATCGTGCAAGTCGCCGGACGCGCCGGACGCGCGGCCAAGCCGGGCGAGGTGTTGATCCAGACACGCCACCCCGATGCGGCGGTGATCGGCGCGCTGGCGCAGGGGGACCGCGAGGGGTTCTATGCGGCCGAAAGCGATGCGCGCCGCGCCGCCGGCGCCCCCCCGTTCGGGCGGTGGGCGGCGATCATCGTGTCGAGCGAGGACGAGGCCGAGGCGCGCGACGCGGCGCGCGCGATCGGCAGCACCCGTCCGCTGCTCGACGATGTCGCGATCCTTGGGCCCGCCCCCGCCCCGCTATCGCTGCTGCGCGGCCGCTATCGCTACCGGCTCTTGTTGAACGCCCGCCGCTCGGCGGAGCTACAACGCGTGGTGCGGCAATGGCTTGACCCGCTACGCTTCCCAGCCGGCGTGCGCGTCGCAGTGGACATCGATCCTTACAGCTTTGTGTGAGGGACGCGGCATGCCCCCGACGGTAAAAGGATCGACAGGCACCCCTCCGTTCCCCGTGCGTTCTCCCAAGCATGACCGCTATCACCCTCGTCCCCATCCTCGGCGACCAGCTATCCCACACACTTCCCAGCCTCGACGGGTGCGATCGCGCCGACACGGTCGTGCTGATGATGGAGGTCTGGGAAGAGGCGACCTACGTCAAGCATCACAAGCAGAAGATCGTGCTGATCCTGTCGGCGATGCGCCACTTCGCCGCCGAACTTGAAGCGGCCGGGTGGCAAGTCGATTACGTCCGGCTCGACGATCCGGCCAACAGCGGGAGTTTCACCGGCGAAGTCGCACGCGCGATCGCCCGCCACGGTGTGGCGCGCGTGCGCATCGTGGAGCCCGGCGAATGGCGGGTGCTGCAGGCGATCGACGGTTGGGAGGGCGCATTCGGCGTGCCGGTCGAGGTCCTGCTCGATACGCGCTTCGTCTGTCCGTTGCCTGATTTCTTCGCCTGGGCGCAGGATCGCCGGCGATTGCTGATGGAAAACTTCTATCGCGACATGCGGGTCAGGACCGGGCTGCTGATGGACGGCGGCAAGCCGGCAGGCGGGCAATGGAATTACGACAAGGACAACCGCGCCCCGCTGCCGCGCGATCTCGATCCGCCGCCCCCGCCGCGCTTTGCCCCCGATGCGATCACCCGCGAGGTCATGGCGCTGGTGGCGGAGCGCTTCTCTCGGCATTTCGGCACGCTCGACACGTTCGCCTGGCCGGTGACCGCGGAGGAAGCGCAACGCGCGCTCGACGCGTTCATCGCCGATCGCCTGCCACGGTTCGGCACCTATCAGGACGCGATGGTGTTCGGCGAGGACGCGTTGTTCCATTCGCAGGTCTCGACGTCGCTCAACCTCGGCCTGCTCGATCCGCTGGTGATCTGCCGCCGCGCCGAGGCGGCCTGGCGCGAGGGCCGCGCGCCGTTGAACGCGGTCGAGGGGTTCATCCGGCAGATCGTCGGCTGGCGCGAATATATCCGTGGTATGTACTGGCTGGAGATGCGGCCTTGCGCGATGCCAACGCGCTCGACGCGCGGCGGCCGCTGCCCGAATTCTATTGGACGGGGGAGACCGACATGCGCTGCCTTGCCGATTGCGTCCGCTCAACGCGCGACAACGCGCATGCGCACCACATCCAACGGTTGATGGTGCTCGGCAACTTCGCGCTGCTCGCCGGGGTGTTGCCACAGGATCTCGAGGATTGGTTCCTAGTGGTCTACGCCGACGCCTACGAATGGGTGGAGCTGCCCAACGTCGCGGCGATGGCGCTGTGGGCCGACAAGGGCCGGCTGGCGTCGAAGCCCTATGCGGCGAGCGGCGCGTACATCAACAAGATGTCGGATTACTGCGGCCAATGCCGCTACAACGTGCGGCAGAAGACCGGCGACGACGCCTGCCCGTTCAACGCGCTCTACTGGGATTTCCTCGCGCGCAACGAAGCGCTGCTGGCGGGCAACCAGCGCCTGTTCAACACGTATGGCTCATGGCGGCGCATGAGCGCCGAACGGCAAGTCGAATACCGCCAAAGCGCGGCCCGCTTCCTGCATTCACTGGAACCCGCGCAGGCCGGATGGGCGCGCGGTTGACCGTGCGCGGCAATCCGCCGGATCAAGACGCCTTTTCGATCGCGGTCCCGGCCGACTTCACGTCCTTGCCCGCGCCACGAACCGTATTGCACGCGCTCGCGCTCATGACGACGCCGCTCAGAACCACCGCAAGAATAGCTTTCTTGATCATTGGGACTTCCTTGATCTATGTCGCACGTCAACCTGCGCGAGGGATGGCGATCAAGTGGCGGTCCGGCGAGTTGTTCCAAGCGTCGACAATGACACTCGCGCGCGGTTTGATTTAGCCCTCGACGTGCTCGGCAAGAACCGTGAGTCCAGTCGCGCTGACCTCGGCGAAACCGCCCTGCACGACGATCTCTTCGGGCGCGCCAGTCTCGCTGCGATAAATCTTCAGCGCGCCGTCGCGCACCGTCGACATGAACGGCGCGTGGCCCTGCAGAACGCCAAACTCACCCTCGGTGCCGGGGACGACGACCATATGCACGTCCTCCGAACGGACGAGGCGGGCGGGTGTAACGAGTTCGAAGTGGAGTGGCATGATCGTCCTTAAAGTTTGATGATCGCACTCATAATGGCGATGAAGGCGATCTGAGTGCCGATGAACCACATGATCAGCTTCACATGACCCGCCTCAATCTTGGCAATGAGGTGCGATTCCATCTCACGGGCTTCCGACCAAACATTGTCGATGTCCGATTTGAGGCTCACGCGGACGGTCTCAAGGTCGGCCTTGGTCGCTGATCCTTCCGCGACCGACCGGCCGATTGCGGCCGCTATGGCTTCCGCCTGTTCAGCGGGCAGTTCGGTCGCCTTCAGTTCGCGGGCGATCGTCAGGGTGTCGACCATCATGAGTGCACCCTAGCAGATCGCCCTCGCCGAGCCAATCAAGCCTCGTCGGCCAGCTTCTTCGCCTTCTCAACCGCCTCGTCGATGCCACCGACCATGTAAAACGCCGCTTCGGGCAAGTGATCGTATTCGCCGTCGACCACCGCCTTGAACGACTTCACCGTATCTTCGATCTGGACGAACTTGCCCGAGATACCGGTGAAGACCTCGGCCACATGGAACGGCTGGCTCAGGAACTTCTGGATCTTGCGCGCGCGCGCGACGGTGAGCTTATCCTCTTCGGACAGCTCGTCCATGCCCAGGATGGCGATGATGTCCTGCAGCGACTTGTACTTTTGCAGCGTCTCCTGCACGCGGCGCGCGGTCTCGTAATGCTCGGCCCCGACGACGCGCGGCTCAAGCACGCGCGATGTGGAATCAAGCGGATCGACCGCCGGATAGATGCCGAGCTCGGAAATCGCGCGGTTGAGCGTCGTCGTCGCGTCCAAGTGCGCGAACGAGGTCGCCGGGGCGGGGTCGGTCAAGTCGTCCGCGGGCACATAGATCGCCTGGACACTGGTGATCGATCCCTTGTTGGTCGAGGTGATCCGCTCCTGCAGCTGGCCCATGTCGGTCGACAGCGTCGGCTGGTAGCCAACCGCCGACGGGATACGCCCGAGCAGCGCCGACACTTCGGAGCCCGCCTGCGTGAAGCGGAAGATGTTGTCGACGAAGAACAACACGTCCTGCCCTTCCTGGTCGCGAAAGTATTCGGCCATCGTCAGACCGGATAGCGCGACGCGAGCGCGGGCACCGGGGGGCTCGTTCATCTGGCCGAACACCAGCGCCACCTTCGATCCTTCGGACACCGCGTTGCCGTCCGCATCCTTGGCGATGACGCCGGCATCGAGGAATTCGTGGTAGAGATCGTTGCCTTCGCGCGTGCGCTCACCCACGCCGGCAAAGACGCTGACGCCGCCGTGGCCCTTGGCGATGTTGTTGATCAGTTCCTGGATTAGCACCGTCTTGCCGACGCCCGCGCCGCCGAACAGGCCGATCTTGCCACCGCGCGCATAGGGCGCGAGCAGATCGATGACCTTGATGCCGGTGACGAGGATCGCGCTCTCGGTCGATTGCTCGACAAATTCGGGCGCCTTCGCATGGATTGGCGCGAACATGTCGCTGCCGACCGGCCCGCGCTCGTCGATCGGCTCGCCGATCACGTTGAGGATGCGCCCGAGCGTCTTGGGGCCGACCGGCACGGTGATCTGCGCGCCGGTGTTGCGCACGTCCTGCCCGCGCGTAAGGCCGTCGGTCGCGTCCATCGCGATCGTGCGCACGGTATTCTCGCCCAGATGCTGCGCCACTTCGAGCACCAGCCGCTGGCCGTTGTTCTGCGTTTCGAGCGCCGAGAGGATCGCCGGCAGCTCGCCTTCGAACTGCACGTCGACGACGGCGCCGATCACCTGGCTGATCCGCCCGGCGGCGGCGATGTTGGGGTTGGGTGCGTATGCGGTGGCCATGGTTTTTCCTCGAAACGGAACTGATAAGATAAGTGGGCTGCAGATTTTTAAGGTAAGACACATTCGCCATGGTCACGGATGTCATGGTGCATGCGATCAGGAGCTAGGTCGAGTTCACCTGGCCACGTCACTGCGCCCATATCAACCCGTGCCTCACGAAAGCGCGCAGCATCTACAAGATGCGCGAAGACGCCGCGGAAGAAGCCCGGTGTGAAGCGGACGATGCCTTCCAGCCCATCTACGAAGCAGACCTTCATCGCCCGATCCTCGATGATCTGCAGGTCCGTGACGCGCCAAGGGGAACGGCTGACGATCGGCGGCATCACCTGAGCGGAGCGATCCTCGCGGGCATGATCCCAGTACTCGCCGCCAGCCATGCCGCAGCCAGTTCCTGTTGGTGCTCTCGCGTCCATCTAAGCACCATACGTCGCGCACGCGGCGGAAGCGACCCTTCTATGATCCTGACGTCGTTGATGTCGATCACCGCTTCGAACTCGCCGTAGCGTGCGTGGACGTGCGGCGGCGCATGATCGAACCAGTAGATGGTGATCACTATACCGTAAAAGATCGCCAGAACCGGCATCCATTACAGCGCCTCCGCTCCCGCGATAATCTCGATCAGCTCCGTCGTAATCGCGGCCTGGCGGCTGCGATTGTACTGGATGGTCAGCTTGTTGATCAGGTCGCCGGCGTTGCGCGTCGCATTGTCCATCGCGGTCATCGATGCGCCCTGCTCCGAGGCCATGTTCTCGATCAGCGCGCCGAAGATCTGCGTGCGCAGGTAGCGCGGCAGCAGCGCGGCGAGGATTTCTTCCTCGTCTGGCTCATACTCGACGACCGCGCCGGTATCGGCGACCGCAACCTTGGGCGCGGGGACGGGGATGATCTGCTGCTCGGTCGGCTCCTGCACCAGCGCCGAGCGAAACTTGGAATAGAACAGATGCGCGACGTCGAACTTGCCCGCCTGATACATCGCGACGATCTCGTCGGCGATCTTCTCTGCCTCGGCATAGCCCGCCTCGCGCACCGTCGTCGTGTCAAAGTGCTGCGACGGCGCGTTGGGCTGCGCGCGCTTGATCGGCGCGCGGCCCTTGCGGCCGATCAGGTAGAACTGAACGGTCTTGCCCTCGCGCGTCAGCTGGTTCGCCTTGGCGAGCGCGGCACGGACGATGTTGGCGTTGAACGCGCCCGCGAGCCCCTTGTCGGAGTTCGCCACCACCAGCAGATGCGTCTGGTCCCCGCCGGTGCCCGCGAGCAGCTTGGGCGAGCTGTCACTGACCGTGATCTTGCTGGCGAGGCTCGCCATCACCTCGGCCAAACGCTGCGCATAGGGCCGCGCGGCTTCGGCCGCCGCCTGCGCCTTGCGCAGCTTCGCCGCCGCGACCATCTGCTTGGCCTTGGTGATCTTCTGGGTCGACTTGACCGAGTTGATCCGGCCCTTGAGTTCCTTAAGGCTCGCCATTTAATGTACGCTATCCCTGAAAAAGCCCCAGCCATCCGTTCGCGCACCGAATGGCCGCAGGCATTCGTCCAGCGCTAACTCTGCCTCTGTAATCGCTTCTGCGGTCGGTGCTATCACTTGGTAGGCAACAAGTTCAGACATGGTGGAATCCACGCCGTCATCAACCATCTGGCAAGCAAAGCCTAAGTCAGAAAGTACCGAAAGACTGCGACTACAAATCTCATCGTTTGGGAAGACCAGCGAGAAATCGACGCGGCAAGGCGTAAGTTGTTCGTCTGGACTATAACCCAACGAGCGCAATACTCCCGCGTTTTCTCTCAACAGGTCCATTCTTCTGCTCGCAATCAAGCGAACTGCTTGCCGAACGTGTCGAGCGCGTCCTTGAGCTTGGCCTTGGCGTCGTCGCCCAGGTCGCGGCTGTCGCGGATCGTGGTCAGGATGTCGCTCTTTTCCGCACGCATCCAGCTCAGCATCTCTTCCTCGTACCCCGTCACGCGGTTGACCGGCACGCTGTCGAGATAGCCGTTCGTGCCGGCGAAGATCGACACCGTCTGCTCCTCGAACGGCAGCGGGCTGAACTGCGCCTGCTTGAGCA
>CAXTEO010000138.1:0-9829 GCA_964243205.1 uncultured Sphingomonas sp.
GACCCGCTGCTCGCCGGTCACCGCTTGGTTGAACTGCTGCCAATCGTGCGGCCGCACCCCGCCGGTCACCGCGCCGTGCCCGGTCGCCGCCTTCACGCCACCGAACGCCACGTTGGCGCCCGGCCAGAACATCGTCGCGCTGCGCACCCCGGCGCGCTCCGCGGTCACCCAGATCGGCTCGGCGGCGTTCCACCAGAACGGATCGTCGGTCGCCATCGTGAAGGTCTCGCCCGGGCGTGCGGCATCCTCCATGGTGTTGCCGACGACGCCGGTGCGGTCGGGGCGCAGGCCCGTGACCAGCGTCCAGTGATTGGGAAAGGTCTTGGATGGGAAAGACGGCCGCATCGCTGCGCTGATCCCGCTCGCGGCCAGCGCATCGAGGTTGGGCGTCACGCCGCGCGTGCGGTAATCGGCGCGGAAGCCGTCGATCGAGACGAGGATGGTGACCGGCGCCCGCGCCTCGCGGACAATCGCCGGCCGCGGCGCGGCGACTGGCGCAGTGACGCAGGCTTGCAAAGCGGTGCACAAGGCGGCGGCGAAAATCCGGGTGGTCCAGCGCATGCGCGATCCCCTGCGATCAAAGTGCGTCATCGTCATGACAGCTCAATGCCCCAGCGAAACCTTGGCGAACAGGCTGAAGCTCACCGGAAAGCGCCCGTATGCCGAATCGAGGACGGCTGGCTTGGCATAGACCCCGAGCGCACCGCCGAGCGCGAGGTCGAACGGCCCGACCAGCGGCAACCGATAGGCATAGCCGCCCTCGAGCTTTCCGACGCGGAACTTGCGGTCGTGCAGCGGGTCGCGCGGGTCGGGGAACAGTTCGTCATTGGCGACATTCTCGGCGCGGGCGAACACGGTGTTGTGGCGGTCCACGTCCCAGTTCGCCTCGGCCAGCCACGCGCTCAGCGCCCGACCGGGCAGCAGCCTTTTGTTCGACCAGGCGAGCAGCGTCGAGACGCCGCCCCGCGCATATTGCACGCTCGCAGTGGTGCGCGCTTCGTCGCGGTCGGGTTCGAGCTGTTCGGGGCTCTTGATCCGGCCACGGCTGACTTGCAGTGCCCAGGCAGGCGAGGGCGTCCAGGTCGCGCGCACGCTCCACGAGTCGAGGCTCGGCCGCTCGATGTCCCAGCGATACTGGTCGGGTTCGCGACCGCGAAAGGCGGAGGCTTCGATCTGCCATTTCGGCGCCGCATAGCCCGCCGTCACGACGCCGTAGCTGATATGCGTGCTGTCGAACCAATGGTGCGTGATCGGGCTGAGCGGCTGATACGTCGCGGAGGCGCGATGCATGAAGGCCGAGGGGCCGAGCGCGGGTTCGGCGACCGGCCCGCCATAGAGGAACAGGCTGCCGGCGCCGGCGTCCACGTCGACCCGCGCGGACAGCTCCATGAACAGATCGTGCGGGTGCTGGCGATCGACCAATTGCGCCCGCCCGTCGGCGGTCTCGCCGGTCGCGAACAGATTGGGATATCCTTTCGCGCCCATCACCGGCTCGAGGCTCAGCATCGCGCGCGTCTGCAGCCGCACGCCGCCGAAATCGCGCTGTGCGGAGAGCATCGCCATCGATTCGACGAACGCCTCATGGTCGCCGCGGGGGCCGCCCTGGTCGGTATAGACGCCCCAGGCATAACCATGCAGCATCAGCATCCAGTCGCCCGCCATCAGGTGCAGACCCTGCATCGCGCCGTCATTGCCGGGGTGGCGCGCAGTGCCCGAGCCCTCGCCATAAGCGGCGTCGGCCGGGCCCATCGTCATGCCGGGCATTGGGTCTGCCGCACCGGCCGCTACCTCCTCCACGTGCTTCCCCGGCGAAGGCCGGGGCCCAGGAGCGGAGGTCGAGGTGGGAGAGTGCAGCGTTTGCGCGTCGACCGCCCGCTCCTGGGCCCCGGCCTTCGCCCGGGAAGCGGACGGGAAGGTGGGAGCAGAAGGGGAGCGTGCGCCTGCAGTGGAGCGAGAAGGAGAAGCGGGGCGGGAAGTGGGTGGGGAAGAAGCATGATGCGGCGCTGGCGCCGCCCGCTTGGCCGGCTTCACGACCGGCTTCGCCTTGGGCATCGGCATGTCCATCTTCATGCCCGGCATCGTCTGCGCGGTCGCCGCGCGCGGCAGCATGGCCGCCGCGGCGCAGCCCGCGATCATCATCGATCGAATCATCGTAAGTCCTCAACGAACGGGAAAGCCAGGACGGGCGATTGCCCGCCGGTTCAGGCGTTCCGGCGCGGAGGGGGCAAAGCGGGCGCGGTGCCCGAGGCCGGGTCGAACGCGGCGGCGACGATGCGGCGCGCGATCGCGGTGCTGGCTACGGGCGCGGTCGGCGCGCGCGTGGCGAGGCTCGCTGGCGGAATGCAGCCGATGCAGACATGCGGCACCGTCGCGCGATCGTCGCCGGCGGGCAGACCGTGTCCGGCATGGTGCATCGCCATACGCGTCGGCGTCGGCGCGACGTGGCACGGCCCGTTCGCCAAAGCGGGAAGCGCGAAGGCGGCGAGCAATAGGGCAAGGATCAGCCGGGCGAACATCGCCAGCGTCATAGCGCGCCTAAGCGCGCGGTGCCACCGTCACAGCACCAAAGCGATGACGGCGCCCAAGACGATCCAGCACGCCGCAGCCAGGCCGACGATGATTGCGAGACGGACGGGCAGCGGATAGCGATCGTCGCGCGGTGCGGCTTCGGGCTCGTAGGATCGGGCTGCGGTGAATTGCGTCACCGTCTCTTGCGGGCCGAACTGGAGGAGATCGATCGCTGCCTGCGGCACCGACTCGAGGAACAGGCAACCGTAATAGGTGTCTTGCTGCCGCACGACACGCGCGGGACGCATGCCGAGGCCGGCGATACCGATCGTGATCTCGTCGTCGACCGCAAGCAAGGTCGATGTCTGCATCCGGAATCCGGTCGCCGAAATGTCCTCGATCTCGACCGCGATCGGTCGAGCCTGCGCATCGCGCAGCGTCGCGTCGAGATCGACCGAAAGTCGATCGGCGCGCGCGCCGCAGATCATTTGTGCCGCAAGTGCCATGGCGTGTGCCCTCCACGCTCCTGCCTATGGGACAGGTGTTATCGGGCGGTTAATGCAGCCGAATTTGCGGCGCGCGTCAGACGTTGAAGCGGAAGTTCAGCACGTCGCCGTCATGGACGACATAGTCCTTGCCTTCCTGGCGCAGCTTGCCCGCGTCGCGCGCGCCGGTCTCGCCGCCGAGCGCGATATAATCCGCATAGGCGATCGTTTCGGCGCGGATGAAACCGCGTTCGAAATCAGTATGGATCTCGCCCGCCGCCTGCGGGGCCTTGGCGCCGGCATGGACGGTCCAGGCGCGCGCTTCCTTCGGGCCGACCGTGAAGAAGGTGAGCAAGCTCAGCAATTTGTAGCCGGCGACGATCACGCGCGTCAGGCCGGTTTCGGTAAGGCCCAATTCGGCCAGGAATTCACCGCGCTCCTCGGCCGCCATCGTGGCGATCTCCGCTTCGATCGCCGCCGACACGACGACGGCTTCGGCGCCCTCGGCCTTGGCCTTGGCGAATACGCGCGCCGATTGGGCGTTGCCCTGGGCCGCGCTCGCTTCCTCGACGTTGCAGACATAGAGAACGGGCTTGGCGGTGAGCAATTGCGCCTGGCTGAAGGCGCGCGTCTCGTCCTCGTCCTTTGGCACGACCAACCGCGCGGGCTTGCCCTCGCGCAGCAGTTCGAGCGCCTGGCCGAGCACCGAGGCGGCGACCTTTGCGTCCTTGTCGCCCTGCGTCGCTTTCTTGAGCAGGTTGGGCACGCGCTTCTCGAGGCTTTCGAGGTCCGACAGCATCAGCTCGGTCTCGACCGTCTCGGCATCCGCGACCGGATCGATCTTGCCTTCGACATGGGTGACGTCGTCATCCTCGAAGCAGCGCAGCACGTGCACGATCGCATCGACTTCGCGGATGTTGCCGAGGAACTGATTGCCCAGGCCCTCGCCCTTCGACGCGCCGCGCACGAGGCCGGCAATATCGACGAAGCCCAACTGCGTCTCGATGATCTTCGCCGAGCCCGCCACTGCGGCGAGCTTGTCGAGCCGCTCGTCGGGCACCGCGACGTTGCCGACGTTCGGCTCGATCGTGCAGAACGGATAGTTCGCCGCCTGCGCCGCCGCGGTCTGCGTCAGCGCATTGAACAGGGTGGACTTGCCGACATTGGGCAGCCCGACGATTCCACAGCGAAAACCCATGATGTTCCTTGGTATGCGATAGATGCTCGAAGCGCGCCCGATACGGCTTTGCGGGCCGGAATGCCAGCCGCGTCGACCGCGGGGAACTTAAGCCGGGTCGAACTGTTGATTTAGGGTCGAGCCGCTCGCTGTGCGAGCTGTTGATCGGAGCCGTGTCACTGGGGTGAAGTCATGCGCGCTGTTGGGGCCCGTTGCGGATGCGTTGCCGTGATACTGTCGAGTACGGTGGCCCCCTGTGCCCAGGCAAAAGAGGCTTATGCCGTCGCGACATCGGCCAATGCGCGCGCGATACCGGAAGGCAGCGCGAGTCCGCTCACGGCGCGGCATGCAGCGCCCGCAGGCGGGGGCGTCAGGGTGATCGCCATGACCCCGTCGTCGCTGACCGCCGGTTTCGCCGCCGCACGCCAGGCGCCGTCCTACGATCTGCGGCTGGCGCGCGCGTACGAGACCAACCGGCTCGCGCCGATCAAGCAGAGCTTGCGCGCCCGCGGCACCGGGATGAAGGATGCCTATCTCCACGGCAGCAGCGGCGCGCGCCTGTCGGTCGGTTCGAGCTATCACATGCAATATCGCGCGTCCGAGATCGGCCCGGGCGCTGCCGCCGGGTCGGCGGCGCTGATGCGCATGCCGGTCGGCACGGTCAATCTGCGCGATGGCTTCGAAAGCTATGCGCCGGTCGCGATGGTCGGCTACGACACCTATGTCGGCGATCGTCTCAAGCTCGGCGTCGAGGGCGGGATGATGGTCGGCCGCTCGACTGCGATGTACGCCGACGATACCTTGCCTGACCGGCCCGGCGTGCGTCCCGGCGGGCAAAATCCGGTGGCCGACGTGGTGATGACCTACGCGTTCTGAAGGAGACCTCCAACCGTCGTCCCTGCATTCGCGGGGATGACAAATATCACCAACGATAGTTGAAGCTGATGCTCACGCGCTCGCTCTTGGCGGTGCCGGGCACGACTTCGTGGCGCAGCCAGCTTTCCCACAGCAAGATGCTGCCCGCCCGCGGCTCGACCGAGACGAAGGTCTTGAGCGCTTCTGGCGCATCGGTGCGGCGCGGCGGGGCGGCCATCATCATCGGCAGTCGCGGGTCCTCGAACTTGATCGCGCCCGCGCCGGGCGGCACGGCGATATAGACCGTGCCCGAAATCACGCTGTGCGGGTGGATATGCGCCGAATGGACGCCGCCGGGCTTCATCACGTTGGCCCACAGGCTGTCGAGCTTGAGCTTGCCGCCGTTCAACTCGAACGCGCATTCCGCGGCGAATTTGGCGACGTGCTTGTTGAGCAATTTTACCAGGTCGCCGAACGCGGGGTCGCGCAGCGGCAGGTCACCCAGCGACGCGTAGGAGGTATAGCCGCGATAGCCATGCTCCTTCGACCAGGCGCGGCCGGCGCGATCGTCCTCGGCGAGCGCGTGACACGAGCGCTGGAGCTCGGCGACGAGCGCGGCATTCTTGAGCTTGCCCTCGTAGAGCGGGGTGGCAAACAGGCTGCGCGTGGTCATTTTCTGTCTCCGAGTCGCAGCGCGACGTCGCTCATGAAGCGCCCGTCGTCGCCGCCGGCGAGCCACGATGACTCGGCCGCGACTGCGCCGAGCATGTCGGCGAGCGAGTCCATCTCGGCCTTGGCGTAATTGCCGAGCACGTACGGGCTGACCTTGTCCTTGTGGCCCGGGTGGCCGATGCCGAGCCGGACGCGGCGAAAGGCGTTGCCGATATGCGCTTCGGTCGAGCGCAGGCCGTTATGGCCGGCAGTCCCGCCGCCGGTCTTCACCTTGACGCGGAACGGGTCGAGGTCGAGCTCGTCGTGGAAGACGGTGACGTCGCCTTCGGCCAGCTTGTAGAAGCGCATCGCCTCGCCGACGCTGCGGCCGCTTTCGTTCATGAAAGTGGCGGGTTTGAGCAGCAGGATCTTTTCCGCGCCGATCCGGCCTTCCTGGGTCCAGCCCTGGAACGCTTTCCTGACCGCGCCGAAAGTATGGAACTCGGCGATCGTGTCGATCGCCATGAAACCGACATTGTGCCGGTTGAGCGCATAGTGCGCGCCGGGATTGCCGAGGCCGACCCAGATTTGCATTATTCTTCCCTCTCCCCTCCGGGAAGAGGGCAAGCGAGCGCAGCGAAGCGCGGGAGAGGGGCAGTCACTCGGACGTCAGCGTCAAGCACTGCCCCTCTCCCCGACCCTCTCCCCACAAGCGGGGAGAGGGAAAGTTCGCTTACTCTGCGGTGTCGCCTTCGGCGGCAGCCGCTTCGCTGGCAGCCGAGGCTTCTTCCGCAACGGCGGCATCGGCTTCGTCTTCAGCCTTGGTCGACACCGTCGGCGGCACGATCGTCGCGATCGAGAAGTCGCGGTCGGTGATCGCCGAGGTAACGCCCTTGGGAAGGTTCACGTCCGAAATGTGGATCGAAGCACCGACTTCGAGACCCTTGAGCGAGATGGTGATCTCGGTCGGGATGTCGGCCGCGTCGCACACCAGTTCCAGCTCGTGGCGCGTGATGTTGAGCACGCCGTTCGCCTTGGCGATGCCGGGCGCGTCGTCTTCGTCAGCGAAGACGATCGGAACCTGCACGTGCACGGTCGTGTGTGCGCCGATGCGCAGGAAATCGACATGCGTCGGACGATCCGAGACGGCGTCAAACGAAACGTCCTTCGGCAAGGTGCGGACCTGCTTGCCACCGGCGTCGATCATGACGACCGAATTCATGAAGTGGCCCGTCATGAGGAGACGCATCAGCGCCTTTTCCTCGACATGGATCGAGAGGGGTTCCTGCTTGTTGCCGTAGATCACGGCGGGGACGCGGCCTTCGCGACGAAGCAAACGGGAGGCTCCCTTGCCAACCTGTTCGCGCGTCTCGGCTGCGAGCTCCAATTGGTCGCTCATTGTTTTGCTCCGAAATACGTGTGTGGGTTTTCGGCCAGGCCTCCAGGGATGACCCTGGCCGAAGCGCGGCGCTATAGGGGAGGCGGGAGCGGAGTGCAAGATGCTGGGAGCGGCGCTTCCTTCTCCTTCTGCACTTCCCCGGCCGTCGCCGGGGAAGGAGGAAAGAAGGGTTATTCGACTCGCTCGACCGTCACCCCGCGCGCGCGCAGCAATGCCACCACCGACCCCGGTCCAACCAGATGCCCCGCGCCGACCGCAACGAACATGCGCCCCGGTCGCGCCATCCGCCGCACGATCGCGCTCGCCCAGCGCGCGTTGCGCTGGTCGATCAACACCGCGCCGATTGCCGGGTCGCGCCGCAGCGGCGCAATGTCCGCGGCCAGCCCGGCTTCGTCACCGGTCACCCAGGCGTTGAGCAACACGGCATATCCCCCCTGCGCCGCGAGCACATCGCGCGCCGCCTGCACCAGCAGCACACGCTGCGACTCCGCCGGCAGCCGGTCGAACAGCCGCAACTGCCCCGCGCGGTCTTCCAGCGCGCCGATCGCCTTGCCGGCAAACGCCCGCGTCAGCGCTGTCTCGACGCCATTGGCAGCGTCGGCATCTTCGAGATGTCCCGCGCCCGCAGTGATGGTCAGCGCCGCCGCCCAGGTCTTCAACCCATCGAGCGTCGCGGGCGATTGCCCCGCTACCGCCATGCCGCGCTGCACCGTCCCGCGATCGCCGGGCGCCACGCGGTCGAGCAGCGGGGGCAAGCCGGGCGCCTGCGCCAGTGCAAGGAATTGCACGCGCGCGTCGCTGTCATCGGCTGGCGGCACCTCCAAGATCAACGTGTCCGAAGCCGCCATCGCTTGCGCCACCACCGGCGTCTGCCACGCCACGCCCGGCGGCAGCGCATGGATCGCGCCGAACAGCCAGATCGTCGTGTCGCGATCGGCCACGCGCCATAGCGCCGGCCGCGCGTTGATCTCGGGCGGTCGCGCGCACCCGCACAGCGCGAGCGCCAGCCCGAGTATTAGCCCCGCCCGCCTCAATAGCGAATCCGCGTCGCGACGATGTGATGCTTTGCGAGCTGCGCCTGCACGCTGTCCCTGCCGGCGAGATGCCCCGCGCCGACCGCGATGAACACCGTGCCCGGTGTCTTCAGCCGCGTATCGATCCAGTCGGCCCAGCGCGCGTTGCGGTCGACCAGCAGCGTCTTGTATAGATTGGCCTGACCGGTCAGATCCTCGTTCATCAGCGCGCTTAGTCCCTCGGCGTCGCCCTTCTTCCATTTGTCGACCATAGCGTTGATCGTCGAATCGAACTTGTCGAGGTCCTTCACGCTTTCGAGCAGGAAAGCGATCTGGTCCTTCTGCGGCAAATTGTGGAAATAGCCGAGCTGCTGCTCGAGCGTCTCGAGCCCGCTGATCGGCTTGCGTGCGGCCTTGGCGGCGGCGCTCAGCGTCATCTCGGCGCCGTCGGCGGCGTTGAAGCCGGCCTTTTGCAGCGAGATTTGCGACATCGTCACCGCGGCGAACCACGGCTCGAAGCGGTCGAGCGCGGCGGGCGGCACGCCGAGCTTGGTCAGCGCCGCGGCGTAGGCGGCGCGTTTCCCCTCGGGCAGTTTCTGGGTCAGCGTCGGACCGGTGGGGTCCATCGCCAGCGGGGTGATCACCGCTTGCGCCTGCTCGGGCGTCGGCAGCGGGATTTCGAGCACGAGCTGGCCGCTCGCATCGAACGCCTTCTTCACCGCCGAATCGAACCAGCCGAGATGCGGCTTGAGCGCATGCACCGTGCCGAACAGATAGATCGTCGTATCCTTGTCCTTGACCACCCACAGCGCCGGATCGGCGGGGATCGTCGCAGGCGAAGGTTCGGCGAGGGCAGGGGCCGCCAGCAGCAGCGCCAGCGCGGCGGATACGGTCTTGATCGTCTTCATGCTTTTCCCAAACTTGGCCAGCGGTCGCTCGGCAATGCCCATAACCGGATAACAACCCGGCGAGAATGACGGTTAATCGGCGGCGGCGGTCGAAAGCTGTCGCGTCACCTAAAAGTTGATTCTGCCGCCGCCCTGCGCCAAAGCCCGCGGCGTGACCGACACCCCACTCAGCTTCCAGGGCATGATCCTCAAGCTCCACGACTATTGGAGCGAGCACGGCTGCCTCATTCTCCAGGCCTATGACATGGAGATGGGCGCGGGCACCTTCCACACCGCCACCACGCTGCGCGCGCTCGGGCCGAAACCGTGGAACGCCGCCTTCGTCCAGCCATGCCGCCGGCCGACTGACGGCCGTTACGGCGAGAACCCCAACCGGCTGCAGCATTATTACCAATATCAGGTGATCCTCAAACCGAGCCCGCCGAACCTGCAGGAACTCTATCTCGGCAGCCTCGCCGCGATCGGGATCGATCCGCTGGTGCACGACATCCGTTTCGTCGAGGACGATTGGGAAAGTCCGACGCTCGGCGCCTGGGGGCTGGGCTGGGAAGTGTGGTGCGACGGGATGGAAGTCACGCAGTTCACCTATTTCCAGCAAATGGGCGGCTTCGACATGAAGCCGGTCGCGGGCGAGCTCACCTATGGGTTGGAGCGGCTCGCGATGTACGTGCAGAATGTCGACAATGTGTACGACCTGGCGTTCAACGATGCCGGCGTGACGTACGGCGAGGTGTTCCACGAGAATGAGGTCGAGATGTCGACCTGGAATTTCGAGGTCGCGGACACCGACAGCCTGTTCGACCAGTTCCGCAAGCATGTCGCCGAGTGCGAGA
>CAXTEO010000139.1:0-9816 GCA_964243205.1 uncultured Sphingomonas sp.
CGGATCGACGCTGCGCCCGCGCGATGCGGCGTTCAAGGGCCTGGTGGCGGACGAGTTGCACCGCACGGTGTGGCCGCATGTCGAGGCCGGGCGGTTGAGGCCGGTGATGGACCGCACCTTCCCGCTGGAGCAGGCGCCCGCCGCGCACGCGCGGATGGAGGCGGGGGATCATGTCGGGAAGATCGTGCTGACGCTGGAGTGACGTGCCTCCCCTCCCTGGAAGGGAGGGGAATGAGGGGTAAGTCGGTGTGGGGGCGACGCCGCCTCGGGCGGACCCACCCCAAGCCCCTCGTTCCCAGGGAGGAGGGAAGATTACCCCAGCACCGTCTTCAGGTTCATGAACTCGTGCAGCCCGTACGGCCCCAATTCACGCCCATGGCCGGACCGCTTGATCCCGCCGAACGGCGCCTCGGGCGCGCTCGCGAGTATCTTGTTGAACGCGATCATGCCCGCCTCGATATCGCGCTCGAAGCGGACGCGCTCTTCAGCGTCGTTGGTCCACACCGACGACCCCAGTCCGAACGGCACGGCATTGGCGAGCGCGATCGCCGCATCCAGATCGTCCGCCTTGAACAGCATCGCGACCGGGCCGAACAGTTCCTCGTCGGCCACGTCGTGCCCGATCGGCACATCGACCAGAATCCCGGCCGACATATACGCACCCTTGCCCGGCAGCGCTTCGCCGCCGAACAGCAATGTGGCGCCAGCCTCCTCGAACAGTTTCAACTGGCCGAGCACCGTCCGGCGCTGCTCCTCGCTCGACAGCGGCCCCATGTCGCTCGCGCCGTCCATCGGATCGCCGGCGACGACCGCCCGCATCCCGGCCGAGAATTTCTCCAGGAACGCGTCGTATACCTCGGCGTGGACGATCATCCGCTTGGCGCAGATGCACGACTGGCCGGTATTCTGCACGCGCGCCGTTACCGCCGCCTTGGCCGTCGCATCGAGATCGGCCGACGGCATCACGATGAACGGGTCCGACCCGCCCAGTTCGAGCACCACCTTCTTGAGCGCGCGCCCGGCGGCCTCGGCGACCTTCATCCCGGCGCCCTCGCTGCCGGTCAGCGTCACCGCGACGATCCGGTCGTCGGCGATCAAGGCGGCGATCTTGTCCGATTTGATCGGCAGGTTCTGGAACAAACCGGCCGGGCCGCCCGCCGCGATCACCATCTCCTCGAGCGCGGCGGCGCAGCCCTGCACGCTCGACGCATGCTTCAGCAGCCCGACATTGCCCGCCATGATCGTCGGCGCCATGAAGCGCACCACCTGCCAATAGGGAAAATTCCACGGCATCACCGCGAGCACCGGCCCGAGCGGATGCCAGGTCGCGGCCCCGCCCGGGAAAATACGCGGTCCGAGCATCGCGGGACCTTCCTGCGCATAATGCCGGAAGCCCGCCGCGCATTTCTGCACTTCGGCAATCGCGGACTTCAGCGTCTTGCCCATCTCGCGCGTCGCGATTTCCGCAAGACGTTGCGCGTTGGCGTCGAACTGCTCGGCGATTCGCTCGAGCAGGGCCGCACGCGTGGCGTGATCGGTGGTGCGCCACTGCCGGAATGTATCCTGGGCGCGCTGCACTTTGGTCTCGATTTCGGCGCCGGTCAGTTCGGCAAACGATTCGCCGGGGGCGCCGGTGGCGGGATTGATGCTGGTGAACATGGGGAAGTGTCCTCGTACGGGTCGGCCAACAAACGCATTTGGGCCGCACCGTATCCTTGACCGCAAACACGCGCCTGCCGCATAGCTGACAAATGGATACACCGATCGAAGAGCTGACGTTCGAAGCGGCATTGAAGGAATTGGAGGGGATCGTGGCAAGGCTCGAGAGTGGCGATGCGCCGCTCGACCAGGCGATCGCGCTGTACGAGCGCGGCGACAAATTGCGTCGCCGCTGCGACGACCGCCTCACCGCGGCGCAGGCACGGATCGAAGCGATCCGCACCGATGCTGGGGGCCGCGCCATCGGCACACAGCCTTTTGCCGCAGGTTGAGGGCATGACCGCTACGTCCCTGTCGCTCAAGGCGGCTTTGTCGCAGGTCGGTGCCGACGTCGATCGCCGGCTCGACAAATTCCTGGCGATCCCGAACGATCCGCGCGCGGACCTGTATCGCGCGATGCGCCATGCCGCGATCGGTGGCGGCAAGCGTCTGCGCCCGCTGCTGGTGTTCGCGACGGCGCGGCTGTTCGCGGTCGATCGCGATTGCGCCGGGCGTGCGGCGACCGCGATTGAGTGCATCCACGTCTATTCGCTGATCCACGACGATCTGCCGGCGATGGACAATGACGACATGCGCCGCGGCAAACCGACGGTGCACAAGGCGTTCGACGAAGCCACCGCGATCCTGGCGGGCGATTGCCTGCATGCGCTCGCCTTCGAGATCCTCGCCGATCCGCTGACGCATCCCGACCCATTCGTGCGCAGCGAGCTGGTGCTCGATCTGGCGCGCTCGGCCGGGCCGTCGGGCATGGCGGGCGGGCAGGCGATGGATTTGGAAGCCGAGAAATCGACCTTCGACCTGCCGACCGTCACGCGGCTCCAGGCGATGAAGACCGGCGCGCTGATCGCCTGTTCGGTCGAGGCCGGCGCGATCCTCGGTCGGGTTCCGCCGGAGGGGCGCGTTGGTCTGCGCGGCTATGCCCGCGATGTCGGGCTCGCGTTTCAGATCGCCGACGACATTCTCGACGTCGAGGGCGACGAGGCCGCGGTCGGCAAGAAGCTCGGCAAGGACGAGGGCGCTGGCAAGGAGACCTTCCTGTCGCTGCTCGGTCTCGATCGCGCGCGCGAACAGGCGCGGATGCTGGTTGCCCAGGCGATCCAGCACCTCCAGCATTTCGGCCCCGAGGCCGATCTGCTGCGCGACATCGCGCGCTTCACGCTGGAGCGCGATCGGTGACGCTGTGCCGTCGCCCCGGCGCAGGCCGGGGCCGGTGGCGTCGTGGCACCGCCTTAGCCTAACATCGTAGCGGCCCCGGCCTGTGCCGGGGCGACGGAGAAGTCCATGTCCGCACGTATCGGCGTCTATCCCGGCACCTTCGACCCCGTCACGCTCGGGCATATGGATATCATCCGGCGCGGCGCGAAGCTGTTCGACTCGTTGGTGATCGGCGTCACCACCAATGCCGCGAAATCCCCGATGTTCTCGCTGGCCGAACGCCTGGCGATGGTCGAGCGCGAAGTGGCGGGGATCGACGGGGTCAGCGTCATCGCGTTCGATTCGCTGCTGATGGAGTTCGCGGCGGCGCAGGGCGCGAGCACCGTCCTGCGCGGCGTGCGGGGTGTCACCGATTTCGAATATGAGTATCAATTGACCGGCATGAATCGTGCGATCGACGACACGATCGAGACGGTGTTCCTGATGGCCGACGTCTCGCTCCAGCCGATCGCGAGCAAGCTGGTCAAGGAAATCGCGCTCTACGGCGGCCCGATCAAGCGCTTCGTGACCCCGGCGGTCGCCGCGGAAGTGGCTGCGCGCGTCGAGCAGATCGGCCGCAAGGGCACGCGGTCGTAATTTCGACGCGATTGCGCTGCAAACGTTCACGTTGGCGCAAAGCGGTACATGGTCTAAGCGCGACTTCATTCCGAGATTTTTCGCGGGGAAATAATGCGTTTCGTTGTCAGCCTGATTGTCTTCCTGGCCGCGCTCGTCGCCGGCCCCGCCTTTGCCGCCAAGCAGAAAAAGGAGGACCCCAAGAGCGCCGTGGTGACGACCGCGGGCCGTCCGCCGATGGCGTCGGCGAGCGATCCCGAGAACCTGCTCTATCTCGATCTGTCGACCGGCGGCCGCGTCATCATCTGGCTGCGGCCCGATGCGGCGCCGAAGATGGTCGAGCGTGTCAAGACGCTCACGCGTCAGCATTTCTATGACGGCCTGCTGTTCCACCGCGTGATCGAAGGCTTCATGGCGCAGACCGGCGACCCCAAGGGCGACGGCACCGGGGGCTCTACGCTGCCGAACGTCCCTGCCGAGTTCAACTGGCTGCCGCACGTGCGCGGCGCGGTGTCGGCGGCGCGCGAAGGCTCGGCCGAAGGCGCGACCGTCGAGGAAGTGACCAAGGCGGAGAACAGCGCGAACAGCCAGTTCTTCATCGTGTTCAACCCGAACATGAAGCTCGACCGCAAATACACGATCTTCGGCCGCGTCATTTCCGGCATGGACTATGTCGATGCGATCACGCGCGGCGAGCCGCCGAAGAACCCGTCCAGGATCCTCCACGCTTATATCGCGGCCGACAGCCCGCCGGCCTATATCCCGGCGCCGCCTGCGGCACCGGTGGCGCTCCCACCCGTGACGCTTGCGCCGAGCAAGCCGGCGATGAAGCCGATGCTCAAGGCCGCGCCCGCCGCGGCGCCGAAGAAGAAGGCGGCGTAAGCGAGCGTTCCAGGGCGGGGAAAGTGCCGTCATGAACGTCGATCTGTTCGACTTTGTCCTGCCGCCCGAGCGGATCGCGCTGCGTCCTGCGACGCCGCGGGACAGCGCGCGCCTGCTGGTGCTCGACGGCGACGCGACGCGCGATGCTCATGTCGGCGATTTGCCCGCCGAATTGCGCGCTGGCGATCTGCTCGTGTTCAACGACACGCGCGTCATCCCGGCGCAGCTCGAGGGTACGCGCGGCGATTCGCGGATCGGCGCGACCTTGCACAAGCGCGAGGGGCCGCGGCGCTGGCGCGCCTTCATCCGCAATGCGCGCCGGCTGCGCGATGGCGATGCGATCGATTTCGGCCACGGCGTAACCGCTACCGCGCATGATCGCGGCGAAGACGGCAGCTTCGCGCTCGAATTCGCCGGCGACGAGCCGGTCGAATTGCTGCTCGACCGCGCCGGGCGCATGCCGCTGCCGCCCTATATCGCCGCGCGCCGCCCTGCCGACGAACGAGATGCCGCCGATTATCAGACGATGTTCGCCGCCGAAAAGGGCGCGGTCGCCGCGCCGACTGCGGCGTTGCACTTCACGCCAGAGCTGATGGCACAGTTCGCGGCCGCGGGGATCGAGCATGCCACGCTCACGCTGCATGTCGGCGCGGGCACCTTCTTGCCGGTCAAGGCCGGGGACACGCTCGACCACAAGATGCACGCCGAATGGGGGCGGATCGACGCCGCCACCGCCGACCGCCTCAACGCGGTGCGGGCGAAAGGCGGGCGCGTGATCGCGGTCGGTACGACCAGCCTGCGCCTGATCGAAAGCGCGACCGGCGAAGACGACGTGATCCGCCCGTTCGAGGGCGACACCGCGATCTTCATCACCCCGGGCTATCGCTTCCGCGGTATCGACGGGCTCGTCACCAATTTCCATTTGCCGCGCTCGACGCTGTTCATGCTGGTCAGCGCGCTGATGGGCCGCGAAAAAATGCAGGCGGCCTATGCACATGCCGTGAAAGACGGCTATCGTTTCTACAGCTACGGTGATGCCAGCCTGTTGCTGCCGGAAAAGGGAGGTGCGTGATAGTGTTGCTGCTGCTCGCGCTCGCCGCGCAAACGCTGCCGCCTGCCATGCCCATACCGCCGCGCCAGCCCGGTGCGACGATCGTCGCCGAGCCCGCCGCGATGCTGATCGCGGCGTGCGACGCCAATAGCGACGGTCGCACGACGCGCGGCGAGCTCACCGCCTGCATCGCGCGCACTTTCGCCGATGCCGACACCGAGCATAAGGGCTCGATCGGCTATATCGGCTATAGCGACTGGGCACAGAAATGGCTGGGGGATCGCAATGCGCTGCCGAGCCCGTTCGGCATCGACACCGACAATGACAATCGCATCACGCTGGTGGAATTGCAGGCGCAGTTCGCAACGTTGTTCGACCGGTTCGATCTCGACAAGGACGGCGCCGTCACGCGCGCCGAGCTGGTGACGATCCGCAGCGCGGCGGTGCAACAGGACGCGCCCGCCGGCAACAAACGCGGGCGCCGCTGAGCCGATGTCACCTCGCTATCGCCTCGCCATCTTCGATTTCGACGGGACGCTGGCCGATAGCGGCGACTGGTTCGTGTCGATCGCCAATCATCTCGCCGACCGCTTCAAGTTCCGCAGCGTCGCGCCCGACGAGATCGAAGGGCTGCGCGGAAAGACGTCGAGCGAAGTGATCCGCCACCTCGGCATCCCGCGCTGGAAACTGCCCGCGATCGGCCGCTACACGCACGATCTGCTCGCGCAGCAGATCGACCGGATCACCCTGTTTGAGGGCGTCACGCCGCTGTTGCAGCAGCTTGCGGCGAGCGGCGTGCGGATTGCGCTGGTCACCTCCAACGCCGAGGACAATGCCCGCGCGATCCTCGGACCGGCCAATGCCGCGCTGATCGAGCGATGGGAATGCGGTGCGTCGCTGTTCGGCAAGGCGCGGCGCTACCGCCGCGTGCTGCGCAAATGCGACATCGCGCTGCACGAGGCGATCTCGATCGGCGACGAGACGCGCGACGTGGCGGCGGCGAAGAAGGTCGGCATCTGCTCGGGCGCGGTGCTGTGGGGCTATGCCAATCGCGCGGTGCTCGAGCGGCTCGAGCCTGACCTGCTGTTCGAGACGCCGGGGCAGGTGCTGGAATATCTGCTGGGGGAAGGGGCGATGCTGGCGGCGTAGCGCAGCATCCGTCCCTTGCCGTTTCCCCGGCAAAGGCCGGGGCCCAGCCGAGGCGGCAGTCGTGACGGCAGCGCCTTACTATCTCCGGCATCCCGACTGGGCCCCGGCCTTCGCCGGGAAAGCGCGTTGAGGGTCGGGCGAGGGCGGCGGTCGGAAACGCGTGACTTGGCCCGCGCAGCCGCGCTACCGCGGGGCATGTCCATTGCCGAAGCCGCGTTCACGCCCACCGCCCATAAAGGCCTGATCTATCCCTTCGGCGGCGCCGAGCCCGCGCCCGGCACGGTGATGACCGTCGCCCCCGGCGTGCGCTGGGTCCGACTCCACGTTCCCGGACCGCTCAAACACGTCAATTGCTGGCTGCTCGACGATGACGGCGGGGTCGCGCTGGTCGATACCGGCATGAACACCGTCGACGCGCGTGAGGCGTGGAAGGCGCTGGCGAACGGGCCGCTGGCAGGCGTGCGCGTCACGCGGATGATCGGCACGCATTTCCACCCCGATCATATCGGCCTGGCCGGCTGGATGTGTGCGCATCATGATTGCGCGCTGGTCATGACGCGCGGCGAATGGCTCACCGCGCGGATGCTCGTGGCCGATGCGCGCGATGCGGTGCCGGCGGAGATGCTCGCTTTCTGGCGCGGGGCAGGGTGGAGCGCGGAGCAGATCGCGCATGCCAGCGAGCGCGGCTGGGCTGGCTTCCGCCGGATCGTCGCGCCGCTGCCGCTCGGCTATACCCGGATCCGGCATGGCGACACGCTGCGCATCGGCACGGTCGACTGGCAGATCGTGGTCGGATCGGGCCACAGCCCCGAACATGCCTGCCTGTACGATCCGGTGGGCAAGGTGCTGGTCGCGGGCGACCAGATGCTGCCGCGAATCAGCCCCAACATCTCGCTCGGCGTGACCGAGCCCGAGGCCGACCCGCTCGGCGAATGGTTCGCCTCGATCGCGCGGTTGAAGCAATTGCCCGACGATCTGCTCGTCCTGCCGGGGCATGGCGACCCTTTCACCGGGCTGCACGCGCGGCTCGATGCGATGGACCGCGAGCATCGCGAACGGCTCGACGAGCTCGAAATCTTCCTGGCCGATCCGAAACGCGCGATCGACTGTTTCGGCCGCCTGTTCCGTCGCGCGATCGGGCCCGACATGCTCGGCATGGCGACCGGCGAGGCGCTGGCGCATGTCCGCCGGCTGGAGGTCGAGGGGCGCGCGGTGCGGACGATCGAGGACGGCGTGTGGTGGTGGCGGAGGACTTGAAATCCCGTTCGGCCCGAGCTCGTTCAAGCCCCGCTGCTCCAAGCGGGCGGAGCCGGATATCGAGCGGGGCCCTTCGACAAGCTCAGGGCGATCGGGCTAAGGTGCAGTGAACGCCACCCGAGGGCGACTCGCGAGGAGAGACCGATGTGTGACGACTTCACGGTGGCCGACACCGAAGCACAGCTCGCCGACCCGCTCACGCGCCGCGGCTTCGCCACGATCGCCGGTGCCGCCGGCCTTGCAATGCTGCTCCCGGCCCCGGCCAACGCCGCCAAGATCGCCGGCCGCGACGTCGTGATCGACACGCCCGACGGCAAGGCCGACGCCTATTTCGTCGCGCCCGCCACCGGCACGGCGCCCGGCGTGCTGGTCTGGCCCGACATCATGGGGCTGCGCCCGGCCTTCCGGCAAATGGCCGACCGGCTCGCGCAATCGGGCTATGCGGTGCTGGTGGTCAACCAATTCTACCGCTCGATCAAAAGCCCGATCATCGCGCCCGGCGAGGATTTCGGCCAGCCTGCGGTGCGCGCCCGGATCATGCCCAACGTCCAGGCGCTCAGCCCCGCCGGCACGACGCGCGATTCGGTCGCGTTCGTGGCGTTCCTCGACGCGCAGAAGCAAGTCGATCGCCGCAAGGGTCTTGCCACCACCGGCTATTGCATGGGCGGCCCGATGGTGTTCCGTACCGCCGCCGCCAATCCCGGCCGGATCCGCGCCGGCGCGACCTTCCACGGCGGCGGCCTCGTCACCGACAAGCCCGACAGCCCGCATCTGCTGATCCCCAAGATGAAGGCCGCCTATCTCATCGCGATCGCCGCCAATGACGATGCGCGCAGCCCGACCGACAAGGACAGCCTGCGCGCCGCCTTCGCCGCCGCGAAGCTGCCCGCCGAGATCGAGGTCTATGCCGGCACGCTGCACGGCTGGACCCCGCCCGACAGCACGGTGTACAATGCGGCAATGGCCGACAAAGCGTGGGCGCGGATGCTCGCGCTATTTTCCAAGGCGCTGTAACCCTGGGGAGAAATACGATGGCGGACCTGACATTCTACACCAACCCGATGTCGCGCGGCCGGATTTCGCGCTGGATGCTCGAAGAGGTCGGCGCGCCATACGAAACGGTCGTGCTCGATTATGCGACGACGATGAAAAGCGAGCCCTATCTGTCGATCAACCCGATGGGGAAGGTGCCCGCGATCGTCCATGACGGCAATGTCGTGACCGAGGGCGCGGCGATCTGCGCCTATCTCGCCGATGCGTTTCCGGAGGCCGGGCTGGCACCCCCGCCGCGCGAGCGCGCCGATTATTATCGCTGGCTGTTCTATGCCGCCGGCCCGCTCGAGCAAGCGGTGGTCAACAAGTCGCTCGGGGTCGTGCCGACCACCGACCAGCAGCGCATGGCCGGTTATGGGCATTTCGACCTGGCGGTCGCGACGCTCGAAAAGGCGGTGTCGGCCAACCCCTATTTCGCCGGCGACACGTTCAGCGCGGCGGACGTCTATGCCGGGTCGCAAGTGGCGTGGGGGCTGACGTTCGGCTCGCTGCCAAAGCTGCCCGTGTTCGAAGACTATGTCGCGCGCGTCACGGCACGCCCGGCTTATGCGCGTGCGGGTGCGATCGACGATGCGCTGATCGCGGCGGCGAAGGCGGAGGCGTGAACCGCGGTCGTTCTCAGTCGGCCTGAACCCACACCCCGTTCGCCCTGAGCCTGTCGAAGGGCATCTCTCAGCGTGCGCAAGGCGCGCGCGGGGAGAGCAGGCTTCGACACGTCAGCCCGAACGGAATTTTTTCGCTACCGTCCGGGTTGCGAGCTCACTCGGTCAGCGTCAGCTTGGCGAGCAGGAAGGCCGGCATCGGGCCGTTCCAGCCACCATCGTCGACCGCATCGATCGGCTCGATCTGGTCGAGCGGCTCGCTGCGCGGCGGGCGGCCGTCGCGGGCAGGGCGCTCGTCGCGGGGCGGGCGGGCGTCGCGGGCAGGGCGTTCGG
>CAXTEO010000140.1:0-9727 GCA_964243205.1 uncultured Sphingomonas sp.
ATCCAGCCCCGCATATCCGGACACTTAGCGCCGGCTGTTCGGCGACGGATCGGCGGTCGGCCTGACCCTGTCCTATGCCGAGCAAGCGAAACCTGAAGGGCTTCCGCAGGCATTCACGATCGGCGCCGATTTCATCGGCGAGGACAATGTCGCGTTGATCCTGGGCGACAATATCTTCTTCGGGGCGCAGCTCACCGCATTGCTGGCGCGCGCCGTCGCCCGGCGATCCGGCGCGACGATCTTCTCCTATCACGTCGACGATCCGGCGCGGTACGGCGTCATCGGACTGGGGCAGAACGGCCGCGCGGTCAGCCTCGAAGAAAAGCCTCATTTGCCAAGATCGAATCTTGCCGTGACCGGCCTGTATTTCTGGGACAAGCGCGTGGTCGAATTCGCGCGCACGCTGGTGCCGTCGGCCCGCGGCGAGCTCGAGATCACCGATCTGATCCGCTGTTACATGGAGGCGGGCGACTTGCACGTCGAACAGATGAGCCGCGGCTATGCCTGGCTCGACACCGGCACGCATGACAGCCTGCTCGAGGCGAGCGAGTTCGTCCGCATCATCCAGCATCGCCAGGGCATCCAGATCGCGTGCCTCGAGGAGATCGCCTATCATCAGGGGTTCATCACCGCCGACCAGGCGCGCGCGCGCGGCGAGATGTTTTGCAAGACCGCTTACGGCAAGGCGATCCTGCAAGCCGTCGAAAGTCCGACGACGCCGCTTGCCGACCATCCCGGTTTTTCCCTAGGAGGCACCGCATAACAGGAGTGATCGCATGAGGGTTCTCGTCACCGGTGTCGCCGGGTTCATCGGTTTCAATGTCGCGCGGCATCTGCTTGCGCGCGGCGACAGCGTGATCGGCATCGACAGCCTCAACGCTTATTACGACGTCGCGCTGAAGCATGCGCGCCTGGCGCTGCTCGGCCAGTCGGGTGACGCCTTCCACTTCGCGCAGGTCGATTTCTCCGATCATGTCGCGCTCGATGCAGCGCTCGACGGCCAGCACTTCGACCGGATCGTCCATCTCGGCGCGCAGGCCGGCGTACGCTACTCGATCGAGAATCCCCGCGCCTATCTCCAGTCCAATCTCGCCGGGCATCTCAACCTGCTCGAGGTCGCGCGGCACACCGGCGTCGAGCACATGGTCTATGCCTCCTCCTCCTCGGTCTATGGCGGCAACACCAGCTTGCCGTTCCGCGTCGAGGATCGTGTCGACCAGCCTTTGTCGCTGTATGCCGCGACCAAGAAGGCCGACGAGCTGATGAGCGAAACCTACGCCCATCTCTATCGCCTGCCGCAGACCGGCCTGCGCTTCTTCACGGTCTATGGCCCGTGGGGCCGGCCGGACATGGCGATGTGGCTGTTCACCAAGGCGATCTTCGAAAATCGCCCGATCGACGTGTTCGGCGAAGGGCAGATGCGCCGCGATTTCACCTATATCGACGACATCGTCGCCGGTGTCGTCGCCTGCCTCGACAATCCGCCGGGCGACGATGGCGCGATCAAGGCCGGCGGCAGCATCAGCCCGCACCGGATCTACAATATCGGCAACAACCGCTCGGAAGAGTTGGGCGAGATGATCGCACTGATCGAACAAGCCTGCGGCCGGCCGGCCGAGCGGCGCCTCCTGCCGATGCAGCCCGGCGACGTGCGCGACACCTTCGCCGACGTCAGCGCGATCCAGCGCGACCTCGGCTTCGAGCCGCGCACGACGATCGCCGAGGGCGTTCCCCGATTCGTCCAATGGTATCGCGAGTATCACGGGCTCTGATAAAGCGGCGCGAGAGTGTTGCGCGTTTACAACATCTTCGCGCGAAACGTCGCGCATTTGCCTATTGATCGACCATAAAGCCGTATCGGCTGTCGAAAAGGGAACCGGGATCGGCTTTTGGGGTTAGCGATTCGGCGACATCTGCGTATTAGAGTCGCCAATGAGGGGTCGATTTTGGGTGGACAATTTGGTTCGCCGCCTTATAGCGACCTTGAGGTTTGGAACTAAAAAGTTCTGCTGGGAGAAGCAAAGTGAAGTTCAAAGGTCTCTACACGGCAATGGCAGCGGTTTCGCTGATTGCTGCTCCGACGCTGGCAGCGGCTGCACCTGTTGCGACCCCGCTGACCCAGCCGGCTACCGAAACCGTCGATGGCGATAATGCCGTTGCCGGTTCGTCGCTTCTGATTGCGCTTCTTGCCGTCGCGGCTGTCGGCGCTGGCATTGCTGCGGCCACCAGCCACAGCAATGACAAGAGCCCGAACGCTCCCGTCAGCCCGTAAGGCTTTCGTCAGTTCTGAAAAAGGGCCGCTCGGCATCGTCGAGCGGCCCTTTTTTATTGTCCTGCAGCGCGTTTCTGCACGATAGACGACCAATGTCGTCGCTTCGCTTCGTATTTGGCCTCGCACTGCTGTGCGCCTGTGCCGCAGGGTTTCGGTGCGCCGCGGCTCCAGTGCCAAGGATGACGGATCGCGCCGCGAATACCGCAGAAACGCTGCCCGCTGCTGCCTTTGTCATGCCCGGGCGCGAAGCGGATGCACGCTTGGCGCGCATCGCTTTTCGCCTGGCGACCGCCGGCGTGGCACGGTGCCCGGTCCGCGCGCCGACCGCGGGGCTCGTTCTCCAGCATCTGTCGCAGTTCAACCTAGCCGACCGTCCAGGCATGATCGCCGCGCTCCGGCTCGACCGCGGACCAGGCGTCGTTGCGATCGTACCGGACGGCCCCGCCGCCGTCGCCGGCATCCGCCCGGGCGACGTAATCCTGGCGATCGACGGCACGCCGGTACCCCCCGAAAGCGGCGTGGCCGAACCGTTTGCGGCGGCACGCGCGCATGCCCGGGCCGACGCGGTCTACGATCTGCTAGCGCGCGCCAAGCCGTTCGACGTGAGCCTGCTGCGCGCCGGCGCCGTAACGACTGTGCAGGTCGCGGCGCGGCCCGCCTGCCCGTCGCACGTCCATCTTGCGCGCTCCGCCCAGCGCAACGCTTATGCCGATGGTCGCCACGTCTTCCTGACCACCGGCATCCTGTCGCTGCTGCGCAATAACGACGAACTCGCCTTCATCATCGCGCATGAGATGGCGCACAACATTCTCGGACACGCCGCCATCATGCGTGGCGCGACCGTGAAGAAGGGGATCGGGCGCACGCTCGGACGCAGCGGCGAGATCGTGCGCGGCACCGAAAGCATGGCGGATGCGCTGGGCGCCGAGATGATGCTCGATGCCGGTTTCGATCCGGTCCGCGGCGTGGCGATCCTGACTCGGCTCGGCGGCGCCGATCTGGGCATTGCCCTGCTCGCCACGCACGAACCGGCGGGACGACGCATCGCCGCCGTCGTGGCGATCGCCCAGGCGCGCCGTTCGCGATGACCCAGCGCGATTTCTACCAAGTGCTGGGCGTCGCGCAGGACGCCTCGTCCAGCGACATCCGCGCCGCGTTCGTGCGGCTCAGCAAGCGGCATCATCCCGATCTCGCGGGGCGCGACGTCGCTTTGTCGTGGCGGCTGCAGGATCTCCAGCAGGCCTATCATTGTCTGGCCGACGCCACGACGCGCGCGGCGCACGACAATTTGCTCGAGGCCGAAAAGCGCCGGCATTTCGCGCGGCAGCGCGGCGTCCAGCGGCGCCTCTACAAATATGACCGCCGCCACCCCCGCCCCGTGCCGCGGCCGTACCGGCGCTCGCGCTGGTGGCTGCTGCCGATCGCGCTCGTGCTAGTGGCGATCCTCATCCAGCTCTTCGTCGGCCTGAGCGACTGACTATTTGGCGCCGAAGCCGGTCAGCATGATCGCGACGGTCCGCAGCGCGATCAGCAAGTCGAGCCAGAACGAAAAGAACTTGATGTAATAGAAATCGTAATGAAGCTTGACGTGAACGTCGTCGAGCCCGGCGACATGCCCCTGATTGACCTGGGCCCATCCGGTAATGCCGGGCCGCACGATATGGCGATAGGCGTAGAAGGGCAGTTCGCTCTCATACCAGGCCGAGAGCGAGACGGCCTCCGGTCGCGGACCGATCCAGCTCATCTCGCCGCGCAGGATATTGATGATCTGCGGCAGTTCGTCGATCCGCGAGCGCCGCAGGAAGCGGCCGACCGGGGTGATGCGCTCGTCCGCGTCGCGCGTGATCGCCGAATGCCGCTCCGCTTCGTCGCTGACACTGGTCGTTTGCAGCACCATGGTGCGAAACTTGAGCATGTTGAAGGGGACGCCGCGATACCCCATGCGGCGCTGCCGGAACAGGATCGGGCCGGGCGAGCTCGCCTGCACCATCGCCGCGACGACGAGCAGCGGCACGACCAGGACCGGCAGCAGCACGATGCTGGCCACGATGTCGATCACCCGCTTGATCCCGCGATAGCCGAGCGCGGGCAGCAGCGAACCGAAGCTGTTTTCCGACAGATGCTCGATCTGGACTCGCCCGGTCAGCGATTCGCGCAATTGCTTGGTGTGATAGACCGGGATGCCCGCAATCGCCGCCTGCGCCAGCATCCGCTCCCAATCGGGCGAATGCGCCGAGCGCAGATCGGCGACGATCGAGGCGCCGGGGTCGTCCGGCACGACGGGCTCGCTCAGCGCGACCCAATCCATATACGGCGTTTCGACGATGAGGCCGGTCTTGCCGGTCGGCACATAATACATACGCTGCGGTGCGGCGCGTTGATCGAAATAGCCGAGCAGGAAGGTAGTACCGACCGCGGCGAGATAGCCGACCAGCAACATCGACCCGCTGTAATTGACGCGCGAAGCGAGCAGCGCGGCGGCAGCGAGCCCGAACGTGGTGGAAAAAGCCGGCAAGATGAAGCCGAAGGCGCGGGTGCCGGGGTAGATCGTCACGCGGCGAAATGCGAACAGCGCCACTACCGCGGCGATGAGCGAAGCCAATTGCGTATTGACGGTCCCCGGAAGCTCGCGCGTGAAGGAGCCGAAGAAAATCAACGGCGCTGTCAGCGGCACGAAATAGGACGCCAATACTACCGCCGTCAGTGGCTTCAGCCACCGCACACGCGCATGGCGCGCCCGGGTCGACCTCCCATGATCGCTCGTAATTAGCACAAGGCCACCTTAATACAGGGGCGATTGCCCGAATGTACGCGCTTGCCGTGGCGGTCGCCGCGGACGCCGCTTGTTAGCGCGAGACGCGGTCGCGCGGCAAGCCGCTTGCGGCCCGGGGGATGCTGCATCTCCTCGCGCCAACATACTGCGGTCGAAGCGTTTCATCGCGCCGGCCGGAATGGTTCGTTGCTTTTGATGGACTCGGCGCCGGGGACGGCTCAAGGGCTCGCGATGTTTGCGATCGTACTGGGCTGGGAAGCCTTCAAGGACTGGCTCTCCGACACGGTCCATTTGACCCATCACGATCTGCATCTGATGCTCGGCGTTGGTCTCACGCTCGGCTTCGGATGGATCCTGCGCCGTCCGCTCGGGTCATGGCTGCCGCTGCTCATCGTGCTGGCGCTCGAGCTGCTCAACGAGACGTCGGATTTCCTCCGTTATTATTTCGACCACTGGCCATGGACCCCCAGGGAAACGCTGATCGACATCGCGATCACGATCCTGCCGCCCCTGGCGATCGTGCTGGCGGCGCGATGGCAATCCGAGCATTTCCGCCGCTTCCGGCGGCGGCCGCGCCACGTGATCCTGGTCCGTTCGGGCGACACGCTCGCCGAGCATTGACGCGCGGCTGGCGGCGATCACCCGATCCGCATCGGCCTCGCACGGCTCAGCGCAGAGGAGGAACACGGCCGCTTCCAGATGCTCATATCAAGCTCGACAAATGCGGCGGGCTTATCGAGGCGCTGCTGATGGCCGAACGCGCACGCCAGCTCGGGCTGCGCGTCATGGTCGGCAACATGGCGGGCGCGACGCTTTCGACCGCGCCGGCGTTCGTCCTGGCGCAGCTCTGCGACATCGTCGATCTCGACGGACCCTGATTCGTCGCGGACGATCCGCCGGCGGCCGGCCTCTACGGCGAGATCATGGTGCCGACGGCGGTATGGCGAGCGCTAGCGCGCGTCCTCAACGAGCCGGCGGGCATGCCATGCGACATGCTCGGCGAGGAAGGTCGAAACGAAATAATAGCTGTGGTCGTAGCCCGCATGCAGTCGCAACGTCAGCGCAATGCCGGCGGCCTCGCACGCCGCGGCCAGTAGTTCGGGTCGCAATTGCTCGACGAGGAACGGGTCCTGGTCGCCCTGGTCGACCAGCACTTCCGGCACGCGGGCACCGTCCTCGATCAGCGCCACGGCATCGTGCGCGCGCCATGTCGCAACATCAGGCCCGAGATACCCGCCGAGCGCCTTGCGGCCCCAAGGAACGCGGCCCGGCGCGACGATCGGCGAGAAAGCGGAGACCGAGCGATACTGGCCCGGGCGCGACAAAGCGAGGACGAGCGCGCCATGCCCGCCCATCGAATGGCCGGTGATCGACTGCCGCGCGAGATCGACCGGGAACGCCGCCGCGATCAGCGCGGGCAATTCCTCGGCGACGTAACTCGCCATGCGATAGTGCGCCGCGAACGGCGCCTCGGTCGCATCGACGTAGAAGCCCGCGCCGAGCCCGAAATCATAGGCCGCCTCGGCATCGTCGGGCACGTCGGGTCCGCGCGGCGAGGTGTCGGGTGCGACGAAAATCATGCCGACCTCGCGGCACGCGGCGCGATACTCGCCTTTTTCGGTGACGTTGGCATGGGTGCAGGTGAGCCCCGAAAGATACCAGAGGACCGGCAACCGCACGCCGGGCGCATGGTCGGGCACGAACACGCTGAAGGTCATCGGCGTGCCGGTCTGCGTGGAAGCGTGGCGATACACGCCTTGAATGCCCCCGTGCGAGCGGACTTCGGAAATCGTCTCGAGGCGCATCGCGTGGGGACTCGTCGTGGCGGTTGCACGCGATCGGCATGATGCCGTCGCGACCACCCGCATACGCCGGATTGGCGGCGCGTGGGAATGTCGCGAATCGCACCGTGCGTTTCAGACGCTGCGAACCACGAAAAACCCCGGCCCCTGTGATGGGACCGGGGTTCTCCGTAGACCGTCCCCCTTCGCGCGGAAGGGAGAGAGCCCGCTCGGCCCCGACACCCATTATAGGGGGACGGGCGCCAGGGCCGGTCTGGTTAGCCGAGCAGCTTCAGCACGCCCTGCTGGCTCTGGTTCGCCTGGGCGAGCAAAGCGGTCGAGGCCTGGCTGAGGATCTGCGCCTTGGCGAGGTTGGTCGTCTCGGTCGAGAAATCGACGTCTTCGATGCGGCTGCGCGCGTCGGTCAGGTTGGCGACGCTCGAGGTCAGCGTGTTGACCACCGAGGTCAGACGGCTCTGGCCGGCGCCGAGCGAAGCGCGCGTCGTGTTGACGGCGGTCAGCGCGGTGTCGAGCGCAGCGAGCGCCGTGGTGGCGGTGGCCGCAGTGCTGACCGAGACGCCGCCGGTCACCGAGTTGGCCGGCGATGCGGGGACGTAGATCTTGTCGCCAGCCGCCAGGGTCTTCGTCGTGCCGATATCGGCGGTCGTGGGGGAAGCGCCGGCGATGGTCGCGGCATACGCAACGTCCTGTGCGCTGACGACGTGCGACGTACCGGTGACACCGTCGTTATTGACCAAGGCCGCGCTGAGGCCGGCGTTGGTTCCCGAACCCGAGGCCGTGCCGCTGACGCCGGTCAGATCGAGCTTGCTGATCGTCAGCTGCACCGTGTCGGTCGAACCCGAGCCGGTCTGGATGCTGATCGAATTGTCGGTCGCGGTCTTGAACAGCGCGACGCCATTGAACTTGGTCGCGGCGATGTTGGTGAGCTGCTTCTGCAGCTCGGTGACTTCGGTCTGCATGTTGGTGCGATCGGCATCCTGATAGGTGCCCGATGCCGACTGGACGGCGAGTTCGCGAATACGCTGCAGGATGTTGGTCGCTTCGCCGAGCGCGCCGTCGGCGGCCTGAGCGAGCGCGATGCCGTCATTGGCGTTGCGGATCGCCTGGGTCTGGCCCTTGATCTGCGAGGTCAGCGAGGAGGCGATGGCGAGGCCGGCGGCGTCGTCCTTGGCCGAGTTGATGCGCTTGCCGGTCGACAGGCGCTCGATGCTGGTGGCGAGCGCGGCGCTTGCCGAATTCGAAGCATTGGTCGCCTTCAAGGCGGAAACGTTGGTTCCGATAACGGTCATGGTCGTAAACTCCATAGTGGGTCGGCAATCCCGCCGCCCCCTATCGGAGAGCCGAGCCGCCAAAGGAGGTAACGACCGGGTGCGATCGCCCTTAAACACTTTTTCTGGAGCATGCTGATTCCAGGGAACTTTTGCCGTTTTGCCGCTTGCCGCGCCTGCAACCGGTAAGATTTTGCCGCCCCGGCAACGTCCTTAACGAAACGTTTACCAAACATGCGGCAATTGGAGCCTCGTTCAGGGGGACTTCCATGCGATCCATCGTTCCATCAGCCGCAATTCTTCGCCAGCATTTCGCGCTGGTGTCCACGCTGCGCGCGCAAGGCTTCGGGATCGGGGCATTCGACGGCGCCAAAGTGGTGCGCGACGTGCTCTATCTCGTCGCCGAGGGCGAGACGCCCCCCGCCGCCGCGCGCACCGTCGTGCTGGGCAGCGATGGCCGCTACATCATTCCGTCGCGCGACGGCAGCCCGGCACGGGTCGCCTTCGCCAGCACCGACGCCGCGGTCGGCGCCGGCTTCGTCCGCGCGCTGCTCGCCGAACCCGAAATGCCGACCGCGGCCGACCCCGAGAGCCTCGCGCTCCACGCGCTCGCCGATCGCGTCGCGGCGGCCGACATCACCGTCCTGATCAACGGCCCCACCGGCACCGGCAAGGAAGTGCTGGCGCGCTCGATCCACCTCAAGTCGAACCGCGCCGACGGCCCGTTCATCGCGATCAACTGCGCCGCGCTCCCCGAGACGATGCTCGAGGCGCTGCTGTTCGGCCATCAGAAGGGCGCTTTCACCGGCGCCTCGGCGGGTGGCGAAGGCTTTTTCCGCGCGGCGCATGGCGGCACCTTGCTGCTCGACGAGATCGCCGAACTGCCGCTCCAGCTCCAGGCGAAACTGCTGCGTGCGCTGCAGGAGCGCGAGATCGTCCCGATCGGCGCGACCACGCCGCAGCCGATCGACGTGCGCGTCATCGCCTGCGCCAATCGCGACTTGCAGGACGAAGTCGCCGCAGGACGCTTCCGCGCCGATCTCTACTACCGCCTGTCGGTCTTCCCGCTCACCACCAAGCCGCTTGCCGACCGCCCGCAGGATATTCCCGCGCTCGCCGCGACGCTGATCCTTCGTCACGCCGGCACGCGCGCGGTCGTGCCGTGGCCCGACATGTCGGCGATCGACCTGCTGCTGCGGCACGATTGGCCGGGCAATGTCCGCGAGCTCGAGAATGTCGTGCAGCGCGCACTCCTGTTCGCCGGTGGCGACACGATCTCTGCCGAGCATATCGTGTTCGACCGCCCGAGCGCGCTCGCCGCAAGCGCCGCCAACGATCAGCCGACCCAGCCCGCCACGCTTGGCAACATCGTCCAAATGCACGAATTCCAGGCGATCCGCGAGACGCTCGCGGCGTGCAACGGCAGCCGCATCGAGACCGCCAAGCGGCTCGGCATCTCCGAGCGCACCTTGCGCTACCGCCTCGCCAAGGCGCGCGAACAGGGCGATGACATCGTCCGGGCAGCCTGGGCATGAGCATCGACGCAATCGGCGGCGGCGCGATGGGCGTCGATCGGGTGATGGCGCTGCGCGCGCAGATCCTCGAACGCAAC
>CAXTEO010000141.1:0-9678 GCA_964243205.1 uncultured Sphingomonas sp.
TAGCCCCAGCCGATCCGCTCGGCGGCGAGGCCGTGGATCTTGGAGAAGGTGCGCGTGACGATCACGTTCGTCGCGGTGCGGGCGAGTTCGAGCCCGCCGTCTTCGTCCTCGGGCGAGAGATATTCGGCATAAGCCTGGTCGAGCACCAGCATCACGTGCGCCGGCAGCGCGGCGTGGAGCCGTGCGATCTCGGCTTTGCCGGTGAAAGTGCCGGTCGGGTTGTTGGGGTTGGCGACGAAGATCACGCGCGTACGCTCGGTGACCGCGGCGAGGATCGCGTCGACATCCGTCGCGTAATCGCGGTCGGCGGCGGTGACGAGCGTCGCGCCAACGCGGCGCGTGGCGATCTCGTAGACCGCAAAGCCGTAGCGGACCTGGATGATCTCGTCGCCCGGGCCGGCATAGGCGCCCGCGACGAGGTGCAGCACTTCGTCCGAGCCAGTGCCGTAGATGACACGAGCCGGATCGAGATCATGGTGCGCGGCGATCGCCTCGCGCAGCAAAGCCGCCCCGGCATCGGGATAGCGAGCGAGATCGGTGGCGTGTTTGGCGAACGCCTCGACTGCCTGCGGGCTGGTGCCGAGCGGGTTTTCGTTCGACGACAGCTTGATGACGGGGGCGCCACCTTCGCTGGTCGAGCGCCCCGGAACATAGGGGGCGATGGCCATGACCCATGGCTTGGGTTGGGGTGCGTTCATGGCGGTGCGTTAGCCCGACACGACGGCAATGGAAAGGCCGTCCCCGTCCCCATCGGTCACCCCGGCCCTGTGCCGGGGTGACGACGGTGTTTAGCGCTGCGGCCGCTTCACCGGGCCACCCGGGCGCAGCGTTGCGCGCGGCTGGTGGCGCACCGGCGCCGGGCCGTTGGCGCGACGCGGACCGCGCTCGGCCTCGACCGGGCCGCCCTGGACTTGCTCGAACTGCACCGCGCCCTCGGGCTCCTCGCCGACGGTGCGCTTGACCGCGGCCATGAACTTGCCCGCGATGGCGCTCGGCACCTGGAACATCGTCTCGTTGGCGGCGATGCGGATCGCGCCGACTTCGTTCTTGGTGATATGCCCGCGACGGCAGATCAGCGGCAGGATCCAGCGCGGATCGGCATTCTGGCGACGCCCGATGTCCATGCGGAACCAGACGATATCGTCGAAGCCGTCGCGATGATGCTCCTTGCCCGCCTCGCGCGGCGAGGCGCCGGAGCCGCTGTTCTCGATCATCTCCTCGGGCGCGGGCATGCGCGCGCGATAGCTGCGCACCAAAGCGGCGGCGATATCCTCGGGGCTCTTCTTCTCGAGCAGCTGCTGCGCCAAAGCGCGATCGTCGTCATCGACCTCGACGTCTTCCATCAGCATCGTCATCAGCCGCGACTTGTCGGCCTTGCGGATGTCGTCGACGGTCGGAGCGTTCATCCACTCGACCGCGATGCGTGCGCCGCGCAGCATCATCTCGACGCGGCGCTTGCGCTGGTAGGGCACGATCAGGATCGCCGTCCCCTTCTTGCCGGCGCGGCCGGTGCGGCCCGAGCGATGCTGCATCGTCTCGGCGTCGCGCGGCAGCTCGACGTGAATCACCAGCGACAGCGACGGCAGATCGATCCCGCGCGCGGCGACATCGGTCGCGACGCAGACGCGTGCGCGCTTGTCGCGCAGCGCCTGCATCGCGGCGTTGCGCTCGTTCTGGCTATGCTCGCCCGACAGCGCCACGGCAGCGAAGCCGCGCTCGATGAGGCCGGCGTGGAGGTGGCGGACATTGTCGCGCGTCGCGCAGAACAGCATCGCAGTCTCGGCCTCGTGCAGGCGCAGCAAATTGACCACGGCATTCTCGATATCGGCGGGGGCAACGGTCACCGCCTGATATTCGATGTCGCCATGGCCGCGATCCTCACCGACGGTCGAGATGCGCAGCGCATCCTTCTGGTAGCGCTTGGCGAGCGCGACGATCGATTTCGGCATCGTCGCCGAAAACAGCAAAGTGCGGCGCTCCGAGGGCGACGCGTCGAGGATCAGTTCGAGATCCTCGCGGAAGCCCATGTCGAGCATCTCGTCGGCTTCGTCGAGAATGACCGCCTTGAGGTTCGACAGGTCGAGCGCACCGCGCTCGATATGGTCGCGCAGACGCCCCGGCGTGCCAACGACGATATGCGTACCGTGTGCCAGGCTGCGGCGCTCGCGGCTGGCGTCCATGCCGCCGACGCAGGTCGAGATGCGCGCGCCGGCCTTGCCGTAGAGCCATTCGAGCTCGCGGCTGACCTGCAGCGCGAGTTCACGCGTCGGCGCGATGGCCAGCGCGAGCGGCGCGCGCGGCGGCGGGAGCAGGCCGTCTTCGGTCAGCAATTGCGGCGCGATGGCGAGGCCGAACGCGACGGTCTTGCCCGAGCCGGTCTGCGCCGAGACGATGACGTCGCGGCCTTCGGCCTCGGGCTGGATGACGGCGGCCTGGACGGGAGTCGGGGCTTCATAGCCACGGGCGGAAAGCGCTTCGGCAAGAAGCGTGGGGAGGTGTGTGAAGGGCATGGTATTCCGGATCTGGGGGCGGCGGGTTCGCGCGCCAAAAAAGGCCTGTAGCACGGGTGTGGGGGAAAAGCACGGGGGTGAGCCGATTCCCTCAGGCGCGTTGGTAGGCGAGCGTTTCGTTAGGGGAGAAAGCGGGCGAGGTTACCGCCGAAAACCAGTCGGCGCGAAACCCTGGCAGCGTTTCGAGCTGCTTGATCAGCGCCTTCCACTCTGGCGCTTCCTCATGAAAGAACCACGTTTGTTCAAGCATCTCAATGTCGCAGCAGATCAGATCAGTGGTGATCTCATCACGCATATAGAAGATGACGCGCTCGACATCGGCGAGAGCGAAAGGCAGCGTCACGCGGCGCGCTCGATCGAAGGGTCTGGCACGTCCAGAGTGAGAGAGGCGATGTAACTCGACCGGCTTTGTCCGGCAGCACCCGCCATTGCGTCGAGCCGCTTCAAGACTCGCCGAGGCAATGTAATGTTGACCCGCTCGATCGTGTCCTCAAACAGGGCAGGTTCTAGCGTGATTACCCCAAAGGCCCAGCCAGCGAAATCGGGATCGAGCCGGAGCGTATGGAGGCTGCGCGCTGGCGGGATCGCGGCACCCGAGTCGAGCGCGGCATCGATCCACGCCGCCGCCGCTTCCTCCGCCCCGAGCAGCGCTTCATCGAGTGTATCGCCAGCGGAAAAGCAGCCGGGCAGATCGGGCACGACCACGCCGAACGCGGTGACATCGCTGCCCGGTTCGATCGCGATGGGATAGCGCATGGAGACCACCTAGACCTTCACCTGCTTGCGGATCGCTGCGACCAACCCCGGCCCGAGATCCTTCTTGGGATGCGGCACGACAATGTGACCGCCGCGCTGCGGATGGGTGAAGACGTGGTGCGATCCGCGCACCCGATCGAGAACCCAACCGGCCGATTTCAACTCACGAATGAGATCGGCACTTTTCATCGTGCGCATGATACACACGAATATGGAAAAAGCAACTTTGGCGGATGCTAGACCACCTGCCCCGCCGCCCAGCCGCTCGCCCAGGCCCATTGGAAGTTATACCCGCCGAGCCAGCCGGTCACATCGACCGCCTCGCCGATCGCGTACAACCCCGGCACCTTGCGCGCCTCCATCGTCTGCGACGACAGTTCGGCGGTCGAGATGCCGCCCGCGGTCACCTCGGCCTTGGCGAAGCCTTCGGTGCCGTTGGGGCTGAAGCGCCAGTCGGCCAGCTGCCGCGCCGCCGCATCGACCGCCTTGTCGGTCGATGCACCGAGCTCGCCCTCCACGCCGAGCCGGTCGGCGAGCGTCTCGGCGAGCCGGCCGGGCAGATGGTTCGACAGCACCGATGCCAGCGACACGCGCGGCCGGGCGTGCTTCACGCCGACCAGCCAGCCCGGCTTGAGCTCGGGCAGGAAGTCGATCCCGACCGGCTCGCCGTGGCGCCAGTAAGACGAGATTTGCAGGATCGCCGGGCCGCTCAGCCCCTTGTGGGTGAACAAGGCCGCCTCGCGGAACCTGGTCTTGCCCGCCTTGGCCACGACTTCCGCCGCGACGCCCGAGAGCGAACGGAACAGCGTCTCGTCACCGCCCAGCGTCAGCGGCACCAGCGCCGGGCGCGGCTCGACGACTTTCAGGCCGAAGCGGCGCGCCAAGTCATAAGCGAAACCGGTCGCGCCCATTTGCGGGATCGACGGGCCGCCGGTGGCGATGACGAGCGATGCCGCGCTGGCGGTGCGGTTGCCGAAGGTGACGCGATACTGGCCGTCGGCATGCTGGATGTCGCTGATCGGGTGACCGAGTGCGATTTCTACCCCGCCCCCATCTCTGGCGGCGTCGCATTCGTCCTGCAGCAAGGCGACGATCTGCTTGGCCGAGCCGTCGCAGAACAATTGCCCGAGCGTCTTTTCGTGCCAGGCGATGCCATGCGCCTCGACCAAGGCGAGGAAATCCGCCGCCTTGTAGCGCCCAAGCGCCGACTTGGCGAAATGCGGATTGGCCGAAATATAGCGGTCGGCGGCGGTGTGGAGGTTGGTGAAATTGCACCGCCCGCCGCCCGAGATCAGGATCTTCTTGCCGATCGCCTCGGCATGATCGAGCAGCAGCACCCGCCGTCCACGCTGGCCGGCGGTGAGCGCGCACATCAGCCCGGCGGCACCGGCGCCGAGGATGATCGTATCGTAGCTGGGGTTCGTCATGCCGCGCCTGTGGACGCAAATGCGGGTTCAGGCCAGTGCGGGGTTATCCCGACCACCCGCCCTTCCCCGGCGAAGGCCGGGGCCTAGGAGTAGCGCAGTCGTTGTCGGCCGACACCGCTTCGTTACCAAGACCTCCGCTACTGGGCCCCGGCCTTCGCCGGGGAAGCGGAAGGGTATGCGATCAGACGGTAAAGCTTTCCCCGCAGCCGCATTCGCCCTTGGCGTTGGGGTTCACGAACACGAAGCCGGCCGCGAAGTCGTCCTCGACCCAGCTCATCGTCGAACCGATCAGATACAGGATCGACCCACCATCGACGAACAAGGTGCCGCCGGCCGTATCGATCCGCTCGTCGAACGGCTTGGCTTCGGTCACATAGTCGACCGAATAAGCGAGGCCAGAACAGCCGCGCCGCGGGGTCGACAGCTTGACGCCGATCGCATCGGCGGGCGCCTTCGCCATCAACGCGGCGATGCGCGCCTCGGCGGTCGGCGTCAGGATCAGCGCGGCGGGGCGGACGCGGGTCTTTACATCGCTCATAGCATTCCGAGCTCCAATTTGGCGTCGTCGGACATCTTGGCCGGATCCCACGCCGGGTCCCATACCAGATTGACCTCGGCCGAGCCGACGCCCGGCACCGCGCCGACGCGCAGTTCGACTTCCATCGGCATCGATTCCGCCACCGGGCAATGCGGCGTGGTCAGCGTCATGGTGACGACGGCATGGCCGGCCTCGGTCACCTCGACGCCGTAGATCAGCCCGAGATCGTAGATGTTGACCGGGATTTCCGGGTCGTAGATTTCCTTGAGCGCCGCGACGACGCCCTCGTACAGCGCCCCGCCCGGCTCGCCGGCGACGTCGCCGACGGGTTTTTGCGACAGGAAACCTTCGAGATAGTCGCGCTTGCGCGTCCCCGTCTCGACCGCAACGTCCTCGACGCGCGCACGCGCCGGCTGCTCGACGGCGCTCACTTCTTCGATATCGATGCGGTCGCTCATCCGAAAATCCTCGTAACCCGTTCAATGCCGCGCACCAACGCTTCCACGTCGGCCGCGCCGTTATACACGCCGAAGCTCGCCCGCGCCGTTGCCGGCACGCCGAGCGCCTCCATCAGCGGCTGCGCGCAGTGATGGCCGGCGCGCACGGCGACCTTGGCTTCGTCCAAGATGGTGCCGATGTCGTGCGGATGCACCCCCGCGATGCTGAAACTAACGATTCCGGCGGAATCCTCGGGGCCGAACAGCGTCAGCGAGTTGATCCGCGAGAGCGCGTCGCGCGTCAGTTTCACCAGCGCGGTTTCGTGCGCATGGATGCGGTCAAGTCCGATGCGCTCGACATAGTCGATCCCCGCGGCGAGCCCGAGCACGCCGACGATGTGTGGCGTCCCCGCCTCGAACCGGCCGGGCGGCGGGGCGTAGGTGGTCTTGGCGAAGGTGACCTTGTCGATCATCGACCCGCCGCCCTGATAGGGCGGCATCGCCTCGAGCAAGTCGGGCCGCGCCCAAAGCACGCCGATGCCGGTCGGGCCATAGAGCTTGTGGCCGGAGAAGACGTAGAAATCGCAGTCGAGCGCGGCCATGTCGACACGCAGGCGCGGCACCGCCTGGCAGCCGTCGAGCAGGATCTTGGCGCCGACCGAATGTGCGATGTCGGCGGCACGCCGCGCATCGAGCACCGAGCCGAGCACGTTCGAGACATGCGCCAGCGCGACGAGCTTGTGCTGCGGCGTGATCATCGCGGCCATCGCGTCGAGATCGATGCGGTGGTCGGCGGTGAGCGGGATGACGTCGATGTGAGCGCCGATCCGTTCGGCGACCATCTGCCACGGCACGATGTTGCTGTGATGCTCGAGCGTCGACAACAGGATGCGGTCGCCGGCCTTGAGCTGCGTGCCCGCCCAGCATTGCGCGACGAGGTTGATGCCTTCGGTCGCGCCGCGGACGAAGACGATCTCGTTCTCGGAACCGGCGTTGAGGAAGCGCGCGACCGTACGGCGCGCGGCTTCATAAGCGAGCGTCATGTCGGCCGACCGCGCGTACACGCCGCGGTGCACCGTGGCGTAGGTGGTGTCGTACGCGCGGGTGATCGCGTCGATCACTTCCTGCGGCTTCTGCGCGGTGGCGGCGGTGTCGAGATACGCCCAGCCCCGCGGGATGGCGGGGAAATCGGCGACCACGTCGAGGGGCCGGGTTTGGGTCAACACGCTCATTGCTTCCCCTCCCTGGAAGGGAGGGGTTGGGGGTGGGTCGGTGTGGGGGATGACGGTCGCCCGACTAACCGGCCGACCCACCCCCTACCCCTCCCTTCCAGGGAGGGGAGTGCGGTGCGCGCGCTCACAACATCCGCTCCAGTGCCGCCTGCGCCGCCGCCGCAACGCGCTCGCGCTCGGCCACATCGCCGATCCCCTCGAACACCGAGCCGATGAACGCGCGCAGCAGCATCGCCTTGGCTTCCGCCGGCCCAATCCCGCGCGAACCGAGATAGAACAGCGCATTGGCATCCAGCTCGCCGACCGTCGCGCCATGCGCGCATTTCACGTCATCGGCGTAGATTTCGAGCTCGGGCTTGGCGTTGGCGGTGGCGGTGCGGGTCAGCAGCATCGCCTTCACCGATTGCGACGCATCGGTCTTCTGCGCATGCCGCGCGACCGCGACCTTGCCAAGATACGACCCCGTCGCCCGCCCGCCGAGCACCGAGCGCACCACCTGGTTGGACGTGGCGTTGGGCTCGATATGGTTGAGCGTGGTGACGAGCTCGAGCGTCTGGTCGCCGCCGCCGAGCATCGCCGCGCCGAGCTCGAAATGCGCGCCTTCGTGGCACGTCACGTCGATCGTCACGCGGCCGAGCTGGCCGCCCACGTTGAGCACATGGAAGGTCGCGGTCGCGCCGGCGCGCAGGATCACGCGGTAATCGCGGATCGCCACGGCGTCGGTCGCCGCGTCCTGCACGATGACGCGGGCAAACGCTTCACCGGCGGGGACGTCGATCACTTCGGCCGCCGGCACCGGCCAGACCGACGCGACCGCCTCGAGGTCGGAATAGCGCCACGCTTCGTCGCGGCGCGTCGGGATGGCGAGGCTCATCTCTTGGCTCCGCTTGCCAGCGTGCGCCGGACGTCTTCGAGCAATGCCGGCTTGCGGCCATCGATGCAGGCCGACACGGCGGCATGGTTGATCGCGCCGGTCTTCACGCATTGCGCCGCGGTGCGGCACAGCTGTTCGTCGAGCCGGGCATTGCCGCTCGATGCGCTGAGCCCGCAGGTAAAGCGCCCGCGCGCGTCCCGCCCGACCGCCACCGACAGCGCGGCGAGCCGCCGGCCGATCACCACGATGTCGGGCTCTTCGGCGGGCGGGGCCGCGCCCTGCACGGCCAGCGCGAACGCGAGCGCGATCATGCCAGCACCCCCGCCCCGAGTCCGGCATACCCTTCGCGCTCGAGCTCGGCGGCCAGTTCCGGCCCGCCCGAGCGGATGATCCGCCCGGCCGACAGCACATGCACGAAATCGGGCGCGACATAGCCGAGCAGCCGCTCGTAATGCGTGATCAGGATCACCGCCTTGTCGGGGGCGCGCATGATGCGGTTGATGCCGTCGCCGACGATGCGCAGCGCGTCGATGTCGAGCCCGGAGTCGGTCTCGTCGAGGATCGCGAGCTTCGGCGAAACGATGCCCATCTGCACCATCTCGTTGCGCTTCTTCTCGCCGCCGGAGAAACCGACATTGACCGGGCGCTTGAGCATGTCCTGGTCCATGCTCAGCAGATCGGCCTGCGCGCGGGCGAGCTTGAGGAATTCGGCGCCGGACAGCGGCTTTTCGTCGCGGCCTTTGCGCTGCGCGTTGATCGCCTCGCGCAGGAACTGCACATTGGACACGCCGGGAATCTCGACCGGGTACTGGAAGCCGAGGAACAGCCCAGCGGCGGCGCGCTCGTGCGGCGCCATCTCGAGCAGGTCCTTGCCGTCGAACGCGACCGAGCCGGCGGTGACCTCATAACCAGGCCGCCCCCCGAGCACATAGCCGAGCGTCGACTTGCCGGCGCCGTTCGGCCCCATGATCGCATGGACTTCGCCCGCATTGACGGTGAGCGACAAGCCCTTGAGGATTTCCTTGCCGTCGATTTCGGCGTGGAGGTTTTCGATTTTCAGCATCAGAACCAAAACTCATTCATTTCTTTGAGAAATTTTTTGTCAGCCACCGCGAAGCCGGAAGCATCGCCAATCACTGCATCAATGCCGCACCGAGGGCACAAAGCGCAGTCGTCATTGTCGACCCAGTCTTCAATCTCGGCTGGAGGAAAAACCGCACAGCAGTAGAAACATCCGGCGTGCGAACTTGCTTCAAGTTCGGCTCGGTGCCGAACTGTGTGAGTATGAGCATCAAGGAGGTAGGCTCGTCCATTTGCTCGGGCGTAAGCTTTCGTGCGCTCATGCTCACTGGCGAAACTCACCCCACCGACCCTTCAAGGCTGATCCCCAGCAATTTTTGCGCCTCGACCGCGAACTCCATCGGCAGCTGCTGCAGCACTTCCTTCGCAAATCCGTTGACGATCAGCGCCACCGCCGCCTCCTGGTCCAGCCCGCGCTGCATCGCGTAGAACATCTGGTCATCGCTGATCTTCGAGGTGGTCGCCTCATGCTCGATCTGCGCCGACGGGTTGCGCACCTCGATATACGGCACGGTATGCGCGCCGCACTGGTCGCCGAGCAGCAGCGAATCGCACTGCGTGAAGTTGCGCACGCCCTCCGCGGTCGGCGCGACGCGCACCAAGCCTCGGTACGTATTGTCCGAGCGCCCGGCGGAAATGCCCTTCGACACGATCGTCGAGCGCGAGCCCTTGCCGAGATGGATCATCTTGGTGCCGGTGTCGGCCTGCTGGCGGTTGTTGGTGACGGCGACCGAGTAGAACCCGCTGATTGAGTGTTCGCCCGACAGCACGCATGACGGGGATTTCCGGGTGATGGCGCTGCCGGTCTCGTCCTGCGTCCAGCT
>CAXTEO010000142.1:0-9600 GCA_964243205.1 uncultured Sphingomonas sp.
TCGGCACGATCAACCACAGCCTGCTCTCGATCGAAGCGCTGCGCGCGCGCGGCGTGCCGATCCTCGGCATCGCCTTCATCGGCGATCCGGTCGAGGACAGCGAGGCGACGATCGCGCGAATGGGCAAGGTGCGCCGGCTCGGCCGCCTGCCGTTGCTGCCAAAGCTCGACCGGACGTCGCTCGCCGCCGCTTTCGCCGCGCATTTCTCGCTCGAGGATTTCCGATGAGCTCGCCCGTCTGGCACCCCTTCACCCAGCATGGGCTGGGCGAGACGATCCCGCTGGTGACGCGCACCGAGGGCGCGTTTCTCTATACCGCCGACGGGCGCCGGATCATCGATGCGATCTCGTCCTGGTGGGTGACGACGCACGGCCATTGCCACCCCGCGATCATGGCGGCGATCGCCGAGCAGGCGGGCAGGATGGACCAGATCATCTTCGCCGGCTGGACGCACGAGCCCGCCGAGACGCTCGCGCGCGGGCTGGTGGCGCTGATGCCGCCGGCGCTCGAGCACGTCTTCTTCTCGGATTCGGGCTCGACCAGCGTCGAAGTCGCGCTGAAGATGGCATTGGGTTTCTGGGCTAACCGCGGCGCCCCGCGCGACCGCATCCTCGTGCTCGAACACAGCTATCACGGCGACACGATCGGCGCGATGTCGGTCGGCGCGCGCGGCGTCTACAACCAGGCCTATGCGCCGCTGCTGTTCGATGTCGGCACGATCCCCTTTCCCGCCGCAGGCCGCGAGCAAGCGACGCTCGACGCGCTTGAACATGCCTGCCGCGCTGCCCCCGCCGCCTTCATCGTCGAGCCGCTCGTGCTCGGCGCGGGTGGGATGCTCTTCTATCCCGCCTGGGTACTCGCCGAGATGCGCGCGATCTGCGCGCGCCACGGCGTGCTGTTCATCGCCGATGAAGTAATGACCGGCTGGGGCCGCACCGGCACGCTGCTCGCGTGCGAACAGGCGGGCGTCGTGCCCGACATTCTCTGCCTGTCGAAAGGGCTGACCGGCGGCGCGGTACCACTCGCCGTCACGATGGCCACCGCCGAAATCTTCGAGGCGCACCGCTCGACCGACCGGTCGCGCATGTTCTTCCATTCGTCGAGCTACACCGCCAACCCGATCGCCTGCGCAGCCGCCAATGCCAATCTCGCAATCTGGCGCACCGAGCCGGTGCTCGACCGCGTCGCCGATCTCGCGCGGCGGCAGGCGGACTGGGCCGGGCAGCTCGCCCGTCACCCCGCCATCCACAATGCGCGCACCAACGGCACGATCGCGGCGTTCGAGCTGGCCGACGCGACCGGCAGCTATCTCGACGACGCCGGCCCGCGCCTGCTCGCCTTCTTCAAGCAACGCGACCTGCTGCTGCGCCCGCTCGGCAACACCGTCTATGTGATGCCGCCGTATTGCATCGACGCCGAGAGCCTGGCGACGGTCTATGCCGCGATCTTGGAGGCGTGCGACATCGTCTGAGCGCCGAGGCTTTGTTCGGCACAGTCGAACCGTCACCCCGGGCTTGTCCCGGGGTAACGGAATGGGGAATCTCACTCTAGCGCGGCCGGTCGAACACCAGCAGTGTCGAGGTCGCCGAGGCGCACAGGCGCCCCTGTCCGTCGAACAGTTTCCCTTCGGCGAACGCCGCGCGGCGGCCGATCGACAGCACGCGCCCTTCGGCGCGCACCGGCCCGCTCGTGTCGCTGAGCGCGCGATGATACGCCACCTTGAGCTCGAGCGTCGTATAGCCCTGTTCGGCTGTCAGCCGCGAATGCACCGCGCAACCGCATGCGCTGTCGAGCAAGGTCGCGGCATAGCCGCCATGTACCGAGCCGATCGGATTGTAGACGCTGTGGTCGGGATTGCCTTCGAACACCGCGAGCCCCTCCTCGATCTCGACGAGCGTGAAGCCCATCGTCACCCCGATCGGCGGCGGCGTGCCCGCCGCCATCAGCGCGCGCAACTGCTCGACGCCGCTGAGCGCGGCGGCATTGTTCTTGATCACATCCACCGGTTGGTCCTTCAGGCGAGCGCTGGGGCGCGGTAGCGCGCGGCGACATCGCGGCGGGAAAGATGCGGTCCCATGGCGAGGCGCGCCTGGTTGAGCGTATTCCACAGGCCCTCGTCGGCGAGCGGCGGGATCGTCACCGTCTCGCCGGCGTCGAAGCCAGCCAGAGCGGCATCGACCAGATCGTCGACCTCCATCACCATCTCGGCGGGGAAAGCGTCGATATCCTTGCCCGAGCGCTCCCAGATTTCGGTGCGCGTCGCGCCCGGCAGCACCGCCTGGACGCGAACGCCCTTGGGCTCGAGCACGCCGGCGAGCGACTGGCTGAGATTGAGCACGAACGCCTTCGACCCGCTGTACACGCCGTCAAACGCTTCGGGCGCGAGCGCCAGCACCGAGGCGAGATTGACGATCGCGCCCGTGCCGCGCGCCGCGAAGGCGCGCGCTGCGGCGCCCGCCAGCAAGGTCACCGCCGTCACGTTGAGCGCGATCAGCCGCTCGACCGAAGCGACCTCGCTGTCGAGCAAATTGCCGGTCAGCGACATGCCGGCATTGTTGACCAGCAGCGTCACGTCCCCCTCGCCGAGCCGCGCCTCGACCTTGGCGACATCGGTCCGCGCCGTCAGGTCGGCGGGCAGCACAGCCACCATCCGCCCGGTCTCGTCGCGCAGCCGCGTCGCGAGCGCTTCGAGCCGCGCGGCATCGCGCGCGACGAGCACCAGATCGTAGCCGCGCTTCGCCAGCCGGTCCGCGTAGACGGCGCCGATTCCGGTCGATGCGCCGGTGATCAGCGCGGTGCCTAAAGTGGTCATCATCGTTCTCCTCGAGGCCCATCCGGCCAGTGACTTGCATAAGAATAGGAACGTCACTATCTTTATGCAATGGACACAGAGCAGTTTATCGACGGCCCCTGCCCGATTGGCCGCGGTCTGCACCGCATCGGCGACAGCTGGAGCATGCTGATCCTGCGCAATGCCGGCGCGGGGCAGACGCGCTTCGACCAATTCCAGAAGAGCCTCGGCATCGCGCCGAACATCCTCACCCGGCGGCTGACCGCGCTGACCCGGGAAGGCCTGCTCGAACGGCGCCGCTACAGCGAGAAACCGCCGCGCGACGAATATCTGCTGACCACGGCAGGTCGCGACTTCCTGCCGGTGCTCTATGCGCTGGGGGCGTGGGGCGCGCGGCACTTCTCCGACGGCGCCGTCACCGCCCTGGCCGATGCGTCGAGCGGCGCGCCGGTGCGGCCGATGGTGATCGATCGCAACAGCGGACGTCGGCTGGCGGAGATGGAGTTGCGCCTCGAGCAGCCCGCGGCGGCGCCGCACGACACCGCCCAAATCGCGTCGTCCAACCGTTAAACGCTATTGATAATCGTTCTCAAATAGAGCAGTAGGCAGCCCGAATCTGATTAGAGGGACCTACGATGAATCGCTTCTTACTCTCGGCACTGATGCTCGGCACGTCGCTCGCTGCCGCACCGGCGATCGCCCAGACCCTGGCCGACGAGGAAGGCGGGTCGATCGTGGTGACCGGCGCGCGGCCGCGCAGCGAGGCGTCGGCCGGGACCAAGGGTTCGGCGCCGATCGCCGAGACGCCGCAGTCGATCAGCGTGATCAGCGCGGCCGACATTGCCGATCTCGGGCTCGCCAACCTCAACCAGGCGCTGCGCTTCGTCGCCGGCGTCACCACCGAGCAGCGCGGATCGAGCGCCGAAGTGTACGACCAGTTCAAGCTGCGCGGCTTCGACGCACCGCAATTCCTCGACGGGCTGAAGCTGGCCGGCGGGGCCAGCTATCTCGAGCCGCAGATCGACGTTTCGCGGCTCGACCGGATCGAGGTCGTCAAGGGCCCGGCCTCGGTGCTTTATGGTCAGTCCGGTCCGGGCGGCCTCGTTGCTCTGTCGAGCAAGCTGCCGCTCGACAAGGATTTCTACGGCGCGGTCTCAGGCACTTACGGCACATACGATCTCTATCGCGCCGACGCCGATATCGGTGGCAAGATCAACGATTCGGTCGCCTGGCGCGTTTACGGCAGCGTCAACGGTGCGCACACCCAACAGACCTTCAGTGCGCGCGAGCGCGAGACGCTCTCGGGCGCCGTGACGATCGCCCTCGACCATGCGACCAAGCTGACGCTGCTCGGTGCCTATTCGCACGATCCCCAGAACGGGTCTTACGGCGTGTTCCCGGCGTCGGGCACCTATCTGGCCAATCCGAACGGCCAATTGTCGACCTCGACCGACTTTGGCGAGCCCGGCAATTTCTTCAAGCGCGAGCAAATCGCCGCGACCTACATCCTGACGCACGACATCAACCCCGACTGGAGCCTGAAATCCTCGGGCCGCTACATGCATGCGACGTCGCGCCTCGGTATCGTCTATGCCGGCGGGACGCTCGCCGCGGCCAACAATGCCGGTTCGCAAATCTACGACCGCTATTCCTATTCGACCCGTGAGCGCGCCGAATCCTGGGTGTTCGACAATCAGGTGAGGGGCCATATCGCGACCGGCGCCATCAAGCACGACGTGCTGTTCGGCGTCGATTACCAGACCGGCAACGCGCGCTCGACCAGCGCGTTCGGCTCGGCCACGCCGCTCAACGGCTATGCGCCGGTCTATGGCACGATGGTCGTGCCGCAACAGCCCGAGCAAGTGCCCGGCGCCACGGCATCCACCGCACTGCCGCGCTCCAGCCAGGCCGGCGTCTATGCGCAAGACCAGATTTCCTATGGCGCGCTGCGCGTGTTGCTGAGCGGGCGACAGGATTGGGCGTCGGTGCGCACCGCACCGAACACCGCATCGCAGGATTCGCAGAAATTCACGTATCGCGCCGGCGCGCTGTACACGCTGCCGTTCGGCCTGGCGCCCTATGTCAGCTATTCGACTTCGTTCGAGCCGAACGGGACGTTGCAGGCGGTGCCCGGCGGTCCGATCACGATCGCCAAGCCGAGCGAGGGCAAGCAGCTCGAAGCCGGGGCGAAATTCACCGTGCCCGGTACGCAGATCCTGCTCACCGGTGCGTGGTTCCGCATCGACCAGACCAACCTGATCACTACCAACCCGGTGACGCAGACCGCGTCGCAATCGGGCAAGGTCCGCTCGACCGGCGTCGAATTCGAGGCGAGCGCGCCGTTGCCGCTCGGCTTCAATGCCAGGGTCGCTTACAGTCGCCAGAAAGTGCGCACGGTTGCCGACGCCGATCCCGCCAATATCGGCAACGGCATCCTGGGCGTCGGCCGTGGCGGCGTATCGGCCAATCTCGAATGGGCCCCGCGCAGCGGCGCGTGGGAGGGCTTTGCGATCGGCGGCGCGGTGCGCCATGTCGACAGCATCTATGCCGGCACGATCTACGACGCTTCGTACACGCCGGTCGCGACGCGACAGAGTACGCCCGGCTTCACCGTTTATGACGCGCTGATGCGCTACGATCTCGGCAAAATCGCGCCGCGGCTCGAGGGCGTGTCGCTCGGCATCAATGCGCAGAACGTGTTCGACAAGAAATACGTCTCGACCTGCTATCTCGATTACGCTTGGTGCTGGTATGGCAACCGCCGCACCGTGCAGGGCACGATCGCCTATCGCTTCTGAGGGACACGCAATGTCTCGTCCCGCCACGATCCGGCGCCACGCGCGTCGCCATGACCGCATGTGGCGGCGCCGGACGGACACCGCGCTACGCACCGTCGCCGCCGTTCCCGGCGGCTATGCGGTGGCGAGCCTGTGGGCGATGGCGCTGGCGCGGATCCTGCCCGGCGGGCCGGTCCAGGCGACCTTCGCCGCGACGCTCTTTGCCTTTGCGATCTGCGCCTTCACCGCGATGTGGGCGTTCGCCGCACGCAGCGGCTGGCGCGCGCTGTGGACGGTGGCGGCGGCCGGGCTGGTCGCCGGGGCGATCACCTTGGGGTCGATCGCGCTGACGGGCCGCTTGTGAGCAAGGGTTTCCGCCAGAGCCAGGCGACGCTCCATACCTGGTCGGGGCTGCTGGTCGGCTGGGTGCTGTTCATCGTGTTCGTGGCGGGCACCGCGGCCTATTGGCGCGAGGCGCTCAACCGCTGGGCGCAGCCCGAGCTGCCGCGGATCGAACGGCCGCTAACGGTGGTGCGCGGCGCGCAGGCTTTCCTCGCGCGCGCAGCACCCGACGCGGCGAGCTGGTTCATCACCGTACCGACGACCCGCTCGGCCAGCGGCAGCGTATTCTGGGTGCCGGGCGCCACCGTTGCCGCGACACCGGGCAAGACCGCGGCGACGATCGACGGCAACGGCCACAAGGCGGTAGCGCGAGAGACGCGCGGCGGCGATTTCTTCTACCGCTTCCATTTCGACCTCTATTACGTGCCCTATTACGTCTCGCGCTGGATCGTCGGGATCTGCGCGATGTTCATGCTCGTCGCGATCCTCACCGGGATCGTGACGCACAAGAAGATCTTCCGCGATTTCTTCACCTTCCGTGGCGGCAAGGGCCAGCGCTCGTGGCTCGACGGGCACAATGCGGTGGCGGTGCTCGGTCTGCCGTTCCACCTCATGATCACCTATACCGGCCTGGTCACGCTGATGACGCTGCTGATGCCGTGGGCGGCGGTCGCCAATTACGAAGACGCGACCGCATTCGGCACGATCCTCTATCCCGAGGCGCCGCCGGTCGCGCGCGCCGGTCGCGCCGCGCCCTTGATCGACTTGACGGCGGTGCTGCGCGATGGCGAACGCCGGCTCGGCGCGCCGGTCGATGTCGTCACCGTTTTTGCGCCCGGCGACGCCTCGGCACGCGTCACTTTGTCGCAAAGCACGCAAGCGAGCCTGTCGAATTTCACGCCGAAGCTGACCTATGACGGCGTCAGCGGCCGGCTGCTCTGGTCCTCGCCGCCGCCCGGCGGCGCCGCGGTGACGGCGGGCGCAATGATCGGGCTGCATGCCGGGCGCTGGGCCGACGACACGATCCGCTGGATCTACTTTCTGTGCGGCGTCGGCGGATCGATCATGGTGGCGAGCGGCCTCGTCCTGTGGACCATCAAGCGCCGCGAGAAGCTGCCCGACCCGGCACGGCCCTATCTCGGCTTCCGCATCGTCGAGCGCCTGAACATCGGGTTCGTCGCTGGCTTTCCGGCGGCTTTGGTCGGGTTCCTGTGGGCCAATCGCCTGTTGCCGGCGAGCATGGCGGAGCGCGCCGATGCCGAGGTCAATGCGATGTTCGCGCTGTGGGGGCTGTTGCTGGTGCACGCCTTCATGCGGCGTACCCGCAGCGCCTGGGTCGAACAGCTCGGCTTCACCGCGGGTTTGCTGATCGCGCTGCCGCTGTTCGACATGCTGGCGACGAGCAAGGGCCTGCCCGCGACGATCGCGGCGGGCGACGCAACTCTGGCCGGGGTGGATGCGACCTTGCTGGCGCTGGGGATCGCTTATGCCTGGGCGGCGCGCGCGGTCCAACGCCACCGCCCGGCCCCACGCCGCACGCGGACGCTGGCATGACCGCGGCGCCCTTCATCCTCGCCATCGTCGCCTTCCTGCTGTTCGGCATCGCGACTGACCGGCATCATGGCCAGCGCCTGCGCCGCCCCTGTCCGCGGCAGCGCGCCCGCGCGCTGCGAGCGGCTGGCTGGATCTGCCTGGCGATTGGCTTCCTGCTGTCGCTGCACGTCTGGGGCGGCGTCTTCGGCCCGATCGGCTGGATGGCGACCGTCATGAGCGGCGCAGTCGCCGCTTTCTGCGCGCTGAACTTCGTGCCGGTGCGAAAACGCGCCTGACGCGCGCCGAAACGACCGGCCGCCTTTTGCCACTGGACAGCCCGGGAGTTTCCGCACAGTTTTGCCGCATCGTTGCCCCATGCGGCAATCCTCGACCGAAGCCGGTCGGGCACATCGACAGGGGCCGCAATGACCGACGCACCGCTTTCGTTCGACGTTTTGATCGTGGGCGCCGGGCATGGCGGCGCACAAGCGGCGATCGCGCTGCGACAGCGCAAATTCGCCGGCACGATCGGCCTGCTCGGCGACGAGGCCGAACTGCCCTATGAGCGGCCGCCGCTGTCGAAGGACTATCTCGCCGGCGACAAGCCGTTCGAGCGGCTGTTGATCCGTCCCGCCGCGTTCTGGGACGAGCGCGCGGTCGCCTTGCTGCCGGGGCGGAGCGTCGTGGCGGTCGATCCGGTCGCGCACCGTGTGACCACCGCCGACGGCGCGACGATCGGTTACGGGGCGCTGGTCTGGGCGACCGGCGGCGCGCCGCGGCGGCTGGTCTGTTCGGGCCATGATCTGCGCGGCGTGCACGGCGTGCGCAACCGCGCCGATGTCGACCGGATGATCGCCGAACTGCCGAGCGCGACGCGCGTGATCGTCATCGGCGGCGGCTATATCGGGCTCGAGGCGGCGGCGGTGCTGACCAAGCTCGGCAAGCCGGTGACGGTGCTGGAGGCGGCGCCGCGCGTGCTCGCGCGCGTCGCGGGCGCGCCGCTTTCGCATTTCTACGAAGCCGAGCATCGCGCGCACGGCGTCGACCTGCGGACCGGCGTGACGGTCGAGTGCATCGAGGAGAAAGACGGCGCGGCGACCGGCGTGCGGCTCGCCGACGGCACCGTTCTGGCGGGCGAACTGATCGTCGTCGGCATCGGCATCGTGCCCGCGGTCGGGCCGTTGCTCGACGCGGGCGCCGCGGGGGGCAACGGCATCACCACCGATGCGTTGTGCCGCACCACCTTGCCCGACATCTTCGCGATCGGCGACTGTGCGGCGCACCCCAATCCTTATGCCGATAACGCCGTGATCCGGCTCGAATCGGTGCAGAACGCCAACGACCAGGCGACCACCGTCGCGCGCGTGCTGACCGGCGAGGACGTGCCGTACGATACGGTGCCGTGGTTCTGGTCGAACCAATATGATCTGAAGCTGCAGACCGTGGGGCTGTCGACCGGCTACGATGCAGCGGTGGTGCGCGGCGACCTGGCGGCGCGGAGCTTCTCGGTGATCTACCTGAAGGGCGGCAAGGTCATCGCGCTCGACTGCGTCAACGCGACGCGCGATTACGTCCAGGGCCGGGCGCTGGTGGTGGCGCGCGCGACGATCGATCCCGCGCTGCTGGCGGACGCAAACGTCCCGCTGAAGGAAATGGCGTAACGTCCTTCTCCCTCTCCCGCGTGCGGGAGCGGGAGAAGAAGGATCTATCCCGCCACGATCTCGCGCAGTGCCTCGGCCAGGCCGCGCGTCTCGGCCTCGGTGCCGATCGTCATGCGCAGGCCGTTGCCGAGCCCCTGCCCCGGCAGCCAGCGCACGATATAGCCGCGCGTCAGCAGCGCCTTGTACGCCGTCTCGGCGCTCACCGCGCCTTCGAACAGGACGAGCAGGAAGTTCGCTTCGCTCGGCACCACGCGCAGGCCTGCATTGCCGAGCTTGGCTATCTCGCCGCCGAACCAGGCGCGCCACTCGCGATTGTGCTCGCGCGAGGCGGTAATGAAATCGGCCGCGCCGAGCGCCGCGATCGCCGCTTCCTGCCCCGCAGTGGTGCAGCAGAACGGCGCGCGGATGCGGTGCATCGCGGCGACCGCTTCCTCCGAACCATAGCCCCAGCCGATCCGCTCGGCGGCGAGGCCGTGGATCTTGGAGAAGGTGCGCG
>CAXTEO010000143.1:0-9548 GCA_964243205.1 uncultured Sphingomonas sp.
CGGCGTGATGGGCGGCTATATCAGCGCCGACCAGACGATCATCGACGTGATCCGCTCCTACGCGCCGGGGTTCATCTTCACGACCTCGCTGTCGCCGGTGCTGGTCGCGGGCGCGCTGGCGTCGGTGCGGCACCTGAAAGCCTCGAGCGTCGAGCGCGAGGGGCAGCAGGCCGCCGCGACGATGCTTAAGGACATGTTCGCCGATGCCGGGCTGCCGGTGATGGAGTCGACCACGCACATCGTTCCGCTGATGGTCGGCGATCCGGTCAAGGCCAAGAAGATCAGCGACATCCTGCTCGCCGAATATGGCGTGTACGTCCAGCCGATCAATTACCCGACCGTGCCGCGCGGCACCGAGCGGCTGCGCTTCACGCCGGGGCCGGCGCATGACGAAATCATGATGCGCGAACTGACCGGGGCGCTGGTCGAGATCTGGGGCCGGCTGGAGCTGCGCAAGGCGGCTTAGGCGACGCGGATCGTCTCGGAGGTTCCCGGCACGGCGAGCGGCTGGTCGAACGGCACGACCGAGCGTTTGGTGTAACGATCGCCGTCGGGCGAGCGCATCACGTGCATGACCTGCGCATCGACATCGGCGACCCAATATTCTGGCACGCCGGCGCGGGCATAGTCGGCAAGTTTCTCGCCGAGATCCTTGCCGAGCGTCGTGACGGCGATTTCCACGATCAGCACGAAGCGATCGGGTGGGACGGGGCCTTTTTCCGGCACGTCCGGCACGACGACGGCTATATCCGCGCCGAGCACGGTCAGCGCATCGATGCCGACCATCAGATCGACCGCCAAACGATGATCCGTTCCAGCGTAAGCCGTAATCAGTCTTGCGACCAGCTTGCCGTTCATCTCGCCATGCGAGAAGCCCCCGGACATCATCTTGCGCAATTCCCCCCGGACCAGCTCGACCTTCATGTCGCTGAAGGCGCCGGCATCATGCATTCGCATATAGTCGCGCACCGTGAAGGCGGTCTCGGGAACGGACTCGGCGACGAGGCGGACCGGCTTGTTCATGGCACCATGATAGCATGGCGGTGCACACGCTGGAACCACCGCCACGCAAGTCCGTTACGCTCCCACACAATGGAGAGCGATGATGGGCAAGGGTTGTATTCTGTGGATGATCGGCGTGCCGATCCCCGTCATTCTCGTGCTGTGGCTGATCTTCGGCCATTGATGGTGCCCGGCCGGCGCGCTATGGCGTCGGCCGCGAGATGCTGCCCGACCAGGCATAGCCACGGTATAGCGGCTTGAAGCGAGCAGCGCCGCCGGTCTCGCTGGCGGCTTCGATCAGCGCCGGTTGCAGCGTCGCGCGCGGCGCCACGTCGAACTTGGCGAGCCACGCGAACAGCAGTGACCGGAACGCGCCCGGCAGGCGCTCCTGCTGGCCGAAATCGACCACGTCGAGCCGGCCGCCGGGCGCGAGCTTGTCGGCGCCCTCCCGAATCGCGCCGCGCCAGTCGGGGATCATCGACAGCGTATAGCTCTGGAAGATGCGGTCGAACGTCGCGATGCCGAACAGCGCGTTGGCGTTGAATGCGGTGGCGTCCCCTTGCGCAAGGACGATCTTTCCCGACAGGCCAGCCGCGGCCACCTTGGCGCGCGCGGTCTCCAGCATCGCTTCGGAAATGTCGATCCCGAAGAACCGCGCCTCAGGCCACGCGCGCGCCGCCGCGATCAGGTTGCGCCCCGTGCCGCAGCCGATCTCGAGCACCGTTCCACCGGCCGGCGGTGCGATCCCGGCGATCAGCGCGTCGCGGCCGAGCAGGTAATATTTGCGCGTGAGGTCGTAGATATGGCGCTGCGAGCGGTAGATCGCATCCATATGCCCGGCATGTGTGCTGTCGCTCACTCGAGCACGTAGAGGTGGACGCCGCCATAGATCGAGGAGCGGTCGCGCTTGGTGTAATCGAGCGAATCCTCCGCGCGATACTCCCATTTGCCGAGGATCGCGTCGGGCACGCGGCCCGGCAGGATCGTGGGGTTGCCCGCGGTACGGAACAGCACGCGCGCGCCGGGCTTGGCGGTGCGCGTGATCTCGCTCCACAAATCGGTCAATTGCGCGTCGGTCATCCAGTCCTGCGCATCGAGCAGGATGTAGCGGTCGAGCGAGGCATCGCCCTGCGCGCGCAGATAATCGGTGAAGTTGATGTGGCGCACTTCGATCCGCGACACGCGCTCGACGATTTCGGCATAATGCTCGCGCTGGAGATAGGGCGGCAGCGGCGCCGCGGGATCCTTGCCGTAACCGCGGCCGAACGCCTGCCACGCGAAATAATTGTCCTTGATGTCGAAGTCGCAAGCGAGCTTTTCGAGCCGTTCGCGCAACACCACCGCCATCTTCTCGTCGCCCGCCAGCGCCTCATATTGCGCCGGGGGAATGCCGAGCCCGAACAGCGACGCCGGCTGGTCGGTAATCCATTTGACGAAACCCTTGTCGAAAAAGGGCGCGAACTCGCGGTCGAAGATTTCGCGCTGCTCCTCGATCGACTTGGCCTTGAGCAGGATGTTGGGATTCACGCCATTGAGCCGCGCCAGCAGGTGCGCGACGCCGATGAAATTGCCCAGCAGTCCGCGTTTGTAGACGTTCTTGGCGAAACCGCCGATCCGCCGCCGGCCGATCATGTCGCGGCCTTCCCAATAGGCGATCGTCGCTGCGTCGAGATGCGGGCGGATATAGGTGCGATAGGCCAGCACGTTCTGGCGGCTGTTGGCTTGCGCGAAGAAGCGGTGGAAGGCGTCGTAATCGGGCAGATGGCGTGCCGCGACGCGCTTCAACGTGTTGAGCGCGATATGCGCAGTGTTGAGATCGACCGCGGTGATCGCGCGCGGATTGGCGGTGAGGTACGACATCATGTTGCAGCCGCCCGAGGCGATCGTCACGACATGGCTGTCGGGGGTGATCGCCAGTGCCTCCATGTCGACCGCCGGATCCTCCCAGATCTGCGCATAGACGAGCCCGCGAAACGCGAAGGTGAAGGCGCGTTCGAGCAGGCCCTGCTTCGTCAGGTGCTTGTGCTGCAGCACCGCGCTGCGCACTGCGCGATTTTTCGACGGGCGCCTGCCGGGACGACGGGCAACTGGGTCCTTGAGCGATCCGATGGCGTTGGCCATGACACTTACTCTCCTGCCGGATGTCCGAGCCGACCAACGGCACGCTGCGGCGGGTCCGCACTAGGACGATCGGATGACGCTTCCATGACGCGCTTGCGGTGAAATGAAAAGGACCTGCCGGCAAAAGGGGCGCCGGCAGGTCCGTTTACGCCACCATTCGTCGCAAAGGAGGGGATCCGACGAATGACGTTACACGTCGCTGCTTGGGGCAGCGACATTATAGATACGCGCGCATGCGGTGCTGGATGCACGCCGCGCGCGATTTATTTCAGGGCATCATCACCGTGTCGATCACGTGGATCACGCCGTTCGATTGCATCACGTTGGCGATGCTGATTTTTCCCGTGTGACCCTTGGCATCCGCGATCGCCCAGCCCTTGCCCGACTTCATGAAGGTGAGCGTGCCGCCCTGTACGGTGGTGTAGCGCGCCTTGCCCATATGCGCCTTCGCGTTGGCGGCGATGTCGGCTGCGGTGATCGTGCCGGGGACGACGTGATAGGTCAGCACCGACGTCAACATCGCCTTGTTCTCGGGCTTGAGCAGTGTCGCCACCGTGCCCTTGGGCAGCTTGGCGAAGGCGGCATTGGTCGGCGCGAACACCGTGAAGGGACCCGGGCCGCTCAGCGTCTCGACCAGGCCGGCGGCCTTGACCGCCGCAACGAGCGTGGTGTGGTCCTTCGAATTGACCGCATTTTCCACGATCGTCTTGGTCGGATACATTGCCGCGCCGCCGACCATTGGGTTGGTCTGCGCGTAAGCGAGCGAGGCGCCACTGGCGACCAGCGCGGCAGCGACGATCGAAGCACGAAAGGTGCGAGTCATGAATTTCTCTCCAGCGTATGCGCCCCGGTCGGACGCAGCTGAGCTACGCGGTGGCTCCCGCTACGGATGCACGCGGGTCGCGAGTCAGACCGGCGAGAGCGCGCCCGTCGCGACGACCGGACCGGTCGGCAGCCCGGTCGGCGACCCCCCGATCGGCTCGATCGAGACCGCCAGCGTCGCGCCCGCGGCGATCCGCGCGCGATTGTCGGCACTGAGCACTAGCGCGGTGCCGCCCTGCGCGTGCAGCAAGCCGAGCGAATGTGGCGTGCCGCCGGTGGGGATCACCCACAATTCGGCGGTGCGATCGGCCTCGGCGAATTTCGCCTGGGTCAAGCGAATCGCCCCGGCGCGCGCATCGTACACCGCGGTGACCGGCGCGCCCTTTGCCGAAGGCGTAATCGAGGCGACCAGGGTCGGGGCGGCCGGCACGGCCGCCGGGAGGCGGGGCGCCTGCGGCGCGATCGGCAATGGCCGGGTGATCACCACCACCAGCAACGCGGCTGCGGCCAGGCTCGAGAGCGCAGCGAGACCGGGCCAGAATTTGCTCGGCTTGTGCACCGAGAGCGGCACGACGGCGCTCGGGGCCGCCGTATCGAGCGAGCGTTCGATCCGTGCGAGCAGGTCCGGCGCCGGCATGGCGGGCCACAGCGCAAACAATTGCGAAAGATAGCGGCGCCACTGCTCGACCTCGCGCGCGAAGCCCGGTTCGGCGAGCACGCGGCGCATCGCGACCGCGCGTGCCTCGCCGTCGAGCACGCCCAAGGCAAGCTCGGCCGCTGCCATGTCGGGATCGTCGCTGGACAGCGGATCGAGGGGCGGCAGGTCGCTCATCCTTCGAGGCACGCCTTCAATTTGGCCAGGCCGCGGCGCACCCAGCTTTTCATCGTGCCGAGCGGCACGGCTTCGCGCTCGGCCAGCTCGGCATAGGTCACGCCATCGAAAAACGCGGTGCGGATCGCCGTGCGCTGCCGCACCTCGAGGCTTTCGAGGCACGTATGCAAGTGATGCGCCGATTCTTCCTCGAGCATCACGTCGCTGGCGAGCGGCGCGGCGTCGAGGATCGGCGGGGCGTCCTCGAGCGGGCTCGATCGGCGGACGGACTGCGCACGCTGCCAGTCGATCGCGCGGTTGCGCGCGATCGTGGCGAGCCACGTGATCGGGCTGGCGCGCGCCGGTTCATACGCCCCGGCACGCTTCCAGATGGTGAGATATACGTCATGCAACACGTCTTCGGCGGCCTGCCTTTCGCCGCAGATACGGTAGCAGATGCCGAAAAGCTTCGCCGAGGTCAGCGTATAGAGATCGCGAAAGGCGGCGCGGTCCTCTTCACCGGTCCGCACCAGCGCCACGACCAGCCGCATACGCGCTGCGTCGGCCGTATCGGCGTCCGCGTTGGCGGGGGCATGGGCGGGCGAATCCATCACAGATCAAGGTGGTAGCTTGAGGCGAGGTGGACGGCAATTGCCCGCGCGCGATTCCTGCGCGGATGGGTGTGGCAATCGTGCGCGCGCTTGGCTAAAGGGCTGGCGATCCGCTCAACCGAATTGGGAGCGCGCCCGCTTTGCGCATCGCCATCGCCTCTGATCATGCCGCCTTCGCGCTCAAGGCGACGCTTGCCGCGTGGCTCGCCGAGCAGGGGCACGATGTGCTCGACCTCGGACCCGAGAGTGACGCGCGAGTCGATTATCCCGATTTCGGTTACAAGCTCGCTGAAGCCGTCGCTGCGGGAGACGCGCTGTATGGCGTGGCGCTGTGCGGCTCGGGCATCGGCATCTCGATTGCGGTCAACCGTAATCCGGCAGTGCGCTGCGCGCTCGTGTCCGAGCCCTTGTCCGCGGCGCTGGCGCGCGAGCATAACGACGCCAATGTCGTCGCGCTCGGCGCACGGCTGACCGGCGAGGACATGGCCAAAGCTTGCATCGCCGCTTTTCTTGCCACCGATTTCGCCGGTGGCCGTCATCAAACCCGCGTCGACAAGCTCGGCGCCCCCTCCCTTGCGAAGGAACCGGCATGAGCACCAACCCGACCGCCCTCCACGACGTCCAGCCCGACGGTTTCTTCACGCGCGGCCTGGCCGAGGCCGATCCCGCGATCTTCGCTGGCGTACAGCATGAGCTGAAGCGCGAGCAGACGCAGATCGAGCTGATCGCGTCGGAGAACATCGTGTCGAAGGCAGTGCTTCAGGCACAGGGCTCGGTGTTCACCAACAAGTACGCCGAAGGCTATCCGGGCAAGCGCTATTATCAGGGCTGCGCGCCGTCGGACGAAGTCGAGCAATTGGCGATCGATCGTGCCAAGCAGATCTTCGACTGCGGCTTCGCCAACGTCCAGCCGCATTCGGGCGCGCAGGCGAACGGCGCGGTGATGCTGGCTTTGGTCAAGCCGGGCGAGACGATCCTCGGCCTGAGTCTCGACGCCGGCGGCCACCTCACGCACGGCGCGCGCGCGGCGATGTCGGGCAAATGGTTCAACGCGGTGCAATATGGGGTCGATCCGGTCACCCACCTGATCGACTTCGATCAGGTCGAGGCGCTCGCGCGCGAGCACAAACCCAAGCTGATCATCGCCGGCGGCTCGGCCTATCCGCGCCAGATCGATTTCGCCAAGTTCCGTGCGATTGCGGACGAAGTCGGCGCCTATTTCATGGTCGACATGGCGCATTTCGCCGGGATCGTCGCCGGCGGGCTGCACCCGTCGCCGCTGCCGCACGCGCATGTCGTCACCACCACGACGCACAAGACGCTGCGCGGTCCGCGCGGCGGGATGATCCTCACCAATGACGAGGCGATCGCCAAGAAGATCAACAGCGCGGTGTTCCCAGGACTCCAGGGCGGCCCGCTGATGCACGTCATCGCCGCCAAGGCGGTCGCCTTCGGCGAGGCGCTCGAGCCGGGCTATAAGAGCTACATCGCCGCGGTGGTCGAGAATGCCAAGATCCTCGCCGCGACGCTCAAGGAGCGCGGCGCGGAAGTCGTCTCGGGCGGCACCGACACGCATCTCGCCTTGATCGACCTCACCCCGCTCGGCGTGACCGGCAAGGATGCCGACGAAGCGCTCGAGCGCGCCGGCATCACCTGCAACAAGAACGGCATCCCCAACGATCCGCTCCCGCCGACCAAGACCAGCGGAATCCGCGTCGGCTCGCCCGCCGGCACGACGCGCGGCTTCGGCCCGGCCGAGTTCCGCGAGATCGGCAACATGGTCGCCGACGTGCTCGACGGGCTGCGCCAGAAGGGCGAGGCGGGCGACCCGCAGGTAGAAGCTGCTGTACGTCAGCGTGTTATTGCACTATGTCACCGATTCCCGATCTATCCGGAGATGTGACCATGGAAGAGAAGCCCAAGACCACCTTCGAAGACACTGCCCGCGCGTTCGGAGAGGACGTCGTCGAAGTGATCGACAGCGCGGTCGAGCAGACGAGCAAGCTGCTCGGTGGCGAGGACGGCAATCGCATCGTCGGCGGTGCCGTGGTCGGCGCGCTCGCCGCGATCGTGCTGCCGTTTTCGCTGGTGACCGGCGCGTTGCTCGGTGCGGGTTACGCCGCCTATCGAAAGTTGAACAAGTAACAGATGCGCTGCCCCTTTTGCGGACATGAAGACAGCCAGGTCAAGGATTCGCGTCCGACCGAGGATGCGGGCGCGATCCGCCGCCGGCGGCAATGCGAGGGGTGTGCAGCGCGTTTCACCACGTTCGAGCGGATCCAGCTGCGCGAACTGACCGTGCTCAAGTCGGAAGACAAGCGCGAGCCGTTCGATCGTGAGAAGCTGCTGCGTTCGGTCTCGATCGCCGCGCGCAAACGGCCGATCGATCCGGTGCGGCTGGAGAAGCTCGTCTCCAGCATCCAGCGCCAGCTGGAAACGCAGGGCGAGAATGAAGTGCGCTCGGGGCGGATCGGCGAGATGGTGATGGAAGGGCTCAAAGGGCTAGATTCGGTCGCCTATATCCGCTTCGCCAGCGTCTATAAGGACTTTACCGAGGCGCGCGATTTCGAGGAATTCGCCGGCAATGTGAGCGAGGTCGGCAAGGGGTGAGCGCGGTTTCTCCTCCGCCCCCGCCCGTTCTCGTCCTGGTCCGTCCGCAGCTCGGCGAGAATATCGGCAAGGCCGCGCGTGCGATGCTCAATTTCGGGCTGGTCGAGATGCGGCTGGTGTCCCCGCGCGACGGCTGGCCCAATCCCTCGGCCGGGCCGGCGGCGTCGGGCGCGGATATCGTGCTCGAACAGGCCAAAGTATATGCCAGCGTCGCCGAAGCGGTGGCCGATTGCGCGTTCGTCTATGCCACCACCGTGCGCAAGCGCGGCGTGACCAAGCCGGTGGTGACGCCCGAGGAAGCCGCCGCGGCGATCCACACCGGACCGGGGCGCTCGGCGATCCTGTTCGGGCCAGAGCGGTCGGGGCTGGAGACCGACGATGTCGCGCTGGCGCGCACGATCATCACCGTGCCGATCAATCCCGAATTCGGGTCGCTCAATCTCGCGCAGGCGGTGATTCTGGTCGCGTATGAATGGTCGAAGGGCATGGGCCTGTCGCAGCCGCCCGCAGTCGAGCTGCACGAGCCCGCGCCGCAGGCCGAGCTCGACGGCATGATCGGCCAGCTCGACGCGATGCTGGTCGCGACCGACTTCTTCTATCCGCCCGATCGCACGCCAGTGACGCGGCGCACACTGCGCACCTTGCTGACCAAGCCCGGCTGGTCGGCGCAGGAAGTGCGGACGCTGCGTGGCGTGTTGTCGGCGCTGTCGGGAAAGACGCCGCGCGGGTCTTGACCGGGCGTGGGGCGGCCGGTGGTATTACTCCCCTCCCTGGAAGGGAGGGGCTGGGGGTGGGTCGGTTTCCAGTCGCGCGTCACACTCGCCCCACACCGACCCACCCCCGACCCCTCGCTTCCAGGGAGGGGAGGCAGAAGACGGCGCGCTTCCGTCGGGACGGATCAGATTTCAGCGCCGGTCGAATGCCTCGAGCTCATACGCGATCGAGGCTTCGACCAGTTGCTCCCACAGATCGGCGACCACCCGCTCGGGCACGCCGGCGGCTTCCGCTGCGGCAATCGCATTGGCGATGACCTGCGCCTTGCGCTCCTCGTCGCGCACCGCGCCGCGCGCAGATTTGATCCGCGCGGCGGCATTCATATAGGCGAAGCGCCGCGCCAGCAGCGCGACCAGTTCGCGGTCGACTTGGTCGACGCCGGCGCGGACCTCCAGCATGGTGGTGCAGTCGGGGCCGGGAAGGATCTCGCTCATGTCCTCGCTCTTGGCGAGGCGAAGGCGCGCTGTCCAGCTTGACTCATCCGCCCCGCGCCGCTAGTCGCCCGCCTTCGCAAATGGCCCCGCACCCCGGTGAAGTGGTGGCCCTGCCTTGATCCTCGACGATCTCGATAGAGCGATACCGGGTATCGATCGCCTGCTTGCAGGCGGTCTTGTCACGAAGCACTTGCCAAGGAATATGTATGTCGAAGCGTTCATCCGCAAAGTACAAGCTCGATCGCCGCATGGGTGAGAACATCTGGGGCCGTCCCAAGTCGCCCGTCAACAAGCGCGAATATGGCCCTGGCCAGCACGGCCAGCGCCGCAAGGGCAAGGTCTCGGACTTCGGCATCCAGCTGC
>CAXTEO010000144.1:0-9392 GCA_964243205.1 uncultured Sphingomonas sp.
GCTTCGCTTTGCTGCTGGTGATGCTCAGCGTGTTCCTGATGCCGATCTGCATCGGCGCGAGCTGGAACGCGATCCAGAACCGCGTCCAGGAATATATGGCGCTGTTCCTCGTCACCGAGCTGCTGATGATCGGCACCTTCGCGGCGCAGGACCTGTTCCTGTTCTACATCTTCTTCGAAGCCGGCCTGATCCCGATGTACCTCATCATCGGCATCTGGGGCGGGGCGAACCGGATCTACGCGTCGTACAAATTCTTCCTCTACACGCTGCTCGGCTCGCTGCTGATGCTGGTCGCGATGCTGTGGATGACGCATTTCGCGGGCACCTCGGACATCCCGACCTTGCTCAACACCGATTTCCCGGTGCAGATCCAGACCTGGCTGTGGCTTGCCTTCTTCGCCTCGTTCGCCGTCAAGATGCCGATGTGGCCGTTCCACACCTGGCTTCCCGACGCGCACGTGCAGGCGCCGACCGCAGGGTCGGTGATCCTGGCGGGCGTGCTGCTCAAGCTCGGCGGATACGGCTTCCTGCGCTTCTCGCTGCCGATGTTCCCGGAAGCCTCGGCGCAGCTGACCTGGCTGATCCTGGCGCTGTCGGCGATCGCGGTGATCTACACGTCGCTGGTGGCGCTGGTGCAGTCCGACATGAAGAAGCTGATCGCTTACTCGTCGGTCGCGCATATGGCGATCGTCACGATCGGCCTGTTCGCCTTCAACCGCCAGGGCATCGAAGGCGCGATGATCGTCATGCTGTCGCATGGCTTGGTCTCGGCGGCGTTGTTCCTGTGCGTCGGCGTGATCTACGATCGGCTCCATACCCGCGAGATTTCGCGCTATGGCGGTCTGGCGATCAACATGCCGCGCTACGCCGTGCTGTTCCTGTTCTTCACCATGGCCTCGATCGGCCTGCCGGGGACGAGCGGCTTCGTCGGCGAGTTCCTCTCGCTGCTCGGCACCTATCGCGTGTCGACCGTTGCTACCTTGCTCTGCACGACGGGCATCATCCTGGGTGCCGCCTACATGCTCTACCTCTACCGCCGCGTGGTGTTCGGCGAGATCGTCCATGACGATGTCCGTGCGATGAAGGACATTTCCCTGCGCGAGTTCTGGCTGCTCGCCCCGATCGCAGCGGTTGCGCTGTGGATGGGCGTGTATCCCGAGAGCTTCCTCGCGCCGATGCGCGGCGATGTCGGCACGCTGGTGGCGCGCGTCGCGCGCGCTGCACCGGCTGGGGATTCGCTCCCCACCTTCAACAAGGCTTCGGCCATTCCCGCCCACGCTGCGGAGGCACGGCCATGAACGCTTCCCTGTTGATGACGCTGCCCGAGCTGGTGCTCGCGGCGGGCGCGATCGCGCTGATGCTGGTGTCCGCCTGGGGCGGGCAGGGCTCGACCAGACTGGTGTCCTGGGCTTCGGTCGCGGTGCTGATCGGCGCCGGTGTCGCGTTGCTCGGGCCGGCGTCCAAGGGCGGCGCGGCGTTCGACGGCCTGTACCGTGCCGATGCCTTTGCCGCTTATGCCAAGGTGCTGATCTATGTCGCGTCCGCGGTGTCGATCCTGATCGCGCCGCGCTTCTTCGCGGCCGGCCGGGGCGACGATCTACGGCCGGAATATCCGGTGCTGATCCTGCTCTCGGCAGCGGGCATGGGCATGATGGTGTCGGCAGGCGACCTGCTGACGCTGTATGTCGGGCTCGAGCTGCAGAGCCTCGCGGCGTACGTGCTGGCGAGTTTCATGCGGCGCGACACGCGTTCGGCTGAAGCGGGCTTGAAGTATTTCGTGCTCGGCGCGCTGGCGAGCGGCATCCTGCTCTACGGCATCTCGCTGGTCTACGGCTTCAGTGGTACGACGCTCTTCTCGTCGATCGCTACCGCTTATGGCGCGGGCCATTCGCTCGGGCTGACCTTCGGGCTGGTGTTCGTTTTCGCCGGCCTCGCCTTCAAGATGAGCGCGGTGCCGTTCCACATGTGGACGCCCGACGTGTACGAAGGCGCGCCGACCCCGGTGACGACCTTCTTCGCTTCGGCGCCCAAGGTGGCGGCGGTTGCGCTCGCGGTGCGCGTCGCGATCGAGGCGATGGGACCGGCGACCGACCAGTGGCGCCAGATCGTGATCTTCGCGTCGCTGGCTTCGATCATCTTCGGCGCCGTGGCTGCGATCGGGCAGAGCAACGTCAAGCGCCTGCTGGCATACTCGTCGATCAACAATGTCGGCTTCCTGCTCGTCGGCCTCGCCGCCGGTACGCAGGAGGGCGTCGCTTCGGTGCTGTTCTACCTCACCGTCTACGTCGTGATGACGCTGGGCAGCTTCCTGGTGGTGCTGCAGATGAAGGATGCCGAAGGGCATCCGGTCGAGACGCTGGCGAGCCTTGCCGGCCTGTCACGCTCGCGGCCGGGGCTGGCGCTGGCGATGGCGATCTTCATGTTCTCGCTCGCGGGCATTCCGCCGCTGCTCGGCTTCAACGCCAAGCTGGCGGTGTTCACCGCGGCGGTGAATGCGGGGCTCTATCCGCTGGCGGTGGTTGGTTTCGTCGCCTCGGTGATCGGTGCCTATTATTATCTGCGCGTCATCAAGGTGATGTATTTCGACGAGCCGGGCGAGCCTTATGCGGGCCGCGCGACGCCGGTCGAAAGCGGATTGATCGCGGTCGCTGCGCTGGCGGTCTCGCCGGTCGGCTGGGTGGCGCTCGCGCCGCTCGGCGTGGCGACGATGTTCGCGGCCCGATCGCTTTTCTAGGGCCGCTCTTCTGAACTCGATGATCCGCACCGTCGCCGAGACGGGGTCGACCAACGCCGACATGCTGCTCCTCGCGCGCTCCGGCGCCGAAGAGGGACTGTGGTTGCGGGCCGAGCGCCAGACCGGCGGACGCGGGCGGCGGGATCGGGTGTGGGAGTCGCCGAAGGGCAATTTCTACGGATCGACCGTGGTACGGGTGCGGCCGGGTGATCCGGCGGCGGCGACGCTGGCGCTGGTCGCGGCCGTGGCGTTGGAAGAGGTGGTCCGGGTCTATCTGATCAATGCCGTCGCCCCGGCGAAGGCCGGGGCCGCTGCGTTGGGATACGCGCCACGCGCAGCGCGCGACACCCCAGCGGCCCCGGCCTCCGCCGGGGCGACGATGTGGATCAAATGGCCCAACGACCTTCTGTTAGACGGCGCCAAGCTCTCCGGCATCCTGCTCGAACGCTCGGGTGACGCGGTCATCGTTGGCATCGGCGTCAACCTCGCGCACCACCCGACCGACACCGACCGCCTCGCCACCAGCCTCGCCGCCCATGGCGCTGCACCAAATCCGGCCGACTTCGCCGAAACCCTCGCCGAGGCCTTCGCCCGCTGGCTGGGCATCTGGCGGGGGCAGGGGCTCGCCCCGATCCGCACGCGCTGGCTCGAACGCGCGCACCCGGTCGGCACAGCGCTCACCGCGCGTCTCGCCGACGGCCAGGCTATCGACGGACTGTTCGCCGGGCTCGACAGCGATGGCGCGCTCATCCTGCGCTTGGCGGATGGCTCGGCCCGTGTCATTCACGCCGGCGATATCTTCCTGATCTGAGGAGCCTAACAGCCATGCTGCTCGCGATCGATGCCGGCAACACCAACATCGTCTTCGCTTTGGTCGAGGACAAAACGATCAAGGCGCGCTGGCGGATCGCCACCGACCCGCGCCGCACCGCCGACGAATATGCCGTGTGGCTCAGCCAGTTGCTCAGCCTGGAGGGCTATGACCGCAAGCAGGTCAGCGGCGTCATAATCGCCACCGTTGTCCCGCGCGCGTTGCACAACCTCCAGACGCTGGCGCGGAAGTATTTCGACACCGAGCCGCTCGTCGCGGGCGAGCCTCCCGTAGAGTGGGGCATGGCGCTCGACGTGCTCGAACCCAAAAGCGTCGGCGCAGACCGCGCGGTCACGATGATCGCCGCGCACGCGCGCCATCCCGGCGACCTGATCGTGATCGACTTCGGCACCGCTACGACACTCGACGTGGTCGATTATACCGGCGCGTACAAAGGCGGCATCATCGCGCCCGGCATCAATCTGTCGCTCGACGCGCTCGTCACCGCCGCCGCCAAGCTGCCGCGCATCGCGATCGAGGCGCCCGCCACTACGAGTGTGATTGGCCGCGACACTGTCTCCCAGATGCAGATCGGCATCTTCTGGGGCTATGTCGCGATGATCGAGGGCCTCGTCGCGCGGATGAAGGCCGAGGTCGGGCGGCCGATCCGGGTGGTCGCCACCGGCGGTCTTGCGATCCTGTTCGAGCAGCATACCGACATGTTCGACGTGGTCGAACCCGACCTGACAATTCAGGGGCTGGCGATTCTGTGGGATCGCGCCCATATAGGGGCCTAGAGTCAGCGAGTGCGCGCCGCTTCCCCGGTGCCCCGCTTCCCCAGTCTCTACGAAATTCCGCGCTTAACAGGCGCAAACCTGAAGGCACGCGCGATGCGCGGCCGAACTGAAAGTACCGATTCTACGTGACCAAACCCAAGAACGAACTCCTCTTCCTGGCCCTTGGCGGCTCGGGCGAGATCGGCATGAACGTCAATCTCTACGGCTGCGAAGGCAAGTGGTTGATGGTCGATTGCGGCATCACCTTTGCCGATCCGCAATATCCCGGCATCGATGTGATCCTGCCCGATTTGCAGTTCATCGAGGAACGCCGCGACGATCTGGTCGGCATCGTGCTGACGCATGGCCATGAGGACCATATCGGCGCGCTGCCGTATCTCGCCGAGGATCTCGGCGTGCCGCTCTACGCCACACCGTTCACCGCGGGCCTGATCCGCGGCAAGCTCGAGGAAGAGGGCAATGCGAGCCGCGTGAAACTGCGCGTGATCCAGCCCAACGCTCCGTTCGACCTCGGGCCGTTCGGCGTGACCTTCGTGCCGATGTCGCACTCGATCCCCGAGGCGAGCGCCTTGCTGATCGACACGCCCTACGGCCGGATCTTCCATACCGGCGACTGGAAGCTCGATGCGGCGCCAGTGATCGGCCATCCGTCGACCCCGGCCGAACTCGCGGCGATCGGCGGCGACGGCATCCTCGCTTTGGTGTGCGATTCGACCAACGTGTTCAACAACGAGGCCTCGGGTTCGGAAAGCGACGTGCTTTCCGGCCTGATGGACGTGATCGGCAAGGCCAAGGGCCGCGTGATGGTCACGTCGTTCGCTTCGAACGCCGCGCGCCTGCACACGCTCGGCAAGGTCGCGATCGAGACCGGGCGTTCGCTGTGCGTCCAGGGCCGTTCGCTCGACCGCATCCTGAAGGTCGCGCGAGCGACGGGCTATCTCAAGGATTTCCCCGAGACGATCGATGCCGAGGCGGCGATGCGCTTGCCGCGCGACAAGGTGCTGGTGATCGCCACCGGCGGGCAGGGCGAGGAGCGCGCCGCACTGGCACGCGTCGCCAACGGCCAGCACCCGATTTCGCTCGTCCAGGGCGACACCGTGGTGTTCTCGTCGAAGCAGATCCCGGGCAACGAAGTCGCGATCGGTCGCATCCAGAACCAGCTTGCGGCCAAAGGTGTGATCATGATCACCGACCGCCAGGCGCATGTCCATGTGTCGGGCCATCCGGGGCGGCCCGAGCTGCTCCAGATGTATCGCTGGATGAAGCCGCAGATCCTGATGCCAGTGCATGGCGAAATGCGCCATCTGATGGAGCATGCGCGCTTCGGCCTGTCGGAAGGCGTGCCGCGCGCACTCGTCCAGACCAATGGCGATATCGTGCGGCTGGCGCCGGGCGCGCCGACCAAGATCGGCAATGCCCCGGTCGGCCGGCTGGTGCTCGACGGCGACGTGATTCTGCCGGGTGACGGCCAGACGATCAACGAGCGCCGCAAGCTGGCGCTCAACGGGCAGATTTCGGTCGCCGTGGCGATCGGGTCGCGCGGGCTGATCGGCACGCCGCAGGTGCGCATCCAGGGCATCCCGGTCGAGGAAGACCGCGAGCCGTTCCTCGAAGAGACGGTCGGCGCGGTGATCGCGGCGACCAAGCAGGGCGGCCGCGACCGCGACAAATTGCGCGAGAGCATCCGCCTGGCGACGCGCAAGGTCGCGACGCGCTGGACCGGCAAGAAGCCGAATGTGGATGTGTTGCTGATCGAGGCGTAAAATCGCGAAAATAAACCCGTCCCTTTTTGGGGAGGGGGTACATGTGCGGACGGGACAAGACCAATGCGGTGGACTTCGGCGCTGGCGATCTACTTCCTGTTCTGGGCGTTTTCGGTGTTCTTCGTGTTGCCGTTTGGCGTGAAGACCAGCGACGAAGCCGGCGTCGCGCGCATCCCCGGCCAGGCCGAGAGCGCGCCGCACGAGTTCCGGCCGGGGCGCGTCGCCAAACGCGTGACGATCGTGGCGACCATCCTGTGGTCGCTGTACATGCTCAATTTCCACTTCGGCTGGCTCACGCCGCAGATGCTGGACGTGTTCGATACATGGAACGGCGTGGAGTAAGCGTCGCCCCGGCGCAGGCCGGGGCCGCTGGGTCGGGCGCGAAACCGTGGTTCCGCGCGGTAACGGGCCGGCCCCGGCCTGCGCCGGGGCGACGGGTTAGGCCGTCTCGTTCGCCGGCTCGCTCTGCAGTTGGACGTAATTCTCCATCCCCATCCGCGCGATCATCTCGAACTGGCGCTCGAGCGTGTCGACATGCTCTTCCTCGCTGTCGAGGATTTTCCGAAACAGGTCGCGGCTGACATAGTCGCGCACCTTCTCGCTATGCTCGATCGCGTCGCGCAGCAGCGGCAGCGCTTCCATCTCGAGTGCGAGATCGGCCTTGAGCACCTCTTCTACCGTCTCGCCGATGCGCAGGCGCCCGAGCATCTGGAAATTGGGCAAGCCGTCGAGGAACAGGATGCGCTCGGCCAGCCAGTCGGCATGCTTCATCTCGTCGATCGACTCTTCGCGCTCGAACTTGGCGAGCTTGCGCACGCCCCAATGGTCGTAGAGGCGGTAATGCAGCCAATATTGGTTGATCGCGGTCAGCTCGTTCTTGAGCGCCTCGTTCAGATATTCGATGACCTTGATGTCGCCCTGCATTCGCTATCTCCGCTTTCACGATCGAAGATACGGCAGAACTGTGTTCTATAACAGTCAGAAAATGGCGGAAAACCGCGGGTCGTAACGCGTGCGAATGCTACGCAGCCGCACGCTCTTCGTCTATGATGGCGCGCGCGAACGGGACGCATTGGCCGCATTTCGGCTGGCAGCCGAGCGAGCGATAGGCCTGGCAGGCAGTGGTCGAGCCCTGACGCGCGGCGTCGCGGACATCGCGTTCTTTGACGGCATTGCAGATGCAGACGACCATGTGCGGCTCCTAGCTCGCACGGTATCTAGCGCTACTGCGACTAACTCGCAAGGCCTATTGCGTGTCAGTCGCAACACAATCGCGTCAGAAAGCGAGCGCGCTATCGCCCATAAATTGCGGGAAAAATCCCTCGTGAGCGGTACGCAGCGCGTCGAGCGTCACGACGTGATCGTCATCATGCAGTTCGAAGATGAGGCGATTCGCGATCGTCCGTCCGATTCGCTCGACTTCGACGCTGGCTGCGTCCGCTGCGGTCAGCGTCTCGAGCAGCAGATGGTCGGCGATCGTCGCGACGTAGAGGCCCTGGTCCTCGCCGAACAGCGAGCACGCCACGCCGCATGGCAGCGGCGCATGCAGCATCGCGCCGACATTGCCGGCGAGCGCCATCTCGGCGATCGTCACCGCGACGCCGCCGTCGGACACGTCGTGCACCGCGGTCAGCGCGCCCTTGGCGATATGGGCGCGGACGAACTCGCCATTGCGGCGCTCGGCCTCGAGATCGACCGGCGGGGGCGGGCCCTCCTCGCGGCCATGCACCTCGCGCAGCCACAAGGACTGGCCGAGATGGCCGCGGCGGTCGCCGATCAGCACGATCACGTCGCCAGTGCCCTTGAAGGCGATCGTTGCGGATTTCGACCAGTCGGCGAGCAGGCCGACGCCGCCGATCGCCGGGGTGGGAAGGATGGCCGAACCGCCACCCGTCGCCTTGCTCTCATTGTAGAGCGAGACGTTGCCCGACACGATCGGGAAGTCGAGCGCGCGGCAGGCTTCGCTCATGCCGTCGAGGCAACCGGTCAGCTGCGCCATGATCTCGGGCCGCTGCGGGTTGGCGAAGTTGAGGCAGTTGGTGACGGCGAGCGGGGTCGCGCCGACTGCCGAGAGGTTGCGGTAATTCTCCGCGATCGCCTGCTTACCGCCTTCATAGGGGTCGGCATAGCAATAGCGCGGGGTGCAGTCGGTGCTCATCGCGAGCCCCTTTTGCGTACCATGGACGCGCACCACGGCGGCATCGCCACCGGGACGCTGGACGGTGTCCGCGCCGACCTGGGTGTCGTATTGCTCCCAGATCCAGCGGCGCGAGGCGATGTCGGGTGAGCCCATCAGCGTGAGCAGGTCGGCGGCGATGTCCTTGCTCTCCGGGATGGCGCCGAGCGGCGGCACCTTGGCCCAGGCCTGATACTCTTCCTTCGACGCGGCGGGGCGGTCGTAGAGCGGCGCTTCGTCGGCCAGCGGGGCGAGCGGGATGTCGCACACCGTCTCGCCGTTGAACTTCAGCACCATATGGCCGGTCTCGGTGACCTTGCCGATCACCGCGAAATCGAGCTCCCACTTCCTGAAGATCGCTTCGGCGAAATCCTCGCGGCCGGGCTTGAGCACCATCAGCATGCGCTCCTGGCTTTCGCTCAGCATCATCTCGTACGGCGTCATGCCGGTCTCGCGCTGCGGCACGGCGTTCATGTCGAGCTCGATGCCGACGCCGCCCTTGCTCGCCATCTCGACCGCCGAGGAGGTGAGGCCGGCTGCGCCCATGTCCTGGATCGCGACGATCGCGTCCGAGGCCATCAGTTCGAGGCACGCCTCGATCAGCAGCTTCTCGGTGAAGGGATCGCCGACCTGGACGGTCGGGCGCTGGTCTTCCGAGCCTTCGGAGAAATCGGCCGAGGCCATCGTCGCGCCGTGGATGCCGTCGCGGCCGGTCTTCGAGCCGACATAGACGATCGAATTGCCGATCCCGGAGGCGGCGGAATAGAAGATCTTGTCCTGCTCGGCGACGCCGACGGTCATCGCATTGACGAGGATGTTGCCGTCATAGGCGGGATGGAAGTTCACTTCGCCGCCGACGGTCGGCACGCCGACGCAATTGCCATAGCCGCCGATGCCGTGGACCACGCCGGCGATGAGGTGCTTCATCTTGGGATGGTCGGGCCGGCCGAAGCGCAGCGCGTTGAGGTTGGCGATCGGGCGCGCGCCCATCGTGAACACGTCGCGAAGGATGCCGCCGACGCCGGTCGCGGCGCCCTGGTACGGCTCGATATAGGACGGGTGGTTGTGGCTCTCCATCTTGAAGATCGCCGCCTGGCCGTCGCCGATATCG
>CAXTEO010000145.1:0-9258 GCA_964243205.1 uncultured Sphingomonas sp.
CGCTCGATTACCCGCATTTCATCCGCGCGCTCGACCTGTGCCACATCGCGCTGACCGATTCGGGCGGCGTGCAGGAAGAAGCGCCGGCGCTCGCCAAGCCGGTGCTGGTGATGCGCGAGACGACCGAACGGCCGGAGGGCGTGGTCGCCGGCACCGCCAAATTGATCGGCACCGATCCCGACCGCATCGTCGCCGAAGTGAGCGCGTTGCTCGACGATCCCGCGGCATATGCGGCAATGGCGCGGGCGCACAATCCGTTCGGGGACGGGCATGCGAGCGAGCGGATCGCGCAAGTGGTGGCGGATGGGTTTGCGGCGCGCACCGTTTAATCCCTCCCCGTCCCCGGGCGTCGCCGGGGAAGCGATAAAGGGGAGCCGCGCATTCCTCATGTTTCCGAAATATCAATCCTACCGCGCCACAACCATGCCGGGACTTTCAAAGGCGCAGGCACGATGATTTCGGACGTTGAACTCAAGGTCGTCGTGATGGGCCTGGGCTATATCGGCCTGCCGACCGCCGCGGTGATCGCGCGCACCGGCGCCAAGGTGCTTGGCATCGACGTGTCGGCGCATGTCGTCGAGACGGTCAATTCGGGCAAGGTGCATATCGAGGAAGTCGATCTCGACGGCCTCGTCTCGGGCGTGGTTTCGCGTGGCACGCTGCGCGCATCGACGCAGATCGAGCCGGCCGACGTGTTCGTCATCGCCGTGCCGACGCCGTTCGCCGACGATCACGCGCCCAATATCGGCTATGTGCTGCGCGCCGCGACCACGATCGCGACTGTGCTCAAGGCGGGCGATGCGGTGATCCTCGAATCGACCTCGCCGGTCGGCACCACCGAGAAGGTACGCGATCTGCTCGCGCAGTTGCGCCCCGATCTCAAGGTGCCGGGCAAGACCGGCGAAAGCGCAGATATCGCGATCGCCTATTGCCCCGAGCGCGTACTGCCCGGGCGCATCCTGGTCGAGCTGATCGACAATGACCGCGTGATCGGCGGCATCACGCCGCGCTGTGCGCGCAAGGCGCTGCAATTCTATCGCCGCTTCGTGCGCGGCGCGTGCGTCACCACCACCGCGCGGGCGGCGGAGATGACCAAGCTGACCGAGAATGCCTTCCGCGACGTCAACATCGCGTTCGCCAACGAACTCAGCCGCGTCGCCGACACGATGGACGTCGACGTGTGGGAAGTGATCCGCCTCGCCAATCGCCACCCCCGCGTGAACATCCTGTCGCCCGGGCCCGGAGTCGGCGGGCATTGCATCGCGGTCGACCCGTGGTTCCTGGTCCATGCCGACCCCGACAACACGCCGCTGATCCGCACCGCGCGCGAAGTGAATGACGGCAAGATCGACTATGTCGTCGAACGCGCCGAGGCGATGGTCGCGGCCAATCCCGCCGCGCGCGTCGCCTGCCTCGGGCTGGCTTTCAAGGCGAATATCGACGATTTCCGCGAGAGCCCCGCGCTGAAGGTGGCGGTCGCCCTGGCCGCGCGTTTCGGCGACCGGCTGCAGATCGTCGAGCCCTATACCGCCAATCTCCCCGCCGATTTCGACGGCACCGGCGCGACGTTGATCGACATCGACACCGCCATCGAGACGTGCGGCATCATGATCGTCTTGGTCGACCACGACGTGTTCAAATCGGTGCCGGTCGATGAGCGCGCCGACAAATTGGTCTATGACACGCGCGGCATCTGGCCCGACCAGCCGCGCGCTGTCCCCCGCGGCGAAGCGATGCGGCTGGCGAGCTGAGCGAGGCGCTACCGGATCTTCGTCGCCCTCGCGCCAGCGAGGGTCCCGCTTCTTCTTGCGCGCAGGGTAGCGGGATCCCCGCCTTCGCGGGGATGACGTCGGTGTGCCTGCCGAGACGTATTTCTTAGCGCAGCAGATCCACGGTAAACGCGCGCACCGTGTCGCCGATATCCGCGCGGCTGATCGCCACTGCCAGATTGGCGGTGACGTACCCGGCCTTGTCGCCGCAATCGTAACGCTTGCCGTCAAAGGTCAGGCCGTGGAACGGCTGGTCGCCGATCATCCGCGCCATCGCGTCGGTCAACTGGATCTCGCCGCCGGCGCCCTTGCCCTGCGTCTCGAGCACGCGCATCACCTCGGGCTGCAGGATGTAGCGTCCGATCACCGAAAGATTGGACGGCGACGTGCCCGGCGCCGGCTTCTCGACCAGGCCCTTGACCTCGGTCAGCGCACCGTTGCGCGCGCCCGGCGTAATCACGCCGTACATGTGCGTCTGGTCCTCGGGCACTTCCTGCGCGCAGATCATGTTGCCGCCGACCTGCATATAGGCATCGACCATCTGCTTGAGGCAACCTGGCGTGCCGACCATGAAATCGTCGGCGAGCAACACCGCGAACGGCTCGTCGCCGACGATGTCGCGCGCGCACCATACGGCATGGCCCAGCCCCATCGGCTCCTGCTGGCGGACATAGGCGACCGCGCCCGGTGCGAGCCGCGTCGGCTCGAGCACTTCGAGCGACTTGCCGCGCCCGCGCATCGTCGCTTCGAGCTCATAGGCGATGTCGAAATGATCCTCGATCGCCGACTTGCCGCGACCGGTGACGAAGATCATCTGCTCGATCCCGGCCTCGCGCGCCTCGTCGACCGCATATTGGATCAACGGACGATCGACCACCGGCAGCATCTCCTTCGGCAGCGCCTTGGTCGCCGGCAGGAAGCGCGTGCCCAAACCGCCGACGGGGAAAACGGCTTTGCGCAGTGGCTTGATCGGCATGACAATTTCCCCAGGGAGTCGGTGACGTCGAAGGCGTTACTGTTCGCAGTCGCACAATGAAAGCGGCGACAACGGCCCCATTGTGCCGAAACGCGCCAGAAAGCTAGTTCGGCGCGCCCGGCTGCGGCGCCTGTTGCTGCATCTGCTGGAATTGTGCCGCCGAGACGAAGTCTAGCAGTTCGATATCGAACACCAGCACCGATCCGGCAGGAATGGGCCCGCTCGCCCGGTCGCCATAACCGAGGCTCGGCTTGATCCAGACGCGATATTTGGCGCCCTTCGGCATCAATTTCAGCGATTCGCTGAAACCCGGAACGACCCCGGAAACCGGCATCGGCGTCGGGTGCGCGCTTTGGTCGAATACCTTGCCGGTGGTCAGCGTGCCGACATAATTGACGAGCGTGACGTCGTCATCGCCCGGCCTGGCGGTGCCGCTACCGGGGCTGAGCACGCGATATTGCAAGCCCGACGCAGTCTGCACGACGCCGCGCTGACGGGCATTGGCGGCGAGGAAGGCCGCGGCCGGGCTGAGCGGTGCTACCGGCGCCTTTGCCGCGTGGCGCACGACCTTCTTCGGCACGGCATGCGCCGCGACCGCGGGAAGCAACGCTGCGCTCAGCGCGGCGGCGAAAGCGAACCCGCGCATCTCAGTGACCAGCCGGCGGCCCGTCGGCGCCCGGAACGCCGGGTGGCATACCGCCTGCGCCGCCCTGCCGCTGCTGCATCATCTGTTGCTGCTGCTGGATCTGGCGGAAGGTCGCCATCGGGATGAATTCGAGCAGTTCGACGTCGAACACCAGGGTCGAATTGGCCGGGATGCCGGGGGGCGACTTGTCGCCATAGCCGAGCGACGGCTTGATCCAGACGCGATACTTCGCGCCCTTCGGCATCAGCTTCAAAGCTTCGCTGAAGCCGGGTACGACGCCGGCGACCGGCATCGGGGTCGGCTGCTGCGACTTGTCGAACACGGTGCCGTCGAGCAGCCGGCCCTCGTAATTGACCAGGCCGACGTCATCGTCGGTCGGAGCCGGGCCGGAACCGGGCTTGATCACCTGATATTGCAGGCCCGACGGCGTCGTCACCACGCCCGGCGCGCGCGCATTGTGCGACAGGAAGCGGATCGACGGATCGACTGGCGTCCGGAACGCCAGCCAGATTGCGGCGACCGCGACCACGGCGATGCCGATCCACAGATACACCAAGATGCTCCGCTTTACGGGCTTTAGCGGGACAGCGGTGATCGACATGGTGGCTCCCGGGCGGGGGTCGAGATATTCAGGCGAGACAGACGAAGCGGGCGCTGAGGCCCGCCCGGTATTTACCGGGCGCCGTCACGCTCCATGCGCTTGCGCTCGAGCTTGCGTGCACGACGCACCGCAGCGGCACGTTCACGCGCGCGCTTCTCGCTCGGCTTTTCGTAATGCCGGCGCAGCTTCATCTCGCGATAGACGCCCTCGCGCTGCAGCTTCTTCTTGAGCGCGCGCAGCGCTTGGTCGACATTGTTGTCGCGTACGATGATTTGCATAAAGCCGAACTGCTCCGAATCGATAGAAAAGCGCCGCCGCAAACCGTCGGGTCCGCGTCGCAAGGCAGGCGCCCTACACGCGGACCGTCCAAGTTTCAAGGCACGGCGCAGCTTTTACGTGACTTTGGGCCTGCGCGGTCTGTAAGCGAGCGGGATGACCGGCACCCCCCTCAGCTTCTATAACAGCCTCACCCGCACGCTCGAGCGCTTCGTCCCGATCGACCCGGCACTGGTCCGCATCTACACCTGCGGGCCGACGGTCTACAATTATCAGCATATCGGCAACATGCGCGCCTTCCTGTTCGCCGATACGCTCGGGCGCGTGCTGCGCTGGCAGGGTTTCGCCACCCGCCACGTCATCAACATCACCGATGTCGGGCATCTGACTTCGGACGCCGATGCCGGCGACGACAAGATGGAGCAGGCCGCCGCCGCGCAGGCGAAATCGATCTGGGAAATCGCCGCGCATTATACCGCCGCGTTCAAGGACGACGTCGCCCGGCTCAACATCGATCCCCCGGCGGAGTGGACCGTCGCGACCGAGCATATCCCGCAGATGATCGCATTTGCGCAGCGAATCGAGAAGGACTGCTATCTGCTCGAGGGCGGCTTGTATTTCGATACGACGCGCGTACCCGATTACGGCAGTTTGGCGCGCGCGGTCTTGGACGAAGGCGAAAGCCGGATCGACCCCGTCTCCGGCAAGCGCCACCCGCAGGATTTCGCGATCTGGCGGCGCTCGCCGCTGGGCGAGCAGCGCCAGATGGAATGGGATTCGCCCTGGGGCAAGGGCGCACCGGGCTGGCATCTCGAATGCTCGGTGATGAGCCGCCAGCATCTCGGCCATCCGTTCGACATCCACACCGGCGGGATCGATCATCGCGAGATCCACCACCCCAACGAGATCGCGCAGAACCAGTCCTTCTGCGGCTGCGCCGACACCGGCGCGCGCGTGTGGATGCACAACAATTTCCTGGTGGACCGCGGCAGCAAGATGTCGAAATCGACCGGCGACTTCCTGCGCTTGCAGACCTTGGTCGATGCCGGCGTCCATCCGCTCGCTTACCGTCTGATGTGCCTGCAGGCGCACTATCGCAGCGAGCTCGAATTCACCTGGGAGAATCTCGCCGCCGCCTTTACCCGGCTGAAACGGCTAGTGATCGCGCGCGACGCGCTGCGTGCGCGCGACGATTATGTGCTCAAGGGCGATACCGAACCCTATCTCGCGCGGCTGGAGGAAGCGGTCGGCGACGATCTCAACACGCCGCGCGCGCTGTTGGCGCTCGACGACATGCTCGCCGACAAGCGACTGTCACCGGCGACGCGGCTGCGCGCGCTCGGCGATTTCGACGCAGTGCTCGGGCTCGACCTCGGCACTTTGCCGCGCGCCGCGCTGCGATTGCGGCCGGCCGCGGCGACGCTCGACGAGGCAGCGATCGACGCGCAACTCGCCGCGCGGAAAGCGGCGCGCGCCGCAAAGGACTTCGCCCGCTCGGACGCGATCCGCGACGACCTCGCGGCGGCCGGCGTGGAAGTGATGGATGGCGACACGCTGGGATGGGACTGGAAACTGGCGCTCTGAACAATGCGTCGTCCCGGCGCAGGCCGAGGCCGCCATGTTGGTCGGGCCGGCCCGCCGACCCGCAGAGGCCCCGGCCTGCGCCGGGGCGACGGTGCAGGGCCGGCGTCGCTTCCCTTCTCCTACGCGCGCGCTAAGCTCGCCCGATGAAAGCCGTTCTCCCCGCCCTCGCCCGCGCCCTGCTCGAGCCCGACCTCCCGGGCGAGCTCGAAATAACGTGGGTCTCGACCCGCGCCGAAGCGACCGCCGCGATGGCCGATGCCGAGATCGGCTGGGTCGACCTCTATCCGCACGGCCTGACCGAAGAGGCGGTGGCGGCGGGGCGCTCGCTCAAATGGCTGTCGACCGCGGTCGCGGGGATCGACTCGCTCGACTTGCCCGAACTCGCGCGGCGCGGCACGATCGTCACCAACGGCGCCGGCTTCAATGCGGTCGCGGTCGCCGAATATGCCGTGCTGAACGTGCTCGCCGCGGCAAAGCGCTTCGACGAGGTCGTGCGCATCGCCGAGCGGCACGCCTGGCCGGACACCGCGCCCGGCCGGATCGAGCTGGACGAGACCAGCGCGCTGATCGTCGGCTATGGCACGATCGGTCGCCTGATCGGCGACCGGCTCGCCGCGTTCGGCGTGCACGTCACCGGCGCGACGCGCACGGGCCGCGACGGGACGCTGGCGGGCGACGCATGGAAGGCGCGCCTCGGCGATTTCGACTGGGTGATTCTCGCCGCCCCCGCGACCGCGCAGACCCGCGCGATGATCGGCGCCACCGAGTTCGCCGCGATGAAGCCGAGCGCCTGGCTGATCAACATGGCGCGCGGCGAGATGATCGACCATGACGCGCTGATCGCGGTGCTGACCGAGCGCGGCATCGCCGGCGCGGTGCTCGACACCGTCACGCCCGAGCCGCTCCCGCCCGGGCATCCGCTCTGGACCACGCCCAACCTCCTCCACACGATGCACCTGTCGGGCCGCAGCCAGACCAGGATGTTCCCGCGCGCCGCCGCGATGTTCCGGCGCAACCTCGAGGCGTTCCTCGCCGGGCGGCCGCTGGAGAATGTGGTCGACCTCGCCGCGGGATATTAGCGCCGCGGGCCCTGCGGTGCCTGGCGACCGGAGCGGGAAGCGGACACCTCCCGTCGCGCCGGCGGAGGCCGGGGCCGCTGGGGGACATAGTGCGGGGCATGACCCGAACGTGGCGGCCCCGGCCTCCGCCGGGGCGACGGCGAGACGCTTCGTCCGACACTGAAACGCGATGAAAGAGAGACGGTCCGCCGCTCCAACCCGCGCTGTCCTACACGCCAACTGCGTGGCATGATCTGACCCTCGCTCATCGCGGTGCCACGTCCACCCGCCGCGACACGCTGATGGTGCGACTTTAGTGCGACTTTCCGCGCGGATTACCCAACAAGGGAAAATGCCGCTTGCGCCACTTACCCCATCTGGGTAATGCGCCACGCATGACGACGATGGCCGGCCTCAAGATCAAGCGTTTTCGCGAAGAGCGTGGCCTCACCCGCGCCGCGTTCGGCGCCTGGTATGGCGCGCCGGGCTCGACCGTCCAGGGCTGGGAAGAGGATGGCAAGCGTGCCAGCGGCCCGGTGGTCAACCAGATCGCCGCCAACGCCATCGCGGCCCATGCCGACTGGTACATCCAAATTCGCACGGAGAATGACATGAGCAGCTGGGCCCCCGATAGCTGGACGCGCGCCGAAGGCCGGCAGATGCCGAGCTATCTCGATTCGGCCGCGCTCGACGCCGCGACCGATCAGCTCGCCACTTTCCCGCCGCTCGTCTTCGCCGGCGAAGCGCGCAATCTGACTGCGGACCTCGGTCGCGTCGCCGAGGGCAAGGCGTTTCTGCTGCAAGGCGGCGACTGCGCCGAATCGTTCGCCGAGCACAGCGCCAACAACATCCGCGACACCTTCCGCGTCATCCTGCAGATGGCGGTCGTGCTCACCTTCGCGTCGAAGCTGCCGACGGTGAAGCTCGGCCGCATGGCGGGGCAATTCGCCAAGCCGCGCTCGGCCGATACCGAGACGATCGGCGACGTCACGCTCCCCGCCTATCGCGGCGATATCGTCAACGATATCGACTTCACGCTGGAGGGGCGCCAGCCCGACCCGCAGCGGATGATCCGCGCTTATTCGCAGTCGGCCGCGACGCTCAATTTGCTGCGCGCCTTTGCCGGCGGCGGCTACGCCAATCTCGCGCAGGTTCATCGCTGGACGCACGATTATATGGGCCGCAGCCCGTGGGCGAAGAAATATGCCGAGACCGCCGACCGGATCGGAGAAGCGCTCGATTTCATGGCGGCGTGCGGGATCAGCCCGGAAACGGTGCCGCAGCTCGCGCAGACCAGCTTCTATACCAGCCACGAGGCATTGCTGCTGCGCTACGAGCAGGCGCTGACGCGGCAGGATTCGCTGACCGGCGACTGGTACGACACGTCCGCGCACTTCCTGTGGATCGGCGATCGCACGCGCTTCGAGGGCAGCGCCCACGTCGAATATCTGCGCGGCATCGGCAATCCGATCGGGATGAAGTGCGGCCCGAGCCTCGAGCCGGACGCGCTGTTGCGGCTGCTCGACACGCTCAACCCCAATCGCGTGCCCGGCCGGATGACGCTGATCACACGCTACGGCCACGACAAGATCGAGGCGGGGCTGCCCAAATTGGTGCGGGCGGTGCTGCGCGAGGGGCATCCGGTGGTGTGGAGCTGCGACCCGATGCACGGCAACGTGGTCAAGGCGGCGAACGGCTACAAGACGCGGCCGTTCGACCGGATCCTGGCGGAAGTGCGCGGCTTCTTCGCGGTGCATCGCGCCGAGGGGTCGATCGCCGGCGGCATCCATGCCGAGATGACGGGGCAGAACGTGACGGAGTGCACCGGGGGTGCCGTCGACGTCACCGAGCAGTCGCTGGCGGACCGCTATCATACGCATTGCGATCCGCGGCTGAATGCGGGTCAGTCGCTCGAGCTCGCTTTCCTGCTGGCAGAGATGCTCAACGTGGAAATGGCCGAACGGCGGCGCGCGGCGGCCTGAGCTGCACGCGCGCCGACCGGGCTAGATCGCGCTGCGGCCCTGCAGCAGGCGGACCACGACGACGATCAAGGCGACGACAAGCAGGATGTGAATCAAGCCACCACCGATGTGAATGGCGAACCCGAGCGCCCAGAGCACGAGCAAGACGACGACGATAGTCCAGAGCATCGGGTAACCCTCCTGTTTGCGGCGAAGAATTCAAACCGCATCTGAAACGAAAACGCCCATTGCGCGCGCAAGTTCCGTCTGCGCGTCGCCGCTCCCGCCTTGACGCCCGCGCATGCGATGCGTAATGCGCCCTTTCGCGCAAGCGGCCCCTTCGTCTAGCGGTTAGGACGACGCCCTCTCACGGCGTAAGCACGAGTT
>CAXTEO010000146.1:0-9247 GCA_964243205.1 uncultured Sphingomonas sp.
ACAATACAGCCAACGACCGGCTGCTGCGCTTCGTCGGCGGGCCCAATGCGGTGCGCGACTTCATCGTGCGCAAGGGCCTCGGCGATATCCGCTTCGGCCCAGGCGAGCGGCTGTTGCAAAGCCAGACGGCGGGGCTGGTCTGGCAACCGGCTTATGCCTTCGGCGGCGGTTTCCAGCGCGCGCGCGACCAATTGCCCAAGGCCGATCGCATCGCGGCATTTGATCGCTATGTCGCCGATCCGCCGGACGGCGCGGCGCCGGTGGCGATCGCCGGCGCGCTGGCGCGGCTGAAGCGCGGCGACTTGCTGTCGCGCGCCTCGACCGATTATCTGATCGGCACGATGGAAGCGTCGCACACCGGCAAACAGCGCATGCGCGGCGCGGTGCCGCCGGGGTGGAGCTTCGGCCACAAGACCGGGACGGGCCAAGATCTCGCCGGGCGTACCGCTGGCTATAACGATGTCGGGCTGCTGATGGCGCCCGATGGCAGCAGCTATGCGATCGCGATCATGATCGGCGACACGCCCAAGCCGATCCCGGCACGCCAGGCATTGATGCAGGCCGTGGTCGAGAGCGTGGTGGCGAACCACAACTCCTGATCCGGCGCATGACGGGGTAGCGCAAGGCGGGACCTGCGCTATACGCGAAAGCGTGCGCACCCAGTCCCCCGATGCCGGCGAACGGGGCGGCGCTCGCGCCGTGCTGCTCGCGATCTGGCGAAGCTGCTGGCCGGCGATCGTCGCCGCATTCGTCTATACCGGTCTTTGCATCGCCAAATCCGGCCCGCTGGGATTGATCGCGGGAAAGACCTGGCTGACCTGGCTCGACCAGGCGCAGTATCTCAAATCGACCCTGGCCTTCGCGCGCGGCGACCTGTCGCCGTCCGAGCATTGGTATCCGTTGCTCTATTCGGCGCTGGCCGTACCGTTCGTGCCGCTCCTGCCCAAGAACCCGTTCTTGCCGCTCGATATCCTCTGCGCGGCCTGGATCGCCCAGTCGGTGACTCGAGTCGGGTATCACCTCCAGATCCGCCGCGGCACCAGCCTGATCGTGCTGCTCGCCACGCTCGCCTGGCCGCCGCAATTGTGGAATTCATGGGTGGCCCCATGGACCACGACGCTGTCCGCGGCATTGTTATGGTGGCTGATGGCACGCACCGGCGATGTCGCGTTCGGCGACCGCCCGATCACGGCGCGGCAAGCGCTGGCGATCGGGTGCGTCGTGGCGGCGATCCCGCTGACTCGTCCAGCCGATGCGCCGATCGCGCTCCTGTTCGGCGTGGCGCTCGGCTATCTCTTGATCCGGCGCGGCACTTGGCGGGGCGCCGCGGTCCTGGCCGGGCTGGCCGCTGCGGTGATCACGATCGGGCTGTACGGCGTGCTGCATCTCGCGATCTACGGCGCGCGCGCGAGCGATTACATGATCCTGTCGAGCAATTACGGCCTGTATTTTGCCGACCTGCCGTGGAAGGCCGCGACCCTTTTCGTCGATTCAACGCGGTGGTTCGGCGGGGTAAGTGCCGAGCTCGATCGCAGCCTGCTCGACCGCATGCCGTGGTTGCTGTTCGGCCTGGCGGGTGCGAGCTTCGTCTTCGTGCACGAACGCGAGGCCGATCGCCGCATCTATATGATGATCCTCGGGGCTGCCGTGGCAGTCAATGTCGTGCTGATGCTGGCGTATGTCGATCTGCTGCCCACCGGATTGTGGCGCCATGCGAACGTCCATTATTTCAAATGGGCCTTCCCGCTGCTCGGGCTGTTTGCGTGGCGCCTCGTGCGAGATGCGCGGTCGAGCCCGAAGCTTGCGGCGGCGTGCCTGCTCGGCTGGATCGCGCTCAGCGGATTTCGGCTTGCGGCGGTGCCGGCGCTGCCGGGCGACATCGCGCGGCGGATCGATTTCGCGGCCCCGGCGGGCAGTGATTTCGACAGCGTATATTTTTCGCCATCGGTGATCGTCGATGGCGAGCGGCCGCGGCGCAATCTGTTCGAGTACCACCAGGTGCTTGCGGGGGATCGCGTGCTCGCGCTCGCACTGCGCGATGGTTTCACCGCGCGGGAGCGATGGTATCCTTCCGGTATGCCCGATACGGCCTGGCCGACCGGCATCCCCGCACCCAAGCGCGCGCTGGCGGCGGCGCCCCCGGTCGCGCCGGTCGCGCGGTGGAAGCCGCGATTGGTCTGGGGGGTGCCGTGCTGGATCGCGTCATGCGCGGTCGCGACCCGATAATCCGCTCTCGATAGATGGTCGCCGCACTGCTATCGCTGAGGCTATGCCGCATCTGTATCTAGTCGATGGCTCGGGATATATCTTCCGCGCCTATCATCGCCTCCCCCCGCTCACCAACAAGCATGGCGAGCCGGTCGGCGCGGTCTATGGCTATACCACCATGCTGTGGAAGCTGGTCGACGAGCTCCACGCCGCCGATGGCCCGACGCACATGGCGGTGATCCTCGACAAATCGTCCAAGACCTTCCGCAACGACCTGTACGACCAGTACAAGGCGCATCGCCCGCCGGCGCCCGAAGACCTGATCCCGCAATTCCCGATGATTCGCGATGCGACGCGCGCTTTCTCGCTGCCGTGCATCGAGACCGAGGGACTGGAAGCCGACGATATCATCGCCTGCTATGCCAAGGCCGCGCTGGCGCAAGGCTGGGCGGTGACGATCGTTTCGGCCGACAAGGATCTGATGCAGCTGATCGAGCCCGGGCTCGATCTGTACGACACGATGAATAACCGCCGGCTCGGCGCCGAGCATGTCGCCGAGAAATTCTTCGGCATCGTGCCAGCACAATTGGGCGACGTGCTCGCGCTGATGGGCGACAGCGTCGACAACGTGCCGGGCGTCACCGGCGTCGGCCCGAAGACCGCCGCCAAGCTGATCCTCGAACATGGCGATCTCGAAAGCGTCCTCGCCGCAGCGCCCGGGATGAAACCGGGCAAGCTGCGCGACAATCTGATCGAGCAGGCCGACAATGCGCGGCTGTCGAAGGTGCTGGTCACGCTCAAGTGCGACGAGCCGCTGCCCGATCCGCTCGACGAGCTCGAGCTTCAGGGTATTCCCGACGCCCCGCTTCGCGCCTTTCTCGAACATCACGGCTTCAAGTCGCTGATCGCCAAGCTCTCCGCGGTCGCCGATGCGCCGGTCGCCGCGCCGGCCTCGGTGCCGCTGGAGCAGGATCCGCCCTGCGATCACGACGGCTACGAGACCGTGATCGACGAAGCCGCGCTCGACGTCTGGATCGCGGCAGCCCAGCGACAGGGCTGGATCGCAATCGATACCGAGACGACCGGGGTCGATGCGACGCGCGCCGAACTTGTCGGGATCAGCCTGGCGTTGCAGCCCAACAAGGCGTGCTACATCCCGCTGGCGCATGGCGGCTCGGGCCTGTTCGCCGAAACCCCGCCGCAGCTCGACCGCGACCGCGCGTTCGCCAAGCTGAAGCCGTTGTTCGCGGATCCGGCCGTGCTCAAGATCGGGCACAATCTGAAGTATGACATGATCGTGCTCGGGCGTTTGGGGCTGAACGTCGCGCCGCACGACGACACGATCCTGATGAGCTTCGACCTCGACGCCGGGCTGCACGGCCACAGCATGGACGAACTCGCCGCGACGCATCTGTCGCACAGCTGCATCGCGTTCAAGGACGTGGTCGGCGTCGGCAAGTCGCAACGTACGTTCAACGAAGTCGATCTCGCCGCCGCGACGCGCTACGCCGCCGAGGATGCCGACGTGACGCTGCGCTTGTGGAAGCGCTTCAAGGCGCGCCTGCCCGCCGAAAGCGCGACGCGGGTGTACGAAATGGTCGATCGCCCGCTCGTCCCCGTCATCGCGCAAATGGAGATGCATGGCATCAAGGTCGATCGCGAGAAGCTCGCGGCCTTGTCGACCGACTTCGCCTATCAGATCGGCGCGCTGGAGGTCGAGATCCACGCGCTCGCCGGTGGCGCCTTCACGATCGGCAGCCCCAAGCAATTGGGCGATGTGCTGTTCGAGCGGATGGGGATCAAGGGCGGTCGCAAGGGCAAGTCGGGGGTCTATTCGACCGACGTGACCGAACTGGAGCGGATCGCCGCCGATCACGATTCGCCCGGCAAGGCGATCGCGGCGAAAGTGCTCGACTGGCGCCAGCTGTCGAAGCTCAAATCGACCTATACCGATGCGCTGCAGGCGCAGATCAACCCGGCAACCGGGCGCGTGCACACCTCTTATTCGCTCACCGGCGCACAGACTGGCCGCCTGTCCTCGACCGACCCCAATTTGCAGAACATCCCGATCCGCACCGAGATCGGCCGCCAGATCCGCGATGCGTTCGTCGCCGAGCCGGGCAATGTCCTCCTCGCCGCCGATTATTCGCAGATCGAATTGCGCCTCGCCGCGCACATGGCCGACGTGCCCGCGCTGAAACAGGCGTTCGCAGACGGCGCCGACATCCACAGCCTGACCGCGATGGAGCTGTTCGGCGAGGTCAATCGCGACACGCGCGGCCGCGCCAAGACGATCAACTTCGCGATCCTCTACGGCATCAGCCGCTGGGGTCTCGCCGGGCGGCTCGACGTGACCGCCGACGAAGCGCAGGCGATGATCGACCGCTATTTCGAGCGCTTCCCGGGCATCCGCAACTATATCGCCGCGACCACCGAGGTGGTGCGCGAGAAGGGCTACACCACGACCCTTTTCGGGCGGAAGACGCACTTCCCGCGGATCGCGTCGAAGATCCAGCACGAGCGCCAGGGCGCCGAGCGCGCCGCGATCAACGCGCCGATCCAGGGCACCTGCGCCGACATCATCAAGCGCGCGATGGTGCGGATGGGGCCGGCGCTCGACGCCGCCGGGCTCGGGCATGTGCGGATGCTGCTGCAAGTGCATGACGAACTGGTGTTCGAACTGCCCGAAGGCGATGTCGATGCGGCCAAGCCGGTGATCGAGCGCGTGATGGCACAGGCCGCGGAGCCCGCGATCGTGCTCAGCGTGCCGCTCGGCATCGAGATCGGCACCGGCGTGAGCTGGGGCGCGGCGCATTGACCACCGCTGGGGGCAGGGTGGACGGAGCAAGCGGGCGCACCACCGAAGAGATTGACGCGCTCGCCAAAGGCGGGCGGACCAACATCATCGGCTTCATGATGCGGCTCGTCGCGCGGCTGCCGTTCCTGTTCATCGCCGGGCGACTCTATGGGCCGGATACGCTCGGCACCTTCGCCCGCGCAGTGCTGTTCGTCGAAGTGGCGGCGCTGCTCGCGACCTTCGGGCTCAAGCGCGGACTCGCGCAGGCGATTTCGGAAAGCGCGCGGCCGCATGTCCAGATCGTCTGGGACTGCCTCGTCGTCGCAGCGCTGGCCTCGGGGCTGGCGAGCGGCGTGCTGTTGCTGCTGCCTGACGTGATGTTCCACGGTGGTGACCCGACCCCGCTCGAACGGCTGCTGCCCTGCGTCATCGTGTTCAGCGCCTGGTCCGACATCATGCTGGCGGCGCTCGCCTATCGCCGCAACGTTCAGGCGACCGTCACCGCGCGCGCGATCATCGAGCCGTGGACGATCTCGATCGCGGCCGGCTTGCTCTATCCGGTCGCCCGGCATGACGGGCTGGTGCTCGCCTACATGCTGTCGATGGTGGCGGCCTTGCTCGCATCGGTAGTCCCTTTCGTGCGCAGTTATGGTCGGCCGGTCGGCTGGCGGCTGCATCCCGGGCGTACGCTCGCCCTAATCCGGCGCAACGGCCCGCTCGCCGGCGCCGATGCGCTCGAATGGGGGACGCGTAACGTCGATCGCTCGATCCTTTTCCTGATGTTCGAGCCGCGCATCGTCGGCATCTATTGGATGGCGCAGCAAGTCGCCTCGATCCCGGGCAAGTTGAAGACCAGCTTCGACCCGATCCTCGGCCCGGTCATCACTTCCAGCCTCGCGCGCGGCGACAATGCCGGCGTGGCGAGCCAGGTGCGCCAGGTCGGCTTCTGGATCCTCGCCGCACAGACCGGCCTCGCCCTTATGGGTTCGATCCCCGGTGAAGCGGTGATGGGCACGGTCGGCCCGCAATTCGTCGCCGGCACGGCGGCGCTCGCCTTCCTGCTATGGGCCGAGGCGGCGGCGTCGACCGGGGCGGTGTGCGAATCGGCTTTGGTCTATATCGCGCGCGTGCAGAATGTTGCGATTTCGATCGGCATGCTGCTGTTCCAGGTGGCGCTCAGCTTCGCCTTGATCTTCGCGATGCAATGGGTCGGCTGGCCGGTCGCGTTCCAAGCGGCGGGGCCGGCCGTGGCCTTGTTCGTCTCGGTCGGGATCACGTCGATCCTCAAGTCGACCTATCTGTCGCGCCTGCTCGGCACCGGCGTCGCAGGGTGGCGCTGGCCGATGCTGTGGGCTATCCTCGCTGCCAGCGCGGTCGGCGGCTTCTTTACTGCGCTGCCGCACCGTTTCGAATGGGCTCAGCTCGCGATCGGCGAGCCGGCGATGGCGGGAGCGTATCTCTACGTGCTGTATCGCTGGGCGGCCGGGCCCGAAGACCGCGCGCTGTTTCGCCGCAAGCAGGGGGGCGAAGCGCCCACTCTGCCCGTGCCCGGCCTCAATGCCGGAAGTGGCGCACGCCGGTGAACACCATCGCCAGCCCGGCGGCATCGGCGGCGGCGATCACTTCATCGTCGCGGATCGAGCCGCCCGGCTGGATCACCGCGGTCGCGCCCGCTTCGACGGCTGCGAGCAGGCCGTCGGCGAAGGGGAAGAAGGCGTCCGATGCGACCGCCGAGCCGATCGTGCGTGGCGCCGGCCAGCCAGCCTTCTCCGCCGCGTCCTTCGCCTTCCACGCGGCGATGCGCGCCGATTCGAGCCGGTTCATCTGCCCCGCGCCGATCCCGGCGGTGCTGCCGTCCTTGGCATAGACGATCGCATTCGACTTGACGTGCTTGGCGATCGTCCAGGCGAAGCGGCAGTCGATCAGTTCCTGCTCGGTCGGCGCGCGCCTGGTGACGACCTTCATTTCGGGATTGCTGGCGTTATCGCGCGTCTGCACCAGCCAGCCGCCGGTGATCGCCTTGGCGAGCAGCCCGCCGCGGGCCGGGTCGGGCAGCTCGCCGGTCAGCAGCAGGCGGAGGTTCTTCTTGGCGGCGAAGATCGCCTGCGCTTCCTCATCGGCATCAGGCGCGACGACGACTTCGGTGAAGATCCCGGCGATCGCGCGCGCGGTCGCGCCGTCGAGCGGGCGGTTGAGCGCGATGATCCCGCCGAACGCCGACACCGTGTCGCACGCGAAGGCGGCGGCATAGGCTTCAGCGAGCGACGCGCCGGTCGCCACGCCGCACGGATTGGCATGCTTGACGATGACGCAGGTCGGCGCGGCATCGCGGAATTCGCTGACCAGGTCGAGCGCGGCATCGGCGTCGTTGAGATTGTTGTAGCTCAGCGCCTTGCCCTGCACCTGGCGCGCCTGGCCGATGCCGCGCGCGGCGGGGCCGGTCGCTGTGTAGAAAGCGGCGGACTGGTGCGGATTCTCACCATAACGGAGCGCGGGGCCGCGCTTGAGCGTCAGCGGCAGCGTCTCCGGGAACGCCTCGCTTTGGTCGGCAAAGGCGAACCATTGCGCGATCATCCCGTCATAGGCGGCGGTGGTGGCATAGGCCTTGGCGGCGAGCTTGCGGCGATCGGCGAGCGTCGTGCTGCCGCCGCCGACGAGCGCATAATCGGCCGGATCGGTGACGATCGCGACGAAGGCGTGGTTCTTGGCAGCCGAGCGCACCATCGAGGGCCCGCCGATATCGATATTCTCGATGATCTCGTCGCGCTCAGCGCCCTTGGCGACGGTCGCCTCGAACGGGTAGAGATTGACGACCACTAGGTCGATCGCGCCGATCCCGTGTTCCTGCATCGACGCGACGTGTGCTGCATCGTCGCGCACCGCGAGCAGCCCGCCATGGACGTTTGGGTGCAGCGTCTTCACGCGCCCGTCCATCATTTCGGGAAAACCGGTCAGGTCCGAAATGTCGCGCACCTCAAGCCCGGCGTCGCGCAGCGCCTTGGCCGTGCCGCCGGTCGAAACGAGCTCGACGCCATGTCCGGCGAGATTACGCGCGAGATTGACGATGCCGGTCTTGTCGGACACCGACAGAAGCGCGCGGCGGATGGGGATATCGGTCATGCTCGGGCTTTCAGGAATTGGTCGCGCACCCCCTGCCCGCTCGACCCCGGAAATTCAACCGGCGCGCTTGAATGCCCAGCTGACGCTCGCCCCGCCCGCCGGCGATCCGCCGCTGACGACGAGCTGCATCGTGGCGTGCGGGCGGCCCTCGGCGTCGATCCACACGCTTTCCTCGATCGCGAGCGTACCGCCGCGGCAGCGATACTGCCACAGGCCGCCGCCGGGGAGACGCAGCAAGGCGGCCAGGCCGTCGGCGGTCGGCGACACCTGCACGCCGAGCCCGAGATGGAAGCGGATCGCAAAGCCGGTCGAGCTGAGCTTGCGGCGCTTGGTCGCGGGCAGCAGCATGTCCTCGCCGCGCAGCTCGCGTCCGTCCGCCGCCAGTACCAGCTGCCGGCGATGAAGAAAGCCGAAGCGGCGCGCATAGCCGTCATGGCTCGCTTCGATCCGGCTGCCGGCATCGCTTTCCTGCCGCGCGAGTTCGACTTCGGCGACGCCGCGGCCGAGCGTGCCGTCGGCATGGATTGCGGTCGAATTGCTGTCGCCGACGATCAGCGTCGAATGCGCCGCGGTGGTGCGCAAGCCCTCGCTCAGCGCGGCGGGCAACTGGACGATCCCGGTGCGCGCGCCGCCGCAATTGACGACCAGGCGATTCGGCCCGTCGGACAATTCGAACGCCAGGGTCGAGGCACAGCCGCCTTCGACCAGTCGCGCGATCGGCGGAGGGGCCGCGTCGAGGATCGCCACGGCCGTGCCCGCGGCGAGCCGCTGATAACCCCAGTCGCGCGCCTGGCGCAGCGGGCGGGTACGGACGCCCGACGCGGCGATGATCTGCTCGAGCGCCTCGGCGCCGATCGGGCCGCCACCCTGCCAGCTGCTCAGATCGCGGTCGGCGTGGCATATCCCGAGCAACGCCGGCACCAAGGTCGCGAGCGCCGTATCGATGCTGGCCGGCGCCTCGAGCCGGCGTGCGACATAGACTTCGCGGAGCGCTGTCAGCAACATGATGATATCGACTTGCGCGGTCGGCGCGCGCGCGACATTGCCGCCATCGTTGAAGATCGACGCCGCCAGCGCCTTGGCCAGCGCGGCCTCGACCGCGCCGCGCCGCGCGTCGCCACC
>CAXTEO010000147.1:0-9223 GCA_964243205.1 uncultured Sphingomonas sp.
GTCGGCCCGGCAATGAGCTTGCGGACTTCGTGCTGCGACTTGCCGCAGAAAGAGCAATAAAGCGTGCTCTTCGAGTCGCCGCCGCTGAGCTTCGTCATTCAAACCATCCTTGGCGCCACCAGGCGCACATATGCGGAGCGTCCATCCTAGACCGCCCACGCGCAATCCGACAATCACCAAAATACCCGGCGATGCCAGCACCGGGACGCCACTCTGGCGTCCCGGTACACATTATAGCCTTAAAAGGCAGCGTTAAGCCGAGGTGAGCGCGGGCGGCGTGCTCGAATCGTCGGGCAGTGCCGGACGCTTGTCGAACACCTGATCGACCAGCCCGAATTCCTTGGCTTCGTGCGCCTCCAGGAACGTGTCGCGGTCCATCGCCTTCTCGATCTCTTCGAGCGGCTTGCCGGTGTACTGCGCATACAAATCGTTCATGCGGTTCTTGATGCGCTGGATTTCCTTGGCCTGGATCTGGATGTCCGACGCCATGCCCTGCGCCCCGCCCGACGGCTGGTGGATCATGATCCGCGCATTGGTCAGCGCGACGCGCATGCCGGGCTCGCCCGCTGCGAGCAGGAACGACCCCATCGATGCGGCCTGCCCCATGCACACCGTGCCGACGCGCGGACGGATATACTGCATAGTGTCGTGGATCGCCATGCCCGCCGTGACGACGCCGCCGGGCGAGTTGATGTACATGAAGATGTCCTTCTTGGGATTCTCCGACTCCAGGAAGAGCAGCTGTGCCGAGATGACCGAGGCCATATGGTCCTCGACTCCGCCGGTCACGAAGATGATGCGTTCACGCAGCAGCCGCGAATAGATATCGAAGCTGCGCTCGCCGCGGTTGGATTGCTCGATGACGATGGGGACGAGGCCGTCATTGATCGGTGCGAGGAAGTCGCCAGTGTCGAACGGATTGCGCATGATGAGCCTTTTAGTCCTTTATGCCCCAATGAACGCCATACATCGGCGCTGGGCGAAACGAGTTCAAGCCCCGGCGTCGCCCCCAATGCCTTCGCGCCGGTCGTCGCCACCCGGCGCGCGGTGGCTGAGATAGGCGAGGCGGCGCATTTCGCGACGGCCGCGCACGACGGTGTCGAGGATGAGCCCGGTGAAGATGCACAGCGCGCCGAGGATGGTCAGCCCCGTGACCAGCACTGCGGTCGGCAAGCGCGGCACGAGATGGGTGTGCATATAGGTGACGATCAGCGGAATACCGAGCGCCAGCACCACCAGCGCCAGCATGCCGGCGATCAGCCCGAAGAACAGCAATGGCCGCTCGATCCGATAGAGCGTGATGATCGTCCGCGCGATGCGGAAGCCGTCGCGATAGGTGCTGAGCTTCGATTCGGAGCCTTCGGGGCGCGCGAAATAGGCGGTCTCGATTTCACCCACCGGCATCTTGAGCTCGAGCGCGTGGACGCTGATCTCGGTCTCGATCTCGAAGCCCGAGGAGAGCACGGGGAAGCTCTTGACGAAGCGGCGCGAGAACACGCGATAGCCCGAGAAGATGTCGGTGAAGCTGCGGCCGAACAGCTGCGCCAGCATGCCCGTCATCGCCTTGTTGCCGAGCACGTGGCCGCGGCGATAGGCAGCGGTGACCTGAGTCACGCGGCTGCCGACGACCATGTCGAGCTGTTCGTCGACCAAGCGCGCGACCAAGGCCGGCGCCGCGGTCGCGTCATAGGTCGCATCGCCATCGGCCATGACATAGATGTCGGCGTCGACGTCGGCGAACATGCGGCGGACGACATTGCCCTTGCCCTGCATCCGCTCGGTGCGGACGATCGCGCCGGATGCGCGGGCAACCGCAACGGTGTCGTCGCTGCTGTTGTTGTCGTAGACGTAGATCGTCGCGTCGGGCAGCGCCGAGCGGAACCCCGCGACGGTCTGCGCGATGGCGGCGCCTTCGTTGTAGCACGGCAGCAGGATGGCAATACGAGGGGTCATCGTCTCGCCTTACGGGCGAATCGCGATCGGTTCGACTGTTTTGTGGCAGGACGCCAAAAGCACGTTTCCCCGGCGAAGGCCGGGGCCCAGTCGTGGCGTAGCCAGTTGCCACGGAAGCGCTCCGTGACTGACGCCATCGCTACTGGGCCCCGGCCTTCACCGGGGAAGCGGTAGAATGAAGCCCGCCCGCAGCTTTCGCCAGCGGGCGGGCAAAGACGTTACTCAGCCTTGTCGGCAGCAGCCTTCTTCTTCGCGGCCGGCTTCTTGGCGGGCGCAGCGGCAGCCTCGCCCGCAGGGGCCGCTTCAACCGGAGCTGCGTCCTCAGCCGGCGCAGCCTTCTTGGCGGGCGCCTTCTTGGTCGCGGCCTTCTTCACCGGCTCGGCTTCGACCAGATCGTCGCCGGGTGCGGCCGGCTCGACATCGGCCGCTTCGACTTCCTTGGCCTCGTCGGCAGCCGGCTTGGCCTTCTTGGCCGCCGGCTTCTTCGCCTTGGGCTTATGGTTGTCGTGATCGTGCGTGTGGGTGCCACTCGAGAAACCCTCTTCGCTCTCGATCGCCGCTTCGAGCTCTTCGCGCGTCACTTCGCGGTCGCTGATTTCGGCCTTGTCGAACAGGAAGTCGACGACCTTGTCCTCGTACAGCGGTGCACGCAGCTGGGCGGCCGCCATCGGCTCCTGCTGGATATACTGCAGGAAGCGCTGACGGTCTTCGTTGTTATAGTTCTGCGCGGCCTGCGCGATCAGGCGGTTCATTTCCTGCTGGCTGACTTCGACGCCATTGGCCTGGCCGATTTCCGACAGTAGCAGGCCGAGGCGCACGCGCCGCTCGGCGATCTTGCGGTAATCGTCGCGCTCGGATTCCATCTCGGCGAGCGCTGCCGCGGGATCTTCCTCATGCGTCGCTTCGTGCTGGAGCTGCTGCCAGATCTGGTCGAATTCGGCTTCGACCATCGACGGCGGCACTTCGAAATCATGCCCCTCGGCGAGCTGGTCGAGCAGCTTGCGCTTCATGTGCGTGCGCGTGAGGCCGTTGAGCTCCTGCTCGATCTGGCCCTTGAGCAGGCCGGTGAGCTGCTCAAGGCTCTCGAGCCCGAGCGAGGTCGCCAGCGTATCGTCGATCACGGTCTCGCCGGCGGTCTTCACCGCGGTGATCTTGAGATCGAAAGTCGCGTCCTTGCCGGCGAGTTCGGTCGCCTGGTAATCGGTCGGGAAAGTGACGTTGATCTGACGCTCTTCGCCGGTCTTCACACCGACGACCTGATCCTCGAAGCCGGGAATCAGACGTCCGGTACCGAGTTCGACCGACATGTCGGTGCCGGTGCCGCCCTCGAAGGCGACATCGCCGACCTTGCCGAGAAAATCCATTACGACGAGATCGCCCATCTTCGCCTTGTAGGTCGGCTTGGCGTCGTCCCACTTCTTCTGCTGGTCGGCGAACTTCTGGAGCTGCTCCTGCACGACGGCCTCGTCGGCGGGAACGGTCAGGCGCTCGAGCTTCAACCCGTCGATCGCCGGGGTCGGCACGTCGGGGAGCACTTCGAGCGTCACGGTAATCTCGGCATCGTCACCCAGCTTGAAGCCGTCGGCGAGCTCGACCGAAGGCTGCAGCGCGGGGCGCAGCTTCTGCTCGGCAATGAGGGTCTGGATACCCTGTTGGATCGAGCTGTTGAGCGCGTCCTGCATCAGCGCCTCGCCGTGCATTTTGCGCACGAGGTTGGCGGGAACCTTGCCGGGACGGAAGCCGGGCATCTTCACCGTCGGCGCGACGCGCTTGAGCTCGGCATCGACCCGCGAGTCGATGTCCTTCGCGGTGATCGTCAGCGTGTAGGCGCGCTTGAGGCCTTCGTTAAACGTCTCGACAGTCTGCATTTCAGATCTCACGCCTTATTTGAATTAGTTCGCAGTCCCCACGCCGAATCGCGCGAAAGACTGGTGCGGGCGAAGGGACTCGAACCCCCACATCTTGCGATGGCAGGACCTAAACCTGCTGCGTCTACCAGTTCCGCCACGCCCGCAAAGGACACCGCCGGTGTGGGGGGCGTCTATACCAGCCATGCGCGCGGGGGCAAGCCGGCAAAGCGCGAGCGCTTTTGTCGCGCGCAACCGCTATGCCGGTCACGCGTTGAACCCGACAGAGGAGAGTCACGATGGCCAGCACGCCCCCGACCGAATTGCCGCCCTTCCCGAGCCAGCCGGGCCAGCCCGACCCGATGCCGACGGAATTGCCCAGCCCGACGCCCGACGTCGATTTCCCCGAACCCGGCGGCGACCCCGATGGCGCGCCGTTTCAGCCGACCGATGGCGGCATGACCGGAGATTTCGCATGAGCGACCGCGACCTGCACCCCGACAGCCTGCCCGAGAACGACACCGATCCGCGCAGCGACATCGAACAGGCGGTCGAAGCGCGCAAGGACGCGGTCGAGCGCGGCGAAGGCGGGCGCGAACCCGACAGCTTCACCGCCCCGGGCGAATTCGACGGCGTCGGCGGCACCGGCGGCGTGGTGAAGAACCAGGACGACGACGCCCAGTAAGATGCCTCTATCGCGCGATCGTCGCCTGCGCGACGATCGCGCGATAGGCAGCGACGTCGCGCTGATAATAATAGACGTCGGGCGCTTCGAAAGTGATCATATAGAGCTTGCCGCCGATGATCGCGGCAGAGGCCTCCCCCTTGCGGCGGACCTCCTCGTCGGCTCGGCTGAAACTGTACGAAAAGCGGATGCCCTTCTGGCCGAGGGAAAGGGGGGGTGCGAGCGCGGCGATCTTCAGCAGTTGCGTGTCGAGTGCGATGCTGTAGCTGTTCTCGAACAGCACCGGCAGATCGGTGAGCAGCATCGTCGAGGAGAAATGCGGCAACGGCTTGGTGCGCTTACTCACCTCGCGGAACAGCGGACGGCTCGTCTCGATGCCGCCGTAGAAGGTGACGTCGTTCAACCCGTCGCCGTCGATCGTCCAGGTCTCCGAACTGCGCCCCGGTCGCGCGCCCAGCTTGTTCCATTCGCGGTCGGGCGTGACCGTCATCGGTGATTTCGCGACGGCAACCGGCTGGCCCTGCGCGATCAGCGTATTGGACGCGCGCGCGGGTGCCACGCAGACCATCGCGAGCGCCATCGCCATCGAAATGTCGCGTACCATAAAGCTGATCCTCATTGCAGGAGCGTCACGATCATCGCCTTGTCGGCTGCGTCGGGTTTCATCTTCAGATAAGTCTTGAGCGTTTCCGGGCCAGCAGGATCGCGGCTGCGCAGTTGTGCCAGGCCCATGCCATGGTAGGCCTCCGCATTGGTCGCGTCCTTCGTCAATGCCTCGCGATAGAAGCCGATCGCCGACACCAGATCGCGCGGATTGCCGCGCGTGCGATACAATTCGCCGCGCGCGTAGAGCAAGTCGGCGGACCAGTCTGGCCCCGCCAACTGGCCGAGCAGATAGTCCGTACCCTCGAAATCGTTGAGCTTGATCTGGTCGGCGAGGAAGTGCGGGCGCCAGCGCGCCATCGCCGCGTCGAACCGCGCGCGGTCATCCTCGCCGGTCTTGCCCATTGCCGCCGCGACCTGCCGCAAATAGGTCGCCCGCTCGAGCGGCGCGGGATGCGTCGCGAAGAACGCCACCCGATCATAGCGGGTACTGCGCTGCTTGCGACCGCGCGCCGTCGCATCGGCCTCGTCCATCTCGCGATCCCAGATTTCGGCAAAACAGTGAGGATCGTAGGGCGACGCCTTGAGATAGGCCATCGACAGCAGATCGGCTTGCCGCTCCTGCTCGCGACCGTTCGCATAGACCCCGCCGATCACCCCGATCTGCACCGATCGCGCGCTGCGCGCGGTGTCATAGCCCCGCGCGCCGCCATAAGCATAGGCGCCCGCCGCGGCGACGCCGACCCATGCGACGACATCGCTCGCCGTACGGCGGCGCTTGAACGCGGCGAGGCTGTGGCGAAGCTCGAAATGCGAGAATTCATGGCCCAGCACCGCAGCCAGCTCGGCTTCGTTGCGGGCGCGCAGCAGGAGACCGCTGTTGATCCGGAGCATGCCGTTGGGCGCCATCGAGGCATTGAACTCGGCATCGCGCATCACATAGATTCGCACGCTTTGACAGCGCTCGCCGCCGACGGTGCGACACACCACATCGTGCAAATAGCCATTGAGTGCAGGATCGTTGATGACCGCCGTAGAATCGCGCAAAGCGCGTTCGGCTTCGTCGAGTTCCATCCACAGGCCGCGTTCGTCGACGCTCTGCGGTTGATACGCACCGCTATAAGGCGGGATCGCGGCGGCCGGGTCGGCCTTGGCGAACGCGGCCGGCGCGGCGGCCATCGAGGCCGACAGGAGCAACAGCGCAAGCGCGCGCATTACTTGGCCGCCTGCTGCTGCGGCTTGTCCCCGCCGGGGAAGTTCTTGAGCAATTCCGCGACGCGCTTCTGCGCGCCTTCGGGCGTGCGGACGTCACCGCCCATCTGCTGGTCGGCATTCAGCCAGACGAGATCGCCAGTGTGCAGATCGACCAGCCCGGCATAGCCCCTATGCTCGCCGGATTTGACGGGGACATAGGCCATTGCCGCGAAGACCTGCAGGATCTTGCGGCCGGTGGAGCCATAATGATCCTCGTTGAAGATGAACAAGGCGTAGTCGGCGCCCGTCCCCTTGGCGATTTCGCCGACACCGGGGCCCATCGTCCAGTCGAACACGCCCTTGCGCTTCTTCGACGGCAGCCGATTTCCCGGAAAGAATTGATACGTGATTACCGAATCGGCGAGCACCGAGAACACGGCGCGATACTCCGCCATGGCCCGGGCCGCGTCACCGACCGGCTCCTCGGCGACGATGATCTCGTTGCCGAGCTTGCCTTGCGCAACAGTCAGGGCGGCGCCGATATTGTCCCGCGCCTGTGCGGTCCAGTCGGCATTTGGCTCGAACATGCCGCCGGTGGATTGCGCGCCGGTCCTGATCGTCGGGCGCAGCAGCAGGATCTTCACGGATCGCTGCTTGAGGTCGAAGCCCGGCCTGGCGCCCGATTTCTCCTGCGCAAAAGCGGATGGGTGCGCGAAACACACGACCAGAATCGCTGCCAATAGCAAGCACGCACGACCAGACATAGCACCCCCTCACCGCCTTCTCCCCGAATTTGGTGAGTTTAATCTATCGGTATACTTTACACCGAGCAAGTATCATCGTGATTTTGCTAGGCAGATGTTGTTAATGCAACAGGGCTTCACGAAATCCGTATTTTCTCGCCACTTGCGTCGACTTAATCTAATTTTGATCAAACCGTCGTTCGCCCTGAGTTTGTCGAACGGCTACCCTCCTCTTGCGCGCCGCGCGAGGGCAAGGCTTCGACAAGCTCAGCGCGAATGGCTGGGTGATGATCGCATTTAAAAGAAAGCGACTCCAATATCTTATCGTTTACCCATGACGGACGACCATGCTCACAGCGGTCAATCGCGCCGGCGATTTTGCCGATGTGTCTGCTGCGACTGCGTTGAAAGTGGAGCGGGAAAGAGGAGTCCCCCCGAACGGCGAAACCCCTCCTGCTCCGGTCTGCTTTATTTGGCGTCCTTCACGCCGACGCACTGCTTCCACACGCCGCCGATCGTGCCAAACGCCTTGCGATATTCGATACGGCTGCCCGTACCCTCGGGAAAGATCGAGAAAGCGAGCGAGACGCCGCCGTAACCGTTCTTGATCAGCACCACGCGCGAACCGTCGTCCTTTTCGAGCGCAGCGGTGTTGTTCTTGTTCGCGAGACAGAACGCCGTTTCCTTCACCGACTGTGGCGAGTGAAAGGTTTCGGTGACAGGCATATCAAGTACCTTTTGCGTCGACGCACATCCGCCGACTACGACCAGCACGGCCGCAGCACACATTGTCAGTCTCATTGCATAACCCCCGTTAGACACGGCCCTGCAGGGCCGCGGCCGGGGTCTTCCGCAATGATGCGCACCTGTCAAGATGATGACGCGAAAGCAAAAAGTCGCGTTAGCCCAGCACCTTCTTCAGGACGTCGTTGACGACGCCGGGATTGGCCTTGCCGCCCATCGCCTTCATCGTCTGGCCGACGAAGAAGCCGAACAATTTGTCCTTGCCGCCGCGATAATCGGCGACCTTGTCCTCATTGGCGGCCATGACTTCGGCGATGACGCGTTCGATCTCGCCGGTGTCGCTGGTCTGCTTGAGCCCGCGCTCCTCGACGATCGCGGCGGCGCCCTGCCCGGTTTCGAGCATGATCTCGAACACCTGCTTGGCGAGCGTGCCCGACAGCGTGCCGTCGGCGATCAGGCCGAGCAGTTCGGCGGCCTGTGCCGGGCTGACCGGTGAATGCTCGATATCGCGCCCGGTGCGGTTGAGCGCGCCGAACAGCTCGGAGGTCGTCCAGTTGGCGGCCGCGACCGGTGCCACACCCGTGTCGAGCAAAGCGTCGAACCAGCGCGCCGCCTCGACCTCGGCGGTCATCACCGCCGCGGCATAGGGCGTGATGCCGAGCGCCTCGTAGCGGCGGCGCTTGGTGTCGGGCAGTTCGGGCAGCGAGGCGCGGCATTCGGCGAGGAACGCTTCGTCGAGTTCGAGCGGCAGCAGATCGGGATCGGGGAAATAGCGATAATCGTTCGCATCCTCCTTCGAGCGCATCGAGCGCGTCTCGTTGCGGTCGGGATCGTACAGGCGAGTCTCCTGGACGATACTGCCACCGTCCTCGAGCACCCCGACCTGGCGCCTGGCCTCCTGCTCGACCACGGCCATCACGAAGCGCACCGAATTGACGTTCTTGGTCTCGGTCCGCGTGCCGAGCGCGTCGCCGGCCTTGCGCACGCTGACGTTGACGTCGGCGCGCATCGAGCCTTCTTCCATGTTGCCGTCGCACGAGCCGACATAACGCAGGATCGAGCGCAGTTTGCGCAAGTAAGCGCCGGCCTCGGCAGGCGAGGCCATGTCGGGCTTGGAGACGATCTCCATCAGCGCGACGCCCGAGCGGTTGAGATCGACGTACGACCGCGTCGGGTGCTGGTCGTGCATCAATTTGCCGGCATCCTGCTCGACATGGATGCGCTCGACGCCGATCCGCTTGCCCGCTGCGTCCGGGTTCTTGTCGTCGAGGCTGATGTCGATCGCGCCCTCGCCGACCAGCGGGTGGTAGAGCTGGCTGATCTGATAGCCCTGCGGCAGATCGGCGTAGAAATAATTCTTGCGGTCGAATCGCGACCAGCGGTTGATCTGCGCGTCGATCGCCATGCCGGTGCGCACCGCCTGGCGGATGCATTCGCGGTTGGGCACGGGCAGC
>CAXTEO010000148.1:0-9047 GCA_964243205.1 uncultured Sphingomonas sp.
ACACGTCGGGTTCCTGCAGATAATCGAGCTGGTCGGGCCGGCGGATGAAATTGCCCGCGACGAAGCGGCGGTTGGCCATGTGATCGAAGAACACGTCGTCGGGCACGAGTCCGGGCACCGCCACCACTTGCCAGCCGGTGAGGCGCATCAGCCGCTCGGACAGTTCCTCGAAATCGGGAATGCCGGGTTTAGACAGCTTGAGTACATCTAACCCGCGCAAATAGGCGTTCGACGCGCGCCCGGGCAGCAATTTGGCCTGGCGCGCGAACAAGGTATCCCAGACATGGTGCTCTTCCGGCGTGAAATGCGCCCAATTCTGCGGGACAGTCCAGTCGGTCGCGGCTCCGGGCGGGGGGTGGTCGAGAACATGCGTATCGTCGGTCATGCCGGTAAGCTATCACAGCCGGGACGGCGCGGGAAATGGTTACGGATGAAACGAATTCTTCGCGGCGTCGGGGTCATGCTTGCCGCGATCCTGGTGCCGGTCATGGCCTATGGCGCGGCGGGCATGGCCGGAGGGGCGATCCCGACCAACCCGGCATGGACGCCGCCGGCAAACGGCGTGCGCATCCTGGTCGAAAGCAATGGCGTGCATACCGACCTCGTCTTGCCCAAGCAGGCGGCGGGGGTCGATTGGCGCGATCTGCTGCCGGGCGAGGATCTGGCCGACCCGCGTTATGCCGGGCTCGATCACGTCGCGATCGGCTGGGGCGAGCGGACCTTCTATCTCGAGACGCCGACCTGGGGCGACGTGAAACCGCTGACCGTGCTCGCCGCGGCGGTCGGCAGCGACCGCACCGTGCTGCATGTCGAGCATGTCCGCATGCCGGCGGCGGCGGACGATGCGCGCGTGGTGGTGCTGCGGCCCGCGGAATATCGCCGGCTCGCCGCGTTCGTGCGGGCAAGCTTCGCGGCGCCGCCGCGCTGGCATCGCACGGGCTATGGCCGCAACGATGCTTTCTATGCTGCGACCGGGCGTTATAGCGCGGTCATGACCTGCAATGCCTGGACCGGGAACGCGCTGCGCGCCGCTGGCGTGCGGATCGGCGCATGGACGCCGTTTCCGGCGAGCGTGCTCGGCTGGTTCGCGCCGGGAGCCGCACGGTGAAGCCGCCCTCGACCGCCTTGATCGCGCTGGAAGTGCCGCGCGGCGCATGGGGGCTGGCGTCGCTGCTCGGCGCGCGCGCGTTGCTGGCGCAAGGGCCGCGCGGTGACGGGCGGCCGGTGTTGCTGCTGCCGGGTCTGTTCAACAGCGACGGCTCGGGCATTTTCCTGCGGCGCTATCTCGTGTCGCTCGGCTATCGGGCGGAGGGGTGGGGGCTCGGCCGCAATTACGGCGCGCGTACGATCGGTGTCGATGGCGAGCAATTGCACGAGCGCATTGCCGCGCTGCACGCCGCGACGGGCGAGCCGGTGACCTTGGTCGGGGTCAGCCTGGGCGGGATCATGGCGCGCTTCGCCGCGCATCGCTGGCCCGATCTGGTGCGCGAAGTGGTGACGATCAGTTCGCCTTTCGCCGGATCGCCGCGCGCGACCAATGTGTGGCGCGCGTTCGAGATGATCACCGGCGACCGAATCGATGCGCCGCGCGTGGTCGAGCAAAGCGCCCTGATCGCGCAGGCGCCGCCGGTGCCGACCACCGCGATCTGGAGCCGCAGCGACGGACTGGTCAATGGCATGATCTGCCACGACGAAGACGGGCGGTCGGTCGAGGTGCGCAGCAGCCATGTCGGCGTGCAGGTGCGCCCGGCGGTATTGCTCGCGGTGGCGCGGATACTCGGCGACACTCCCGTCGCCCCGGCGCAGGCCGGGGCCGCTCAGTTCGGGCCGCCGGCCGCGCGGCACAGCTAGCGGCCCCGGCCTGCGCCGGGGCGACGTTTAGCGCTCGTCCCGCGCGGTCTGGTCGCAATCGTCGCGCCGCTGCTTGCGGCACTCCTTGAATGCTTGCTTGCGTTCGCGGCCTTCGCGTTCTTCCTGCTTGCGCATCTTGCGGCCATAATTGCGGTCGGATTCGGACTGGCTCGTCGTCGTCCAGTCGACCGCCTTGCCCGCGGCCTTGACCGGCAAGGTCGCGACGTCGACCGCGGTCTTGACCAGGCAACCGCCGGTCAGGAACGGCAGCAGCAAGGCGGCAGGCAGGGCGAGAAGCTTCATCGATGGTCCTTCACGGCGTCGCGCACCTTTACCCCGATGCCGGGGAAATCGGTAAAGAAACCGTCGATGCCGAGCGCGAGATAGCGCCGCATTGCGTCCTCGATATGGCCGTGCGCGGCGGGATCGGTGCCGATCTTGAGGCTGGGCGGAAGGAAAAAATTCTCGGCGCGGAAGGTCCATGGGTGGAGCCGCAGCCCCGCGGCATGCGCGTCCGCCACCAGGCTGGTCGGCGGCGCATCGCCATTCTGGATCATGCCGAGCCCCGGGCCGATGCCGTACGCATAGGTCGCGACCGTCTTGAGGCCCTCCAGCGTCGCCATCGCGGCGTAGCTCGCTACGGCACGGTCGGCCGGGCCGCCGCCCGCGTCCATCAGCTGGATCAGTCGCAAGCCGGTCATCGTGTGGATGTGCTTGAGATTGTCGACTTCGAACGACTGGATGAACACCGGATCGGTAGGCTTGTCCCACCCGGCTGCCGTCAGCTGCGCGACCAGACGCGCCTCCATCGGATGGCCGATGCTCGCGAAATAGCTCGGATGCTTGGTCTCGGGATAGATGCCGACGACGCGGCCGTGCACAGAGTGCGCCTTTGCGAGCGCGATCACTTCGGCGAGCGTCGGCACTTCGAACTGGCCGTCATATTTGGCGTTTTCGGGGCGCAGCTTGGGTAACCGCTCGACCGCGCGCAGCGTCTTCAGCTCGGCCAGCGTGAAATCCTCGGTGAACCAGCCGGTATGCGTCTCGCCGTCGATCACCTTGGTGGCGCGGCGCGCGGCGAATTCGGGGTGCTTGGCGACATCGGTCGTGCCGGTAATGTCATTTTCGTGGCGCGCCACGAACACGTCGTCCTTGGTCAGCACGAGATCGGGCTCGATGAAATCGGCGCCCTGCTCGATCGCCAGCGTGTATGAGGCGATGGTATGTTCGGGCCGCAATCCGCTGGCGCCGCGATGCGCGATGACGATGGGTGGCGACAAAGCGGGCGAGGCGAGCGGATGCGGCATCGGCGCAACCTGCGCCATTGCGGCGCCCGATGCCAGCAGCAGGGCGACGCCCGCAATCCTGGCGGCATGGGTATATCCGGAAACCATCGCCCGCATCGTCTTGCTCCATCCTTGGCGTCCGACCGTCCGGCCGGGCGCGATCCGCACCGGCGGATCGGTCGCGGCCGCTGATGCACCACGACGATGACAGATTGACGATAGCCGAGCGATCGGAGCGTTTGACCGAGCCGAGCGTTGCGTGGACAGCGCGTCGGGCGCGTCAACGGAGGATATCCCATGCCGGCGATCGACGACTGCATCCTGATCCTGCTCGCGGCGGGACGCTCCGCCCGCTTCGGCGACGCCGACAAATTGCAGGAAAGCTTCCTCGGCAAGCCGCTCGCCTTCCACGTCGTCACCGCGCTCGAGGACGTGCCGTTCAAGGCGCGTTTCGTGGTGTGTTCCAACACCGAGCTCGATTTCGCCAGCCGCGGCTACACCGTGCTGCACAATGCCGATCCGGGCGACGGCCTGTCGGGATCGGTCAAGCTCGGCGTCGCGGCGGCGATGCGGGCCGGATGCGAAGCGGTGGTGATCGCGCTCGCCGATATGCCGCGGGTGACCGCGACGCACATCTATCGCCTGCTCGATGCGGCCGACGATATGGGCAGCGATGCGGTGGTCGCGTCGAGCGACGGCATTCAGCCGAGCCCCCCGGTCGTGTTCGGCGCGGCGCAGTTCGAGGCGCTGATGATGCTCGAGGGCGACGAGGGCGGCCGCGCGATGGTCCGCGCCGGTCGTCATGTCATCGCGCCCGAAGCCGAATTGCTCGACGTCGATCGGCCGGAGGATCTCGAGCGGCTGCGCGCGTTGCGGTAGAAGCTGATTCACGCGAAGGCGCGAAGGAAGTCGAAAGCGAGCCCGCGCGAAGCGCCCGCACTCTCTTCTTTGGGTCTTCGCGCCTTCGCGTGAATCATAACGTTTTCTCAGCGAACGTAACTCGCCCCATTCACGTCGAGCACCGCGCCGGTCATCGACGGCGGCGCATCGAGCGCCAGGAAGCGCGCGACCTCGGCCACCTCCTCCGGCGCGGCGACTCGGCCGAGCGGGATGTCGGCGAGGAGTTTGTCGCCGCCGCGGCTTTCCAGATACTCTTCGGCCATGCCGGTCATGGTGAAGCCCGGGCACACCGCAAAGGCGAGGATGCCCTGCCCGGCATAGCCGCGCGCGATCGACTTGGTCATCGCCACCATACCGGCCTTGGAGGCGGCATAATGCCAATGCGCCGGCGAATCGCCGCGATAGGCCGCGCGGCTGGCGATGTTGACGATCCGCCCGCCCGACGCACGCCCCTGCCAGTGCAGCACCGCGAGCCGGCACAGTTCGGCCGATGCCGTGAGGTTGATGCGCAGCGTGCGCTCCCAGTTCGCCAGCCAGGCGTCGTCCGCCGCGTCGATCGGATTGGCCTCGAACACGCCGGCATTGTTGATCAGCACGTCGATGTGGCCGCCGAGCCGGTCGAGCGCTGCATCCCACAGCGCGCGCGGCGCGGCGGGGTCGGCGAAATCGGCGGGGATGCCCGAACGCGTGCCGTGCCCGACGACGGTCGCGCCGGCTGCTTCGAGGGCGGCGAGGGTGGCGGCGCCGATGCCCCGCGATGAGCCGGTGAGGAGGATGTTCATGGCACGGGGTTTAGCCCGCAGGGCGATCGAGCGCTACCAGCCTCCCCTTCCTTCCAGGGGGGGCGCTTACGCCGCGACGCTGGCCGAAAACGTGTCTGCCGCGCCCTTCAATTCGCTCAACTGGTCGTCGACGTCACCGAAGTCGCGTTCGAGCGTGTCGATTTCGGCCGCGACATGTTCGGTGCCGGCGCGGATCGCGGTGATCGTGTCCGACATCGAATCGGCGGCGAGCGCGGTCTCGTCGACCGCCGCGGTGATCGCGGTGACGGTCCGGGCTTGCGCCTGCATCGCGTAGCGGATGCGTTCGGCGCTGTCCTGCACCTCGGCCACGGTCGCTTTGATCGAGGCGTTGGTCTCGACGGTCGAGCGCGTCGCCGACTGGATCGCGGCGATCTTGCCGGCGATATCGTCGGTCGCGCGCGCGGTCTGGTTGGCGAGGCTCTTCACTTCCTGCGCGACCACCGCGAAACCGCGGCCGGCATCGCCCGCGCGCGCCGCCTCGATCGTGGCGTTCAAGGCGAGCAAATTGGTCTGCCCGGCAATGTCGCGGATCAGCCCGAGAATCGATTCGATCGATTTCGCGTGATCGCTGAGCGTTTCGGACATGCCGACCGCGATACTCGCCTGGCTCGAGGCGCGCGTCGCGATCTCGGCGGCGGCTTCCACTTCGGTACGCGCATCCTCGATCGCGCGGATCAGCCCGGCGGCGGTCTGCGCCGCCTCTCGCATCGCCATCGCCGATTGCTCGGCCGCAGCGGCAACTTCGCTGGTTTGCCCGAGCATCCCGCGCGCGGCGCGCCCGGCGCCTTGCGCCTGGACGCGGATGCGGTTGCCGAGCACGGCGGTGCCCTCGATCGAGGTGGCGATCGTCGCGCTGAAATCGGCCGAGCGCGTGCGGCGTTCGGCGCGCGCGCGATTGGCGTCGTGCGCGCCGAGATAGGAGGCCATCACATCCGCCTCGACCAGAGCGAGCCGCTGGACGCAATCGGCGAGCGCGCGCAATCGCGCTCCGCCGCCGAGCTTCGCCTCGATCGCCATCAGCGTGCGGCTGTGCGCGAAGCTCAGCGAGGACAGCAGCGCCTGCAGCGGAATGCCGGCCCTTTGCGAAGCGGCGGCGTGCTGCGTCGCCATGCGCATCCACGCATCGTCGAACGGGGCGGCATATTTCGCGCGGGTGTAGCGCGCGCTGTTCTCGACGCGCGTGTCGAGATACTCGCGCGAGAAATGGCCGCGAATGTGCGCGGTCACGGGCAACGACAGATAATATTCCCAGAAGACGCGCGATATCTCGGTTTCGTGGCCGGCGATGGCCTGGGTGATCTCGGCGGCACAGGCCGCGATGCTGCCGTCCCAATCATAATCGGCGATGCGCGCGGCGGCGCTGCGACTCTCGCCGCTCCAGCCGCCTAACATCAGGCCAGCGGGGGCGTCTGCTACGGGCATCTCCAATCCTCTTGTTAGGCCGCGACTTTGGCGACGAAATCGGTCGCGCGGTTCTTGAGCGTGCCGAGCTTATGGTCGAGCGAGTCGAACCCGCGCCCGACCCGGTCGATTTCGGAGGCGACCGATTCGGTGTCCTCGCGGATCGCAGTGATCGTGTTCGACATCGAATCGGCGGCGAGCGCGGTCTCGTCGACCGCTGCGGTGATCGCGGTCACGGTCTGCGCTTGCGCTTCCATCGCGTAGCGGATGCGGTTGGCGCTTTCCTGCACCTCGGCCACGGTCGATTTGATCGAGGCGTTGGTTTCCACCGTGGATTTTGTGGCGGACTGGATCGCGGCGATCTTGGCGGCGATATCGTCGGTCGCGCGCGCGGTCTGGTTGGCGAGGCTCTTCACTTCCTGCGCGACCACCGCGAAACCGCGGCCGGCATCGCCCGCGCGCGCCGCCTCGATCGTGGCGTTCAAGGCGAGCAAATTGGTCTGGCCGGCGATGTCGCGGATCAGCCCGAGGATCGATTCGATCGATTTGGCGTGATCGCTCAAGGTTTCCGACATGCCGACCGCCGCCCCGGCCTGGCCGGCGGCGCGAGTCGCGATTTCGGCGGCGGCTTCCACTTCGGTGCGCGCATCCTCGATCGCGCGGATCAGCCCGGCGGCGGTCTGCGCCGCCTCGCGCATCGCCATTGCCGATTGCTCGGCGGCGGCGGCGACTTCGCTGGTCTTGCCGAGCATGCCGCGCGCCGACGTCGAGGTCTTGAGCGCCTGGCCGCGCAGCACTTCGGATTCCTCGGTCGCTTCCTCGACCGTCGCGGCGATGCCCTGGCGGAATTCGGTGGCAAGGCGGTCGCGCACGCCTTGCGCGGTGGCGGCGCGAAACGCGCTGTAGATTTCGACGGTGATCTCGGCCTCGAGCCCGGTCAGCCGCATCACGGTGTCGATATAGATCGGCAAGCGCGGATCATCGCCCTTGACGCGCTTGAACAGGATGTCGAGCGCGGCGCGGTCGCTGGCGCAGGTCATCGACAGCAACGCCATCGTCGATACGCCCGCCTTGTAGCCCGACGCGACCGAGCGCTCCATCGATTCGACCCACAGCCGCCCGGAGACGTCGCAGAAACGGTTGCGCAGATAGGTGACGCCGAGTTCGATCATCTTGGCTTCTTCGTGCGGCTGCCAGCTTTGCTCGCCCGGGCTCGCGCGGCGCCATTGCGCCCAGAAGGCGATCGCGATTTCCGCGGCATCGGGCTCCAGCACCGTCCATACGTCGCGCGCGGCGGCTTCGAGCGTGTTGTCGAAGTCGAACGCGCGCAGGCGCGCGCGAATGTCGATCGTCGCGGCAACTTTCCCGGCGGCGGGCAGTTCAGTGGCGGTCAAGGCGGAGCTCCGTAATGGCGCGACCACGATGCTGCGCGAGTGCAGTAAGTGGTCGTGCCAAGGCGTAGCGGCATTTGGTTAACGCGGCGTAAGCGCGGCCGGGATCGCCCGAGTGCGTCCGCTGCATCCACGGCGATGGCCAGAAACCTTGCATCGCGCGCTTCCCCGACTAAGAGGGCGGCAACCCATATCCGACGAGGACGTCTCAGCCTTGGCCAGCCCAACCCCCCGCGCACGCCCGCTCAGCCCGCATCTGTCGATCTGGAAGCCGGGTCCGCACATGGTCGTGTCGATCCTGCACCGGATCACCGGCGACGGCATGGCGACCGTCGGCACTGTCGTGCTGGTGTGGTGGCTCGCCGCGATCGCCGCCGGGCGCGAGAGCTATGCGACCTTCCACTTCGTGTTCGCGGAGTGGATGTCCGGCGCTTTGGGCTATCTCTTCGCGGTCGGGATGACGCTGTGTCTGTTCCAGCATATCGCGACGGGCGTGCGCCACTTCTTCCTCGACGCCGGCGCCGGCTATGAGTTGAAGGTCAATCGCGCGGGTTCGATCGCGACGATGGTCTTCTCGGTCGTCGCGACCGTGTTGGTGTGGGTCTATATCGTAGGGTTCAAATAAGATGGGCAACGGCACCGAACTCGGCCGCGTTCGCGGTCTCGGCAGCGCCAAGCACGGCGCGCAGCATTGGTGGGCGCAGCGCGTCACCGCCGGCTCCAATCTGTTCCTCACCATCTGGTTCTTCGTCGCGCTCGTGCGTCTGCCGGCGTACGACTATGAGACGGTCCACACCTGGCTCGGCTCGCCCTGGGCGGCGATTCCGCTGCTGCTGCTGATCGTCTCGGTCTTCTACCATTTCCGCCTGGGACTCCAGGTGCTGATCGAGGATTACCAGCACGGCAGCAGCCGAGTCGCGTTGCTGTTGCTGCTCAACTTCTTCACCGTCGGCAGCGCCGCCATCGCCATCTTCGCGATCCTCAAGGTCGCCTTCACCGTCATCAACCCCATTCTGGGCGGAGCGCCGCATGCCTGAGGCCTATAAGATCATCGACCACACCTATGACGCCGTCGTCGTGGGTGCTGGCGGCTCGGGCCTGCGCGCCACGATGGGTATCGCCGAAACGGGTCTCAAGACCGCGTGCATCACCAAGGTGTTCCCGACCCGCTCGCACACCGTCGCGGCGCAGGGCGGCATCGCCGCGTCGCTCGGCAACAATTCGCCCGACCATTGGACGTGGCACATGTTCGACACCGTCAAGGGGTCGGACTGGCTCGGCGACCAGGACGCGATCGAATATATGGTGCGTGAAGCGCCAGCCGCCGTGTACGAGCTCGAGCACGCCGGCGTGCCGTTCAGCCGCAACGAGAATGGCACGATCTACCAGCGCCCGTTCGGCGGCCACATGCAGAA
>CAXTEO010000149.1:0-8753 GCA_964243205.1 uncultured Sphingomonas sp.
GTGATGTTCTTCGTCGGCTGGTTCTGGGCGTTCTTCGACTTCTCGCTCTTCCCGGCGCACATCGCCTATGATTCGGTCGCCAAGACCGTCAGCGTCGTCACCGATGTCGCGGGCACCTGGCCACCCAAGGGGCTGGAAGTGATCAACGCTTTCCGCTTTCCCCTGCTCAATACGCTGATCCTGCTGACCAGCGGCACGACGATCACCTGGGCGCACCATGCTTTGATCCACGGCGACCGCGACGGCCTCAAGAAGGGCCTGTGGTGCACGATCCTGCTCGGGCTGATCTTCAGCTCGATCCAGGCGTACGAATATGCCGACGCGCCCTTCCCCTTCAAGGGTCTCAACTATGGTGCCTCCTTCTTCATGGCGACCGGCTTCCACGGCTTCCACGTGATGATCGGCACGGTGTTCCTGATCGTCTGCCAGATTCGCGTCTATCGCGGCGATTTCACGCCCAAGCAGCATTTCGGTTTCGAAGCGGCGGCCTGGTACTGGCATTTCGTCGACGTGGTGTGGCTGTTCCTGTTCGTCTCGATCTATGTCTGGGGTGGCTGGGGCGCGCCGGTCCACGCCGGGTGATCGGATGAGCGAGGCCCAAGCGCCGACGCCGGTTGCGGCGGCGCTGAAGGGGCTGTGCCCGCGCTGCGGCGCGCCCGAGCTGTTCAAGGGACTGCTCGACTTCGAAGATCGCTGCAAGGTGTGCGGGCTCGATTTCAGTAGCTTCAACGTCGGCGACGGGCCCGCCGCGATCCTGACGCTGGTGCTCGGCGCGGTCGTCGTCGGCCTGGCGATCACGATCCAGCTGGCGTACGGCCCGCCGATCTGGCTGCAGATGCTCGTCTGGCTGCCGATCACGGTCGCAAGCGTCGTCGGATCGCTGCGGATCGCCAAGGCAGCGTTGCTGGGTTCGGAATTCCGCACCGCCGCGCACGAGGGGCGGATCGCGCCTTTGCCCGAGATCGAACGATGAAGCGCGTGCCGGTCATCCCGACCCTCCTGGTCGGTCTCGCCATCGTCGCGATGATCGCGCTGGGCGTGTGGCAGCTCCAGCGCCGCGCCGAGAAGGAAGCGTTGCTCGCGCGCTATGCGCGGAACGTGACGCTGCCGCCGATGGCGTTTCCCCGCATCCCGGACGACAGCACGTTGCTGTTCCGCCGTGCGAGCGCCTTCTGCCTGCAACCGGTGAGCTTCGCGATCGAGGGCGGGCGCAACGCGCGCGGCGGCACGGGCTGGCGGCAGATCGCGCAGTGCCGCACCGGCGCCGAAGGGCCGGGCTTCGCGGTGCAGATCGGCTTCGGCAAGGATCCGCACGCCAAGCCCGACTGGAAGGGCGGGCCGGTACGCGGCTACATCACTTATGCGCTCGATCACAAGCCGCTGATCGCCGCGCTGGTGGGCAACGGTGCGCCACGAATGCTGATGCTCGTCGCCGATCCGCCCGCGCCGGGGCTCGACCCCAATCCCGGCCCCGATCTCGCGGCCGTCCCCAACAACCATCTCGCTTATGCGGTACAATGGTTCGTGTTCGCCGCGCTGGCTGCAATAATCTATGCGCTGGCGCTGCGCAGGCGGACGGTTGCCGAGTCGCCGCCACCCCGCTAACCGCATCTCCATGCGCTATACCAGTACGCGCGGCTCCGCGCCGACGCTCGACTTCCGCGACGTTACGCTCGCCGGCCTCGCCAAGGATGGCGGACTCTATCTGCCGGAGAGCTGGCCGAGCTTTTCGCGCGAGCAGATCGCCGCGTTGCAGGGCCTGTCCTATGTCGACACCGCCGTCGCGGTGATGCTGCCGTTCGTCGAGGGGACGCTCGCCGAGGACGATCTGCGCGCGCTGTGTACCCAGGCCTATGGCCGCTTCGCGCATGCCGCGGTGGTGCCGCTGGCGCAGCTCGATCACCAGCACTGGCTGCTCGAACTGTTCCATGGGCCGACGCTCGCCTTCAAGGACGTCGCGTTGCAATTGCTCGGGCTGCTGTTCGAACGATTCCTGACCGGATCGACGCAACAGGTCACCGTGGTCGGCGCGACCTCGGGCGATACCGGATCGGCGGCGATCGATGCGCTGGCCGGGCGCGCCGGCGTGGACGTGTTCATGCTCCATCCCAAGGGCCGCGTGTCCGACGTGCAGCGCCGCCAGATGACGACGGTGATCGCGCCCAACATCCACAACATCGCGCTGGAAGATGCGAGCTTCGACGACGCACAGGCTTTGGTGAAGGCGATGTTCAACGATCCGGCGTTTTCCGGCAAATACGCGCTGTCGGCGGTCAATTCGATCAACTGGGCGCGGCTGATGGCGCAGATCGTCTATTATTTCTACGCCGCGGTCCGGCTCGGCGCGCCCGATCGCCCGGTCGCCTTCTCGGTGCCGACGGGCAATTTCGGCGACGTGTTCGCTGGCTATGTCGCCGCCAGGATGGGGCTGCCGGTCGCCAAGCTGATCGTCGCGACCAACGTCAACGACATCCTGCACCGTGCGCTCAGCGCGGGCGACTATTCGCAAGGCATCGTCGTGCCGACGCCGAGCCCTTCGATGGACATCCAGGTGTCGAGCAATTTCGAGCGCTTGCTGTTCGATCTCGGCGGGCGCGACGGCGCTGCGCTGGCCGAGCAGATGCGCGGGTTCGAGACCTCGAAGGCGATGCGCCTCACCAATGCGCAGCGCGAAGGCGCGAGCGCGCTGTTCGCGAGCGACCGGATCGACCTCGACGACATGGCGCTGGCGATGCGCTGGGCGTGCGACGCGAGCGGGCAGGTGATCGATCCGCACACCGCGATCGGCCTCGCCGCCGCGCGCCGCGCCGGCTTGCCGGCCGACGTGCCGGTGGTGACGCTGGCGACCGCGCACCCCGCCAAGTTCCGCGACGCGGTCGAGCGCGCGACCGGCCAGCGCCCGACGCTGCCGGCGCGGATGGGCGATCTGTTCGACCGCGAGGAGCGCTACGCCTCGTTGCCGGGCACGTTCGAGGCGGTGACGGCGTACATCGCCGAGCGGGCGAGCGCGCGATGATGACGGCACTTCCCTTTTTCTGCGCCCCTCCCTGTAAGGGAGGGGTCGGGGGTGGGTCGGCCCGAGGCGGCGTCGGCGCTCTCCCCCAACCAACCCACCCCCAGCCCCTCCCTTCCAGGGAGGGGAGGATCATATGACGAACCTCACCACCCTCATCGCCGAACCCTGGCAGGATTACGGCCTCGTCGACTCCGGCCATGGCCGCAAGCTCGAGCGCTACGGCCGCTTCCGCTTCATCCGGCCCGAGCCGCAGGCGATGTGGGCGCCGGCCTCGGACAGCTGGGAGGCGGATGGCGACTTCATCGGTGCGTCGGACGAGGACGGTGGCGGGCGCTGGCATCTCTCGCGCGACGTGCCGCGCGGCGGCTGGCACGTGCGGTGGGAGGAAGTGCTGTTCACCGCGCAGAACACGCCGTTCCGCCACCTCGCGTTCTTCCCCGACATGGCGCCGCAATGGGCGTGGATGCGCGAGAAGGTGGCCGAGGGCGATCAGGTGCTCAACCTGTTCGGCTATACCGGCGTCGGCACGCTCGCGCTCGCCGCCAGGGGCGCGGCGATGACGCATGTCGATGCCTCGAAGAAATCGGTCGATGCCGGCAAGGCCAATGCCTTCCTGTCCGACATGTCCGACCGCCCGATCCGCTGGATGGTCGACGACGCGGCGAAGTTCGCCGCGCGCGAAGTGCGGCGCGAGAAGCGCTATGACGGCATCTTCCTCGATCCGCCCAAATTCGGGCGGGGTCCCGATGGCGAGGTGTGGAAGCTCGAGGAGGGGCTGCCCGGCCTGATCGCCGATTGTGCGCGGCTGCTCGACAAGGACAGCAAGTTCCTCGTCCTCACCGTCTATGCGGTGCGGATGTCGGCGTTGGCGATCGGCGAAGTGGTGCGCCAGGCGCTGGCCGATCTGGGCGGCACGGTCGAGGTCGGCGAAATGGCGGTGCGCGAGGAAGCGCGCGGGCTGCTGCTGCCGACGGCGATCTTTGCGCGGTGGTCGCGGTAGAAGAAGAAGGGGTTCACGCGAAGCTCGCGAAGGAAAGAAGGGCGCTAAGAGTCAGAGAGGGGGCTTGGCGCGAGGTGTTTTCGAGATGTGGTTGTTGACGATCCGCCGCAATCCTTCCTTGAAGGTTTCGCCGCCGAAATTCATGAGCAGCCCTACGGGCAGCTCGAGAAAACGAAGATAGGTCAGGACCTGTTTGCCATGGACCGGCGCAAGACGGTCGATCGATTTCAGTTTGATCAACAGCACGCCTTCGACGATCAGGTCGGCGCGAAAGCCCGCGTCGATGACGAGATCGTCGATCCGTATCGAGATCAGCTGCTGTCGTGCGACAGCCAGCCCGCGTCGTTCGAGAGCGTGCGCAAGCACGATCTCATAAGCCGATTCGAGCAAACCCGGCCCAATCCGCCGATGAATGTTCAGGCCACAATCCACCGCAATCGCGGCAATCCGCTCGACATCCATACCGCCCCCTTCGCGCCCTTCTTTCCTTCGCGAGCTTCGCGTGAACCTCTTCTTCTACTCCATCCCCGCCCGCATCGCCGCGCCCGCCACGAAGGGTGCGCCCGCCAGCAACACCAGGCTCACCGCGCCGAGCAATTTCAATGCCGCAGCGCCCCCCTCGATCGACCCTGCGCCGAAGATCAGCAACGGTACGGCGAGCGGCAGCATCACCAGACCGGCGACCGACCCGGCGCCGCGCAGACCCGTCACGAGCGCGGACGTGGCGACCGCCAGCGCGGCAAGCCCAGGCGTGCCGATCAGCAAGCCGAGCTCGACTGCGCCCAGCGTGCGCGCGGGCAACCCGAGCAGACCGGCGGCGACGATGCTCGCCAGCATCAGCGGCGGCCCGAAGCCGAGCCAGTGCGCGACGATCTTCGCGGCGGCGACGCTCGACATCGCAAAGCCGCGTACCGCGAGCTGGTCGAGCATGCCGGACTCGGCATCGGGCCCGATGAGCCGTTCGACCGGCATCAGCGCGGCGAGCAAGGCCGCCGCCCAGATTACCCCGCCGCCGATCCGTGCGAGCAGCGCCGTGTCGGGCCCCACCGCGAACGGAAACAGGATCGTCACGAGCAGGAAGAAAGCGAGCGCGTTGACGATCCCGCCGCCGGTCCACGCCACGCGCACGTCGCGCGCGATCAGGGTCGCGAGGCCGCTCATCCGAGCGGGACCGACACCGCATCGGGCAAGTCGATCGGCAAGTGCGTCGCCACCACGACCGCGCCGCGCTCGGCCCGATGCGCCGCGATCAGGTGTTCGAGGATGGCAACGCTCGCCGCGTCGAGCCCGTTTGCGGGTTCGTCGAGCAGCCACACCGGCGCGCGGCACGCGACCACGCGCGCGAGCGCGGCACGCCGCCGCTGCCCGGTCGACAGCCAGCGCACCGGCACGAGGGCCAGCTCGGCCAATCCGACCGCCGCCAGCGCCCGTGCGACACGGTCGCGCGCGGGGTCCGAGGCGCGATCGAGCGCCGCCCAGAAATGCAAGGCATCGCGCAGCGGCCGGGACGCGTCGAGCGCAGTCGCCTCGGCCATCAGCGCGCGGGTCGGCGTCCCGGTCACGCTCCCGGCGGCGGGTTCGAGCAACCCGGCGGCGACGCGGATCAGGCTCGACTTGCCGACGCCATTGGGGCCCGAGACCAGCGCCGCCCCGCCGGGCGGCACCGCGAAGGACAGGTCGGCGAACAGCATGCGGCCGCCCCGGACGCAGGACACGCCGCGAAAGGCGATTTCGCCGCTCACTCGGCGGCGTCTTCCAGCGCGTGCATGGCGGCATCGGACAGGCCGAAATGGTGGCCGATCTCGTGGATCGTGACATGTGCGACCAGCGCGTTCAGATCGACCCCGGTCTCGATCCATTCGTCGAGGATGGCGCGGCGATAGAGGTGGATGCGGTCGGGCAGCGCACCGCTTTCCATCGACGATTTCTCGCCCAGCGGGCGGCCGTGATACAGGCCGGTCAGATCGAGCGGATGTTCTATGCCGAGCGCTTCGAGCGTCTCGTCGTCGGCGAAATCCTCGACGATCAGCACCACCGCGCCGAGATGCACGCGGAATTCGGGCGGCAGCCGCTCGATCGTGGCCCGCGCGATCGCCTCGATCGTGTCGGCATCGGGGGCGGTGCGCGGTTGATCGGCGTGCGGCATCCTCTATGCCTTACGGCGAAGGCGCGAGCGGCGCCAGCAGGAGCGCGCATGATGACGGTGGAACCGCTGAGCGAGGAGGACCGCGCCGAGGCGCTCGATACGCTCGACGAATGGGATTATGACGAAGCGCGCGACGCGATCACGCGGACCTTCGCCTTCGCCGATTTCAGCGAGGCGTTCGCCTTCATGACGCGCGTCGCCTTGCTTGCGGAAAAGGCCGATCACCATCCCGAATGGTCGAACGTTTGGGCGCGCGTCGATATCCTGCTGACCACGCACGATGCGGGCGGGCTGTCGCACAAGGACGTCGCGCTGGCGGAGGCGATCGACGCCTTACTGGCTTGATCCGATCACCCCGCGCCGCATCATCTTGCGCAGCCGCCCCGGCATCCAGCGCGCGGCGAACGCCATCCGGTCGGCGGTCTTGCCGACATAGGTGTGGACCTTGTCGCCATGGACCGCATCCCAGGCGGCTTGCGCGACGGCATCGACGCCGGTGAGTTCGAGCCCGGCATTGGTGACGACCTGCCGAACCGAATAATTGCTGTTGCCGGCGGGCACCGCGAGCAAGGGCGTGTCGATGAAGCTCGGCACGAGATCGCGCACCTTGATCCCGGCGCCATACCATTCGCCGTCGAGTGCCTCGGTCAGCGCGCGCACGCCGAACTTGGTCGCGGAATAGACCGGCAGCCCCGACGACCCATAGATCGCCGAGGCGGATGCGGTGTTGAGCAGGCACGACCCCGGCGTTTTCGCGAGATAGGCATAGCCGAGCTTCGCGCCGTTGAGCACGCCGACGAGATTGATCGCGACGACGCGGTCGAGATCCTCGAAACTCATCTCGGCGATCGGGCCGCCGGTGCCGATCCCGGCATTGTTGAACAACACGTCGAGCCGGCCGCCCGTCGTCGCGGTGAAGGCGTCGAGCGTGGCGACCCAGGCGTCGCGGTCGCGCACGTCCATCGGATAGGTTTCGACCATCCCCGGCGGCAGCATCGCCGCGGTCGCGGCGAGGCCGGCGGTGTTGACGTCGGCCAGGCCGACGCGCCAGCCGCGACCGGCGAACAATTTGGCGGTCGCCTGGCCGATGCCCGATCCGCCGCCGGTGATGAAGATCGCCTGTTGTGAAGTGCCGGGCATCGCGCATCCTTTCCGTCATGCCGGGCTGGTCGCGGCATCCGCCGGGCCGCACGGGCGTTGCGCCGGGTTGTGCGGTACGCTGAACCCCGCGACAAGCCCGGGATGACGAAGCCGCGTTTGACGCTCCCGCAAACCTCCCGCACAACGCCCGCGATGCAAGCACCCGCCTCCGGCCCCACGGTCGCCTTCGAAGGCGTCACCAAGCGCTATCCCGGCGGCACGGTCGCCGTCGATGCCGTGTCGGTCGAGATTGCGGGCGGCAGCTTCGTCGCCCTGGTCGGCAGTTCGGGATCGGGCAAGTCGACCTTGCTCAAGACCGTCAACCGGCTGATCGAGCCGAGCGCGGGCGCGGTGCGGATCGGTGGCGTGGCGGTGGGGGCGGGGCCACCGCACGTACTGCGGCGCGCGATCGGCTATGTGTTCCAGAATTTCGGCCTGTTCCCGCACATGACGGTCGGCGAGAATGTCGCGATCGGGTTGCGGCTGGCGGGCGAACCGGCGACCGCGCCGCGCGTCGCCGAATTGCTCGACCTGGTCGATCTCCCGCAGCACTTCGCCACGCGCATGCCCGATGCGCTTTCGGGCGGGCAGCGCCAGCGCGTCGGCGTGGCGCGCGCGCTCGCCACCGCGCCGGGGCTGTTGCTGCTCGACGAACCGTTCGGCGCGCTCGATCCGGTCACGCGCGACCAGCTCGGGCGGTCGATCCGGGAATTGCACGACCGGCTCGGGCTGACGACGATCATGGTGACGCACGATATGGCCGAGGCGCTGCTGCTTGCCGACCGGGTGCTGGTGATGGACGGCGGGCGGATCGTTGCCGATGCGAGCCCCAAGGCGCTGCTGGCGGGCGGAGGCGGTGCGGTCGCGGCTGCGCTGGTGGCAGTGCCGCGCGACCAGGCCCGGCGGCTGCATGCGCTTGAGGGCGGGGCATGAGTCCGTTTCTCGAAGCGCTCGCGCGCGTGCCGGACCTGCTCGCGGCGCATCTGCTGCTGGCGGCGTCGGCGCTGCTGCTGGGATTGGCGATCAGCCTGCCGCTGGCGGTCTGGTCGGCGCGGCGGCCAGCGGTCGCGCGGGTCGCCTTGGGGTTTGCGAGCCTGGTCCAGACGATCCCGAGCCTCGCCTTGCTCGCGCTCTTCTACCCGTTGCTGCTGTTCCTGTCGGGGCTGGTCGGCGGCGGGATTCCCGCGCTCGGTTTCCTGCCGTCCCTGCTCGCGCTGACATTGTATGCGCTGCTGCCGATCCTGCGCAACGGCGTCACCGGGCTGCTCGGGCTCGATCCGGCGGTGATCGAGGCGGCCGACGGCGTCGGCATGACGGCGTGGCAGAAATTGCGGCTGGTCGAGGCGCCGTTGGTCGCGCCGGTGCTGATGGCGGGAATCCGCACCGCGGCGGTGTGGACGATCGGCGCCGCGACACTGTCCACCACGGTCGGCCAGCCGAGCCTGGGCGAC
>CAXTEO010000150.1:0-8735 GCA_964243205.1 uncultured Sphingomonas sp.
CCACACTCGCCAGCGCAGCCCGCGCCCGCGCGATGCGCCGCACCATACGCCGCTCCGCCTTCGCCCAGGTCTCGGAAAACGCCTCGGGCGTCCGCTCGAACGCATCACAGCGCTTCAAGATCTCGACCCGCTGCCCCAGCTCCTGCGGCGTGCGCACCTCGACCGACAGGCCGAACCGGTCGAGCAATTGCGGCCTGAGCTCCCCCTCCTCCGGGTTGCCGCTGCCAACCAGCACGAAGCGCGCCGGATGCCGCACGCTCAGCCCCTCGCGCTCGACGACATTCTCGCCCGAGGCAGCCACGTCGAGCAGCAGATCGACGATATGATCCTCGAGCAGATTGACCTCGTCGATATAGAGGAACCCGCCATTGGCGCGCGCGAGCAGGCCGGGCTCGAACGCCTTGACCCCTGCACCAAGCGCGCGTTCGAGATCGAGCGCGCCGACCACGCGATCCTCGGTAGCGCCGAGCGGCAGATCGACGAACGGCACCGGCACGGTTGCCTTTGCGGGCGGCGGCGGCGCGCCCTCCGGCTGGAACCCCGCCGATGCGGCGGGCACCGGCGGCAATAAAGCGGCGAGCGCGCGCACCGCGGTCGATTTACCCGTCCCGCGATCGCCGAACACCATCACCCCGCCGATCCGCGCATCGACCGCGGCGAGCAACAGCGCCAATTTCATCTCGTCCTGGCCGACGATCGCCGAGAAGGGGAAAGACACCCGCATCGGGATTGTGTACCACGCGCTTGACAGGCGGCAAGTGGACAGTCGCCGAATCTTGCTGCTGAGTGCGATCGGAACGCGATGAATCCTCTCTTTGTCTCGGGCGGTTGTGCGGTCGCCTTGCTCGTCGTGGGTGGTCTCGCGACGCCGATCGGCCCGTGGTATCGCGACTTGCGCAAGCCGGCCTGGCAACCGCCCGATTGGCTGTTCGGCCCGGCCTGGACGGTGATCCTCGGTCTCGCCGCATGGTCCGCCGCCATTGCCTGGACGGCAGCGCCGGATGCGTCGGGGCGCACATCGGTGGTGATCCTGTTTGCGGTCAACGCGCTGTGTCATTTCCTGTGGAGCCCGCTCTTCTTCCGGCTGCGCCGGCCCGATTGGGCGCTGGTCGAAGTGGTGTTCCTGTGGGCATCGTTGGTCGCCTTGCTCGTCGGGCTGTGGCCGATCTCGCCTTTCGCCGCGCTGCTGATCCTGCCCTATTTCGCGTGGGTCAGCTTTGCCGCATTCCTCAATTTGACGATCGTGCGATTGAACGGCCCGTTCGCGCGATTTGTCGCGGCTCGCAAATAAGCGTAGTTTGCACCGACCAAGACCGAAGGAAGACGCCACAGCCGAAGGATCCGATCATGACCACGCTGCATGCAACCGCCACGTCCGCACCCGCCACCGACCTGCCCGAAATCCGGCGCATCGCGGCGAGCGACTTGAACTGGGCCTTGGCCGAGGGATGGAAGGATTTCACGGCAAAGCGCGGCGACCTGATCTTTCTCGGCTTGCTCTATCCGGTGATTTGCTTCGTCGCGGTCGCGCTGGCGTTCAGCGAGCCGCTGCTGCCGCTGCTCTTCCCGCTCGTCGCCGGCCTCTCGATCGCGGGGCCGGCGGTCGCCTCGGGCTTTTACGAGCTGGCGCGACGGCGCGAGGAGGGACGCGATTCGAGCTGGTGGCATTTCCTCGATCCGCTCAACGGCCGCGGCCGTGCGCCGCTGGCGGTGCTGACGCTCGGCATTGCGGTACTGTTCGTGGCGTGGCTGGGGGTGGCGTATGCCATCTATGACGCGACCTTCGGTGCCACCGCGCCGATGCACGCAAGTGACGTAGTCGGGCGCTTGTTCACCACCCCCGCCGGCTGGCAATTGATCGTGCTCGGCAATCTCGCCGGCGGCGTGTTCGCGGTGATCACCTTGGTGGTGGCGGTCGTGTCATTCCCGATGGTGGTGGATCAGCCGGTCGATGCCGTCACGGCGGTGCGCACTTCGCTCAAGGCGGCGCGCGAAAATCCGCGCGAAGTGTTCGGTTGGGGCGTACGGGTCGCAGGGTTGCTGCTGCTCGGGCTGATCCCGGCGGCGATCGGGCTGGCGGTGGTGCTGCCGTGGCTCGGCTATTCCACCTGGCACCTCTATACGCGGCTGGTAGTGCGTTAAGGCGCAACCCCGGCGGCGCGCTGCGCGGCTGCCATTTTCTCGATCTGGTCGATCGTCGCGATCCGCTGCGCAATGTCCTCGCGATACGCGGCGCCCGGCGGCGTCGCGGCGAGCGCGTAGACCCAGGCCGCACGTCCCGCGGCGAGATCGCCGGCATCGACCGAGGCCATCCCGAGGAAGAAGGCCGGCCCGGGCGTCCGCGGTGCCAGCGCCAGCGCGCGGCGGAACGCGAATTTCGCCGCGGGCGACACTGCATGGTCGCGCAGCGAAAGGACGTAGCCGAGTTCGGTCCACAAAGCGGCATTGCCCGGGCGAAGCGCGATCTCGCGCCGCACGCCCTCGGCGGCGGCATGCGCGTCGCCCGTCGCCAGCCGCGCATCGGCGCTGGCGAGCGCGAGGCTGTCGGCGCGCGACGGCGCGAATATCGCCTCGCGAAAGGCGACCAGGCCGGGGTCGACCGCGATCGGCGTGACGTCGGCTGCGACCGGCTTGCCCGGATGGTGGCCACTGCTTTGTGCCGCAAACCCCGCCGCGCCGAGCATCAGCGCCGCCCCCGCTATCGTCCACAATTGCCGCGCCACGCCGAGCGCCCAGAGCAATCCGGCGGCGGCGATTCCGATCAGAGCGAGAATCGCGAAGTTCACGCCGCGCGCCGCCGCTTGAAGCTGGCGCGTGCGAGCCAGGCGCCCAAGGCCAGCAGCAGCAGCGGCGCGATCCACAGCGGCGCGGTGAGCGCGCTCAGCGGCGGATCATAACTGACATAATCGCCATAGCGCGCGATCAGCCACGCGCGGATCGCCTCCGGGCTCTGCCCCGCTGCGATGCGCGTGCGCACCAAAGCGCGCATGTCGCCCGCCATCTCGGCATTGCTGTCGGCGATCGACTGCCCCTGGCACACCACGCAGCGCAAAGTGAGCATCAGCGCGCGCGCCTGCTCTTCCTTGGCTGGGTCCCTGAGCTGGACGTTGGCGAGCGGGGCGGGCGGCAGATTGCTGTCGGCGACGGCGGGGGCAGCGAGCACCAGCAAGAGGAGCGCCGGCCACCTCACCGCGTGTTCCGCACCGTTTCGATCAACCCCGCCACCTCATCGGCGCGAATGTCGCCGATATGCTGCTGGACGATCCGCCCGTCGCCGCCGATCACGAAGGTTTCCGGCACGCCCGACGACCCCAAAGCAAGCTGCACCGAACTGGTCTTGTCGTCGCCGATCGCGGCATAAGGATCACCGTTGCGCGCGAGGAAATCGGTAATGTCGCCCGGTGTATCGCGGATCGCGACCGCGTCGATCTCGACCCCGGCGGCCTTGAGTTGCAGCAATTGCGGCGCCTCGGCGATGCACGGGATGCACCAACTGGCGAAGACGTTGAGCAAGCGCGGCTTGCCGGTCGCGAATGCCGCCGTCGCCAGCCCTGGCTTGCCCGGGATGATCGGCGGCAAGCGGAATTGGGGCAATGGCTGCCCGACCAGCGCCGAATGGATCGCGCGGTCGGCGGGCCGATACAGCCCCCAGCCGATCACCGCGAACAAGGCGGCCACGCAGCCGAACGGGAGCCAGATCCGCCACCGCGTCATGCATACCCCTCGCGCTGCCGGCCGCGCCGTTCGCGCCGCAAGCGGCCGAGCAGCGACAGCGCTCCCCCGATCGCGACCAGCGCGCCGCCGAGCCAGATCAACGTCACGAACGGTTTCCACCACAAGCGCAACTGCCAGCGTCCCGTGCCGTCGGGCTCGCCGAGTACTGTATAGAGCTGCCCGTCCCAGCGCGTCGCGATCGCCGATTCGCTCGTTACCGTCACGGGTTGCGCGAAGAAGCGCGATTGCGGCCGCAAATAGAACACGCTGCCGTCATCGCCGCGCCGCGCGCTCAGCCGCGCCTCTAGCGCCGACCAGTTCGGCCCGACCACCGGCTTGATCCCGTCGAGCGTCACGCTGAACGGCCCGACGCGCTGCGGCTCGCCGACGCGCGCGGCGACCAACGTCTCCTGCGTGAAGGCCGCATCGCACGCCATGCCGGCAAGGCTCACCGCAATGCCGAGATGCGCGACCACCATGCCGTAGGTGAACAATGGCGTGCGGCGCAGGTTGCGCCGCCACAGCGGCAGCACGCTCGCCACCGCCAGCCCGATCGCGAGCGCGAGGCCGAGCAATGGCAGCCACGCAATTCCCCCGCCGAGCGCGACCAACGCGACCAAGACGAACCCCGTCACCGCCACCGGCACGATCGTCCGCCCCAGCACCACGCCGGCATCGTCGCGCCGCCAGCGCACCATCGGCCCGACCGCCATCACCACGCCGAGCAGCAACGCGATCGGCCCGATGAACTTGTCGAAGAACGGCTTGCCGATCGACAATTGCGTCCCGAACGCCGCCGCCACGATCGGATAGAGCGTGAACAGCAGCACCAGCGCGAGGATCACCGACAGCAGCAGGTTGTTGACGATCAGCGCGCCCTCGCGGCTGACCGGATCGAACGTATTGCCCTGCTTCACCGTGCCGACGCGCAGCGCGAACAGCAAAAGCGCGCCGCCGATATACAGCGCCAGCAACGCCAGGATGAACGACCCGCGCGTCGGATCGACCGCAAAGGCATGCACGCTGGTGAGGATGCCCGAGCGCACCAGAAAGGTGCCGATCATCGACATCGAGAAAGCGACTACCGCCAGCATCAGCGTCCAGGCGCGCAGGCCGTCGCGCGTCGCCAGCACGCTGACCGAATGCAGCAACGCCGTCGCCGCCAGCCACGGCATCAGCGAGGCATTCTCGACCGGGTCCCAGAACCACCAGCCGCCCCAGCCCAATTCGTAATAGGCCCAATACGACCCCGCGGTGATGCCGAGCGTCAGGAAGATCCAGGCGCCCAGCACCCATGGCCGCATCGCGCGCGCGAACGCCGGGCCGACATCGCGCGTGATCATCGCGCCGACCGCGAACGAGAAGGCGATCGAGATGCCGACATAGCCGATGTACAAGGTCGGCGGATGGAACGCCAAGCCCGGGTCCTGCAGCAAAGGATTGAGTCCGTTGCCGTCGGCCGGCGCCGGGTCGATCCGCGCGAATGGGTTGGAGGAGAAGAGCAGGAAGGCGTAGAAACCGAGTGCGATCGCCGCCTGCGCGCCGAGCGTGGCGATCAGCGTGCGGCTCGCGAGCTGCCGCTCGAATGCGGCGACCGCGGCGCCGGCGATACCGAGGATCGTCACCCAGAGCAGCATCGAGCCTTCGTGATTCCCCCACGCGCCCGCGACCTTGTAGAGCATCGGCTTGTCGGAATGGCTGTTCTCGGCGACGAGCAGAACCGACATGTCGCTGCGCGCGAACACGGTGATGAGGAGGAGCATCGCAAGCAATGCGAGCGCGCCCTGCACGACCGCGACCGGGCGGACGGCGGCGATGATGTCGGCGGTGAGGCCTTTTCCTTCCTCCCCATCCGTTCGGGCTGAGCCGGTCGAAGCCCCGCGCGCGACAGGCGAGCGCTCGCTCGTGACGAGTTGCCCTTCGAAGGGCTCAGGGCGAACGGGGGTGGAAGCGGAGCGCCACACGCCCAACCCGGCCAGCACGAGTTGCAGCAGCGCCAGCGCCGCCGCGAACCATAGAGCGGCAAGGCCGGCTTCAGCGATCATCGCGCCAATGTCTTCGTCTCGTGCATCTTGCCCGCAATCTCGGGCGGCATGTATTTCTCGTCATGCTTGGCGAGCAGATTGGTCGCGGTGAAGCTGCCGTCGGGGTTGAACGCACCCTCGGCGACCACGCCCGATTTCTCGCGGAACAGATCGGGCGCGATGCCCTTGAACGCGACCGGCACCGTGGCGACGCCATCGGTGACGACGAAGCGCATCGACACGCCGTCGGCGAGCCGCTGGATCGAATGATCCGCCACCATCCCGCCGAGCCGCACCGCGCGGCCCAGCGGCAGCCCGTCCTTCTTCACGTCGCCCGGCGCATAGAAGAACGCCGCCTGGTCCTTGAGCGCCGACAGCGCGAGCAGGCTCGCCCCGCCGATCGCGCCGACCGCGAGCAGGACGAGCGTGAGCCGCTGATGCTTGGGCTTCACGTCTTTTCGATCCGGCGCATCGCGAGGAAACTCCACAACGCAAGCCCGACCGAGACCAAACCGGTCAGCGCATAAGCGGCGGTAACGAACGGCCACGGGTTCACGCGCGCACCTCGACGACATTGGCCATGCGCCGCATCCGCGCTTCGGCCTTGGTCCGCGCGAGGATCGTGCGCATCCGCATCAGCACGACGCTCGCGAAGAAGAAGGTGAAGCCGCTGAGGGTGAACCAGAGCGGCCACAGGATCGACGCATCGATGCTCGACTTGGTCAAGCCGATGCTCTGGCCCTGGTGGAGCGTATTCCACCACACCACCGAATAGCGAATGATCGGCAGCAGCACCGATCCGGCGATCCCATAGAGCGCCGGGATCCGACCGTCGCCGCCGCGATCGTCATCGGCGCGCGTGAGCGCCATGAAACCGAGATAGACGAAGAACAGCAGCAGCATCGACGTCAGCCGCCCGTCCCATTGCCACCACGTGCCCCAGGTCGGGCGCCCCCAGATCGAGCCCGTCACCAGGCACAAAGCGGCGAAGGTCGCCCCCGGAAGCGCGATCGCACGTGCCGCGATCATCGCCAGCGGATGCCGCCAGACGAGGAACACCAGCGACGATGCGGCGATTCCGCTCCACCCGCCCATGCCGAGCCAAGCGGTCGGCACATGGATGTAGAGGATACGCACCGTCTCGCCCTGCAGATAATCGGGCGGCGTCCGGGTGAGGCCGCCCCATACGCCATAGCCGATCAGCACGATGCCGGCCCAGAACAGGACCGGCGTGAGCGGTCGCGCCAGTTTCAGGAAACGCGCCGGATTGGCGAGGGCATGGAGGCTCGGCACAGTACTTGACTACGCAAAATCCGCGGGGGAATCTACAGCCAAGCATGCTTTGCGGCGCAGCCCGGGGAAGCGCGATATCCTATTCCGCGGCCCGCAACGCCGGGTCGCCATAATCGACATCCTCGGGCAGCGCCCACAGCAATTCGTGCTTGCCGAGCGTCCGGCCGTCCCACGCCCGCACTTCGATCGGCGCGATCGGGCGCATGTCGCGCTTGTCGACCAGCACCGGGCTCGCCGGAAAGCCCGTCTCCCAGCGCTCGCCCCATTGGCGCAGCGCGAGCATCGTCGGCAGCAGCGCGACGCCCTTTTCGGTCAGCGCATATTGAATTTTCCGCCGATCCTCGGCGACGGCCGTACGCGTGAGGATGCCATGCTCGACCAGCCGCCCCAGCCGATTGGCGAGGATGTTGCGCGCGATGCCGAGCTCGGACTGGAATTCCTCGAAATGGTGCAGGCCGTTGAAGGCGGCGCGCAGGATCATGAAACTCCAGCGTTCGCCCATCGCCTCAAGCGCGGCCGGGAGGCTGCATTTCACCAATTCCCGCAGGGGCTCACGCAGTTTTACATCCATAATCGGCAACCATATCGTATTTTCGGGACGGAGGGGAAGCAAAACTACGTTTTGACTTGCAACTCGCACGTGCAACATTTAAGTAGTGATACGCAACTTAAATGTCGAGGAGCCTCCCCGTGATCCGCCTGCTTTCGCTCGCTGCCGTGGCTTCGGCCGCCTTGCTCGCCCCGTTCGCCGCCACCGCGGCCGAGACCAGCGGCTATTATGCCGCGACCCCGGTGACCGCACCCGCCAAGACGATGCTGATTACCAACGGCACCGTATGGAAGTGGACCGCGACCGCCTTTACCGCGAACAAGGGCCCGCAGCGCGACGGCATCGTCTGCGAGATGATCGCGCAGCGCGCCGGCAAGCTTTCGTCCTTCACCGCCGCCGGCCAGCCGCTCGATGCCGATGCGCTCGCCAAGTGCAACGCCCGCGCCAAATAAGATCGCTCCCAAGCGAATCTCGGCCCCTTTCGTGCATCCACGGAAGGGGCTTTTTTGGCGAAAGCGCGCAAACATGTTGCAAAGCAACTCTCGCCGACGCCATCTTGGCGTAGATGTTGCGTCAATATGAACTCGTCGATCGTGTCCTGGAATACGATCCCACTGCCAATGAGGCCTTGCTCAACCGCGCCTATGTCTTCTCGATGCAGGCGCATGGCAGCCAGAAGCGCGCCAATGGCGATCCGTATTTCAGCCATCCGATCGAAGTCGCGGGGATATTGACCGACCTCCACCTCGACGACGAGACGATCGCGACGGCGATCCTGCACGACACGATCGAGGACACCGTCGCCACGCCGGAAGAGATTACCCGCCTGTTCGGCCCGAGCGTGGCGCGCCTGGTCGACGGCGTGACCAAATTGTCGAAGATCGAAGCGCAGACCGAGAATGAGCGCGCCGCGGAAAACCTCCGCAAATTCCTGCTGGCGATGTCGGACGACATTCGCGTGCTGCTGGTCAAGCTCGCCGACCGGCTACACAATATGCGCACGCTGCACTTCATCAAGAACCCCGACAAGCGCAAGCGCATCGCGCGCGAGACGATGGACATCTATGCGCCCCTCGCCGAGCGGATCGGCATGTACGAATTCATGAAGGAGATGCAGACGCTCGCCTTCGCGCAGCTCGAGCCCGAAGCATACG
>CAXTEO010000151.1:0-8679 GCA_964243205.1 uncultured Sphingomonas sp.
GGTCGGCATCAACCGCGTTTCCAAAACGGTCAAGGGCGGTAAGCGCTTCGGCTTCGCGGCACTGGTCGTCGTGGGCGACGGCAAGGGCCGTGTCGGCTTCGGTCATGGCAAGGCACGCGAAGTGCCGGAAGCCATTTCCAAGGCGACGGCTGCTGCCAAGAAGGCAATGGTCCGCGTTCCGCTGAAGGAAGGCCGCACGCTGCATCATGACGGCAACGGTCACTTCGGTGCCGGTCTCGTGACGCTCCGCTCGGCGCCTGCCGGTACCGGCATCATCGCCGGTGGCCCGATGCGCGCCGTGTTCGAATCGCTCGGCGTCGCCGACGTGGTGACCAAGTCGGTCGGCACTTCGAACCCCTACAACATGATCCGTGCGACCTTCGAGGCGTTGACCTCGCAGGTGTCGCCGAAGTCGGTTGCGCAGCGTCGCGGCAAGAAGATTGCCGATTTGCTGGGCCGTGGCGGATCCGAGACTGCCGAGGCCGATGCGGCCGCGGTTGTGGAGTAAGCGACATGGCAACCATCAAAGTCACACAGACCGGTTCGCCGATCCGCCGCGAAGCCGACCAGCGCGCGACGCTGATCGGCCTCGGCCTCAACAAAATGCACAAGACGCGCGAGCTCGAGGATACTCCGGAAGTCCGGGGCATGATCCGCAAGGTCGCGCACATGGTCAAGATCGAGGGCTGACGCCCCAGGCAACCGGAGCTGTCACACGTCGTGACCATAGCTCCGGTTGCCCGGTGAGTTCCAACGAGGACGGCGTTTCATATGCCCCGCTATTCGGCGCTCGACTCCTTGCGAGGACTGTGTGCCTGTATCGTCGTCTTCTCGCACCTGGCGCTTTCGCTTGGAGTGCATTCCGTATTCGACAGGTCTGTCGTGCTGGCGCCGTTGGTGGCGGGCACCTCGGCCGTATTTGTGTTTTTCGCACTTAGCGGCTTCGTGCTGTATCTGTCCTTTGTCGCCAAGGACGGGGCAAATACCTGCGCCTTTCTCACCAAGCGCATCGTTCGGATCTACCCGCCATTGCTGGTGACCGTGTTGCTGGCGGCGGGCGCCGTCCTTTTCATCAGTCCCGAACCGGTCGCGGGCCTAGATGCCTGGTTCAACACGCAATGGCCATCGTTGGTCGATCCGACGATGGTTCTTTCGCATCTGGCGCTGACCGACCGACCTATGGTGCTGGACAGCCCGTTGTGGAGTCTTGTGGTAGAGCTGCGATTTTCCCTGATCTTCCCGCTTATCGCATGGGCGGTTTCCAAGTGGCCGATAACCGCCACCAGCCTCTCCTTGGTAATCAGCGTCCTTTGCCGACATTATGCGGCGTCGCTCGCGGGTTCGACGTGGAATCCGGTCTTTACCGGCGAGTATCTGTTCCTGTTCACCGGTGGCGCAGCGCTCGCTTATTATCGCGACGCCCTTGGCGCTCTCGGCGCGAAGATGCGCAGGAGCTTCGCCTACTGCTCCACGGTAATCGTGGTCGCAATGCTGTGCACCTTCCCGTCCGAATTCGGAGCGATGCCGCGCCAGTGCGTCGCCGCGCTGCTTCTGGTGGGGCTTGTCGCCTATGTGCCCGTGCTTGGCGATCCGCTGCTTCGGCCCGTCGCCCGTTTTTTCGGGCGCGTATCTTATAGCCTGTATCTGAGCCACATGGTGGTCATCCTCGCAATCGTTCACGCGTTCAGCGGCTGGCTGGCGCCGCTTTGGGCCTTGGCACTCAGCGTGCCGTGCGTCGTGCTGATGGCAGCGGCGATGTTTCATTGGATAGAGCGACCCTCGATCCTGTTGGGGAGGCGCCTCGGGGCCAAGTCATCGGGACTCTGTCTTCGATTTGCGCGCGCCTGAATCGACCCGGCCATCGCGCTGCCAAAGTCGGGCCGTCGGCATGGAATAAAATTGGTGACAGTGGTGCGGTGACACCCTATGGACCACCGCTCCTAAAATCAGCGCGACAAAAGCGAAAGCGAGTGCACTCATGAAACTCAATGAAATCCGCGACAATCAGGGCGCGCGTAAATCCAAGATGCGCGTCGGACGCGGCATCGGTTCGGGCAAGGGCAAGACTGCCGGCCGCGGCCAGAAGGGCCAGAAGAGCCGCGAGGGCGTCTCCATCGCCGGCTTCGAAGGCGGCCAGATGCCGCTCCACATGCGTCTGCCGAAGCGTGGCTTCAACAACATCTTCGCCAAGGACTATGCCGAGGTGAACCTCGGTGCGATCCAGGCTGCGGTCGACGCAGGCAAGATCGAAGCCGGCGCGACGCTCGACCATGACGCATTGAAGGCCGCTGGCCTGGCGCGTGGCGGCAAGGACGGCGTCCGTCTGCTCGCCAAGGGCGAGATGACCGCAGTGCTCAGCTTCACCGTCGCCGGCGCGTCGAAGGGCGCGATCGAGGCAGTCGAGAAGCTCGGCGGCAAGGTCGACGTGATCCACGTCGTGCCGGCGGCCGAAAAGGCTGCTGCCAAGAAGGGCGTCAAGTATCGCGAGCGCAAGGCGCACAAGGCGTCGTTCGCGGCGTAATTGCCCGCATTCCGTCGTCAGCGCTTCCCCGGCGAAGGCCGGGGCCCAGTCGCGCTGACGGTGGTAATGGACGTTTCGCTCGAACTTCGATCGGCCCGCTACTTGGCCCCGGCCTCCGCCGGGGAAGCAGGGTAGGGCCGCAACGGCTAGGCAAGCGCGCTTCCATGACTATATGAGCGGCGGGGCGGTAAAACGTTTCCCGCCGCTTTTGTTTCCGCAGCGACCGCATCCAGGACGATAGACGCACATGGCATCCGCAGCCGACCAGATGGCTTCCAGCATCAGCCTGTCGAAATTTGCACAAGCGACCGATCTCAAGAAGCGGCTGTGGTTCACCATCGGCGCGCTGATCGTGTTCCGTTTGCTGAGCTATGTGCCGCTCCCGGGGATCGATCCGACCGCGCTGACCGAACTCGCCAACCGCACCAGCGGCGGCGTGCTCGATTTCTTCAACGCTTTCTCGGGCGGCTCGCTCAAGCGCGCCAGCCTGATCGCGCTCGGCGTCACCCCGTACATCACCGCCTCGATCGTGGTGCAGCTCGCGACCTCGCTGTCGCCGACGCTCGCCGCGATCAAGAAGGAAGGCGAGAGCGGGCGCAAGAAGCTCAACCAGTATACGCGCTACGGCACTGTCGCGCTGACCATCATCCAGGGCTATTTCCTCACGCTCGGCTTCGAGAGCCAGGGCGTGGTGGTCGATCCCGGCTTCATGTTCATCGCAGGGTCGATCGTCAGCCTGGTCGGCGGCACGATGTTCCTGATGTGGATCGGCGAGCAGATCACTGCGCGCGGCATCGGCAACGGCATGTCGCTGATCATCATGGCGGGCATCGTCGCCAACCTGCCGACGACGCTCTACAATCTCGCGCAGGGTGGCCGCGCCGGCAACCTCAACGGCTTCACCATCGTCGCGATCATCGTAGCGGTCGCGGGTCTCATCCTGTTCATCTGCTTCATGGAGCGCGCGCAGCGCCGCATCCTGATCCAGTATCCCAAGCGCCAGACGCAGCGCGGCATGCAGTCGGACCGCAGCCATCTGCCGCTCAAGATCAACACCGCGGGCGTGATTCCGCCGATCTTCGCCTCGTCGCTGCTGCTGATGCCGCTGACGGTGATGCAGCTCGCGGGCAAGCAGAGCACGGGCGCCAAGGAGACGTGGTATGGCGACCTGGTCATCACGCTCAACCAGTATCTCCAGCACGGTTCGCTGGTGTACATGCTGCTCTACGGTGCCGGCATCGTGTTCTTCTCGTTCTTCTACACCGCTGTCGTGTTCAATCCGGAAGAGACCGCCGACAATCTCAAGCGGCATGGCGGGTTCATCCCCGGCATCCGCCCGGGCAAGAACACCGAGAATTATTTCGATTACGTGCTGACGCGCATCACCGTGATCGGTGCGGGCTATCTCGCGATCATCTGCCTGCTGCCCGAATATCTCGTGTCGGCGCTGGCAATTCCATTCTACCTTGGTGGGACTAGCCTGCTGATCGTGGTCAACGTAACGATGGATACGGTGACGCAGATCCAGAGCCATTTGCTGGCGCATCAATATGGCGATCTGATCAAAAAGGCGAAGCTGAAGGGCGGGCGGCTCCGCTAAGCGGGGCGCTTTCGACACCGAAGCGACAAGGGGACTGCCGTGAACATCATCCTGTTGGGACCGCCGGGCGCGGGCAAAGGCACCCAGGCGAGCCATCTCGAGGCGGATCGCGGCATGATCCAGCTGTCGACCGGCGACATGCTGCGCGCGGCGGTCAAATCGGGCAGCCCGGTCGGCTTGCAGGCCAAGGCCGTGATGGAGTCGGGCGCTTTGGTGTCCGACGAGATCGTCTCGGGCATCATCGACGAGAAGCTCGCCTCGCTCGATCCCGCACAGGGCGTGATCTTCGACGGTTATCCGCGGACCGCGGCGCAGGCAGCGCAGCTCGACGCGATCCTCGAAGGCCGCGGGCGCACGCTCGACAAGGTGATCGAGCTCGAAGTCGACGAGGACAAGCTCGTCGCACGGATCGTCGGCCGCTACACCTGCGCGGTGTGCGGGGCGGGGTATCACGACCATTTCAAGCAGCCCAAGGTCGCCGGCACGTGCGACGTCTGCGGCAGCCATGATTTCAAGCGCCGTCCCGACGATAACGAAGAGACGGTGCGTACGCGCATGGCCGAATATCGCGCCAAGACCGAGCCGATCATCCCGATCTACCAGGCGCGCGGCTTGATCGCCCGCGTGGACGGGATGGGCGAGATCGGTGCGGTCACCAAGGCGATCGAAGCGATCCTCGACGCGGGCTGACCGCCGGCCGGAGCCTTCGAGCTTGCATGCTGAAACCCGTTCAGGGTGGCCGAGCGCATTGAGCGCCTCGCCCGAATGACAGTTTCTTCACCCCCATGTCATCGCGCTGTGCCGCGGCCCGGCGCATGGCTGGCGCGGGACGAATGTACGCGATCCCTAGAGTTCCCTAGATCGGCACTCGCACTCCCGGGGGTGCCGTTGGCCGACGGAAGGCTTGCTTTCCGTCGGCCTCATTTCGTTCTAGGCTGAGGAAACCGCCCGGAATGCTGCCTGTGACTCGCAAGATACTGATCGTTGAAGACGATGCCTCTACCGCGGCGTATCTCGCCAAGGGGCTGAATGAGGCTGGCTATGTCGTGCAGACTTGCGCCGACGGCCGCGACGGTCTGTTTCTGGCGAGCGAAGGCATCTTCGACCTGATCATCGCCGACCGCATGCTGCCGGGCCTCAACGGGCTCGCCATGCTCGGCGCGATCCGCGGGGCGGGGGTGCTGACTCCGGCGCTGATCCTGTCGGCGCTCGGCACGGTCGACGATCGCATCGACGGGCTCAATGCCGGCGCGGACGATTATCTCGTCAAGCCTTTCTCGTTCGCCGAACTCACCGCGCGGATCGACGCGATCTTCCGCCGCGTCGACCGCGGTGCGACCGATGGCCAGCCGACGCGACTGTCGGTCGGCGATCTCGAGATCGATCTGCTCGCGCGCACCGTCTCGCGCCAGGGCCGCGCGATCGCGCTCGGCGCGCGCGAGTTCAATCTGCTCGAATATCTCGCGCGGCATGCCGGGCAGGTGGTGACGCGCACGATGATGCTCGAGAAGATCTGGAACTATCATTTCGATCCGGGATCGAACGTGGTCGACGTCCATATCGGGCGGCTGCGGCGCAAGCTGGAGGAGGGGTTCGCGGTGCCGATCCTCCACACCGTGCGCGGCGCGGGATATCGGCTGTCGACCGAGCCGTGAGGCGTTGAGGGTCTTCCGGCTTTCGGTCACGACGCGGATCGCCTTGCTGTCGATCGCGCTGGCCCTGGTCTCCAACCTCGTGCTCGGCGCCTTCGTCTGGAAGCTGGTGCATGACGATGCGATCGACGCGCTGCGCCGCGATACGATCGAGGAATCGGACGCGCTGGTCGCGGTCTATCGCACTGGCGGGTTGAAGGCGCTCGTTGGCACGATTGCCGTAGGCCATGCGCCGGGGGATGCGTCGCAGATCGTCGCGGTGCTCGGCCCGGACAGCCGCCGCATCGCCGGAATCGGCCCTGCACTGAGCGGGGTCGGTCTGGCCGAACCGACGCTCTTCCGGATCGGGCCGATCGTCGAGAAACGGCCGTCATCCGACAGCGACGCTGGATATGCGGTGCGCCAGATCGGCGCGGACCGCCTCGTCAGCGGGCATCTGCTCGATGACTGGGAGGAGGAGCAACGCGGGATAGAACGCGCATTGATCACCGCGATGCTGCTGTCGCTCGCGCTCGGCGTGTTCGGCGGGCTGGTCGTGACGCGCTATGTCGGGCGGCGACTCAACCGCGTCGCCGACGTGATCGAGGGCGTGGCGAGTGGTGACCTGTCGCGGCGCGTGTCGAGCGCGGCGCAGGGCGGGGACGCGTTCGACCGGCTCGCGACTCGGCTCAACGCGATGCTCGACAAGACCGAGCGGCTGATGACGGAATTGCGCATCGTCACCGACGGGCTGGCGCATGACCTGCGCTCTCCGCTCGCGCGGCTGCGGGCGAAGGCCGAGGCGGCGGTGCTGCAGGCCGATCCGGCGCAGCGCGAGGCGGCGATGGGCGGGCTGCTGATCGAGACCGATCTGGTGATGCGGATCCTTTCGACAATGATCGAGATCACGCGCGCGGAATCGGTGCCGCGCGACCGCCTCGCCGCCGTCGACCCGGCGGCACTGGTCGAGGAGATCGCCGAATTGTACGCCCCGGTGGTCGAGGATGCCGGGATGCGCTTCGAGACGGTGATCGCGCCCTATGCGCCGCGGCTGGTGCTGCACCGCGAACTGCTGACTCAGGCGATCGCCAATCTGATCGACAACGCGCTGCGGCATGCGGGGCAGGGCGGGGCGATCACCCTGCGGCTGGCATTGCGCGATGGCGCGGCGCGCTTCCAGGTCGAGGATCGCGGCCCCGGCATCGCCGAGGCCGACCGCGCGCAGGCGCTGCGCCGCTTCGGTCGGCTCGACAGCGCGCGCAGCCTGCCCGGGGCGGGGCTGGGGATGGCATTGGTCGAGGCGGTCGCGCGGCTGCATGACGGACGGCTGGAATTGGGCGACAATGCGCCGGGTCTGGTGGCGGCGATCGTGGTGCCCGGGACGTTGTAACGCGCGCAAGAGAGGCGTATCTCTTTAGCATGAATGTCCAGACGAGCGGTATCTCGGAGCATTTGATCGAACCGCGTAAGCTGTCGCTACGCGTGGAGGATTTCATTTTGCTTCAAGAAAGCGGTGCGTTGGGCGCGTTCGCGAAGTCCGAGTTGATCGACGGAGACATTTATACCGTGAACGCGATCTATCGATCGCATGCCGGCACTTTGTCTGACATCAATGCCGACCTCGTAAATTCAGTCCGGGCGTCGGCGCTTGCCCTCAAGGTCTATTCACCCGTTTCATCGGCGCTCGACGATCACAATCTGCCGGAGCCGGATCTGGTCATAGCCACGGTCGAATCCGATACACTCGTCTCGGGGCGATCTGTCCGGCTCGCAGTCGAAGTTTCAGCGAGTTCGCTTGATTTTGATCTTGGCAAGAAAGCGCAATTGTACGCGCGCGCCGGGGTGCCCGAATATTGGGTTGTCGATGTGGCCGGGCGAAAGATCGTTCAGATGACGACACCGATCGATAGCGCGTATACGGATATATGCGAAATTCCGTTTGGCGAGCGGATAACTTCGATCGCCATCCCGCAGATCGCGATCGACACCTCACCCCTCGCTTGACAGCGACCGAGTCGGGGCGTAACGCGACTTCATTCCGAAACACCGGTCTCCGGCGGCGCTGTTTGCGTGCGCCGGTGTCGTGCGTTACGGTATTCAACGCGTCGAGATGGGGCCTGCAGCCATGCATGCCCCGTGGAGCAGGAGATTAAGTTCATGGCACGTATCGCCGGGGTCAACATCCCGACCAACAAGCGCGTCGTTATCGCGCTCACCTACATTCACGGCATTGGCAACACCAAGGCCAAGGAAATCGTCACCAAGCTCGGTATCCCGGACACGGCTCGCGTCCAGGATCTGACCGACCAGGAAGTGCTTCACATCCGTGAGGCGATCGACGCGGATTACACCGTCGAGGGCGATCTTCGCCGCCAGGTCGCGATGAACATCAAGCGCCTGATGGATCTCGCTTGCTATCGTGGTCTGCGTCACCGCAAGGGCCTGCCCGTTCGCGGTCAGCGCACGCACACCAACGCCCGTACCCGCAAGGGCAAGGCCAAGCCGATCGCCGGCAAGAAGAAGTGAGCTTGAGCCGCGGGTGACCGCGGCTCGCTCCTCTATCAGGATTTAGGATTTCAAAATGGCACGTGAACCACAGCGCGTTAAGCGGCGCGAACGCAAGAACATCACTTCGGGCGTCGCCCATGTGAACGCAAGCTTCAACAACACCATGATCACGATCACCGATGCCCAGGGCAACGCGATCTCGTGGTCGTCGGCCGGCGCCATGGGCTTCAAGGGCTCGCGCAAGTCGACTCCGTACGCAGCCCAGGTTGCTGCGGAAGACGCCGGCAAGAAGGCCGCCGAGCACGGCGTGCGCACGCTCGAAGTCGAAGTGAAGGGCCCGGGTTCGGGCCGTGAGTCGGCGCTTCGCGCGCTGCAGGCGGTCGGTTTCCAGATCACCTCGATCCGCGACGTGACCTCGA
>CAXTEO010000152.1:0-8632 GCA_964243205.1 uncultured Sphingomonas sp.
TGTGGCGGAAGACGTGCTTTTCGCACCCCGAATTGCGGATCCCCGCGATCATCGAGGCGTGGTTCAATTCGTCGGAGAAAATGATGCAGCCCGGCAGCACCTTGGCCAGGGTCGCCAGCGTCGCCTCGTTCGAGACATAGCCGCTGGTGAAGAGCAGCGCGCCCTCCTTGCCGTGCAGGTCGGCCAGCTCGGCCTCGAGATCGACGTGGTAATGCGTATTGCCGCCGATGTTGCGCGTCCCGCCAGACCCGGCGCCGACGTCGTGCAGCGCGCCTTCCATCGCCGCGATGACGTCCGGATGCTGGCCCATCGCGAGATAATCGTTCGAGCACCACACGGTGATCGGCTTGGGCCCATTATGCCCCGCAAAACAGCGCGCATTGGGAAAGGCGCCCTTGTTGCGCAAAATGTCGATGAACACGCGATAGCGCCCCTCGACATGCAGACGATCGATCGCCTGGGAGAAGATGCGGGAGTAATCGACTCCGCGAGGCGGTGTGTCCACGTCCATGCCGCGCCCTAGCGCGGGATTGCGCCGATTTCCAGCGGCTTTACGCGCTCAGCGTGATCGGATGCGGCATCAAAGCGCTTCGATTTGCGCCAGATCAAACCGCGCGAGCGCCGGCGCCAGCGCATCGATCGCCGAATCGCGCGCGGTGAAGACGGCGCGCCCCACGCCGGGCGACTCGGGCCAGCCCTGCGCTTGCGTCAGGAACGAGATCCGCCGCGCGATCCCGGCGCTGCCGTCGACGAAGCTGACCGGACGCGCCGCCGCGACGGCAAGCTCCGTGGCGACCAGCGGGAAATGCGTGCAGGCGTTGACGATCGTGTCGATTCGCGCGCCGCCCGGCTGGGCGAACAGACCTTCCAATATTGCCGCATAGCGCGCCGGATCGGTTGCCCGTCCGTGCAGCTTCGCCTCGGCCAGTTCGACCAGCTCGGCCGAGCCATGCCGCAGCACCAGACAATCGCTGGCGAAGCGCGCGGCGAGATCGTCGACATAGGGCTGGCGCACCGTGGCATTGGTGCCGAGCACCCCGATGACGCGCGTCCGACTGATCGCCGCCGCGGGTTTGATCGCCGGCACCGTTCCCACCACCGGCAGATCGAGCGCTTCGCGCACCGCCGCCAGCGCGATGGTCGAGGCGGTGTTGCACGCGATGACGATCAGCCGCGGGCGATAGCGCTCCGCCAGTCGCCCGAGCAAGGCCGGCACGCGCGCGGCGATCTCCGCCTCGCTCTTGGTGCCGTAAGGAAAGCCGGCCGAATCGGCGACGTACACCACCGGCATGCGCGGCAGGGCCGCACGCGCCGCGCCGAGCACCGACAGCCCGCCGATCCCGGAATCGAAAAACAGGACCGGCCGTACATCCATCCGCGCGCCATAGCGCAGCCGGCCGGTTTGACAAATCGGTGACTTGAGCGAGATTGTGCCCATTACGGGCGCGGGCGTGCTACGGTCGCAGCGCCTTGGGGGGTACGTGATCTTGCCGACTGAATATCTCTGGATGACGCCTGCCGTCGCGCTGGTGCTCGGCTATCTGCTCGGCTCGATTCCGTTCGGCGTGTTGCTGACGCGGATGGCGGGCGCGGGTGACCTGCGCCAGATCGGCTCGGGCAATATCGGCGCGACCAACGTGCTGCGCACCGGCCGCAAGGGGCTCGCCGCGGCCACCCTGCTGCTCGACGCAGTGAAGGGATTCGCCGCAGTCTGGATCGCCGATCAGTATCTTGGCGGCAATGGCGTGATCGCCGCCGCCGCCGCGTTCCTCGGCCACCTCTATCCGGTGTGGCTGGGGTTCAAGGGCGGCAAGGGCGTGGCGACCCTGCTCGGCATCGTGCTCGCGCTGCATTGGCCGATCGGCCTGGTCTATGCGGTAGTGTGGATCGCGTTGCTGGCGCTCTTCCGCATCTCCTCGCTCGCCGGCCTCGCCGCGGCGGTGAGCGCGCCGCTCAGCGCGGCGTTCTTCTCGCAGTTCGACGTGGTTCTGCTCCTGCTCGCGCTCGCATTGCTGGTGGTGTGGAAGCACCGCGCGAACATCGAGCGGCTGGTCGGCGGAGTCGAACCGCGCATCGGCCGACGAGCCAGCTGAGGACAAAGCGGGGGAGCAAGGCAATGGCCACGGGCGGGGCGCATAGCTGACGGACGGCGCGAGACGCAGCAAGCGACGGCAAGCGCCATCGCCCGCCTCCGTCTGATCCGCACGCCGCAGATCGGGCCGGTGACCTATGCCCAATTGCTCGCCCGCTTCGGCACGGCCGAGGCGGCGATCGCCGCGCTGCCCCGGCTTGCGGCGCGCGGCGGCGGCACGCCGCCAGCCGTCGCGCCCGTAGCGCTCGCCGAGCGCGAACTGGCGCAGGCCGCCCGACTTGGCGCGCGCCACCTTTTCCTCGGCGATGCCGATTATCCGCCGCTGCTGGCCGAGCTCGACGACGCGCCACCGGCATTGCTGCTGCGCGGGCAATCCGCGCTGCTGGCGCGCACGACGATCGCGATGGTCGGCGCGCGCAACGCCTCGGCCGCGGCATGCCGCTTTGCGCGTCAGCTCGCCGCGGAACTGGGCCGCGACGGGGTGAGCGCCGTGTCGGGGCTGGCGCGCGGCATCGACACCGCGGCGCATGCCGGATCGATCGACTCGGGGACGATCGCGGTGATCGCCGGCGGGATCGACGTGGTCTATCCGCCCGAAAATGCCGCGTTGCAGGAGCGGATCGCGCACGACGGGCTGCTGATCGCCGAGCAACCACCCGGCACCGAGCCGCGCGCGCGTCACTTTCCGTATCGCAACCGCATCATCGCCGGATTGGCGCTCGGCACAGTGGTGGTCGAGGCCGCGCCCAAATCCGGCTCGCTGATCACCGCGCGACTCGCGGCCGAGCTGGGCCGCGAAGTGATGGCCGTCCCCGGCAGCCCGCTCGACCCGCGCGCGCAAGGCTGCAACGTATTGATCCGCGACGGCGCGACCTTGATCCAATCCGCGGCCGACGTGCTCGAGACGGTGCGTCCGATCGACGGCCGGATGGTGCGGACCGCGCGCGACGCCTTCACCGCGCCGCCGCCCGAAGATGCGAGCGATGCCGAGCGTCGCGACCTGACCGCGCTGCTGGGCCCGGTGCCGGTCGCGATCGACGAGCTGATTCGCCAGTCGGGGCATTCGCCGGCGATCGTGCAGACGGTGCTGCTGGAGCTCGAGCTGGCGGGGCGGCTGGAGCGGCACGCCGGTGGGCGTGTGGCGCTTGTCTGAAGGGTCCGGTGCGCCGATCGCGTAGGCGGCCATTGTGGGGGGACGCGCGTTTCGATAGCGCATCGCTCGGCCTCCCCCTTCCAGGACATTTCGCCATGCCAACCGATTCCCGACATCTGGTCGATCGCCGCCACGTCGTCGCGCTTGCCGCGCTGGGGGTGGCCGGATTGTTGCAGCCGGGCGTTACGGCGGCCGCGCCGAGGCCGCCGGTCGCGCGCAACGTGGTGCTGGTCCACGGCCTGTTCGCCGACGGATCGAGCTGGTCGGAGGTCATCCCGCTGCTGCAGGCGGCCGGTCTCAACGTCACCTCGGTGCAGAATCCGCTGACCACGCTGGAGGATGCGGTTGCCGCGGCGCGCAAGGTGCTGGCGCGGCAGGACGGGCCGACCGTGCTTGCCGGCCATTCCTTCTCCGGCATGATCGTGTCGGAAGCGGGCGTCGCGCCCAATGTCAGCGCATTGGTCTATGTCGCGGCGCGCGCGCCCGATGCGGGCGAGGATTATGCCGCGCTCGCAAAACGGTTCGCGACGCCGCCGGCCTCGGCCGGAATCGTGTTCGACGGCGACGAGGGGCGGCTTAGCGAGCAAGCCTTTCTGCGCGACTTTGCGGGCGACTTGCCCGCGGCCAAGGCCCGCGCGCTCTACGCCGTGCAGCAGCCGTTCCACAAGGCGTTGCTCGCCGGGCGGACGACGCAGGCGGCGTGGCGCTCGAAGTCCAGTTTCTACGCCGTCTCGACGCAGGACCGGACGATCGACCCCGAGCTCGAACGCTTCATGGCCAAGCGGATGGCAGCCAAGACGATCGAGCTCGCATCGAGCCACCTTTCGCTGATTTCGCATCCGCGCGAGATTGCCGGCCTGATCCTGGAAGCTGCCGGCCAGCGGTGACACGACGGCAAGCGTGACGGCATTTCGACCGGGTCCACAAAATGCTGTCCTCCAACGGCGGCGCTGTGGCAGAGCACCCCCCGCTTGACGGCGCCGCCTCCGTCTCTCCATCCTCGCGCGTACACGTAAGGACGCTTTGAACCGCCATGCAGCTTGTCATCGTAGAATCGCCCGCCAAGGCGAAGACCATCGAGAAATATCTTGGCTCGGATTACCGCGTCCTGGCCTCCTACGGCCATGTCCGCGACCTGCCGCCCAAAGATGGCTCCGTGAATCCCGACGAGGGCTTCGCGATGGAATGGGAAAATTACGCCGACAAGGCGAAGCAATTGAAGGCGATCACCGATCTCGCCAAGACCGCCGACCGCCTGATCCTCGCGACCGATCCCGATCGCGAAGGCGAAGCGATCTCGTGGCACGTCCAGGAAGTGCTCCGTAACCGCAAGGCGCTCCCGAAGGACGTCCAGCGCGTCACCTTCAACGCGATCACCAAGGCGACGGTGACCGAGGCGATGAAGCATCCGCGCGAGCTCGATACCGATCTGATCGATGCCTATCGTGCGCGGCGTGCGCTCGATTATCTGGTCGGCTTCACGCTCTCGCCGGTGCTGTGGCGCAAGCTACCGGGCGCCAAGTCGGCCGGCCGCGTGCAATCGGTCGCGCTGCGGCTGATCGTCAGCCGCGAGCGCGAGATCGAAGCGTTTCGCGCGCAGGAACATTGGTCGGTCACGGCCGACATGGAGCAGGACGGCACGCCCTTCCAGGCGCGGCTCGTCCAGTTCGAGGGCAAGAAGCTCGACCGCCTGTCGATCGGCGAAGAAGGCACCGCGATGCGCGCCAAGGCCGCGGTCGAGGCTGGCCGTTTCACCGTGCAGACGGTCGAGGTCAAGCCGGCGACGCGCAACCCGCCGCCGCCGTTCACCACCTCGACCTTGCAACAGGAAGCGTCGCGCAAGCTCGGCTTCTCGGCCGATCACACGATGCGGATCGCGCAGGGGCTCTACGAGGACGGCGCGATCACGTACATGCGTACCGACGGCGTGCAGATGGATTCGAGCGCCATCTCCGCCGCGCGGCTCGCCGTCGCCAACCGCTATGACGCGAGCTACGTCCCCGACAAGCCGCGCGTCTACCAGACCAAGGCCAAGAATGCGCAGGAAGCGCATGAAGCGATTCGCCCGACCGACTTTGCCAAGGACAAGGCCGGCGGCGGCGACCATGCCCGGCTGTACGATCTGATCTGGAAGCGCGCGCTGGCCAGCCAGATGGCAAGCGCGCGGATGGAGCGGACCACGGTCGAAATGCTCGACGGCACCGGCCAGACCGGGCTGCGCGCGACCGGACAGGTCATGCTCTTCCCCGGCTATCTAGCGCTCTACGAAGAGGGTTCGGACGACACGCAGGACGAAGACGCCAAGCGCCTGCCGCGGCTGCGCGAGGGCGATGCGCCGGCCAAGAAAGGCGTGACCGCCGAACAGCATTTCACCCAGCCGCCGCCGCGCTTCTCCGAAGCGTCTTTGGTCAAGCGCTTGGAGGAGCTCGGCATCGGGCGCCCGTCGACTTATGCCTCGATCATCAAGACGCTCAAGGACCGCGAATATGTCCGCGTCGAGAAGAACCGCTTCTTCGCCGAGGAATCGGGCCGTCTCGTAACCGCCTTCCTCGAACGTTTCTTCGAGAAATATGTCGGCTATGATTTCACCGCCGGGCTCGAGGACGAACTCGACGAAGTCTCGGGCGGCCGCGCCGAATGGCAGGCCGTGCTCGAGGCGTTCTGGAAGGACTTCAAGCCGCGCACCACCGAAGTGATGGAGCAGAAGCCGTCCGAAGTGACCGCCGAGCTTGACAAGTTCCTGGCCCCCTACCTCTTCCCGGCGATGGCCGATGGCAGCGATCCGCGGCTGTGCCCGAATTGCGGCAAGGGCCAGCTCGCTTTGCGCGGCGGCAAGTTCGGCGCGTTCGTGGCCTGCTCGAACTATCCCGAGTGCAAATATACCCGCCGCTTCGGCCAGCCCGGTGCGGAGGGCGAGGATGCCGGCCCCGAAACGCTCGGCCAGGATCCGGAAACCGGCCTGCCGGTCGAGCGCAAGTCGGGGCGGTTCGGCCCGTACATCCAGCTCGGCGAGGGCAAGGAGGCCAAGCGCGCCTCGATCCCGAAGGACATTCCCGAGCTCGATCTGGAATGGGCGCTCAAGCTGCTGAGCTTGCCGCGCACCGTCGGCACGCATCCCGAGAGCGGCGAGCCGATCACCGCCTCGATCGGGCGCTATGGGCCGTATCTGGCGCATGCCGGCAAATATGCCCGGCTGACCTCGACCGCCGATGTGTTCGAGACGGGCATGAACACCGCCGTCGTCAAGCTCGCCGAAGCGGCGGCCGGAGGCGGGCGTCCGCAGCGCGGCGCGCAAGCGCCGTTGAAAGTGCTGGGGCTGCATCCCAGGACCGAAGCCGAAATCAAGCTGATGGAGGGGCGTTACGGCGCGTACGTCACCGACGGCACGACCAATGCGACGCTGCCCAAGTCGATCGAGAAGGATGCGCTGACGCTCGAGGAAGCCGCCCAGTTGATCGACGCGCGCGCAGCCGTGGCACCGCCGACAAAGGGCAAGAAGAAGGTCGCCAAGAAAGCGCCCGCAAAGAAGTCAGCGGCCAAGAAGCCTGCAACGGCAGACGCAGCGGCGGCAAAGCCCGCGGTCGTGAAGAAGCCGGCGGCGAAGAAGCCGGCCGCAAAGAAAGCCCCTGCCAAGAAGGTCGCGGCAGCGGCGGAGTAAGGATCAGGCCGCGCGGCGCTGCGTGCTGACGAGGAAAGCGCGCGCCGCGGCTTGCGCGGTGGCGATTTCGCGTGCGCTCATGTCCTCGGCGATGTCGCGGCGGCAATCCTTGGCGATCTCGCTGCCGGCGACCGCGGCGAGGTTGAACCATTTGTGCGCTTCGATCAGGTCGACGCCGATTCCGGCCGATCCGCTCGAATAGACCATGCCGAGTTCGTAGCACGCATCGGCATCGCCGCGCGCCGCATCGGCCAAGCGACTGTCGATGAGAAACTGTGCGTGTTTCAGGCTACTGCCCATGTCGTAAAACCCCCGTTAACCATTTTGCTGCCCCGACCATGCAGGAACAGGGTCAACAAAAGATTAACGCGCGTCAGCCGTGGTCGAGCGCGGGCACGGCGAGATTGTCGATCAGCCGAGTCGCGCCGAGCCTGGCGGCGGCGACCAGCCTCCGGTCGCGATCGGCGGGCGCCGCCGGTTGCAACGTCGCGGCATCGACCAGTTCGACATAATCGACCGCGAACCCCGCCGCGACCAGTGCCTCGCGCGCCGTCGCCAGCGCCGCTGCGGGATCGTCGCCGCGCGCGATCGCCTTGGCCGCGACGCCGAGTGCGCGCGGCAAGGCCACCGCCGCCGCGCGTTGCGCATCGTCGAGATAGATATTGCGCGAGGAGAGCGCGAGCCCGTCATCGTCGCGCTGCGTCGGCACGCCGAGGATTTCGATCCCGAAATCGAGATCGGCGACCATCCGGCGAATCACGGCGAGCTGCTGGAAATCCTTCTCGCCGAACAAAGCGATATCGGGCCGCACCTGGTTGAACAGCTTCGCGACGACGGTCGCGACGCCATCGAAATGCCCCGGCCGCGCGGCACCGTCTAGGCCCTCGCTCACGCCCGAGACCGAGATATTGGTGGCAAAGCCGTCCGGATACATCGCCTCGACCGGCGGCATCCACACCAGGTCGCAGCCCGCTTCGGCGAGCATCCGCGCATCGGCCGCTTCGCGCCGCGGATAGCGCGACAGGTCCTCGCTCGGGCCGAACTGCTTGGGATTGACGAAGATCGACGCGACGACCTTGCGCCCCGGCCGCTTCGCTGCCTCGATCAGCGCGATATGCCCGCGGTGCAGCGCGCCCATCGTCGGTACCAGCGCCACGCTCGCCCCCTCCCCGCGAAAGGTGGCGATCCCGGAACGGAGCGCTTCGAGGGTACGGATGGTTTGCACGGGGCTTTGGCCTTCGGTAAGGACGCCTTGATAGACGGGCGCGCTTTCTATGGGGCGCCGCCGGACCCGACAAGACTAGGAAACGATCACGGTGGCGACTGCTGCGCGAAAGCCACATATCATCGTCTTTGCCAACGAAAAGGGCGGCACGGGCAAATCGACCACCGCGGTCCACGTGGCGATCGCGCTGGCCGCGCGCGGCGCGCGCGTCGCGGCGTTCGACCTCGACCATCGCCAGCGCACGATGGGACGCTATTTCGACAATCGCGCGGCGACGGTGAAGCGCACCGGGCGCGACCTGGCGATCCCACGCCACGCGACGCATGACGGCGAAAGCGAAGCGCGGTTTTCCGACGTGTGGGACGATCTCGCCACCGACGTGGATTTCCTGGTGGTCGACACGCCCGGGCGCGACGACACGTTCGCGCGCCTCGCGGCAAGCCGCGGCGACACGCTCGTCACGCCGATGAACGACAGCTTCGTCGATTTCGACCTGATCGGCCA
>CAXTEO010000153.1:0-8573 GCA_964243205.1 uncultured Sphingomonas sp.
ATCGTCGGCCGCGTGCGCCCGGGCGATCTCGGCATCGATGCGATGCACATCAACCTCCACAAGACCTTCTCGACGCCGCACGGCGGCGGCGGGCCGGGCTCGGGGCCGGTGGTGTTCTCGCAGGCGCTGGCGCCCTATGCCCCGCTGCCGTTCGTCGAGCAGACCGACGACGGCTTCCACCTCGTCGAGGAGGAGACGGCGGGCGAGCATCATGCCGGCGCGTTCGGCCGGATGGTCGCGTTCCACGGCCAGATGGGCATGTTCACGCGTGCGCTGACCTATATCCTCAGCCACGGTGCCGATGGCCTGCGCCAGGTGTCGGAGGATGCGGTGCTCAATGCCAATTACGTCCTGCGCAGCCTCGACGATACGCTAGAGGCGCCGTTCGGCGCGTCCGGCCCCTGCATGCATGAGGCCTTGTTCTCGGATGAGAACCTCGCTGAAGGCTTCTCGACGATCGACGTCGCCAAGGGGCTGATCGACGAGGGGTTCCACCCGATGACGATGTACTTCCCGCTGGTCGTCCATGGCGCGATGCTGATCGAGCCGACCGAGACCGAATCCCGGGCTGCGCTCGACCAGTTCATCACGGCGCTACGCTCGGTCGCCGAGCGCGCCAAGGCGGGCGATATCAGCCTCAAGTTCGCGCCCCACTTCGCCCCGCGTGCGCGGCTCGACGAAACGCTGGCGGCGCGCAAGCCGGTGCTGGTATGGAAGGACCCGGGACTCGCGCAAGCCGCGGAATAAGAGGGGGAATCTATGCAGGTGCACCAAGTTCAGCCGGGCTGGCCGCAGATCGTCATCATGGTGCTGGTGTTCGGCATCGTCATCGCGATGCGCGGCAAGCGGCTGATGCGGGTGCGCCCGCTCAGGATCGACCAATTGTGGATCGTGCCGACGCTCTATGCCGCGGTCGTCGCCTATCTGTTCGCCAAGACTCCACCGACCCCGGCGGGCTGGGGCGTGGCCGCGCTGGCGTTGGTGATCGGCGGCGCGATCGGCTGGCAGCGGGGCAAGACGATGCGGATCCATCTCGATCCCGCGACGGGCGCGCTGATGCAGAAGGGCTCGATCTGGGCGCTGCTGATCATCGTCGGGCTGATCGCCGCCAAGATGATCGCGCAGACCGAAGGGCAGGCGCTGCACTTCGACGTCAATGTGCTGGTCGACGGGCTGGCGGCGCTGTCGCTCGGCATCTTCGCGGTGCAGCGGCTCGAAATGTATCTGCGCGCCAAACGCCTGCTCGAAGGCGTGCCCGCCTGAGCGCGCCGTGGATCCCGGCCGAGGCGGGCAGCGAGTCGCGGCGGCATGCGCCCGCCACGGTGCGCAACCGCATGGCGATCGCCGACGTGCTGCGTGACGTCCTGCCGCGCTCGGGCACCGTGCTCGAGATCGCCAGCGGATCAGGCGAGCATGCCGCGTATTTCGCCGGCGAATTCCCGGCGTTGGATTGGCAGCCGAGCGATCCCGATGCCGCGGCGCGCGGATCGATCGCGGCGTGGTGCGACGGGATCGAGAATGTCCGGCCGCCGCTCGACCTCGATGCCGCAGCGCCGTGCTGGCCGGTCGATCGCGCTGACGCGATCCTCTGCGTCAACATGGTCCATATCAGTCCGTGGGACGCGACGCTCGGGCTGATGGCGGGCGCGGCGCGCGTCCTCGCGGCCGGGGCGCCGCTGATCCTTTACGGTCCCTTCCTTCAGGAGGACGTGCCAGCCGCGCCGAGCAATCTCGCCTTCGACGAGTCGCTGCGTGCGCGCGATCCGCGCTGGGGCATCCGCTCGGTCGAGGCGGTGCGGACGGCGGCGACGGGTTTCATGCTTGACCCGATCATCGCGATGCCCGCCAACAACCTGATGCTGGTCTTTCGCCGCTCGGCCTAGCGCCGTAGCAACTGCGGGGTGACGCCGGCGTTTGACCGCGCTATCCGCTCGGCCATGATCAAGCATGCACTCCCCGTCACCCGCGAGGCCGATTTCTCCGCCTGGTACCAGTCCGTCATCACAGAAGCCGATCTTGCCGAGGAATCGGGCGTGCGCGGCTGTATGGTGATCCGGCCGTGGGGCTATGGCATCTGGGAGCGGATCCAGCGCCTGCTCGACAACCGGATCAAGGCGACCGGTCACGAGAATTGCTATTTCCCCTTGTTCATCCCGCTCTCCTATTTCGAGAAGGAAGCGAGCCATGTCGAGGGCTTCGCCAAGGAGATGGCGGTCGTCACGCATCACCGGCTGGTGAGCGACGGCAAGGGCGGCCTCAAGCCCGACCCGAGCGCCAAGCTCGAGGAGCCGCTCGTCGTCCGCCCGACCTCGGAGACGGTGATCGGCGCGGCGTTCGCGCGCTGGGTGCAGTCCTGGCGCGACCTGCCGGTGCTGATCAACCAATGGGCCAATGTCGTGCGCTGGGAGATGCGCACCCGCATGTTCCTGCGCACCAGCGAATTCCTCTGGCAGGAAGGCCATACCGCGCACGCCTCCGCCGAGGAAGCGCGCGAAGAGACTCTCAAGATGCTCGAAGTCTATCGCAGCTTCGCCGAGGATTGCCTGGCGTTGCCGGTGGTTGCCGGCGAGAAGCCCGAGAACGAGCGCTTCCCCGGCGCGGTGTCGACCTACAGCATCGAGGCAATGATGCAGGACGGCAAGGCGCTGCAGGCCGGCACCTCGCACTTCCTCGGCACCAATTTCGCGAGCGCGCAGGACATCAAGTTCCAGAATTCGGGAGGCGTGTTCGAACTCGCCAACACGACCAGCTGGGGCGTGTCGACTCGCATGATCGGCGGCGTGATCATGGTGCATGGCGACGATGACGGCCTGCGCGTGCCGCCACGGATCGCGCCGTGGCAGGTGGTGATCGTGCCGATGCTGCGCGAGAGCCCTGAGGACGCCGCGCTGATTGATTATTGCAAGGCGTTGCAGGCGCAGCTTGCCGCGCAATCGGCGCTCGGCGAGCCGGTGCGCGCGCTGCTCGACCTCAAGTTCGGCAAGGCTGCGACCAAGCGCTGGAGCTGGGTCAAGAAAGGTGCGCCGATCGTGATCGAAGTCGGTGGGCGCGACATGGCGGGCGGCAACGTCTCGGTGATTCGCCGCGACCGGCTGTACCGCGAAGACGGCAAGCTCGACAGCGCGGTGGTCGCGCAGGGCGATTTCGTCGCGGCGGTTTCGGCGACGCTGACCGAGATCCAGGCGTCGCTGCACAGCGAGGCGCGCCAGCGGCTCGAGGCGAGCATCACGCCCGGGGCCGATTTCGCTGCGGTCGAGGCACATTTCGCCGAGGGCGTGAAGAACCCCGGCTGGCTCGAAGTGCAATGGTCGAAGCCGACCGGTTCCGCGCTCGACGCGGTGGTCGAGCGGTTGAAGGCCTTAAAGCTGACCATCCGCAACGCGCCGATGGAGCAGGCTGTGGTGGATGGCGCTTGCGTCTTCACCGGCGCGCCTGCGGTCGAACGCGTGTTGGTCGGGCGCTCCTACTGAAGCGACGGGCGCGCCGCGAGGTACAGCCAGTCGCCCATCCCGATCCACGGGCCCACCCAGGCGGTCGGGGCGAACAGCACCGCGTAGGCGAGCATCTTCGGGCTGACCTTCCAAGCGGCCGGGGTGCCGAAGGTGTAATCGAGCCCGATCCGCGTCTGGTCGATGCGGAGCGGCTCGTATCCCGCCTTTTCGGTCAGCCGGCCCAGCGTCCGCCTGGAGAATTGGAACAAATGGTAGGGCGGCTCGGGATGCGGCCAGTAATCCAGCCGCTTGGCCAGCGGGAGCGACAGGCGCGGGAACAGCCCGTCGATATTGGGGGTGGACTGCAACAGGATGCCGCCGGGCTTGAGCAGCCGGCGGATCGCCACCAGTTCCGCTTCCGGGTCGCTCAGATGTTCGATCACGTCGAACAGGGTGACGACGTCGAAGCTGGCATCGGCATAGCCGGCGTCGCGCCAGTCGCCGACATGGACGGGCAGCTCGAGCTGGTCGCGCGCGACGGCGGCGCTGTGTGGCGACAGTTCGGCGCCCCGCACGTCGAAACCGGCGGCGCGCGCTTCATCGAGGAACAGTCCGGTCGAGCAGCCGATATCGAGCAGCGTGACGCCCTGGGCGCGCGGCACGCTGCGGCGCAGGAAACGGAGATGCTGCCGGGCGGTCGCGCGCATCCGGACGACTTCGGGGTCGTTCGGGTCCTGCAGCGCGCCGTGATAGGCGACGTCGTCGGTGTAGAGCGCGGCGATTGCCGCGGCCGACGGCGGATTGGCAAGATAGGCCAAGCCGCACGACCGGCAACTGACCAGATCATAGCCGTTCTTGCGAAAGAGCGCCTCGTGCCGATCGTCGCCGCACAGAGCGCACGTAAGGCCAGTATCGGCCGCCGGAATAGGCATCGGTACGTCGATCACGGCCTGATCTATACATGACGTATAGCAAAACGTCTATGTAATTCCGCTTTTTACTTGAATTGCGATTCTTTTGACTTGGCGTGGTCATGCCGCGGCGCAGTTGGTTTCAGTCCGATTCTATCGTTTCTACGTCGAAACGGGCCCCGACATGCGCTTCGCCCCGTGCCTCGGCCAGCTTGACCTGGCGATGACGCTCGGCGGCAGCGGCGCGCTTGGGCGCGTCGCTCGTCGCCGCGCAGGCCGGGCAGGCGACGCCTTCCTCGTACAGCGGCGACGCGCGGTCCGCGACGCTGACCGGCATCCGACAGCCGCGGCATAGCGCGTGGCTGCCCGGCGCCAGCCCGTGGCCGACCGCGACGCGCTCGTCGAACACGAAGCATTCGCCTTGCCACCGGCTCTCCGCAGCGGGCACTTCTTCCAGATATTTGAGGATGCCGCCTTCGAGATGATGGACGTCGCCCAGGCCCTCGGCCTTGAGGAAGGCGGTCGATTTCTCGCAGCGGATGCCGCCGGTGCAGAACATCGCGACCGTCTTGCCCTCCAGCTCGGCGCGGTGCGCGCGGGCCCAGGCGGGGAAGTCGCTGAAACTGGCGGTCTGCGGGTCGATCGCGCCGGCGAAGCTGCCGACCTTGACCTCATACGCGTTGCGCGTGTCGATCACGACGGTGTCGGGGCGGTCGATCAGTGCGTTCCAGTCGGCCGGTTTGACATAGGTGCCGGTGCCGCCGAGCGGGTCGATATCGGGCTCGCCCATCGTCACGATCTCGCGCTTGAGCCGGATTTTCAGGCGATGGAACGGCATCGTCGCGGCATGGCTGTATTTTACGGTGATGTCGGCGCAATCGGGCAAGGTGCGGATGTGCGCGACGACGGCGGCGATGCCGGCTTCGGGACCTGCGATCGTGCCGTTGATCCCTTCGCGTGCGAGCAGGAGCGTGCCGCGCACACCGTTTGCGGCGCACAGGTCGAGCAGGGGTGCGCGCAACGCTGCCGGGTCGGGAAAGCGCGCGAAGCGGTAAAGGGCGGCGACATGGATGGGGGAGGGCATTGCCGGCGCTTTAGGGCAGAATCACATAAAACAAAATCGCTTCCCCGGCGGGACCTGGGGCCCAGTAGCGAAGGTCAAGGCAACGGAGCGCAAGCGCTAGCATTCGACCGTTCCGTTACTGGGCCCCGGCCTTCGCCGGGGAAGCGTATTGCAAAGAGACGGCGGCGCGGTTCGGTGCCGCTCCCTCTCGCGCTTACGCCGCCTTCAGCGACTGCATGTCGATCACGAAGCGATACTTCACGTCGCTCTTCACCATCCGGTCGTACGCGGTGTCGATGTCCTGGATGTCGATCATCTCGATGTCCGAGGTCAGGCCATGCTGCTTGCAGAAATCGAGCATCTCCTGCGTCTCCTTGATCCCGCCGATCAGCGAGCCGGCGAGCGAGCGGCGCTTGAACACAAGCGCGCCGACATCGGGCGAGGGGTGCTTCTCCTCGGGCACGCCGACCAGCGTCATCGTGCCGTCGCGCTTGAGCAGAGCGAGGAACTGGTCGAGATCGTGGCTCGCCGCGACGGTGTTGAGGATGAAGTCGAAGCTGTTGGCATGTTCGGTCATCGCCTCGGCATCCTTCGACACGATCAGGTCGGTCGCGCCCAGCCGCTTGGCATCCTCACGCTTGCCCGGCGAAGTGCTGAACACATAGACGTCGGCGCCCATCGCCTTGGCGATCTTTACGCCCATATGGCCGAGGCCGCCGAGACCGACGATCCCGACCTTCTGGCCGGCGCCGACCTTCCAGTGATGCAGCGGCGAATAGGTGGTGATGCCGGCGCACAGCAGCGGCGCGACGGCGGCGAGATCGCCCTCGTCATGCGTCACCTTGAGCACGAAATCCTGCTTGACGACGATATGGTCGGAATAGCCGCCGAAGGTGTAGCCGCCCGAGCGCGTGTCCTGGCCATTATAGGTGCCGACGAAGCCGGTCGTCTCGCAATATTGCTCTTCGCCGTCGGTGCACGACGGGCAATGGCCGCAGCTGTCGACCATGCAGCCGACGCCGGCCAGATCACCGACCGCGAACTTGGTGACGTTGCTGCCGACCGCGGTGACGCGACCGACGATCTCATGGCCGGGTACGCACGGATAGTGCGTGCCGCCCCATTCGCCACGCGCGGTGTGAAGGTCGCTGTGGCAGACGCCGCAGAACAGGATGTCGATCGCGACGTCGTCGGCCTGCGGGTCGCGGCGTTCGAACGAGAAGGGGGCGAAAGGCGCGTCGGCGGAGTGCGCTGCGAAGGCGTTGGCGGTGGTGGTCATGGGGAACCTCGGCTTGGGAAGGGAATGTCGAGACCCGCCAAATCGGCTTTTGTACCGCCCGTTACAAGGCGTTTTGCCGCGATGCGGAAGAAAAGAGCGCGTTCCACCGTTCGGCAAAGGCGTCGCGCTCTGCCGGTGACAGATGGAGCCCGAGCTTGCTGCGCCGCATGAGAACGTCGTCGGGCGCGCGCGCCCATTCGCGGTCGTGCAGCCAGCGCACCTCGATCTCGGTCAACCCGCCACCGAGATCGGCGCCGAGATCGGCCGCGCTTTGAACGGCGGCGAGCATTTCGCCGAGCATCGATCCGTATGCATGTGCCATTCGCTCCGACCGCGCGTCGCCGAGGAACGGCCAGGTCGCGCGCACTTGCCCCAGATAGGTTGCGAAGTCGGCAATCGCGCCGCCCGGGAAAATGCGCGTGCGAGTGACGGGGTGTGCGGCGAAGCCCATCGGCCGAGCGAGCTTTTCCAACGCTTCCTCGGCGAGATGGCGCGCCGTGGTGATCTTGCCGCCGAAGATCGACAGCAGGACAGGGCCGTTCGTGTCGAGTTCGAGCACGTAATCGCGCGTCACCGCCTTGGCCTCGCTCGCCCCGTCGTCATAGAGCGGCCGCACGCCCGACCAGGTCGAGGTGACGTCGGCCGGGGTGATCTGCCGTTTGAAATGCAAGTTCACCGCCTCGCACAGATAGGCGATCTCGGCATCGTCGATCCTGGCGTCCTCGGGGGCATCGACCGGAATGTCGGTCGTGCCGATCTCGGTGAACGCACCCTGATAGGGAATGGCGAAGACGATGCGGCGGTCGGGCTGTTGCAGGATATAGGCGTGCTCCCCGTCGAACAATTTGGGCACGACGATATGGCTGCCCTTGACGAGCCGCACGCCCGAGGCGGCGTTGACGCCGAGCTTGCCGAGCATCTGGTGGACCCACGGCCCCGCGGCGTTGACCATCGCGCGCGCCGTCACCTCGCGCCCGTCGGACAAGGCCACATGCCACATCCCGTCCTCGCGCCGCGCTGACTCGACGGCGGTGCCGACCAGTATCTCGGCGCCGTTGGCGGCAGCGTCGATCGCGTTGAGCACGGTCAGTCGCGCATCGTCGACGAACGCGTCGGAATAGACGAAGCCTTTCGATCCGCCCTTGAGCGGAGTGACATAGGCGGTGTCGCCGGTGCGCAGACCACGCGAGCGGGCCAGCGTCATCTTGCCGCCGAGGAAATCGTAGAGATACAGTCCGAGCCGCACCATCCACCACGGCCGCACCGCATTCTCCTGCGGCAGCACGAAGCGCAAGGGGTGGATGATGTGCGGCGCCGCCTTGACCAGCCGCTCGCGCTCGCGCAGCGCTTCGGCGACGAGCTTGAACTCGTAATATTCGAGATAGCGCAAGCCACCATGGATCAGCTTGGTCGAGGCCGACGAGGTATGCGCAGCAAGATCGTCGCGTTCGACCAGCAGGACGGTGAGGCCCAGCAGCGAGGCCTCGCGCGCGATCGCGCAGCCATTGATCCCGCCACCGATGATGAGCAGGTCGTAAGGGGTCGTTGTCATGGACAGTGGCCTTACCGGATCAGCCGCTTTTGTCATCCGTGAAAGCGGGAAGGGCAGGGCGCCGCAGCCACAGCGCTGTTGACCCCAGCCGAGTCGCATTGTATGCGCACCCCCGCTCGACCGGAGTTCCGCTCCGGGACGGTGCTTGAACATTGCTGGATGCATTCCAGGGCCCGGGGGACAATCGTTCCCAACGGTCCTTTTTGTATTCCCGAGCGTCAAGGCTCCAGCAAAGTAACCAACAGTCAAGGTGAAGAGATTCAATGCCGACAATCAACCAGCTGGTCCGCAAGGGCCGCGATCCGCAGAAGGCCAAGTCCAAGGTCCCTGCGATGGA
>CAXTEO010000154.1:0-7997 GCA_964243205.1 uncultured Sphingomonas sp.
TTGACGGTGGCGAGCACCGTCTCGAACATGTCGACCGACAGTTCCTGCGGGACGAGCCCGATCGCGCGGCGCGCGCTGCGGAAGTCCTTTTGCGCGTCATGGCCGAGCACGGTCACGGAGCCGGTGGAGGGCGTGACGATGCCGCAGATGATCGAGATGAGCGTGGTCTTGCCCGCGCCGTTCGGCCCGAGCAAAGCGAATATCTCGCCGCGCGCGATGTCGAGATCGACGGGCTCGAGCGCGCGATGCCCCGAGGCGTACGTCTTCGACACGCCCGCGACCGATAAGATGGTGTCCATGCTGTCCCCGTTTCTGGTTGCGCAGATAGGGGGGCGAGGAAGAGATAACAACCGGCCGGTACACAACGTCGCCCCGGCGTAGGCCGGGGCCGCTGCGTTCGTGGCACCCCGTTCGCGCCCGACCCAGCGGCGCCGGCCTTCGCCGGGGCGACGGTTATTTGGCCGCGCGCGCCTCCGCCACGGCTTTCTGCAATTCCTCCAGCGGCAGCGCCGACGACACGACCTTGTTGCCGATCACCCAACTCGGCGCGCCGGTCATGCCGCGCGCACGTGCGACGGTTTCGTTCGACGTGATCTCCGCCTCGGCGCGCGGCGCGAACGCGGCGGCGCGCGCCGCATCCACGCCCGCGCTTTTCGCTGCTGCCGCGATGCTCTGCGGCGTCACCGGGCCACCAGCGTACAGCGCATCGTGGAAGCCCTGGAATTTGCCCTGCTCGGCCGCCGCCAGGCTCGTCCGCGCAGCATCGACGCTGCTCTGCGCGAGGATCGGATAATCGCGATAGACGATGCGGATCCTGGGGTCGCTCTTCAGCAACTGCGCGATCGTCGGCAGGCTGGCGCGGCAATAGCCGCAATTATAGTCGAAATATTCGACCAAGGTTACGTCGGGCGTGGCGCTCCCCGCCCAAGCACTGCCGACCGGGTTGTAGATCGCGGTGCGGTTGGTGGCGATAGTGGCGGCGTGCTCGCGGTCGCGCAGGGCGTCCATCGCGGCGGGGATGATCTCGGGATGCGCCAGCACATAATCATGCACCACGCCCTCGACTCGCGCCCGTTCGCCTCTCGCCACGGGCACGAGCCGTTCGATCCCGGCAAAGGCGGCAGCGCCGATCAACCCGGCGACGAGCGCCAGGACCAGCGAATTCCACGACGCGCGCATCAGCGTTTCTTCTTATATTTCTTGGGGTTCTCGTCGATCTCGTTCTGCGCCGCGAGCGCGATGTCCTGCGCGCGGATCCAGTCGACCGAATTGGGCGGCAAACCCTGCATCGCGCCGCGTGCGCTATAGGCCGCGACGCGGACGTTGCCGGTGAGGCTGGCCTGTTCGGCGCTGGCGAGCAAAGCGCGGTTCTGGTCGCCGGTCGCCTCGTACACAGTGCCGAGCTGATACCAGGCGAACGGATTGTCGTCGTCGCGCGCCACCGCCTGGCGCAGCACCTTGATCGCCTCGGGATAATTCGCTTTGTCCTCGGTCGCGATCAGCGCGTGGCCGAAGGTCGTCGCGATCAGCGGGGCATTGTTCGAACGCTCGGTCGCCTCGCGCAACGGCGCGATCGCCTGGACCGGCTTGCCCGCCTCGAGCAGGATCTGACCCTGGATTTCGAGGAAATACGGGTCGTGCGGCTCGGCCTTGATCAACGCCGCCGCTTCCGCATCGGCCTTTTCGGGATAAGCCGATTTGTGCCACGCATAAGCGCGGGCATAATGGGCGTAGATGCTCTGATCTTCGTCCGGGAAGACGTTGAGCGTCGTCTTGGGATCGGAGACGAAGCCCATCAGCTTTGCCTTGACGCGCTTGAACTGCTCTTCGAGCCCCGGGTCGGGCTTCTTGTTGTACGATGGCGAGGCGGTGACGTCGGCGGTCAGATCGGCGATGCGCTCGCCCGACAAAGGATGGCTTTGTGCGAAGGGATCGATATTCTTGAGACCATAAGCATATTCTTCGCTCTGCAGCTTCTTGAAGAAGGTCAGCATGCCCTTGCCGCTGACGCCGGCCTCGCGCAGGAATTTCGCGCCGGTCGCATCGGCCGTCGATTCCTGGACGCGGCTGAAGGCGAGGAACTTGCCTTGCGCGGCGGTCGTGCCGGCCGAGAGGATGCCGGCACCGGCCTCGGGCGCACCCGCGGCGATCGCCGCTACGCCGAGCACCATGCTGAGGATCGACACGCCGAGCGCCGGCCGGACGCCGGCATCCATCAGCACGACATGGCCATCGGCGACGTGGCCGAGTTCGTGCGCGATCACGCCCTGCACCTGATTGGCATTGTCGGCCGCCTGGATCAGCCCCGAATGGACATAGATCACCTGCCCGCCGGCGGTGAAGGCGTTGATCGAATCGTCGTTGATGAGGACGACATGGACGTTGTTGGGGGAAAGACCGGCCGCGAGGATCAGCGGGCGCGCCATGTCGTTGAACATCGCCTCGGTCTCGGCGTCGCGCAGGATCGACTGCGCCGCCGCGGGTTGCGCCCAGACGAGGAGGGATGCCGCGAACGCCGCGCAGAGTCGCTTCATGCGCCTGGGTATCGCCGAGTTTCGCGTGCGGGGCAACGGGGATGCGACGCGGTTCTTCGCAACCCCTCCCCCGAAGGGGAGGGGCGCTTAGAGGCTATGAGGTCACTTACGCCCCGAAGGTGCGCTGCCACCAGCCGCGACGCGGGCTGCCGGCTTCGCCCGGATCGGGATCGATCCCGCCTTCGGGGCCGTCCGCGGCGTCATCGGCCGGAGCCGCACCGTCGAGGCCGTCGGCCAGCGCGATCGCCGGCGCGTCGGACTCCGCTGCGGCGACGACCGCAGCCTTGGGCTTGCGCGTGCGTTTCGGCTTGGGCGCCGGCTCTTCCGAGACGGGCACGTCCATCGTTGCGCTGCTTTCGTCCGCGGGCGCTGCCTCGGCGACGACGGCATCGGCCGGCTTCTTGCGGCGCGTCCGCTTCGGCTTGGCGTCGGCATCGACCGGTGCGATGGCCTCGACCGGAGCCTCCGTCACGACCGGCGCGGCGACGATCGCAGCGGCCTTGGGAGCGCGCGCCGGCTTGGCCTTGGGCTCGGCTTCGCGCGCCTTGGGACGACGGCGACCCTTTTTGGGTGCCTCCGCTTCGGGCTCGGCTTCGGCTTCGGCGAACGGAGCCTCGACCACGTCGGCGACGGGCACATCGACCACGGTCTCGCCACCGGTGTCGCCAGCGACCTGCTCGCCCTCATTGCGGCGACCACCGCGACGACCGCGACGGCCGCGACGACGACGGCCGCCTTCGCCACCCTCGCCTTCGGCGGCGACGGACGCCTCGGCAGCGTCGTCCTGCTCGACGGTATCGAGCTCGGCATCCTGCTCGACACCGTCACCGGTTTCGAGCGCTTCGCCTTCGCCCGATGCTTCGCCATCGGCTGCCGCCTCGCCCTCGGGCCGCGCACGACCGCGACGACCGCGGCGGCGACGCTTGCGGCGCGAACCGCCCTCGTCCTCGCCGGCGGCACGCTCGGGGCGATCGCCGCCCTCGCGGGCGCCGCGTGGCTCGCGCGCCTGGCGGGGCTGCTCCTCTTCCTCTTCCTCGATCTCGTCTTCGATCTCGTCCTCGACGAAATCTTCCTCGATCTCCTCGATCGCGGCTTCGAAGCGCGGCGTATAAGCCGGCGGCGGTCCGGAGACCTCGACCGACATGCGCGCGCCTTCCTGCTCGCCATCCTGCGCGACTTCGATCAGCACGCCGTAGCGCTCCTCGATCTCGGCCAGTTCGGCGCGCTTGCGGTTGAGCAGATAGAAGGCCGCTTCCTGGCTCGCGCGCAGCAGCAGCTGCGAACCGCGACCCTGGGCGGCTTCATCCTCGAGCATGCGCAGCGCCGAGAGCCCCGACGACGAAGCAGTGCGGACGAAGCCCGACCCTTCGCAATGCGGGCACGGACGCGTCGAGGCTTCGAGCACGCCGGTGCGCAGCCGCTGGCGGCTCATTTCCATCAGGCCGAACGACGAGATGCGGCCGATCTGGATGCGCGCGCGATCGTTCTTGAGCGCTTCCTTCATCGCCTTCTCGACCTTGCGGACGTTCGAGCCGTTATCCATGTCGATGAAATCGATCACGACGAGCCCGGCCATGTCGCGCAGGCGCAGCTGGCGCGCGATCTCGGCGGCGGCCTCGAGGTTGGTCGCGGTCGCGGTCTGTTCGATCGAATGCTCGCGCGTCGACCGCCCTGAGTTGATGTCGATCGACACCAACGCTTCGGTCGGGTTGATCACGAGGTAACCGCCCGACTTCAACTGCACCACCGGGTGATACATCGCCGAAAGCTGTTCCTCGACTCCGGCACGCTGGAACAGCGGCACGGGGTCGCTGTAGTGCTTCACCTTGCGGGCATGGCTCGGCATCAGGAGCTTCATGAACTCCTTGGCGTGGGTATAGCCTTCGGCGCCCTCGACGATCACCTCGTCGATGTCCTTGTTATAGATGTCGCGGATCGCGCGCTTCATCAGGTCGCTGTCGCCATAGACGAGCGCGGGTGCCGAGGAGGACAAGGTCGTCTCGCGGATCCCGTCCCACAGGCGCGCGAGATAATCGAAGTCGCGCTTGATCTCGACACGCGTGCGCTGGAGGCCGGCGGTGCGCACGATGCAGCCCATCGACGCGGGCAGCTTCATGTCGGCCATGATCGTCTTCAAGCGCTTGCGGTCGCCGGCGTTCGAAATCTTGCGGCTGATCCCGCCGCCGTGCGACGTGTTGGGCATCAGCACGCAATAGCGGCCGGCAAGCGACAGATACGTCGTCAGCGCCGCGCCCTTGTTGCCGCGTTCTTCCTTGACGACCTGGACGAGCAGCACCTGGCGGCGACGAATGACGTCCTGGATCTTGTAGCGATGGCGCAGCGACGTACGGCGCGCCTGCAGATCGTCCGCGGCATCGTCCGATGCGGAGCGCTTGCGGCGCCGGCCACGGCCTTCGCCGCCACGGCTCTCACCCTCGGCGACCACTTCGGTGTCGGGCTCGTGCCCGCCATCGTCGTCGAAACGCTCGACCGATGCCTCGTCGATGTCCGAGTCGCGCTCGAAGCCATCGTCCTCATGCTCCCCGTCATGATCGTCGTCATGGAGGTCGTCCTCGGCATCCTGCTGGGCGCGCAAGGCAGCTTCTTCAGCGGCATGCTCGGCCTCTTCGCGCAGGAGCGCGTCGCGATCTTCCTTGGGGATCTGGTAATAATCGGGGTGGATTTCGCTGAAGGCGAGGAATCCATGGCGGTTGCCGCCGTAATCGATGAATGCGGCCTGCAGCGACGGCTCGACGCGCGTCACTTTTGCCAGATAGATATTCCCCTTGAGCTGCTTGCGCTCGGCACTCTCGAAATCAAACTCTTCGATTCGGTTTCCCTTGACGACGGCAACCCGGGTCTCCTCCCGGTGCCGTGCGTCGATCAGCATACGCGTTGTCATGTAATATTCTCCGGTCGCGCGGCGCGGAGCCCTGCGGGGCTGGCCGCGCGCGATCAATGAAAAGGCTCGTCCCGGCGAAAAAGTCGCCTGGTTCGCTGCCCTGGGTTGTTACGAAAACTGCCTCTGTTCGCTTTGCACGCTCCGCCTTCCGGCCTGGAGCACCCCGCGCGCTCGCAAACCCGCCGGCAAAAGCCGGGCGGAGCGAGGGACGGGATAAATGCATCATGCGAACGTCAACCTGGATGGGCCGCGCCGAGAAAGTGGGGCGGCCAAATGGCCCTGAACGCCGCCTTAACGGGGTCGGCGTTCCGGTACTGGCTCGTGCGTAGCATCCCCGAAGGCGTGCAGCAACTGGCAGCTTTTAGCCGGCAATCCGGCAATTCTTTGCCTAGCGCGAAATTAACCCTGCCCGGCAAGGACGTTTTGCGACCTGCGCGGCTAGTCCGGACGGATGAGCGCGACCATCCGCCCCACCGCCCGACGCACCGCTCCCGATGTGGCTGCGCCTTTTCGCTTTACCGCCGCGGCGTCTCGCCTGCATTACAGGGGGGTGTCGTTGCTTCTCGCATTGCTGGCCTGCTGGTTCGCGGGCGTGCCCGGCTGGGCGGCGTCGGTCGAGCGCGTCGAAGTGCGCCACGACCGCATCGTGCTGCGTTTCGACCAGCCGATCGCCAATGCGTCGAGCTTCGTGCTGGCGGCACCGCAGCGCATCGCGCTCGACATTGCCGGCGCGACGCCGGGTGGCGCTATCAACCGGGGCGGCCCCGTCTCCGCCGTCCGGCTGGCGCCGCACGGGACGAACGGGACTCGGATCGTGTTCGATCTCGCGCGGCCGACGGTGATCACCGAAGGGGTGTTCGGACGCGACGGACGCGAACTGACGCTCGAACTGCGCACGGTCGACGATGCGACCTTTGCGCGTGCAGCGGGCGAGCGGCGGCTGCGCTTCCTCCCGCCGTTCAACATGGGGCTCGTTCAAACGGTCGATACCAGCGCGTATCAGGTATCGGTGCCGATCCCGCCGGCGCGGCGCGGCAATGGCCTGCCGCGAATCTATGGCGACGACGACAATCGCCCGCTGGTGGTGATCGATGCCGGGCATGGCGGCGTCGATCCCGGTGCGATCTCGCCGATCGACGGACGACGCGAGAAGGACGTGACGCTCAAGATCGCCAAGGCGATTCGCGATGAGCTGGTGCGGTCGGGCCGCGTACGCGTGGCGCTGACGCGCGAGGACGATCGCTTTCTGGTGCTGCAGGAACGGTACGGTATCGCACGGCGGCTGCGCGGCGACTTGTTCATCTCGATCCACTGCGACAGTGTCGGCTCGGGCATGGCGAGCGGTGCGTCGGTCTATACGCTGTCGGAAGTCGCCTCGGACAAGGAGTCGGCCAGGCTGGCGGCGCGCGAGAACAAGGCCGACATCATCGCCGGCGTGAACCTCGCGTCGACCTCGGCGGATATCTCCTCGATCCTGATCGACCTGACGCAGCGCGAGACGATGAACGCGTCGGCCAATTTCGCGCGATTGCTCGGCCGCGAGGCGCAGCCGCTGGTGCCGCTCAAGGCCAATTTCCACCGGATGGCCTCGCTGATGGTGCTGAAGGCGCCCGACATGCCCTCGATCCTGTTCGAGACCGGCTATATCTCGAACCCGAGCGACGCCGCGTTCATCGACAGCCCCGACGGCCGCCATAGGATCGCACAAAGCATCGAGCGCGCGGTCGAAGTGCATTTCGCGAGGCGGATGGCGTCGAACTAAAATCCCCTCTCCCCCTGGGAGAGGAGGGGCCCGCTCGGCGAAGCCGAGTGAGGGGAGGGCACGTTGCGTTGCCACCCTCACCCTCCCGTCGCTTCGCTCCTCCTTCCCTCTCCCAACAGGAGAGGGACTCAAGGCGGCTGGCAAGCCCCGTGAATCTTGCTAGAGCCTGCGTCCAATATGGCCGACACCGACTCCACCGAGACCTTCCGCATCCGTCGCGAAATGGATGGCGTCGCCGGGTTCCTCCATCGCAGCTGGAGCCGCTGGTGGGTCAAGACGCTCGCCGTGCTCGGCGTGCTCGCCGTGATCGGCGCGACGATCTTCTATTTCGTCTTCGCCGCCGGCCTCCCTTCGGTCGATCGCTTGCGTACCTACGAGCCGCCGCTGCCGACCAATGTCCGCGGCATCGACGGCACGCCGATCCATTCCTACGCCCGCGAGCGCCGCGTCGAGCTCAGCTATGACGAATATCCGCCGCTGCTGATCCGCGCCTTCCTGGCGGCCGAGGACAAGAATTTTTTCGAACATCACGGCGTCGATTATCTCGGCATCGCCAGCGCCGCGGTCAACAATCTCACCAGCCACAAGCGCCCCGCCGGCGCCTCGACCATCACGCAACAGGTCGCCAAGAACCTGCTGATCGGCAACGAGACGAGCTATGCGCGCAAGATCAAGGAGGCGATCCTCGCCTACCGGATCGAGGACACGCTGACCAAGCAGCAGATTCTCGAACTCTACCTCAATCAGATCGCGCTCGGCCGCAACGCGTTCGGGGTCGAGGCGGCGAGCTACGCCTATT
>CAXTEO010000155.1:0-7701 GCA_964243205.1 uncultured Sphingomonas sp.
TGGAAAAGCCCTCGTCCATCGTGAAGCGCTCGTTCGCCCAGTCCATCGAGCAGCCCAGGCGACGAAGCTGCTGCGTGATCTCGCCGCCGCTCTCTTCCTTCCACGCCCACACCTTCGCGACGAATTCCTCGCGCGAAAGGTCGGTGCGCTTCTGCTGGCGCTCGGCCATCTGGCGTTCGACCACCATCTGCGTGGCGATCCCGGCATGGTCGGTGCCGACCACCCACAGCGCATCCTTGCCCTGCAACCGCGCGTGGCGGACGAGGATGTCCTGCAGCGTATTGTCGAGTGCATGCCCGATATGGAGCGAGCCGGTCACGTTGGGCGGTGGGTTGACGATCGTCCACGGCTCGGCGCCGGGACGATCGGGGTGGAACTGGCCACTCTCCTCCCAGTGCGCATACCAACGCTGTTCGATTTCGGCGGGGTCGAAGGTTTTGGGGAGCTCGGTCATGGGCTGAGGCTTTAGCCGCGATGGCACAAAAGAAAAGGGCGGCCCTTGCCGGACCGCCCTCCCAGGGAGCTAACGGTGGGGCGTTCAGACCGCGTCGTGCGGAACGGTCTTTGGTGCTTCGACCGCCTTGACCGGCTTGGGCGCGGTCTGGAGCTGGCCCGCCTTGCTGCAATCGCCGCTGGTCTGCGACACGACTTTCGGCGCGGCATTACCGTAGGACGTCATCTGATAGCTTTGCGTACAGCCGCGGTTGCTCGAGCTGTACGATGTGAACGAATAGCTCGACGTGCCCGCGGGCAAGGCCTTCAGCGCCGCCTGGTCGATCTTGCCGTTCACCGGCGCTGCGGATTGCAGCGCGCGGGCCTGCTGCAGCATCGCCGCTGCCTGGCGGTCCAGATCGCCGAATACCTGATCGAAGCCGACGAACGGCGACGCGATCAGCGTGTTCGGGATTGCGCGATCGACCGGCACGATTTCGACTTTCGGCACGATGTCGCCCTCGTACAGCAGGTGCGCGACCGAGCCATCGGGCAGCGCCACGTTCATCTTGTGGAGCGAGCGATCGGCCGCATAAGCGGTCCCGGCCAGCGCGCAAGCGCCGAGACCGGCGAGCGTGAACTTCGACATCAAACGCATGGATGTGCCTCCTCTTCTGGCAGTGGATGCTGAGTGGAAATGTACGAGGCCAAGCTGAACGCCAGATGAAGGCGGGGCTCAGCCGCCCTTCGCGTCCGGCCCGATATATTTCCCCATCCATCCCAGCACTTCGCGATACCATTGCCGGCTCTCGTTGGGCTTCTGCACCCAGTGCGAGCCGCCCGGAAACACCACCAGCCGCGAGGGAATGTCGCGCCGCTGCAGCGCGGTGAAGGCCGCAATGCCCTGCGTGTAGGGGATGCGGAAATCGTTCTCGCTGGTGATGACGAGCTGCGGCGTCTTCCACGCGGTCACGAAATTGACCGGGTTCCATTTCTCGAACGCGGCGGGGTCCTCGTAATAGGTCTTGCCGCCATGTTCCCATTCGTCGAACCACAATTCCTCGGTCTCGTACGCCATCGCGCGGGCGTCGAACACGCCGTCATGCTGGACGATGCACTTGAAGCGGTCGGGCCAATTGCCCTCGATCCAGTTCATCATATAGCCGCCATAGGACGCGCCGAGCGCGCAGGCCTTGTCGCCGTCGAGCCAGGAGAATTTGGTCGTAGCGGCCTTGAGCCCGGCCTTGAGATCGTCGAGCGGCCAGCCGCCCCAATTGTTACGGATGTCGTCGCTGAATTTCTGGCCGTAGCCGGTCGAGCCGTGGAAATCGACCGCGACTAGGCCGTAGCCCGCACCCGCGAACACCGCCGGATTCCAGCGATACGACCAGCTGTTGTTGCTCGACCCTTGCGGGCCACCATGCACCATGAAGGCGACCGGCACCTTGCCCGTGCTGCCGGCGGGCTTGACCGCATAGCCCCAGACCGTGTCGTTGTTCGCGCCGGTGAAGCTGAACTTGGTGACGCCCGGCATGTCGATGCCGGCCAGCTTGGTCGCGTTCACCGCCGTCAGTCGCGCAGTTTTCTTGCCGGTCAGTAGGTAGAAATCGTCGGGCGCGGTCAGCGAGTTCATCGCGAACACCACGCCCTTCGCGGTCGGCACCACCGCCGAGACGCTGCCATTCTGCGTCAGCCGCGCGACCTTGCCGGTGACGGGCGAGACCGACCAGATCGGCGTTTCCTGCGTGTCCTCGGCGGTGACGAAGATCGTCTTGCTGTCGGGCGCCCATGCGATCGAGCCGACCGAGCGATCCCAGTCCTCGGTCAGCGCATGCACCTGTCCGCTCGCGAGATCGCGCAGCATCAGCACTTGCCGGTCCGCCTCGTAGCGCGGCCGCTTCATCGCGAACCAGGCGAGATATTTGCCGTCGGGCGACGCGGTCGGGAGGTTGTCCATGCCCTGATTGGCGACCGTCAGATTGGTCGGCGCCGAAGAGCCATCGGCGGGCGCCGAGAAGATATCGAGGTTGGTCGACAGCGGCTCGGTCCGCCCCGCCTCGCGCAGCGCGAAGAACACCGTCTTGCCGTCGGCGCTCCATGACACTTCCTCGCCGCCACCGAACGGCTTGGACGGCGAATCGCCGACCAGCGCGCCTTCGATCGGCACACCATTGCCCGTCGCGCCCGCCGCGGTCAGCGGCAGCACGAACAATTGCGAACGCGTCCCGTCCGACCAGCTCGCCCAATGCCGCACGAACATCTGGTCATAGGTGCGGGCGTTGCCGGCATTGGCATCCTTCTTGACCATCGCCGGCTCGAGGCTTGGCGCACCCGGCCGGCGGTCGGCCCACACCAGCAGTTTATTGTCCTGCGGCGAGACCTTGAAGCCGCCCATCCCGCCCTTGAACTGCGTCAACCGCAGCGCCGCGCCGCCACCGATGCCGACCAACCACACGGCATCGTCGCCGCCCTTGTCGGACTGGAAATACACCGTCTTGCCGTCTGCCGAGAATTGCGGCGCGGTTTCGTTGACGTCGGCTTCGGCGACGAGCTTCTCGGGTGCCGCCTTTCGCGTCAGATCGAGCCGCCACAGGTCGAAGCGGCCGCCATCGGTCGCCAGATCGGTCTCGCGCTGCTGCCACACCAGCCAGTGTCCGTCGGGCGACACGGCCGGCGCCGATACGCGCGACAAAGCGACGACGTCATCGATGGTGAGTTGGCGGGCGACTGCGGGTGCAGCGACGAAGGCGGCCGTCAAAGCGGTCGCGGCAAGGAGCTTGTTCATGGACGAACGTTACAGCAGAACGCTCGGCGCCCTGCAACCGGGCTTACTTGCCGGTGATGCGATCGATCTCGCGCGCGACCATCGCCTCGACCATCTCCGGCAGATTGGCGTCGAGCCAGTCGCGCAGCATGGGCCGCAGCATTTCGCGCACCACGCCCTCGAGCGTGTCCGACCCCGCCACTTCGGGCTTCACGATCAATCGCGACAAGGCATCGAGCGGACCGCGCGAGGCCTCGGCGGTGCGCGCCGACAAAAGCGATTCGGGCGTGGGTGCCGCGACCGATGCGGGCGCGGGGGCGATCGGCTCGGGTGCCGCCACTGGAGCCGGCGCAGCAACCGGAGCCGGAGCGGAGCGCGGCGGCAGATCGCGCGCATATTCGGGCTCGGGCGCCGGCTCGCTCAGTTCGAGGATCTCGTCATGGCCGAACGATTCGGGCTCCGACCGCGCCGGCAATTGCCGCGCGGGCCGCTTGCTGCGCCCCGGGGTGGCGTCATTCTCTTCGGCGATGATGCGCTTGATCGACGAAAGGATGTCTTCCATCGACGGCTCCGCGCTAAGATCACCCATTGCCGACCCCTGATTCGTGCCCAAGTTCGAGCGCAGATCCGCCGGTTAGCGGTTCTTCGTAGCGTCACCTGCGGTTAACCGTGTGTTCGTGTCAACTGGCGTGTCGAGAATCGGGTCGAGCGGCCGGGTCATGACCGCGGTTTGCGGGCGCGTGAGATTGGTGCGCGTGCCCGTCGTGGCGGGGTCGGCGTCGTTCGACCAATCCCAGATACGATGGCGCACGCTGTTATAATGCGACACCGGATCGTAGAGCACGCCGCCGTCGAGCCCGAGATTGCGCGCCTCGGCCTCGCCCATTGCGGCGAGCAGCGCGAAGCCGGCGACATAAGCGTCGCGCCGCGCGGTCACCAACGTGACTTGCGAATTGAGCAATTCCTGCTCGGCATTGAGGATGTCGAGGATCGTGCGGTTGCCGACGCTGTTCTCGGCGCGGACGCCTTCGAGCGACAATTTGTTGGCGTTGACCGCGACTTCGCTCGACGCGATCACTTCGAGCGAAGATTTCCACACGGCATAAGCCGAGCGCGCCTGCGCGATCACGCCGCGTTCAGTTTCGGTGACACGCTCGATCGCTTGCGCACGTGCGTCCTGCGCCTGGCGGATCTGCGCCGAGGGGCGCCCACCCTGATAGAGCGGCACGTTGAGCCCCAGCCCGACCGTGGCCGACTTGCCCGCTTGCCCGACCGCAATTCCGGTGCCCGAGCCGAGCGAGCCGAGATAATTATAATAATTGCCACCGATGTTGACGCTCAGCTGCGGCAGGCGATTGGCGCGCGCCACGCCGATGTCATAGCCCGCTGCATCGCGCGCCTTGCCCGCCGCCAGCAATGTCGGATTGTTCTTGAGCGCGACATCGACCGCGGTATCGGGCTCGGCCGGCAGGCTGGGCAGATCGGGCGGAGTCTCCAGCATGCCCGGCTCGGAGCCGACGAAGCGGATATAGCTTTCGCGGCTCGAGATCAGCTGCGACTGCGCCGATTGCAGCTGGCTGCGCGCGACCGCGAGGCGTGCCTCCGATTGGGCGACGTCGGTGCGCGTCAGGTCACCGACCTGGAAGCGATCGCGACTCGCCTGGAGGTTGACGTCGAGCACCTTCACGTTCTGCGTGTTGAGCCCGACGATCGCCTCATCGCGGATCACGTCCATATAGGCGCCGACGACGTTGGTGAAGAGATCGGCCTCGGTCCCGCGCAAGCTCAATTGCCCGCCTTCGACTCGCGTCTGCGCCGCGCGCACGCCGTTGCGCACCGCGCCGCCGCTATAGATCGGCACCGCCAGCGTTACGCCGGCCGCCGCCTGCCGATCGGGCGAGACGAAGCTGTTCGCGGCCTTCACCGCATTTTCGGTATAGCTGCTCTGCAATTGGACGCCGGGCAGCCCTTGCGAGCGTGCGATCGGCACGTTCTCGTCGATCCCGCGGACGTTGGCGCGCTGCGCGGCCAGGGTCGGGTTGGTGTTGTACGCCTTGACCAATGCCTCGCGCAGCGTTTCCGCGGACAGCGGGGACGCGACCAATGCCAGCAACGCCGTACCGGTCAGGAAAGGAAGGGATCGCATCGGTCGCGGCTCTTTCTGGTCAGAACGTAAAGGTACGGGGCTGTGCGAAGCCTGGCAGCGGAACGCATTCGATGTCGGCGAAATCGAGCAGCGCGAAGCCGCCCGCGGTGCGGCGCCCGGCGGCGAGCCGAGTCACGCCGCGATCGACGATCCCGCCGACGACGCGCCCACCGATCGCGACTTGCGCGACGAGCGCAGCCGGCACGCTTTCGACCGCGCCGTCGATGACCACCACGTCATAGGGGGCGCCCGCCGAATGCCCCGCTTCGAGCGGCCCCTCGACGACCGTCACGTTCGCGCTGTCGGCCAGCGCGGTGCGGGCGAAGGCGACAAGCACACCCTCGCATTCCACCGCGACCACCGAATCGACGAGCTGGGCGAGCACTGCGGCGGTATACCCCCCCGCCGCGCCGATCAGCAGAACGCGGTCGCTCGCGCGCAGTTCGGCTTGCGTCAGCAGGCGTCCGGTCGCGATCGGCACGTTCTGGGCGCGGCCATGGCCGAGCGGCACGGCGGTGTCGCGATAGGCGAGCGACGCCGCCTCGCCCGGCAGGAACGCCTCGCGCGGCACGCTGTCCATCGCCGCGACGACGCGGGCGTCGCTCACGGCATTGGTGCGCAACTGGCTGGCCACCATCGCGTGGCGCATCGCCACCATCTCGGAATCGTGCGTAATCAAAGTCATCGTGCCACCCTCGTCGGACACCGGTGTTACACAACTGTTGTAGTTGCGCAATACACTCGTTTGCTGCGCCTGCTTCTATCGTGGTGTGAAGGCTTCGCCAAGCGACCCGTGGCGGCATTTTTGCGCGTCCGTGGTTGACAGCGCGAGCGCCTGCTTGCATCAGCGCGGCTCCCCGATGCGGCTTTGGGGCCCGATGGCGGAGTGGTGACGTAGAGGACTGCAAATCCTCGCACCCGGGTTCGATTCCCGGTCGGGCCTCCATATTTCAAGCTTTCGCACGCGCGACCTTCACGAAACGATCACTGCCGCCTCGAGCGCGGCGATGAACGGCAGATCGGCCGGCGGCATTGCCAGCGCGCGCAAATCCGCCGGCGCGTGCCAGGCGAGCGCAGTGGCATCGAGCGCCTGCGGCACGCCCGTCCACGCGCGGTAGACGTAGAGCAGCAGCAGCAGATGCCGCTCGGCCAGCGGCTCGCTCGCAAAGGTCAGCGGCTGCAATGCCGCCGCGTTCACGCCGATGCCCAGTTCCTCGTCGAGCTCGCGCGCCAGCGCCGCTTCGGGGGTTTCGCCCGGCTCGACCTTGCCGCCGGGGAATTCCCACAGCCCTGCCAAGGCCTTGCCCGGCGGGCGTTGCTGCACGAGCACGCGCCCCGCCCCGTCGACCAATGCGGCCGCCACCACCAGCATCATGGGGCGCGGTACGGGCTGGATGACCGATTTAGGCATTCATTAACGCTCCTCGACTAACAGGAAGGCCTGCACCGGCTTGGGGACGCCACCGCGATGATCGTCCGATTGCTGAAACGATTGGGTGCGGATCGCGCCGGCGCCACCGCGGTCGAATATGGCCTGATTGCCGCGCTGATCGTGATGACGATGATCGCAGGGCTGGCGCAACTCGGCAATTCCACCACCGGCATGTGGGGCAACATCAACAGCAAATATGAGAACGCCAACCGCGGCAATTGACCGCGAAATCGCCAAAAAAGTTTCGATCCGTTTAAACTTTTCTCAACCCTGCTTCCCTAAAACCATAAGCGTTGGTCCGGTCTTCCGGTCCGACCGGGTACTGAAGCAATCATCCACGGAGACCGGAACATGAAGACCATCCGCAATTTCATCAAGAATTCCAAGGGCGCGACCGCCATCGAATACGGCCTGATCGCAGCGCTGATCGCGGTTGCCGCTATCGCCGCGATGCAGGGTCTGGGCAACCAACTCACGAAGACCTTCAGCAACGTGTCGACGAACATGAAGGCCACGTAAGCCTTTACGAGGTTTGAAAAAATCGGGCGGCGAGACTTCGGTTTCGCCGCCCTTTTCGTGTCGGATCGGCGCTGCGCATGCGTGATCGTGGCGATCGACCCTAGAGCCGCCCCATCGCCAGGAACTTCTCGCGCCGGCTGCGGCGCAGTTCGGCCGGCGTCTTGCCGTCGAGCTTGGCCAACGCCGCCTCGATAGCATCGCCCAGCGCGGCGATCGCCATTGCCGGGTCGCGTTGCGCGCCGCCGAGCGGCTCGGGAACGATCGTATCGATCACGCCGAGCCCCTTCAAATCCTGCGCAGTGACCTTCATCGCCTCGGCCGCGTCCGCCGCCTTGTCGGCGGTGCGCCACAGAATCGAGGCGCAGCCCTCGGGCGAGATCACCGCATAGACGGCATGTTCGAACATCA
>CAXTEO010000156.1:0-7699 GCA_964243205.1 uncultured Sphingomonas sp.
GATCCACTCGGGCGCGTGCGCGAGAATGGCAGTGATCGTCGCTTGAAGGTTCTGGTTCATAGCGGCGCTATGGCTGCCGTGCGACGCCATCGGCAAGCGCGAATGCGGCTCACGCCGCCCGATCTTTGATCGGGCGGCGCTCGTGTGATCAGGCGGGCTCAGCGACGCGTGCCGCGCGCTTCGCCTTCGGTGCCGGCGCTGCGGCGGCGGCCTTTGCCTGGCGGCCCTTCTGGCCGAGACCGATTCGATGCGCCATCGCGCGGCGCACTTCCGAATAGCTCTCGGCGACCATTGGATAGTCGGCCTTCAGATTGTAGCGCTCCCGATATTGCTCGGGTGTCAGGCCGTTGGTCGACAGATGGCGACGCAGCGTCTTGTACGGTTTGCCGTCGATCATCGAGACGATGTGATCTTTCGACGCAAGCGACTTGCGGGCGGTGACAGCCGGCGTGAATTCTTCCACCGCCATTTTCTCCTCGCTACCTGTTGCGCTCGACGATCCGGCCGCAGCCAGTTTGGTCACGGTTGCGTGCATCGTGCGGAGGAAAGACGGTACATCTTCAGCAGCAGCGCGATTGTTCTGATTGCCGAGCCAGGCAATGGTCAGTTCGGTTGCAAGCTCAACCGCGTTGAGCGTGGTTTCGTCCGTCATAGGTAATTCCAGTTCTGTAGTCCCTGCGACTGCGCCAGTAACGGGCATAGGACAAAACCGCCATAGTGGATGTTTACGGAGTCGAGGGTGCGGACCTATCAGACGTGGATCCCCGCGCAGAACTTTCTTCGAATGCACGCTTCCCGCGTCGTCGCCACAATTGCAAAATCTGCTCGCGATCATTTGAGTTGAGCCGTAGCCTCAACTCGGCCAGAGCGCCGAAGATCACTGCGCGATCGTCGTCCGTCGCTTCGATCAAGCCAGCTTTTGCGATCAGTCCGCCGAGTTCGATCAGTTGGCGTGTGCGTTCGCGACGCTTCATCACCCAGTCTCTGACATCGACGCGCGCACGACTAGCCTCGATCCGGTGTCGCGCCGCTGTCGTTCGGCGCAGCGCCGCTTTCACCGTCAGCATCGGCGTTACCAGCGACGCGCGACGCCCGTTGAAAGAAGGCCGCGCCCCGTTTGCGCCAACCCTCCTTGGTGGCGGCATCTTTGACCTCGACCGCGGCGAGCAATGCCCCGGCAAGCAGTTCGACCGGTAGCGCATCGGCGGCGGTGGCGATCACCAGTTCGCCCAGTTGATGGACTTTGCGGGTGCGCAATGTCTGCGCCTTTTGGTTCAGGGCTTTCAGTTCGGCGTCGAAGTCGCGGGGTTTGCGCATGACTTTGTCCTCGTTGCGGGGTGAGGAGGGATCAGTTATCGGTGCAATCGATTAGGCACAATATCCTGATATCTCTTGGGATTGCGCAGTTCCGAGAAAGATGAAATCTTTTGAGGGCGCGCTTATACGTCGTGCCGACATGCTGCTTTAGGTGTAATTGGATTGCCGTCATGGCGATCTACCATTTCGCGGCCAAGGTCATTTCGCGCGCTGCCGGCTCCAGCGCCCTGGCGGCTGCCGCCTATCGCTCTGCCTCCCGGCTCTACGATCAGCGGCTTGATCGCCACCATGACTTTTCCAACAAAACCGGCGTTGTGCATTCGGAGGTGATGCTGCCGGATGGCGCACCGGGGGAATGGTCGGATCGCGAAAAGCTCTGGAACGCGGTTGAGGCAGCCGAGAAGCGCATCGACGCACAGCTCGCCCGTGAGATCGAATTCGCGATCCCGCGCGAGCTGTCGAAAGAGGACGGCATTGCGCTAGCGCGCGACTTCGTCCGCAGCGAATTTGTCGAGCGCGGTATGGTCGCCGACCTCAACGTGCATTGGGATATCGGCGCCGATGGTCTGGCGAAGCCGCACGCGCACGTGATGTTGACGATGCGCGACGTGACCGAGGATGGATTTGGTCAGAAGAACCGCGACTGGAATCGCACCGACCTGCTGGAAAAGTGGCGCGAGCGTTGGGCCGAGCACGCCAATCAGCGGCTTGCCGAACTCGATATCGATGCACGGATCGATCACCGCTCGTTGGAAGCGCAGGGTATCGAGCTGGAGCCGCAGCACAAGATCGGCCCTGCCGCCGCTCGCATGGCCGAACAGGGCGTGGCGTCCGAGCGCATCGCAGAACATCACGATATAGCCCGCGCCAATGGCGAGAAGATCATCGCTAATCCCGGCATTGCGCTCGACGCGATCACGCGAAACCAGGCGACCTTCACCAGGCGCGATCTTGCGATGTTTGTGCACCGCCACAGCGACGGGAAAGAGCAGTTCGACCAGGCGATGGCGGCCGTGCGCGGAGCGCCCGATCTCTTAGCTTTGGGCAAGGATGGGCGCGGTGATGAGCGCTTCACCAGCCGCGACATGATCGAGACCGAACAGCGGCTCGAGCGCGCAACGCTCGCGATCGCAAACCGCGGCGAACACACTGTCGCGGATCGATACCGCGACACCGCGCTTGCCCGTGCGGCGTCGCGCGGCATGATCCTCTCGTCCGAGCAACGCTCGGCCTATGAGCACGTCACCGAAGCCAAAGGATTGGGCGTCGTCGTCGGTTACGCCGGAACCGGAAAGTCGGCGATGCTCGGCGTTGCGCGCGAAGCGTGGGAAGGCGCCGGCTATGCGGTCCGCGGTCTCGCGCTTTCCGGCATCGCCGTCGAAAATCTCGAAAGCGGCTCGGGCATCGCGTCGCGCACTATTGCCAGCATCGAGCATCAATGGGCGCAGGATCGCGACCTGCTCAGCGCGCGCGATGTGCTGGTGATCGACGAAGCCGGAATGATCGGCACGCGCCAGCTAGAGCGCGTGATCAACGAGGCCGAAAAGCGTGGCGCCAAAGTCGTGCTGGTCGGCGACCCCGAACAGCTGCAGGCAATTGAAGCCGGCGCTGCGTTCCGCTCCGTTGCCGAGCGCTACGGCAGTGTCGAAATCACTGACATTCGTCGCCAGCGTGAGGGCTGGCAGCGTGACGCGACGCGGCAGCTTGCCACCGGCCGCACGGCGGAAGCAGTGCGCGCCTATGACGAGGCCGGGCATGTGCACGCCGCGCCGACGCGTGAGCGGGCCAGCGCCGATCTGATCGATCGGTGGGACCGCGATCGGGCGGCATCTCCAAGCGCCAGCAGAATCATCCTCACCCACACCAACGATGCGGTGCGCGACCTCAATCTCGCCGCGCGCGAGCGGCTACGCACAGCCGAAACTCTCGGCAATGATGTCGCCATCGCGACTGAGCGAGGATGCCGGCAGTTTGCGGCCGGTGACCGCATCATGTTCCTCAAGAACGAGCGTAGCCTCGGAGTGAAGAACGGCTCGATCGGATCAGTGGAGAGCCTCACGTCGTCGCGCATGGCCGTGATGCTCGACGATGGGCGTTCGGTCGCGTTCGACATCAAAGACTATGCCCATGTCGACCACGGCTACGCCGCGACGATCCACAAGGCGCAGGGCGTGACGGTCGATCGCGTCCATGTGCTCGCGACGCCCGGTCTCGATCGCCACGCCGCCTATGTCGCGTTGTCGCGTCATCGTGACCGCGTCGACCTGCATTATGGTCAGGACGACTTTGCTGATCACGGTCGATTGGTGCGGACGCTCAGCCGTGAGCGCAGCAAGGATATGGCGTCAGACTACACGCGCAATTTTGCCGATCGACGCGAAATACGGACGTCAGGCCCTGGAGTGGAGAGTTTGAGGCCAACACCCACGCGCGATCTGTTCGCAGGGCTCGATATTGGACCAGCGGCCTCACCGCTCGGAACACCACAGGTAAAGATGAGCGAGGTTACTGCGCCGCTGCGAGAGCCGCGGGTCGAGATGAGTGTCGCAGTGCGGAATTATGTCCTTGCATACGCAGATATTTATCGAACGCGAGGCGAGGGGCTGGAAGACACACCTGACCAACAGAGCAGCTTCAACCGCGCTAGCGCCGCGCTGAACAGTGTACGGCCCGACGGCGCGCGCGATTTGCGCGCCGCCTTCATGCGCGACCCACGGTTGATCGAAGACGGGGTCGCCGGAAACACAAAGACGATGGTTACTGTGATGGATTGGGAGCGCCGCTACAGGCAGGATCCGGAGCTACGCGCAGACGTGTTTGTTCAACGTTGGCAGGGGTTGGAGCGGCAACGCCGTCTTTTGCTGCGTGATCGCGAGACTGTGCGAGCGAACGCTATTGGCGATCGGATGATGGACATGGGCAAAGGCCTTGAACGGGACCCGCAGGTGGAATCAATCCTGCAAAACCGCAAGGCGCAGCTGGGCTTACCGGACGCCCCAAGTCGGAGCGTCGGTCAGGGCCTGATGGACCTCGCCGCGGTTGGTCGAAGCAGGGGCCGCGGTATTGGGATATGAACGCGCGACTGCTGTGCACTGAGCATTTTTTGGTCGCTTGCCGTCCTTCGGACCAACGCCGGGATTGGCGTCCAGAACGTCGCGAGGTGGGTGGTGAGCGGTCCGGCCGCTTTCGAGCGGTGATCGCGCCAGCAGCGTCTGCTTTGCGCCTTGCAGCGGGGCAAATTGACCTGAACCGACGTCCGCTTTCGGATTGCGCCAAACCTGCACGAACGGCCGACTTTGGGTCGTGCCGGCCGCAAAGCGGTCGGACGGCTGACGACCAATGTCGGTCACGCGAGGCTGGTATTGGCCATCCCGAAACCCGCCGCTCGTGATGTTAGAAATCGTAAGTTTTGCAGCATGGAGCGTTCGAGCCGATAGTGCACACACACGGTACGTTGAAAATCGTGGCGTGGTGCTGGTAGCGGTGCAGCAGACGGCCTAGGCTATTGAAATGCGGATTATTCTGCTCGCCCTCTCTTGGTTCCTGATAGGCGCTGCGCCAGCTGATGCGCCTATCGGCACATTCCAGACATGGGCTTCGTACAAAAAGTTGCCGCTAGACTTCACCTCGGGTGGGGTGAGTGTGCATGTGGAGGCGATGCCGTGTTCCAATCCGCCGGCGACAGAGAATGAGTCCTGCCGCTACGATAAATTCAATAATCAAGCATTTGTAACCGTTGGCGGGCGGGGATTGGCACCAATGACGGTGCTGACTGATAAGCAAAGCTCTTATGCGCGAATTGCCATCGTGCGATTTGACGAGCACGATCCGCGACCTGGGGTGATCGTCGAAAGTCAATATGGAGGCTCGGGCGGCAAACTAACGCTGCAGCTTCTCGTTCCCCGGAGCAACAGCTACCGATCGGTATTGCTGGAGGATTACAACGGGGCGGATCTGGAAGGTCAGTTGGCGGATTTGCCCCAAGACATATCTGGAGACGGCCGCATCGACCTGAGACTCGAAGATGGCGCGTTTGACGCTGTATTCGGCTGCAATGCCTGCACCCCGCGTCCTCCCATCTTTTTTGCGGTGAAAGAAGGCAATATTGTTGATGAAAGTCGCGATCCGGCGCTGCGCGGCATTTTTGCTGCCGACATGGCGCGATTAGCACCGATGTGTTTGTCCAACAAGCGTTACCGGAATGGCGCCTGTGCCGCGTACATAGCAGATGCAGTGCGAGCAGGACAGTTCGACGCCGCATGGGCATTGATGCTAAAGCATTATGAACACGACGGTGATGTGTGGGAGCCTTGCAACGTGCCCGTTTCGGCTTGGGTGAACCATCGCTGCCCTGAAGGGCATGGCACCCACTTCCGCGATTTTCCAGAATCGCTGCGCGCCTATCTCGTGCAGACAGGGTATCTTAAATCCTGATCTTCGACAGTATAACTGGATCCATTGTTGGGGAGCTGATGCCAAACTCACGGGTCTGCATCACCACGGAAAGGGCGTAAGTCCGGACGCTTCCATTATACATATAGCCGATGCACGAGACCGCTGCGGCGCTCGACGATAGGCAAGCCGCACCAGTGCTTTGGTATGGCAGCTTCTGCCCACCTCGCCCCGAAAACGGCCGGACTGCTCTCCACCCCCTATCGCCGTTCGCGGTCCACCGGCGCGAGCAAGAAGCCCGAAAGCCGACCGGCAGCTACTGGGCGGAAAAGCGGTCGGTCTCAAATCGACCAAAAGCGGGCGCTCACGACCTTTACCGCAATTGCCGATTGCTACCGTTCGTCAAGCGGTGGGCCCGAGTCATGGTCGTGCGCATGACCTTCATCGTGGAAGACGTGATCGGCTGGATCGAGGACAGGTTTGGGCCGACCGCTGCTTGGATCGTGAGCGTTCTTGCCGTACTGGCGCCGACTGTGGGTGTAATTGCCGTCGCCGTTTACCTGATCCGCTGATTTCCACTGTCGCCCAGCGGCGGACAACGGCACAGGTGCGAGCTATTGCGGAAGCTCGCCTACCTGATTTTCTAAGTATCGACGCACGATTTGCCGCGAGAGGGCCGGTGCCTCAGAGCCCAAGGCGATAATTTCGCTCTGGGTGAGGCGACGTACCCCGTGGAACAGGGCGCTACGCAATTTATATATGCGATCCCAATCGTCGTCGCGATCCTCCATACCCAAGCGGGCAAGCATCTTTTTGACGCGATCTGAAATTCCTGTGTTGAACATGCCGGCAACCGCTTTTTGCAATACAACCTTATCAGCCTCGATGATCGAGGTATCGGTCTCTAGGCTGTCGCGTATTTTCCTGATCCATTCCTTTTGTTTAGGGCTTCGTTTTTCGTTGATGGCCAGCAACTCTACGGCCGCTAATGAGAGAGTCGCGGCTGCGACAGGATGGTTGCTCATCGTTGCGGCGTTCAACAGCTCGCAGGAGAGAGCGCCTGCCTCGCTAAGTCTGTCAATCTGTTTGGCAGATTGGTTTATTGCATCCACGTAAGGTTCAATCACAAACTTTGTCGTAAGATTGGCCTCCAGCATTATCATTTGCGAGGTGACCGTCGCTGGATAAACATCAAGGCCGTGAACGTCATCTCTCAACCAGACAGCGGTGTCGCGAAGCATTGCCTCTTTAATTTCATCTGAGAATTGGCCGGTGGGACGATTGTCCCCGCCGACGTCCACGGGCAGTCCACGAAGCGCGCAGACGATCGAGAGGGAGCGCTGTAATTCACGCCCAAACTGAGCGGCAGCCTCTACCGTCGGAAATCTATTGGCGGAGAACACAACCCAAGCGTCGGTTCCGAGAGTGTGTTCGCGTTGTCGAGGGTGCAGCCAAACTCGTCGGCCTTTAAAGATAAGCTTGGCGGATTTCTCATTGGTGTTGAGCTTGCTGCCGAAGCGTACCCGGAGCCGCATTTTGTAAGATGGGTTTTTTCCGGCGGCCGCCAACTGCGCTACAATGCGATCAGATATTTGCTTTCGACTATCAATAAACTTGGTGAACTCGTTCTCAGCCATATCAGCGCGCCCCTTGCCGCAGCATCGAGCATAACGGCGGCGGATCGGCCTACAATCCCTAATTATCAGCGATATAGAAACCCTAGGCATCCTTGAGGCCGCGCCGTTTTCCAGGTAGTGTGTACGGCGGCATGCGGCATCGACCTTGTTACCGTTCGTACCGGTAAATGAACGGCAGACTGTGGGAACTGGTTATTGGTGCCAAACGATCGCTCTTAGGGCGTAGCTGCCGAAGCGGGTCAGATGAACGAGCGTCTGCTTACGCCGTACGCGAACCCGAAAGCGGACCGACCGCTCCCCTGAAGAGTTTCGGGCGCCGGCAGGCGTACGAAAGTCCGGGATGCCCGAACCCG
>CAXTEO010000157.1:0-7650 GCA_964243205.1 uncultured Sphingomonas sp.
GCGGCTGGCGCACTTCGGACGAGACGAGCTTGTCCTTGGTCTGCGAGCTGAACTTCGGGTCGGGCAATTTGACCGAGACGATCGCGGTGAGCCCCTCGCGCATATCGTCGCCGGTCAGCGTGACCTTCTCCTTCTTGAGGAGCCCCGATTTCTCGGCATAATTGTTGAGCGTGCGCGTCATCGCCGCGCGGAACGCGGCCATGTGCGTGCCGCCGTCGCGCTGCGGGATGTTGTTGGTGAAGGCGAGGACGTTTTCGTAGTACGAATCGTTCCACTCGAGCGCGACGTCAATCGTCACATCGTCGCGCGTGCCCGAAATCGCCACAGGCTCGGGCATCAACGGAATCTTGTTGCGGTCGAGATACTTTACGAACGCGGCGATGCCGCCTTCGTAATAGAGCTCGACGGTCTTTACGTCGACATGGCGCGCATCGTTGAGATACAGCCGCACGCCCGAATTGAGGAAGGCGAGCTCGCGATAGCGATGCTCGAGCTTGTCGAAATCGAATTCGGTGATCTTGAAGGTGGCGGGCGACGGAAAGAAGGTAACGCGCGTGCCCTTCTTGCCCGGCGCGGGGCCGACGATCTTGAGCGGCGCAACCGCATCGCCGAACGCGAAGCGCATGTAATGCTCCTGCTCATCGCGGAAGATCGTCAAATCGAGCCATTCGGAGAGCGCATTGACCACCGACACGCCGACGCCGTGCAGGCCGCCAGAAACCTTATACGCATTGTCGTCCGAAGTGTTCTCGAACTTACCGCCGGCGTGGAGCTGAGTCATGATGACCTCGGCCGCCGACACGCCTTCCTCGGTGTGGATCCCGGTCGGAATCCCACGGCCGTTATCCTCGACCGAGACCGAGCCATCGGCGTTGAGCGTGATGTCGATCCGGTCGCAATGCCCGGCGAGCGCTTCGTCGATCGCATTGTCCGACACTTCGAACACCATGTGGTGGAGGCCCGAGCCGTCGTCGGTATCGCCGATATACATGCCGGGGCGCTTGCGTACCGCGTCGAGGCCTTTGAGCACCTTGATCGAGTCGGCGCCATATTCGTTCTTATTGGGGTCTTCTACCATGCCGAGCATATAGGGTTTCGCCGCGGAAAACGGAAGCGAAATGCAGGGATGCGATCTTGGCGCGGGGAGCCTCAGCCGCAGCCAACCACGCCGTCGCTGAACAGCCACAGCCGCGCCGCCGCGACACTGTCGAAGCATTCGGCGTCGGCGCGCAGCAGGATGCGGCGCACCTGCATCCGCGCGAGCGAACTGCCGACGACCATCGCAAGCTTGCGCGACATGATGCGCGGATCCACGATGATCGCACCGAACGCCGCGACCGAATCCTGTGCCTGCAACTTGCTGGCGGAGACGTCGACCAAGGTGAGATGCCGGTTGGGCGCGCAGCCGAGCGTGGCGATCCCGCCGACGATCTCGGCATGGATCTGCGCCACCTGCGACACGTCGAAAAAGCCGGTGAGCGTGAGCGTCAGCAGCTTGCGGACGGGGTCGAGCCGGATGTCGTGGGTTGCCGCCATCCAGCCTCAACGCAGCAACGCCGCTTAGGATGCCGGAAAGGCCCCGCCCGCGTGAACGGGCGGGGTTGACCGAGTCAGTCGCCGCGTTCGAAACGGTCGGCGCGCTGGCCGAGCAAGGTCACTTCGACGCGGCGATTCTGGCGCATCCCCTGCGGCGTCGTATTGGGCGCGACCGGGCTGGCCTCGCCATGGCCGACGACGGTGAAGCGCGCGCGCGTCACGCCCATCTGGTCGAACGCGCTGCGGACCGCGGCGGCACGTTGCTCCGACAGGACCTGATTGTGTGCATCGCTACCCCGCGCATCGGTATAGCCGTCGATCGCGACGCGGAGGCCGGGCTCGGCGCGCAGATAATTGGCGAGGCCGCGCAATTTGTCGACCGCGCCGGGGCGCAGCACCGCGCTGTCGGTGGCGAACAGCACGTCCTCGTCGAGCCGCATCGTCGCGCCGCGCGCGGTCTGGCGGAAGCCATAGCCGCGCATCGCGCCACGGTCCCAGCCGCCGTCACGCGGCGGACCTCGGTCCTCGACCACGACGACACGATCGCGCGACGCCCAGTCGAAGCGGTCGCGGCGCGGGCCGGCAGCTTCGGCGAAGGCACGGTTGGCGGCATCGGCTTCGCGTGGCGAGATCCGGCCGTCATGGTTGAAGTCGAAATTGCGCAGCACGAAGGCACGGCCGCGATGGCTGGTGCGCAATTCGGGATAGAGGATCGGCACGCCCGCGCCGATCAGGCGATAGTCGCGGTCGCCGTCGCGGCCACCGCCCCAGTCCCAACGTCCCTGTGCCGAAGCGGGCGCCACGCCGGCGCCGAGCGCGACCGCGGCAACGGTCGCAGCAAGGATAGTCTTGCGGAATATGGTCATCATCACTCTCCCATGGCCCCCGCCATGCGCAGAAGATGCCCCCGAACGCTTGAACGCCGCGTGAGGACCTCCGAAAGGCTGCGTTCAGCCGCGAATCCCTCAGGCGCCGAGGGTCAGCCGCACCGCGCCGGCGTCGAGGTCGGAAAAGAGCGCATCCTCGGTCCCGGTCATCCACACCTGTCCCTTGCCCGCCAATCGCTCGAACAGCGCGGCACGCCGCACCGGATCGAGATGGGCCGCCACTTCGTCGAGCAGCAGTACCGGCGCGCTGCCGGTGCGGTCTGCGACGAGATCGGCATGCGCCAGGATCAGCCCGAGCAGCAGCGCCTTCTGCTCGCCGGTCGAACACAGACCGGCCGCCTGCTGCTTGCCGAGATGCAGGACCGCGAGATCGGTGCGATGCGGCCCGACCAGGGCGCGGCCGGCCGCGGCATCGCGCGCGCGACTGTGCGCGAGATCGGCAGCGAGCGTCGCCCCTGCGCCGGTCCAGCCTTCGAGCATCAGCCCGGCGCGCGCGAACGGGCCGTCGGCTTGTCCCGCCAGGCGCTCGGCCAGCGCGGCCACGGTGTCGCGCCGTGCGAGATCGATCGCCAGGCCATGTTCGGCCATCTGCGCTTCGAGCGCGGCCAGCCAGTCGCGATCGGGCGGCACATCCTCGGCGAGCAGGCGATTGCGCGCGCGCATCGCGGCTTCGTAGCGATTGGCGTGGACCGCATGGCCCGGCGCCAGGGCCAGCGTCAGGCGATCGAGAAAGCGGCGCCGCTCGCCGGCGGGTTCGACGAACAAGCGGTCCATTGCCGGGGTGAGCCACAGCACCGTCAGCCATTCGGCGAGCGCTGTTGCGGCGGTGGGCGAGCCCTGCACGCGGACGATCCGGCGCTCGGGGGCGGAGGCTTGCGTGCCCGTCGCGATCGCCACGTCGCCGATCAGCTCGGCGGCGACGCCGAAGCCGCCAGGCCCGCTTTGCCGCGCCATCTCGCCGAGCGCGGCGCGCCGCAAGCCGCGCCCGGGCGCGAGCAGCGAGACCGCTTCGAGCACATTGGTCTTGCCCGCGCCATTCTCGCCGGTCAGCACGATGAAGCCGGGCCCGGCGGCGATCGTCAGATCGGCATGGTTGCGGAAATCGGTGAGAACGAGGCGCGTCAACATCGCGCTCGCCTTAGCCGGTTTCGGCAATTGGCGAGGAGACTTTTGTCGCTGGCGTCCGTGTCGTGATCCGAACGCGCTAGGCGGCGAGTCGTTCGGTCGGCGCGGCCGCTGCGCGTTGCGTGCTGAGGTACGACGCCATGGCCGGTCCGAGTTCGCGCTGCGCCGTCAGATAGGCGGTCGGGGTCGCGATCCGTAGCCGTGCGCGCGCCGCGTCCAGCGGTTCGGCGAGCAAGGCTTCGTAATCCTCGCCCGAAATCCAGGCGGCGCGGCGGCCGTGGCGATAGCCCTCCCACACTGCCCGCGCAAACAGCGTGCCGCGCGTGACCTTCAGGCTCTTGAGCGCCGCCGCGCCGCCGATCAGCGCCCAGCCGAGACCGCCGACCTGCGCATAGGAGAAAGCGACGAGACACGCTTCGCCCAGGCTCCCATCGGCCTGATAGCCGGTCAGCACGTGCCAGATGTCATGCGTGTCGCGCACGCGTCGCCCGAACCAGGCATAAGGATGCTGGAGCTGGTCTTCGGTGACGATCTGGCTGACCTCGACCAGCCCGTCGGCAGAATAGCCCGTGCTCTCGAGGAAGTGGCGATAGGCCGCGCCGACCGTTCCCGGCGCAAAGCGCGCGACGAACGCAGGGTCGGAGAGGCGCTCGGCCAGTTCGACCTGTTCGCACGCCAGCCGACCACCCTGTGCGGTGGCGATCAGCCGGCCGTAATTCATCGGCGCATTGCCGACGTTGAGCGCGCGCATGATGCGGAACACCTGCGTCGTGTCGTCGCCATTCGCCATCAATTTGCCGATCGCGTCGAAGGCGGTGCGCCAGTCGCGGCGCCCGGACGTACCAGGGAAAGCTGGAAGCTTGGCCATCGAGTCGATTCCTTATTGACATCTATGTCAGTACGCGATGCCCGCACCGTCGTCAAGCCGATCGCGGAGGCCGCCACGTGACGATTTTGTCATGCGCGTGCCGCGGGATAGCGCGGAACATCACCGGCACGGGATCGTATTGAGCAAGCGCTGGTCGGCGCTGGCCGTACGAAAGGTGTTCCGTGACTGATACGATTCGAACGAGCGCGGTCCCCGCCGTCCGCCATCCGGTCCATGCCTTGCTGGCGCCGGTGCCGGTGGTCTGCTTCACCGGCGCCCTGCTCACCGATATCGCCTATTATAAGAGCCCCGACATGCAATGGGCGAATTTCTCCGCCTGGTTGCTGTGTGTCGGGATGATCTTCGCGGTCCTGGCGGCGATTGCGGGCGTCGTCGATCATTTCGGCACGCCGCGCGCGCGTCGGCCGCGCGCGAATCCCGGTCATGTCGTCGGCACGGTCGTCGTGCTGGTGCTCGCGCTGATCAACAATTTCGTCCACAGCCGCGACGCCTGGACTTCGGTCGTCCCGACCGGGCTCACATTGTCCGTGCTGACCGTGCTGGCGATGCTCGTCACCGCGTTGCTCGGCCGCGCGATCGTCACCCGCCCCCCTACCGATCGGGAGATCCGCTGATGCGCGCTCTGCTTCGCACTGCCGCGCTGTCCGGCGCCGCGCTCCTCATTCTGTCCGGCTGCACCGATAGCGGCGCGTCATTCGATCGCGACAGCCAGGTCGGCCCCAATCCGGTGCTGCCCGAGCCCAACCAATATCTCGTGCCGCCGATGCATGTCGCCAAGGCGGTCGGTTGGAAGACGGGCGAGCTGCCGAGCGTCCCCGCCGGCCTGCAGATTCGCGCGATCGCGACCGGCCTGCAGCACCCGCGCCAACCCTATGTGCTGCCCAATGGCGACATATTGGTGGTCGAATCGAACGGCCCGGGCACCGAGCCGATCGAGCGGCCCAAGGACCTGATCATGGGGCTGGTGCAGAATTTCGCCGGGGCGGGCGCCAAGGGCGGCAACCGCGTGACGCTGCTGCGCGACACCAATGGCGACGGGATTCCCGACCAGCAGACCGTGTTCCTCGACCATCTCCATTCGCCGTTCGGCATCGCCCTGGTCGGCGGCGATCTCTACGTCGCCAATACCGATGCGATCCTGCGCTTTCCGTACGTGACCGGGCAGACCAGGATTTCCGCGCCCGGCACGGTGCTGACCGCATTGCCCGGCGGGCCGATCGACCATCACTGGACCAAGAGCCTGGTGGCGAGCCCCGACGGCAGCAAATTGTATGTCGGCATCGGATCGAACAGCAACATCCTCGAAAACGGCCTGGCCGCCGAGAACGAGCGCGCGCGCATCTGGCAAGTCGACCGCGCGACCGGTGCGCACCGGTCCTATGCGACGGGCTTGCGCAACCCCAGCGGCCTGACCTTCAATCCGCAGACGGGGGCGCTGTGGGCGGTGGTCAACGAACGCGACGAGCTGGGGCCGAACCTCGTGCCCGATTACATGACCTCGGTGAAGGACGGCGCCTTCTACGGCTGGCCATACAGTTATTACGGCCAGCATGCCGATCCGCGCGTCCACCCGCAGCGTCCCGACATGATCGCCAAGGCGATCGCGCCCGATTACGCGCTGTCGAGCCATGTCGCACCGCTCGGCCTGCTGTTCTACCAAGGCGCCAGTCTGCCGCCGCAGTATCGGAATGGTGCCTTTATCGGCGAGCATGGCAGCTGGGATCGCGGCCAGTTCAACGGCTATCGCGTGTCGTTCGTGGCGTTCCAGGACGGCAAGCCGGTCGGCAAGGCGAAGACGATCGTCGACGGCTTCATCGGCCCCGATGGCGCAGCGCGTGGGCGCCCGGTGGCGCTGGCGGTCGACAAGCAGGGCGCGCTGCTGATCGCCGACGATCTCGGCGACACCGTATGGCGGGTCAGCGCGGCAGGGAAATAATCACGGAAAGCCCCTCCCTTGAAGGGGAGGGGCTAAGACTCAGACGCGCATCGGCATCAGCACGTACAGCGCCGACGACGTATCGTTCTCGCGGATCAGCGTCGGCGCCGCCGCATCGGCGAGATGCACTTCGATCGTATCGCCGTGCAGCTGCCCGAGAATGTCGAGCAGGTAGCGGCTGTTGAAGCCGATCTCGAAGCCGAGCGAGGTATAGTCGCCCGGCACCTCTTCCGCCGCCGTGCCGTTTTCGGGCGAGGTCACCGACAGGATGATCTTGTCGCGGTCGAGCGTCATCTTGACCGCGCGCGTCTTCTCGGTCGCGATGGTCGAGACGCGGTCGACGCCTTCCTCGAAGCTGCGCGGATCGATCTTGAGGATCTTGTCGTTGCCGGTCGGGATCACGCGGCTGTAATCGGGGAAGGTGCCGTCGATCAGCTTGGAAGTCAGCAACGCCTGCCCCAGATCGAAGCGGATCTTGGTCGGCGACAGCGACACGCCGACCGAACCGTCGACTTCGTCGAGCAATTTGCGCAGTTCGGCGATGCATTTGCGCGGGATGATGACGTCGGGCATGGCCTCGGCGCCGTCGGGCCGCGGCATCGTCACGCGTGCGAGACGGTGGCCGTCGGTCGCGGCGGCCTTCAGCACCGGCTGCGGATCGTCCGACACGTGCCAGAAGATACCGTTGAGATAATAGCGCGTTTCCTCGGTCGAGATCGCGAAGCGCGTCTTGTCGATGATCTGCTTGAGCGTTTCGGCCGGAAGCTCGAACGACACCGGGAGCTCGCCCTCGGCGATCACCGGAAAATCGTCGCGCGGCAGCGTGCCGAGCTGGAACTTCGCGCGACCCGCCATGATGGTGAGCTTGCCCTCGGCCGCCGCCAGCGACACCTGGCTGCCTTCGGGCAGCTTGCGGCAGATGTCGAACAAGGTGTGCGCCGACACGGTCGTCGCACCGGGCTGATCGACCGCGGCCGCGATCGTCTCGTTGATCTGCAAATCGAGGTCGGTCGCCATCAGCTTCAGGCCGCCCTCGGCGGTCGCCTCGATCAGCACGTTGGACAGGATTGGAATGGTATTGCGCCGCTCGACCACGGACTGGACGTGGCTGAGGCCCTTCAACAGGGTCGCGCGTTCGATCGTCGCCTTCATGTCGTTCCCCCGGGCCGCCGCCCATCTTCCCACCGAATCTGCACGCGTTTCAGCGCATTCGGGGGCAATACGCCGTGTCCCTTTCCTTAAACATAAAAGGGGCCGGAGCAAGCGCTCCGACCCCC
>CAXTEO010000158.1:0-7503 GCA_964243205.1 uncultured Sphingomonas sp.
GGCTTCACGACATAATCGTCGCCGCCGATCTCGATCCCGACGATGCGGTCGATCTCGTCGTCGCGCGAGGAGAGGAACAGGATCGGCAATGCCGCCCCCGCCCCGCCCTCGGCACGCAACCGGCGGCACAGATCGAGCCCGTTCAAGCGCGGCATGTTGATGTCGAGCACCATCAGATCGGGCATGCGCCGCCCGATCGCGGCGAGCGCCTCCTCCCCATCGGCCGCCTCGGCGACGCTCATCCCGGCCTTGCCGAGCGCGAAGGCGAGCAATTCGCGGATGTGCGGGTCGTCATCGACGATCAGGATGTGGCTCATGGCGGGCATTGTGGCTCCGGGTACGCGACGGTCAACGGTCTTCCTTTCCCACCCTTCCGGGGAGGCGAGGCAAGGGGCGTTACGCTTCACCCGTCCATCCTTGATCCGGCGCGCGTGGAGAAAAGGTGCAGGCGCACGGCGGGACTGTTCGAGGTCATGGCGCGCGCCGCTGCGGCTAGACCAGCCGCGTCTCGACCCTCGTATGCCCCGTCAGCGTGCGGTGCACCGGGCATTTGTCGGCGATCTCCAGCATCCGCGCGCGTTGCGAGCCCGACAGATCGCCTTGCAGCGTGATCCGCCGGTCGATCACGTCGAGCTGCGCACACCCACCGGCCGCCGCCGCGCAATCGTCGGCATGGCGGCGGCCGTGGTGCAACACGACCGAGACGCCGGTGAGCGGGATGGATTCGGCGTCGGCGACCATCTGCAACGTGATCGCGGTGCACGTGCCGAGTGCGGCGAGCAGCAGATCATACGGCGTCGGCCCGATATCGCTGCCGCCCATCGCCCGCGGCTCGTCGGCGAGCAAGCTGTGCCCGGCCGATTCGACGATTTGCACGAAGCGCGCGTCGGTCGACGTCACGCGGACATGCCCCTCGGCCACCGCATCGACTTCCAGCGGCGGCGCGAGGAACGGCTGGACCCACGCCGCGATGATCTGCGCGGCATAGGCCGCCTGCGCCGCGTCGGTCAGCAGATGGTCGGCGCCGTCGAGCGCGACGAAACTCTTGGGATGCCTGGCCGCGTCGAAGATCGCGCGCGCATTCTCCACCCCCACGGTCGCGTCGGTCGCCGAATGCAGCACCAGCAGCGCGCGGTGCATCTGCGCCAGACGTGTCGCCTGATCATGCCCTTCGGCCGAAGCCAAGAAGTCGCGCCCGATACGGAACGGGCGACCGGCGATCGAGACGATACCGGGTTCGTCGCCCAGCGCATCGGCGCCGGCGATCTGGTGCAGCGCATGGCGCGGATCGAACGGCGCCGCGATCGTCACCACCGCCCTGGCGGACGCGATCCGGTCGGCTGCCGCGATCACCGCCGCGCCGCCGAGCGAATGGCCGATCAATATGTCGGGCGCGCCGATATCGCGCGCGAGGAAGTCGGCCGCGGCGACCAGGTCCGCGACATTGGCGGTGAAGTGACTCTCGCTGAAGGTGCCCTCGCTCGCCCCCAGCCCGGTGAAATCGAAGCGCAGCGTCGCGATGCCCTGTTCGGCCAGCGCCAGGCTGATGCGCCGCGCCGCATGGCTTTGCGCGGTGCAGGTGAAGCAGTGCGCGAACAAGGCGACCGCGCGCACGCGCCCGGGCGGCAGTTCGAGCATTCCGGCGAGCAAAGTGCCGCTGGCATTGCGAAACCGCACGTCGCGCTTCATCGGTCGTTCCCGTCATCGTGTCGCCCGGCGCGCCGGAACGGCGGCCGACAAAGGCACCGTCGCTCCATACGCCGTGGCCACGCAAATCACAGGATTATCGCCACCTCATGCGCGCGCGCTACGATCGTTACGATCCACTATCGAGCATGACGAGCGGAACGATCGGCAGCCCAAATATTCGCGAACTAACTACGTATTTCATGCAATATCAGTCCAACCTCGCTAATCCATGTTAGACGTTACTACCGTTACGGAACGTTACATGGGGATGAGCCGTTTCCCAGCGTATGACCGAGACCGCATTCTACGAAGTGATTCTGGTGCCGTCCGAGATTTCGCCGACGCGTTCGGATTGGACTTGGCGCAGACTCGAACCAGACGGCGGCGTTGCTGCGCAAGGATTACGCCACGACACGATGAAGGCATGTTTCGCCGCAGTCCGCGCGCACATGACTGTGTTCGGCGAGGCGAAGATCACGGTCAATCTGCGCGGCGAAGCGCCGACGCCCCCCATCGACGGCGCCGCATCGATCGACCGCAGTCGCGCCATTCCGGCCGCGCCGGTCAAACGGCGCGTCCATCGTCAGGTCGCCTTGCGGCATTGAGGCGCGGTCAGTCGGCGAACAGCAGGACCGGCGTTTCCAGATAGCGCTTGAGCGCCTGGACGAAGCTCGCCGCATCCCAGCCATCGACGACGCGGTGGTCGCAGCTGATCGACAGGTTCATCAGTTTCGCGCGGACGATCTCGTCGCCCCCCTTTCCATCGGACTTGTAGATTGGGCGCTCGACGATCTTGTTGGGGCCGATGATCGCGACTTCGGGGCGGTTGATGACCGGCGTGGTCGCGATCCCGCCGAGCGGCCCGAGCGACGTGACGGTGAGCGTGCCGCCGCCCATTTCCTGCGGGGTGAGCTTGCCCGCGCGCGCCGCCTCGGCGAGGCGTAGGATCTCGGCGGCGAGCTGCCACACGTTGCGGTCCTGCGCGTCGCGGATGACGGGGACGGTGAGGCCGGCATCGGTCTGCGTCGCCATGCCGAGATGCACCGCGCCGTGGCGCGTCACCACGCCCGCTTCGTCATCGTACCGCGCGTTGATCATCGGGAAAGCGGGGATCGTCTTGCAGATCGCGGCGATCAGCAGCGGCAGCAAGGTGAGCTTGGGCCGGTCGCCGCGTGTGCCGTTGAGATCGGCGCGCATCGCTTCGAGCGCAGTGACGTCGATCTCATCGACATAGGTGAAATGCGGGATTGCGCGCTTCGACGCAGCCATGTTCTCGGCGATGCGGCGGCGCATGCCGATGACCTTGATCGGCTCGTCGGGGCGGGCGTTGCTGGCATGGGGGGCGTGATAGCCCTGGGCTTGGCCGTAGCGGAGATACGCGTCGAGGTCGCTGTGGCGGACACGATCGGAATCGGTCTTCACGTCCGCGAGGTCGATCCCGAGATCCGCCGCGCGCGCGCGCACCGCGGGGGAAGCGAGGGCCTTTTCTCCTCCCCTCCCTGGAAGGGAGGGGTTGGGGGTGGGTCGGGGTGGGGAGAGCGCGTCGGCGGCCTCAGGCCAACCCACCCCCAGCCCCTCCCTTCCAGGGAGGGGAGCAGGTTCGGCTTGTGGCTCGACCACCGATTCAACCCCGGGATTCTCCGCTTCGTACTGCTCGGCCACCTCTTCCTGCTCGGAAGAAGCCGCCGCTACCTTGAGCTCGGCCGGCGCAGCATCGCGCAACGCCGGGGCTTCCTCCGCCCCGAAATCCGCCGCATCGGTCTCGATCACCACCAAAGCCGCGCCGATCGACACCTGGTCGCCGACCTCGCCCGCCAGTTCGACGACGATCCCCGACACCGGCGATTCCATCTCGACCGTGGCCTTGTCGGTCATCATGTCGGCGACTTGCTGGTCTTCCTCGATCCGGTCGCCGACCTTCACGTGCCAGGCGACGATCTCGGCCTCGGAAATGCCTTCGCCGATGTCGGGGAGCTTGAACGTAAAACGCGCCATTATGCGTCCTTCATGATCTTCTTGAGCGCCTCGCCGATACGGACGGGGCCCGGGAAATACGCCCATTCGAGGCTGTGCGGATAGGGCGTGTCGAACCCCGTCACGCGCTCGATCGGCGCCTCGAGATGGTAGAAGCAGCGTTCCTGCACCTGCGCCGACAGCTCGGCGCCGAACCCGCTAGTGCGCGTCGCCTCGTGCACGATCATGCAGCGGCCGGTCTTCTTGACCGACGCCGCGATCGTCTCGATGTCGAGCGGCACGAGCGTGCGCAAGTCGATCACCTCGGCATCGACCCCGGCTTCCTCGATCACCGCGAGCGCGACGTGCACCATCGTGCCGTAGGCGAGCACGGTCAGCGCCTCGCCCGGCCGCACGATCTTCGCCTTGCCGAGCTCGATCTTGTAATAGCCGGTCGGCACGTCGCCGGCCGGATGCTGCGACCAATTCTGCGTCGGGCGGTCCCAATGGCCGTCGAACGGCCCGTTGTAGATCCGCTTGGGCTCGAAGAAGAGCGTCGGGTCATTATCCTCGATCGCGGCGATCAGCAGGCCCTTGGCGTCGTACGGCGTCGAGGGGATGATTGTCTTGATCCCCGAGACATGGGTGAAGATCCCCTCGGGGCTCTGGCTGTGCGTCTGCCCGCCGAAGATGCCGCCGCCGAACGGCGAGCGCACCGTCATCGGACAGATGAACTCACCGCCCGAGCGATAGCGCAGCCGCGCCGCCTCGGAGACGAGCTGGTCGAGCGCCGGGTAGATGTAATCGGCGAACTGGATTTCGGGCACCGGGCGCAGGCCGTACGCGCCCATGCCGACCGCGACGCCGATGATGCCGCATTCGGTGATCGGCGTGTCGAACACGCGCGTCTTGCCATATTTGCTCTGCAAGCCGGCGGTGGCGCGGAACACGCCGCCGAAATAGCCGACATCCTCGCCCATCACGACGATGTCGGGATCGCGATCCATCATCACGTCCATCGCCGAGTTGATCGCCTGGATCATGTTCATGCGGGTGGAAACTGGTGTGTCGGTCATATCGTCGCCCCGGCGGAGGCCGGGGCCGTCCTGTTAGTGTGTGGATCGGCTGCCCCAAACGCAGCGGCCCCGGCCTTCGCCGGGGCGACGGAGATATCCGCCATCACTTGCGCGCCCATGGCCGGCCGCTGGCGGTTTCTTCCGCGACCATCTGCGCTTGCTGCTCGCGCAAATGCCACGGCATTTCCTCGAACACGCCGTCGAACAAGGTATCGAGCGGCTGGTGCAGGCCGTGGCCGAGCACGCCGTTCGCCTCGGCTTCCTTCTGCGCGCGCTTGACCTGCTCGGCGAGTTCCAGGTCCTGTGCCGCGTGGCGGTCTTCGTCCCATTCGCCGATCGCGATGAGGTGATCCTTGAGACGCTTGATCGGATCCCCCAGCGGCCATGCCGTCGGCTCTCCCGCCGAGCGATATTGCCCCGGATCGTCCGAGGTCGAATGCCCTTCCGCACGATAGGTGAAATGCTCGATCAGCGTCGGCCCCTGGTTGGTGCGCGCGCGCTCGGCCGCCCAGGCGGTCGCGGCATAGACCGCGAGCGCGTCATTGCCGTCGACCCGCAGTCCCGCGATGCCATAGCCCACCGCGCGCGCCGCGAAGGTGGTCGATTCCGCGCCGGCAAAGCCCGAGAAACTCGAAATCGCCCATTGGTTGTTGACCACGTTGAAGATCACCGGCGCACGATACACGCTGGCGAAAGTGCAGGCCGAGTGAAAATCGCCCTCGGCGGTTGAGCCCTCGCCGCACCAGGTCGCCGCGATCCGCGTATCGCCCTTGGCCGCGCTCGCCATCGCCCAGCCGACCGCCTGCGGATATTGCGTGGTGAGGTTGCCCGAGATCGAGAAGAAGCCCGCTTCCTTCACCGAATACATGATCGGCAATTGCTTGCCCTGCAGCCGGTCGGCGGTGTTCGAATAGATCTGGTTCATCATGTCGACCATCGACCAGCCGCGCGCGATCAGCAGCCCCTGCTGGCGATAGGACGGGAAGCACATGTCCTCATAATCGAGCGCATGCGCCGCCGCGACGGCGACCGCTTCCTCGCCGGTGCACTTCATGTAGAAGCTCGTCTTGCCTTGGCGCTGCGCGCGGAACATGCGCTCGTCGAACGCGCGCGTCAGCGCCATGCTGCGCAACATCGCGCGCAGCATATCGGGCGCGAGCCGCGGATTCCACGGGCCGACCGCCTGGCCGTCTTCGTCCAGCACGCGCACCAGATCGAAGGCGAGATCGCGAAAGCTGTCGGCGGCATCGGCGGTATCGGGCCGCCGCGCCTGCCCGGCCGGGGGAATGGGGACTTGCGTGAAATCGACCGTGTCGCCGGGCCGGAACTTGGGTTCGGGCACATAGAGCGACAATGGCGGGAGATTGGGCTTCAAATGGGCAGGAACGCGATCGCTCGCCATGATCTCTCCAATGCAGGATGCCCGGCGCATGACCGACAGGCGATTCCGGGTCTTTTTTCCTTGTTATAAAATTTCAACGCGCTTGGCGAGGGGCAGTGTGCCGCGGAAAGCGACGGCGAGCGGTTTTAGGCCGACGGGCCGGCTTGACTCGGAGGCCGGGAACAGAACAAAATAGGAACGATGCTTTATGTGAGTCGTGCGCGTGTCCTGTCCTGCCATTATTGCCGAGCTGCGCGAAAGCCTGAAGAAGGTGGAGAGCGACGGATTGCGCCGGCGGCCGATCCTGCCGTTCGGGATCAACGCGATCGATGCCAAATTGGCGACGTCCGGATTGCGGCTCGATTCGCTCCACGAAATCGCCGCCGCCAGCCCCGCCCCGTCGGACGATGCCGCCGCCACCTTGTTCATGGCCGGGATCGCCGCGCGCGCCTGGGGTCCGGTGCTGTGGGTGGTGCGGCGGCGTGATCTGTTCGCGCCCGGGCTTTACCAGGCGGGGCTGGCGCCGGGGCGGCTGATCTATGCCGAGGCGGCCGACGATGCCGAATTGCTGGCGCTGATGGAAGAAGGCTTGCGGCACCGTGGCCTCGGCGCGGTGGTCGGCGAGGTGAAGCGTGCGGCGATGCCCAATACGCGGCGGCTGCAGCTGGCGGCCGAGGGCGGCAAGACGATCGCCTTGTTGTTGAAACGCCATGCGCGTGCCGCCTCCGACCAAGGCGGGGGCAATCCGCTCGCGGTGCCATCGGCGGCGGTGACACGCTGGCGGATCGCGTCGGCGCCCTCGACGCCTTTGCCGGTCGGCGATGCGGGGGTCGGGCGGGCGCGGTGGAAGGTGGAATTGGTCCGCCAGCGCGGCGGCGAATCCGCCGAATGGATGATGGAGGCATGCGATGAAACGGGTCGCCTCGCTCTACCTGCCCGACTGGCCGATCGAACGGCTGGCGCAGGCCGAGCGCTCAGCCGCGCCGCCTGAAGGCGCAGCCGTCGATCCGCTGCCGCTCGCCGAGATCGCGGCGCGCGAGCAGGCGGTGGCGTGCTCGGTGCCGCGCGGCGGCGGCTGGCGGCCGCGCGCGCGCTGGGCACAGGCGCGCGACATCATCGTCGCGCCGCGCGACCAGCGTGCGGGGCGGAGCAGCGAAGCGGCGGGACACCCGTTCAAGGCGATGCCGCCGGATGAAGGCGCCGCCGTGGTGCGGGATCAGCGTGCTGCTGCTTCCGCCCCTCCCTGGAAGGGAGGGGTTGGGGGTGGGTCGGCTCGAGGCGGCGTCCGCCCTCTCCCCACACCGACCCACCCCCAACCCCTCCCTTCCAGGGAGGGAAGGCACAACCCTCGCATAACCTCCCTCCAGCAGGGCAACAAACTCCTCATCTCCGCGGCCTGCCCCG
>CAXTEO010000159.1:0-7495 GCA_964243205.1 uncultured Sphingomonas sp.
CGCGTCGTCGCGCAGATGCAGTTCGACATGTACCATCACTACACGGTCGACGAGCATACGATCCGCGCGATCGGGCTGCTCTCCAAGATCGAGCATGGCGCGCTCGAGGCCGACCATCCGCTCTCGACCGGGCTGATGCACCAGATCGTGTCGCGCCGCGCGCTGTATGTCGCGGTGCTGCTGCACGACATCGCCAAGGGCCGCGGCGGCGACCATTCGATCCTCGGCGCCGAGGTGGCGCATCGGCTGTGCCCGCGCTTCGGCCTGTCGCCGGCCGAGACCGAGACGGTCGCCTGGCTGGTCGCCAAGCATCTGCTGATGTCGGCGACGGCGTTCAAGCGCGACCTGTCGGACTTCAAGACGATCCTCGATTTCACCGAGGTGGTGCAAAGCCCCGAGCGCTTGCGCTTGCTGCTGCTGCTGACGGTGGTCGACATTCGCGCGGTCGGGCCGGGCGTGTGGAATGGCTGGAAGCGACAATTACTCGCCACGTTGTACGAAGCGGCCGAGGAAGTGCTGCGGCTGGGCCACAAGCAGAAGGGCCGCAGCGAGCGCGTCGCGGTCAAGCAGGCGGCGTTGCGCGACATGCTCGGCTGGCCGACCGATCAATTCGACCAACTCGTCCGGCGCTTGCCCGAACCCTATTGGGTGGCCGAGCCCGAGGACGTGATCGCGCGCAACGCCAAGCTCGTCGCCGACGCAGGGAATGCGCAATTGTCGATCGCGGCGATCGTCTATCCCGAGCGCGGCGCGACGCTCGTCACCGTCTATGCGGCCGATCATCCCGGGCTGTTCTACCGCATCGCCGGCGCGATCAGCGTGGCGGGCGGCAATATCATCGATGCGCGGATCCACACCACGCGCGACGGCATGGCGCTCGACAATTTCCTGGTGCAGGATCCGTTCGGCCGGCCGTTCGATGATTCCGGCCAGCTCGCGCGGCTCAGGCAATCGATCGAGGATGCGCTCGCCAATCGCGGCAAGATGATCGACCGGCTGATGGCCAAGCCGCTGCCGCGCCCACGCGCGGAAGCGTTCGCGATCGTGCCCAACGTGCTGATCGACAACAAGGCGTCGAACCGCTTCACCGTGATCGAGATCAACGCACGCGACCGGCCGGCGCTGCTGCACCAATTGGCGCATGCATTGTTCCAGTCGCGCGTGACGATCCATTCGGCGCATGTCGCGACCTATGGCGAGCGCGCGGTCGACACCTTTTATCTGACCGATCTGACGGGCGACAAGATCGCGGCGGCGAGCCGGCTCAAGACGATCGAGCGGCGCTTGCTGGGCGCGGCGGCCGGGGAGCGCATGGCCGACGCGGCGTAGACGTCGCCCCGGCGGAGGCCGGGCCTGCTCGGCAACTTTGCCCGCCCGGTGCCACGAACCGGGCGGCCCCGGCCTCCGCCGGGGCGACGGTTGGCGGCTAGCAATCGAGGCTTGCCGCAAATTTCACCTGTTATAGACTTCGCCGATTGGATCACGCCCAATAGGAGACGCTCCATGCCGGTACTCGGAATTGGCGGCCTGTTCTTTCGCAGCTCAGAACCGGACGCGCTGTCGGGCTGGTATCGCGAGCATCTCGGCGTGGGGGCCGAGCCCGGAGAATGGACCTGGGCGGCGCAGGGCGGGCCGGTGGTGTTCGCGCCGTTCAAGGCCGACACCGATTACTTCCCGGCCGACAAGCGATACATGCTCAACCTGCGCGTCAGCGATCTCGACGGTTTGCTCGCGTCGCTCGGCGCGGCGGGGATCGACGTGATCACCAAGGACGAATGGAACGACCCGTCGGTCGGCCGCTTCGCGCGGATCCACGATCCCGAAGGCAATCCGGTGGAATTGTGGGAGCCGCCGGCGGCGTAATTCAAGCCCCTCCCTTTTAGGGGAGGGGCGATTTGGTTGAAGCGGTCCTCAGAAGCGCGAGCGCAACGTCACGCCATAGGTCCGCGGCTCGGCCAGGAACGCCGAGTACAGCGCATTCCCCGTGCCGCCGAAATGGGCGACGTTGGCCGACGAGCCAGCCCCCTGGAACGGCGTGTTGAACGCGACCTGGATATACTGCTTGTTGAACACGTTCTGCCCCCAGAACTCGATCGCCCAGAGCTGATCCTTGCCGCGGATGCCGATCCGCGCATTGACCAAGGCAAAGCCGTCCTGCTTCTTCTCCGGCGCGAGATCCGAGCCGGTATTATAGTCCGACGTCAGGCGGTTATCGACATAGAGCAGGCCCGACAGCCCGTTCGAGCCGAGATCGGGCGTCCATGCCATCGACGTGGTCACGACGTGCCGCGGGGCGTTCGACAATTGGCTGCCCGGCAGCAGGAACAGCGCCGGATCGAGCGCAGCGCCGCGCGAATTGCCGACCAGATCGCGCGCGATCTTGGTATCGGCAAAGGTGTAGCCGGCGGTGAATTGCAGTTGCCGGATCGGCGTCATCGTCGCTTCGAGCTCGACGCCCTGCGAGATCACGCCGGGCTTGTCGGCCTTGCCGGTGCACTGCCCGGTCGCCGCCAGATTGTCGGTGTCGCCGCCGTTGAGGCTGCTCGAACAGCCGACCAGGTTCTGCACGACGAACACCGAGCCGTTGAAGGTGTTGAGCTGGAAGTTCTTGAACTCCGAGCGGAACGCCGCGACGTTGAGGGTGAAGCCGCGCGTCTTGAACTTGGCGCCCAGTTCGTAGCTGTTGACGGTTTCCGCATCGAATTTCAGCGCCGCCGCATCGGCATTGGTGCGCGGCGAGAACACGCCGGCAGCACCGCCGAGCGGCGAGCGGTCGAGATTATAGCCGCCCGATTTATAGCCCTTGGCATAGGAGGCGTAGGTCAACAGGCTCGGGATCGGCTTCCACGACAGCACCGCCGTGCCGGTCACCTTGCCCTCGCCGAAGCTGTTGTTCAGGTTGAGCGCGTTGAGCGTCGAGGACGAATTGCCCGTGCAGCTCAGCGTCAGGATGCCGCCGATGAAGGTCTTGGCCGCCGCCGGCACTGCGGCGCTGGCAAGCAATGGCGACAGATTGGCCTGCTGCACCGGGCAGACCGTGTTGTTGTTGTTGAAGTTCGCACTGAAATCTTTCTTCTCATGCGTGTAACGCGCGCCGAGCGTCAGCGAGAGCGTGTCGGTGATGTGGAAGATATTGTGCGTGAAGGCGGCGAAATTCTCGCTGGTCTGGCGGTAGACCGAACCCTGGTCGCCGACATTGTTGACGCCGGCGCCGAGACCGGGCGCACCGGTCAGACGATCGAGTCCGGCGAGCACTGCCGCGGCGAGCGGACTGGCCGCGCCGCCGAACGCGCCCTGCACGGTCGAGCGGCCCACGACCGACATGCAGCCAGGCGCAGTATTGTTCTGCAGCACCGCATTCTGGCTGATATTGGCGACGAGCCGGCAGGCGGCGAATTCGCCGTACTGCGCGCCGAACACGACGTTATCGACGACGCGCAGTTTCTCCTTCGAATAGAAACCGCCGACCAGCCAGTCGAGCTTGTTGTTGAACGCCGAGCCCTGCAGCCGCGCTTCCTGGGTGAAGGTGTGGAACTGGCGATAGGCGTTGCCGTCGGCCGCGCGGTGGGTGAGATCGACATTTGTGTAGTCGACGTCGCCGGCATTGCCCGATTTGTATTCGCGGTAAGCCGTGATCGAGGTGAGCGTCGCGCCGCCGAGATTCCAGTCGGCCTGCAGCGAGCCGCCATAATCGACCGTCGTGTTGCGGAAGGTCTGGCCGGGCGTGATCGCGACTTCGCGGTTGAACGTGCCCGGCGTGTTGCCGGCGAGCGGATAATAAGCGCCGGCGCGGCGCAGGATGTCGACGATCGGATTGGCGGCCGTGGCTACCACCGCGCCGTCGCTGTTGACGCTGCTGCCATTGGCCTGGACGGCATTGGCGGTCGGGTCGGTGGTCTGCTTCTGGCTGTAATAGGTGGCGCCGCAGCAGCTTTCGGTGCGGTGCGAATAATCGCCGATCAGGCGGAAGCTGAGGTCGGCGGTCGGCTTGAACAGCAATTGCCCGCGCACGAAATAGCGGTCGCGATTGTTGACGCGCGATTCGGTGCCGTTCGCCGGATTGACCGTGCGGTAGAAGCCGTCGCGATTGACGTAGACACCGTCGAGCCGGAAAGCGAGCTGGTCGGTGATCGGGCCGGTCAGGCCGACCGCGATACGCTTCTGGTCGTAATTGCCATAGGTGCCCTCGGCATTGCCGCCGAAGGTGAATTTCGGCGCCGCCGTGATGATGTTGATCAGGCCGGCCGAGGCGTTGCGGCCGAACAAGGTGCCCTGCGGCCCGCGCAATACTTCGACGCGGTCGATCTCGCCGAGTTCGTTGAGGCCGACACCGGTGCGGCTGCGATAGACGCCGTCGATGAACACGGCGACCGAGCTTTCGAGCCCGGGATTGTCGCCGACCGTGCCGACGCCGCGGATACGCGCCGACGCGTTCGATTCGCTGCCGGTCGAGGAGATCAGCAAGGACGGCGCGAGCTGGTTGAGCGCGCGAATGTCGGAGCCACCCGAATTCTGCAACGATTCCTGGCCGACGGCCGAGACCGCGATCGGCACGTTCGACAAGCGCTCGGACCGGCGCGTCGCGGTGACGATGATGTCGCTGGCATCGCGATCATCGACCGCGGTGGGCGCGCTGTCCGCTGGCGCATCCTGCTGGGCCGTCGCCGGGGCGGTCTGCGCAAAGGAAGGGGCCGCAATGGCCATCACGGCCACGGAAATCAGGTACGCCGACTTGCGCATTATGACACTCTCCTAAACTTTTTTTCATTTTTAGAAGGTCGGGAATAGACCTGCGCGCGTGCGCGTCCAGAGGGAATCGTGCGTTTCAGCGCAAATTTGAATGTGGGTGATGTAATGCGGCCACACGAGACACGGGTCAGCAGCGCGAAATGATGACGTTCGCGTCATGTTGCGAAACGGCCGGCCCGGCCGCTAACCGACGAAAACTCTCGCTGCCCGGTCGCTCGTTTCGAGCGAAGTTCCGCAACAGTGAAATGCACTGCGCCAGGTGTCTCGATTGGGCGCGATCGGCGCACGCTAAAAACCCGGCCCCGCTAACGCGGGACCGGGTTTTTCGAGCGGAATCGATTCGCGACGCTTATTTGGGCGCGAGCACCATCAGCATCTGACGGCCTTCCATACGCGGATAGGCCTCGACCTTGGCGGTCTCCGCAACGTCGGCCTGGACGCGCTGGAGCAGGACCATGCCGAGCTGGCCGTGGCTGAGCTCGCGGCCGCGAAAACGCAGCGTGATCTTGACCTTGTCGCCCTCGTCGATGAACTCGAGCACCTTCTTCATCTTGGTGTCGTAATCGTGGTCGTCGATGTTCGGACGCATCTTGATCTCCTTGATCTCCTGCGTCTTCTGCGACTTGCGGGCGAGGTTCGCCTTCTTCTGCGCCTCGTACTTGAACTTGCCGACGTCGAGGAACTTGGCGACGGGCGGATCGGCGTTGGGCGACACTTCGACCAGGTCGAGACCGACCTCGCGCGCCTGCTCCATCGCCTCTCGCGTGTACATGACACCGAGGTTCTCGCCGTCCTGGTCGATCACGCGGACCTTGGGCGATACAATGAATTCGTTGAAGCGAGGGCCATTCATCGGCGGCGCCTGGCGGGTCATCGGGGGTCGGATAGGTACAGCTCCTGTGGTTGTTTCAGGGAGGATATAGGGAGAAACGCGGCAATTTGGAAGGTCAGTCCAGCGTATCGAGGCGGATCGTCACTTCGGGCAGCAGAAGCGCGTTCACCGGATCGTGCGCCTCATACTCCTCGACGTCGCGATAGCGGCCATCGATCGGCGCTCGATGAACGCGGATCGTCTTGCGGACCGCATCGACCACCCAATAGTCGGCCAGCCCCGCCGTCGCATAACGGCGCGCCTTGTCGCGTAGATCATACGCCAACGATGACACGACCACTTCGACCAGCAGCAGGATATCGGGACAGCGGACCTCCTCCGTCCCGATCTGCCGCGGCCATAATGCGAGGTCCGGTTCAACAAAGGTGTCCACATTCAGTGCCACCGATGCTTCGACAAAAACCCCGACAGCCCGTGACGTCGCACTCACAAAGGCGCGGTTCAGCGCCGACTTCATCCACTCGTGGTGATTGAACTTGGCCGCCGCCATCGGCACGATCTCCCCGTCGAGCAGCTCGAACCGCTCGCGCTCATCGATCACGCCCGCTTCCTGCAAAGCATAGACGTCGGCCACGGTGAGCCGGGCAGGAATGAGGCCTTTGCGGATGTTCTGAAAGACGGTCATCGCCGCATCGATATCACAAATCCGGCGCCTTCGCATCCTTCACCAGCATCGCGATCGCGTCGTCGAGCGTCAGGAACTGCTGGCGCTCGCTGCCCAACTGGCGCAGCGCGACCTTGCCCTCCTCGGCCTCGCGCTTGCCGACGACCAGCAGGTTCGGGACCTTCGCCAGCGAATGCTCGCGCACCTTGTAGTTGATCTTCTCGTTGCGCAGGTCGGTCTCGACGCGGATTCCCGCCGCCTTGAGCTTCTCGGCGACTTCGCCGGCATAAGCGTCGGCGTCCGAGACGATCGTCGCGACCACCGCCTGGACCGGCGCGAGCCACAGCGGGAAGCGCCCGGCGTGATGCTCGATCAGGATGCCGATGAAGCGCTCGAACGTGCCGAGGATCGCGCGGTGGAGCATCACCGGGCGATGCCGCTCGCCGTCCGCGCCGACGTACGACGCGTCGAGTCGCTCGGGCAGGACGCGGTCGGACTGGATCGTGCCGACCTGCCAGGTGCGGCCGATCGCGTCGGTCAGATGGAATTCCAGCTTCGGCGCGTAGAAGGCGCCCTCGCCCGGCAGTTCCTCGAACTTGGCCTTGATCGAGTCGCTGAGCTTGGAGGTCAGCACCGCCTCGCGCAGTTCATGCTCGGCTTTGTCCCACATCTCCTCGCTGCCGAAGCGCTTCTCGGGGCGCAACGCGAGTTTCACGGCGTAATCCTCGAAACCCAGGTCCTTATAGACCGAGTCGAGCAGCTCGCAGAATTGCTGCACCTCGGTGACAAGCTGGTCCTCGCGTACGAAGATATGCGCGTCGTCCTGGGTGAACTGGCGCACGCGCATGATGCCGTGCAACGCGCCGTGCGGCTCGTTGCGGTGGCAGCAGCCGAATTCGGCCATGCGGATCGGCAGGTCGCGATACGATTTGATCCCCTGGCGGAAGATCAGCACGTGCGCCGGGCAGTTCATCGGCTTGAGCGCCATCAGGTCGCCGGTGCCGCTGAAGATCGCCGCCGCATCATCGATATTGGGGATCTCGTCGGGCACGACGAACATGTTCTCGCGATATTTGCCCCAATGGCCCGACTGTTCCCACTGGCGCGCGTCCATCAGCTGCGGCGTCTTGACCTCGGCATAGCCCGCGGCGTCGAGCCGGCGGCGCATATAGGCCTCGAGCTGGCGCCACAGGATGAAGCCCTTGGGGTGCCAGAAGACCGAGCCCTGCGCCTCGGACTGGAGGTGGAAC
>CAXTEO010000160.1:0-7495 GCA_964243205.1 uncultured Sphingomonas sp.
AGATCGCGCGGCGCGTCTTGGCCGAGACTTCGTGCAGGAACATCGACGAGAAGACGAGGTCCATGCTCGCATCGGGGAAGTCGAGCTTGTCCGCCGACATCTGGTGGAAATGGACTTCCTGCCGCTGCATCTTCGCGCGCGCCGAGGCGTAGCGCAGGCCCGGCGCGGCGACGTCGATCGCATCGACGCGCGCGTTCGGATAGGCCTGCTTCCACGGCAGCGTATTGTGGCCGATCGTGCAGCCGAGATCGAGAATCCGCGCGGGCGCGAAAGCGGGATAGCGCGTGCGGATATAGGTCGACATCGACAGGCCGATATCGTCGAGATTGTCGCCCATCAGCCCCATCGAGAAGATCGCGAGCCCCTGGTCGTAGACCGCGCCGGCATCCATGTCCGCGCCGCCGACATAGGAGCCGGGCAGCAGATGCACGTCGATCGCGCTGACGTTGCGCGGCATGGCGAGCTCGGGGTCGAGCGTCAGCGAACCCGGCGCGGCGGATACCGCTTCGGCCTCGCTGGCGAGCCGGCCCTTGTCGCGCGCCACCACCGGGCTCACCGCGCTCCACACCATGCGCTGCGCCTGGACGCGCATCGCGCTGTAGATCTGGAAGGCGGGGTCGGGGCGCAGCGCGTGGTGCACGTCCTCGGTCGTTTCGGGCGCCTGGCCGGTCGCGCGGGCGAAGGCGGTGGCGGCCCGGCCGTCATAGGCGCTGCGCATGTCGGCGGCGAGATCGTTGAGGATGAACTGGCGCAGACCCGACACGAACCGGCCGCGCGCGGCATCGGCCGGCGATAGATCGGGCTTCATCGGGTGCTTGAGCATGACGGTCATGACGGGCTCCGTAGCGAGGAGAGATGGGGCACTTGTATACAAGTTGAAAGGCGATAGGGTGATAGGCGCTCGCTTTCGGCAACAATGGTATGGTGAGAAACGGATCGTGAGAAACAAAAATGCTATGTTCTTATGATCGGTGACGTCGAGATTTCACAATTGCGGCGCTTTGTCGCGATCGTCGAGAGCGGCAGCTTCGTCGAGGCGGCGCGGCGCCTCAACATCACCCAGCAGGCGCTGTCGGCGAGCATCGCGCGGATGGAGGATGCCGCCGGCGTACGCTTCCTCGAGCGCCGGCGCGGCAGCGCGGTCGAGCTGACCGGGCCGGGGCGGCTGCTGCTGGCGCGATCGCACACGCATCTCGCTATGTCGGATCGGCTGATGAGCGAGATCGCGCAATTGCGCGACGCGCGCGGCGGCAGCGTGACGCTGGCGATCGGCGAGACGATGACCGGGCGCGCGGTCGCCACCGCGATCCGCCGCTTCCACCGCGAGCGGCCCGATGTGCAGATCCGCATGATCGAGGGCTATACCGAGAGCTTCACCGACGGATTGCTGCACGGCGAGATCGACTTCGTGATCGGCAGCCCGAGCTACGACCTCGCCAATCATGACGAGCTCGAATTCCGCTATCTGTTCAAGATCTCCGACGTGCTGGCCGCGCGGCGCGACCATCCGCTGGCGGGCAAGGGGCGTGTGGGCCTGGCCGAACTCGCGGATTACGGCTGGATCGTGCCGGGTGCGCGCGGCGATACGCTGAAGGCGGTCAAGCTCGCCTACGTCGCCGCCGGGCTCGTGCCGCCGCGGCGGATCATCCAGAGCGACGCGGCGGTGATCGGCACCTGGCTGTGCCTCGACGGCGACTATGTCGTGGTGGTGTCGCCCGACATGATCGCGGCTTTGATCCATCTCGACGGGATGGTGATCCTCGACGCGCCCGAACCGAGCCTCGTCCGCCACGCCAGCGTGATCATGCGGCGCCAGGCGCGGCTGTCGCCGGCGGCGCACATCCTGCTCGACGAAATCCTGCTCGAACTCGGCGAGACGCCGAAACCTATCAAGGGAGACTGACGTGATTGGAGCACTTGCCGGCGTGACGATAGCGACGCCCGACCTGGACGACGCGATCGCCGCTTATGCGACGTATCTGGGATATAGCGGGGCGACCGGCGCGGTCGATGCGGCGCTCGCCGAGCGGCTGGGCGCGCCCGGCGTGGCGGGCAACCGCATGGCGACGCTGTATCCCGAGAGCGGCGAGGAGTGTTTCATCCGCCTGGTCGAAGCGGCGCCGGCGCCGGGCTACCGGCCGCTCACCACCTATGGGTGGAATGCAGCCGAGCTGATCGTGCAGGACCTCGATGCGCTCGCCGCGCGGCTCGCCGGCAGTCCGTTCGCGATCATCGGCCCGCCCGCGACGCTCGATTTCGACTTCACCGACAAGATCCGTGCGATGCAAGTGGTCGGGCCGTCGGGCGAAGTGCTGTATCTCACCGAGGTGACCGGCCCGGTGCCGGGCTTCGCCCTTCCCGAACCGCTGAGCTTCGTCGGCCGGATCTTCGTCGCGATCCTCGGCGTGGCGGATCTCGATACCTGGGGCGCGGCGGCGAGCGCGACGCTCGGCCTGCCCGCCGGCCCGCGCTTCGCCGCACGCATCGAAGTCGTGTCCGACGCGCTCGGCTGTCCGCGCGACGAGCGCCACGCGCTGACCACCGTGGCGCTCGAGCAAGCGACGCTGATTGAGGTCGATGCTTTTCCGACCACCGCGACTCGGCGCACGGCCGGCCTCGACGGATTGCTGCCGGGCATCGCCATGACGAGCTTTTTCGCAAAAGACACGGCCGTCTCGCCCGACGGCCACGGCGGAACACGCGCGATGCTGTTGGATCAGGCAATGTTCGAGCTGATTGATGCAAAAGCAGGCAAAAAGTAACAAAAATTAGTCGTAAGACAGTGACGGTTTAAAACAGCAGTTTGTATACATAATCTAGGGGATACGATCATGCTGTTGCGATCCAATCTGCTGTGCGGCGCCGCGTCGCTACTCTTTATCGGCCTGACGAGCGCCGCTCAGGCGCAGGACGCGCCTGCGTCGGCGGCGGCGCCCGCCGCCGTGCCGGCCGACGAAGGTGTTTCCGACATCGTCGTCACCGCGCAGCGCCGCCGCCAGAGCCTGCAGGACGTGCCGGTCGCGGTCAGCGCCTTTTCGGGCGACAGCCTGGCGAGCAAGCAGATCACCACCACGCTCGACCTCGCGCGGCTCGTTCCCAACATGGTCGGCACCAACAATGTCGGGATCGGCTCGGGCAACACCTATTTCCTGCGCGGCCTCGGCAATACCGAGAGCATCGCGACCTTCGATCCGCCGGTCGGCACCTATGTCGACGACATCTATGTCAGCCGCCAGAACGCCAACAATTTCTCCTTCTTCGACGTCGACCGGATCGAAGTGCTGCGCGGGCCGCAAGGCACGTTGTTCGGCCGCAACACCACCGGCGGCGCGATCAACGTGATCCTCAAGAAGCCGGCCGAGGCATTCGGCGGCTCGATCGAAGGCAGCTACGGCAGCTACAACAGCTTTAGCGGCAAGGCCTCGATCGACCTTCCGGTGTCCGACCAGCTGCTCGCCAAGATCTCAGCCTTCACCGACAATTCCGACGGCTTCGTCCACGACCGTACCACCGGGCAGACGCTCAACGGCCGCCACAGCTACGGCGTGCGCGGCGCGCTGCGCTACAAGCCGTCGTCGTCGGTGATCTGGGACCTGTCGGCGGACTATATCTACGACAACAACGTCAACGTCCCTTCGACCGAAGTCGACGGCAAATATTACAGCAATACCGGCCTCAGCACCGATCGCGCCGCGCTCGCCGGGATCGTCTCGGGCAGCAAGGCCAACGACACGCTCAAGAACGTGACCAACAGCTTCTCGGTTACCTCGAACCTGCAGATCGAGACCGGCGGCCCCAACATCTCGATCATCAGCGGCTATCGCCATCTCGCGCAGCGCTACCAGGTCGACATTTTCGACGGTGCCTTCCCGACCGGCGGCTTCGCGCTCGCCAATCACGGCGAATTCGAGCAATTCACCCAGGAGATCAAGTTCGACGGCAAGATGCTTGGCGACAAGGTCGATTATGTCGCGGGCGTGTTCTACATCCACGAGAACAACACCACCGATTTCGCCGACGTTTTCACACTGCCGATCGGCACGACCGGTGTGCCGCTGGTGCTGGCCGATCGCACGCTCGGCAACACCACCACCGCGCCGGCGATCTACGCCCAGTTCGACTGGCACGCGATCGGCGGGCTGACGCTGACCGCCGGCGGGCGCTGGACCAGCGAACGCAAGCGCTTCGATCTCACCTCGAACAACAATCCGCTGTCGATCAGCAACTTCAACACCAGCGACATCCTCGCGTTCGGCGTGCCGCAGAGCAAGACGACCCAGCTCTTCACCCCGCACGCCGCGATCGAATATCGCTTCAGCCCGGATCTGATGATCTACACCTCGGTCACGCGCGGCTTCCGTTCGGGTGGCTGGAACGCGCGCGCCACCACCGCGCAGCAGTTCCAGGAATTCGGGCCGGAGAAGGAATGGTCGGTCGAAGGCGGGCTTCGCTCCGATTTGTTCGACCGGCACATGCGGCTCAACCTCACCGGCTTCTATTCCTATGTAAAAGGCTTCCAGGTCCCGCTCGGCATCGTCGACGATACCGGCGCGATCAACTTCCTGACGCAGAACGGCGCCGATCTGCGTACCTACGGGCTCGAGGCGGAAATGACCGTGGTGCCGACGCGCGGCCTGTCGCTGTTCGCCAATCTCGGGCTGCTCGACGCGACATATCGCCATCCCCAGGCGTCGATCGTGGCGCAGCAGGCGGCGTGCCGCGGTGGCGATGCGACGCAGTGTAACCAGGGGATCGTCGATCCGAGCGGCAATCTCGCCACGCCGCAGCGCGCGCCGCACGTGACGAGCAGCTTCGGCGCGAGCTACGACCTGCGGTTGGGGGATGCGTTCAAGCTGACGCCGTCGGCCAATGCCAGTTATGAATCGAAGAAGACGATCGGCACTGCCGGCGGCCCGAACGACATGATCGGATCGCAATGGCTCGTCGGCGCAGCGCTGACGCTCGCCCCGAGCAGGGGGCCGTGGACGCTGTCGGTCAATTGCTCCAACTGCCTCAACACCGTGACCAAGGGCAGCTATTTCCCGCCGGCTTTCTTTTTCTACAATGCGCCGATGATCTGGACGGTGCGGGCGTCTTACAAATTCTAAATTCCTGCACCGTCACCCCGGCCTCGTGCCGGGGGCCACCGTCGTCCGATACTTTCAGTCGGAGGAAACCCGGCGCGATGGATGCCGGACGAGCCCGGCATGACGGATGATGGGTTCAGGAAGCCGCCCGCTCCGCCTCGACCGGATCGCTCGCGCTGCGATCGACATAGACATGATATGCCCGGCGGATGTGCGAGGTCATCACCGCGCCGGCCCATTGCGGGTCGCGCCGCGCGATCGCCGCGACGATCTCTTCATGTTCGGACAGGCTGCGCTCGAGCTGCGCGCGGTCGTAGCGCAGCGCGGTGCGATGCACGATCGGTTGCAGCACCAGCCGGTTGAGCATCATCGCCAGCCGGTCCGACCCGGCGGCTTCCAGCACCATCGCGTGATAGCCGCGGTTGAGCCGCAGGAAGGCGTCGACATCGGGCGTCGGCCCCCGGATCGCCTTGCCAATTGCGGCATTGTTGGCGCGCAGCGTCTCGATCATCGCGTCGCTCGCGCGCTCCGCCGCGCGCGACGCGGCATGGCTTTCGAGCATCGTGCGCAGCGTGAACACTTCCTCGACGTCGTCGCCCGACCATTCGCTGACGAACGAACGCTGGCTCTCCGAGCGATAGAGGAACATCTCGTTCTCGAGCCGCGTCATCGCATCGCGCACCGGCGTGCGCGACACGCCGCAGCTCTCGGCCAGTTCCTCTTCCTTGAGCTGGCTGCCCGGCTTGAGGTCGCCGCTCAGGATGCGGGCACGGATTTGCTCGTAAGCGCGGTCGCTGGCTTTGGACATTCCCTGCCATTAGCGTGCCGCGCGCCGGGTTGGAACGCCAAATGCATACGCTCGCTCGGCACAGCGGGTTGCATAACTGTCCGATCGTCCCCGCTCGTGTGAGCGGAAGAGTGCCCACTGTGTATACAGGGGGTGTCGTCAGCTTGGGCGCAGCGACTGCGCGCGTTGCGTGCCTCGATCCGCAAAAGAACGGCTGCTTCGAAGGGGGTGCCGATCAATGTGGCCGATTTGTCACGAACGCGCTTTTGTCGATTCTCTGGATTGACGCAAATCGTGTATACAATAGTCTGTCCCGATACGGCCACTTAACGCCGCGGTTCGGGATGACGCCAAGGGGTCTGGCGCTACCGAAGCGAAACAGGGGGACGAAATGGGATACAGAACAGCCGCGATTCTGATGAGCAGCGCCGCTTGCATCCTCCTGCCGATCGCGGGCGCGAGCGCTCAGACGCTGGCTCCGGAACCGGCACCCGCCGCGAGCGATCCGTCCGACATCATCGTCACCGCACGCCGCGTGAACGAAAGCGTGTCGCAAGTCCCGGCTTCGATCACCGCTTTCTCGGCCGACGCGATCGACAAGGCGAGCATCACCCGCGCAGAGGATTTCGTGAAGCTGACGCCGGGCGTGACGATCGTTACCAGCACCGCCGAGGCGGGCGACACCCAGATCAACATCCGCGGCATCAACGGCGCGCGCGATGCGGAAAGCTCGGTCGCTTTGGTGGTCGACGGCATCCTCAAGACCAACACCGCCGCGCTCAACCAGGATCAGGGCACGATGCGCCAGATCGAGATCCTCAAAGGCCCGCAAGGCGCGCTCTACGGCCGCAACGCCGCGGCGGGCGCGATCGTCATCCAGACGCTCAAGCCGGGCGACCATTTCGAAGGCGGCGCCAAGGCGAGCTACGGCAACAACAATACCGCATCGGCCACCGGCTATGTCGCCGGGCCGCTCGGCGATGGCGTCGGGTTCGTGCTGTCTGGCGATTATCACACTACCGATGGCTTCTATCGCAACAGCTATACCGGCAATAAAGACGTCGACGAGCAGGAAAGCTGGAACGTCAACGGGCGGATCGTCGCCAGGCTCGGCAGCGCGACGACGATCGACGCCAAGGGCAAATATGGCGAGCTGCACGGCGCCTCGATCAACTTCAACTCGGCGTTCCAGCTGCCGAGCTTCGGGCTGGTCAATCCCGCCTTCGACGAGGACGTCAACCGCCATCCGTTCAATTATTATTCGAACATCAAGCCGACCAATACGCAGCGCACGATCGAGGGCTCGGTCAAGCTCGAACAGGATCTCGGTGGTGCGCTGCTGACCGCGTACGGGCTGTACAGCAATATCGAAAACAACCTGACCGCGGACGGCACCTCGGCCGATTTCGCGCGCTACATTTCCACGGTCGATCCGCGCGGCGCCCGTACCGTCAACGCCTGCTTCGCTTCGACCGCCAAACTGACCGGCTTCAAGGTCAACCCGCCCGACTCTATCGGCGCGATCCCGGTACCGTTCTTGTTCGCGCCGGCCAATGGCTCGACCTTCGGCGCCTATTCGCCGACGACCTGCGACGGCACGCAATATCAGGTGCGCAACCAG
>CAXTEO010000161.1:0-7477 GCA_964243205.1 uncultured Sphingomonas sp.
TCGGCCTCGGCAATCTCGGCGCGCTGGCGTCCAAGCCGGTGATGGAAGGCAAGGCCGTCCTGTTCAAGCGCTTCGCCGATGTCGACGCGATCGACATCGAGCTGAAGACCGAGGATGCCGATCGCCTGATCGATGCGATCGAATTGATGGAGCCGAGCTTCGGCGGCATCAATCTCGAAGACATCAAGTCGCCCGAATGCTTCATCATCGAGCAGACGCTGCGCGCGCGGATGAACATTCCGGTGTTCCATGACGATCAGCACGGCACCGCGATCATCTGCGCGGCCGGCCTGATCAACGCGCTGTTCCTCACCGGGCGCGACATCAAGGATACCAAGATCGTGATGAACGGCGCCGGCGCGGCGGCGATCGCCTGTGCCGAATTGATCAAGGCGATGGGCCTGCCGAGCGACCAGCTCATCATGGTCGACCTCGGCGGCGTGATCTACCAGGGCCGCGACGACGTGAACCAGTGGCAGTCTGCGCATGCCGTCAGCACGCCCAAGCGCACGCTGACCGAGGCGCTCGACGGCGCCGACGTGTTCATCGGCCTGTCGGCGGCGGGGGCATTGCCGGCGTCGGACCTGATGAAGATGGCGCCGAAACCGATCATCTTCGCGATGGCCAATCCGGATCCCGAAATCACACCCCCGGCGGCGAAAGCCGCGCGGCCCGACGCGATCATCGCGACCGGGCGGTCGGATTATCCGAACCAGGTCAACAACGTGCTCGGCTTCCCGTTCATCTTCCGCGGCGCGCTCGACGTGCGCGCGACGACGATCAACGACGAGATGAAGATCGCCGCCGCCAATGCGCTGGCCGCGCTCGCCCGCCAGCAAGTCCCCGAGGAAGTCGCGGTCGCGTACGGCGTGCGCCACACGTTCGGCCCCGATTACATCATCCCCGCGCCGTTCGATCCGCGCCTGATGGAGATCGTGCCTGTCGCCGTGGCCAAGGCGGCGATGGATTCGGGCGTTGCGACCAAGCCGATCCTCGATCTCGAGGCGTATCGCCAGACGCTGAAGGCGCGGCTCAACCCGACCACCTCGGTGCTGACGCTCGCGTACGAAGGCGCCAAGGCGCACCCCAAGCGCGTCCTGTTTGCCGAGGGCGAGGAAGAGGTCGTGCTGCGCGCGGCGATCGCCTTCAAGGATGGCGGGTACGGCACGCCGGTGCTGGTCGGCCGCGACGATGTGCCCGAGCGGCTGCGCGCGCTCGGCGTGAGCGATCCCGACAGCTATGAATTGCACAACAGCCGCAATTCGCCGCTGGTGCCGCGGATGGTCGATTTCCTCTATGGCCGACTGCAACGCCGCGGCTATCTGCGCCGCGATTGCGAGCGGATGATCAACCAGGATCGCAACATCTTCGGCGCGGTGCTGCTCCAGCTCGGCGAGGCCGATGCGATGATCACCGGCATCACGCGCACCTACGCCCATACGATGCGCGAGATCCGCCGCGTAATCGATCCGGAGGCCGGCCGCACCCCGTTCGGCATCCATCTGATGGTCGGGCAGAGCCACACCGTGTTCCTGGCCGACACGACGGTCAACGAGCGCCCCAATGCCGAGGAACTGGCCGATATTGCCGAGGGCACTGCGCTGGTCGCCAAGCGCATGGGGCACGAGCCGCGCGTCGCGTTCCTCAGTTATTCGACCTTCGGCAACCCCGAGGGCAATTGGCTCGACGACATTCGCGCCGCGGTGAAGGTGCTCGAGCGGCGCAAGGTCAGCTTCGAATTCGAAGGCGAAATGGCGCCCGACGTCGCGCTCAACCCGCGCCAGCTCGCCAATTATCCCTTCGCGCGCCTGTCCGGGCCGGCCAACGTGCTGGTCATGCCGGGGCTGCAATCGGCCAACATCTCCGCCAAATTGCTGCGCGAACTGGGCGGCGACGCGGTGATCGGGCCGATGCTGGTCGGCATGGAGAAGAGCGTGCAGATCGCGCCGATGACGAGCACGGCGAGCGAATTGGTGACGCTCGCGGTGCTGGCGGCAGGCGGCATCGCGCGCTGAATCTTGATCTAAGTGTCGGAAATACGGCATTTACTGTCGCGCGATCGTCAGCTTCGTTAACCCATATCTGGCATAGAGTTCCCGCATTGTAGGCACATGGCGGGGGCATGGCAGCGATGGGGCACGCGAATCCGGAGGCGCGAGGCGACCGCAATACCGGGATCGACCTGTTCCGCGGCGTGCTCGTCATCCTGGTGATCCTCGGACACTTTTCCGAGGTAACGCAACGGGAAAGCTTCCTGACCTGGATCGGCATGGGCTCTCGCATGCCGCTGTTCATCGGGCTGACCGGCTATCTGTTCAACCTCGAACACGCCCGCACGCTGACGCTGCCCGGGCTGCTGCGCAAACATTACCGCCGGCTGATCCTGCCCTGGCTGACGGCCTGTATCGTCGTACTGACGGTCACCGGGGCGATCGACTGGCTGGCGCCGTGGTCGATCATCGCGCGGCCGCCGTTCCATCTGTGGTTCGTGCCGGTGATGCTGACCTTCATCATCGCGGCGCGAACGTGTCGGCTGCCGCCGTCGGTAATTCTGGTGATCGCGGTGCCGATGAGCATCACCGCGATGTATCTGTTCGGCACCGGCCATGCGACCCACCGATTCGGCGACTGGGTGCCCGACCGGCGCTATTTCATCTACCCGATCTATTTCGCGCTTGGCATGTGGGTCGCGCGGCGGCCGTTCGATCCGCGCTGGCGCATTTGGTCCTTGGTTGTCGCGGCGGCCGGGCTATTGTGGTGGAGCCGGTTGTACACCCATCCATCCCTCGCCGGCGAGGTGGCGGCCGCTTTGTTGATGTGCGTACCCCTGATCGGCCTGTTCCCCTGGGTTCGTGGCTGGACGATCTCGCTGCCGCTGCTCGCGCCGGTCGGGCGTGACAGCCTGTATTTTTACCTCTGGCACCCGCTGGCCTTCGCCATGTGGGCAGCGCTCGGCGTGTCCGGCCTGCCACTGCTGGCATTGTCGGCAGTGTCGATCTTGTTGGCGTGGCGCCCGATCGCGCGTTTCGAGCCGCTATGCGTCGTGTTGGGCGTGCAGCCGAACCAATCCGCGGGGCGAGCGGTCGCGGCCGCGAGGCTCGATCCGCCACTGGCGGAGCGGGTGTGAGCCAGCGTCTGGTCCAGCTGGCCCGCACCGGCGGGATGACGATCGCGTGGCTGATGGTCGTGCCGTGCCTCGTACTGCTGCTGTCGGCGATCGTGCCGGTCGTCCCGTGGCTGCGGCTGTACGCGCTGAACGTGGTGCCCAACAACTCATCCTGGCTGTTCCTGTGGTCGTTCACCGGGCTGATGATCGGGTTGCTCGCTTATGCGCGCGGGCGGACGTCGGTGGCGCTCGGCCTGGTCGCGGTAGCGGCGTCGGCGACGCTGGCGACGACGGCGGTGATCCTGCACTTGCTCTATGTCGCGGAAAGCAACGGCGCGCGGATCGAATTGGTGCGGGCGCTGTCGTTGCGCGAAATCAGTAGCGGCGCGCGCGCCGACGAAAGCCATGTCTATTCGCGGCCGAAGGGCGAGGCGCTGTGGCTCGACATCTATCATGCGCGCAGGCCGCCGGGCGTGCTCAGCCCGGTGCTGCTCGCGGTGCATGGCGGCGGGTTCTTCGAGGGCGATCGCAGGTTCGGCGCGGCCAATCTGCGCTGGTATGCCGATCGCGGCTGGACCGTGATCTCGATCGACTATCGCCTGGCGCGGGCCGATCGCCCGACCTGGAACCTCGCCACCGAAGATGTCGAATGCGCGCTCGCCTGGACTGCGGCGCATGCCGGCGCGCTCGGCATCGACCTCGATCGGTTGACGCTCACTGGCGGCTCGGCCGGCGGCAGCCTGGCGATGGCGGCCGGCTTTGCGGTGAATGCCAAGCAGGCCGATGCGACGTGCCACGGCCATATCCCGCATGTCGGCGCCGTGGTGGTGAAGGTGCCGCTGATCGACGCCTTCGGATCGTGGTACAAGGCCGGCGAGCTTCAGCCGCTGCAGCGCAGCTATCTCACCCGCTATCTCGGCGGGTCGCCCGAGCAATATCCCGAGCGTTATGCCGCGGTCGATCTGCGGCCGCAGCAATGGCCGAGCAATCCGCCGACCTTGATCATCGGCGGTGCCGACGATCCGATCGTCCCGCCCGAAGCCGCGGTGGAATTCACGCGGCGCGCGACCGCCGCCGGGCTCGACATCCGGCACATCCTGTTCCCGTATTCGGGGCACGATTTCAATTTGGGCTTCGACGGCATCACCAACCAGGCGATGCTGCAGATCATCGAACAGTTCCTGATCGCGCATAAGCTCGGCCCGGAGCCGCGCGCGCACCGGATCGACCATTGGCCTCGCTCGTTGAGCGGCGCGGTGCAGCCATCATGATATTGAGGATTTGAGATGCCGAATCAGTCGATCGTCGACCATGCCGATTTGATTTTGCGTCCCGATCCGGCGCGCACCGTGGTGCGGCCGTTCAGTCTCGATTACCCGGCCGCCTTCCAGGTCGAAGGCCATAGCCGCACGCAGGCGATCGTCGCGCGCGTGCTGACGCTCGATGCGGCGGCGCTCGGCGCCGAACTGGCGGTGATCACCGCGTCGCTCGACGAGCGACACCGCGACGTGGATGCGATGCTGCTGCGGCGCTACGACGAAATCGCGGCGATGCTGCCCGAGCCGCCGTCGCTGAACGAGGGGCAGCGGCGCTTGATCGGCGCCTATTTTAGCGAAGAATATTCGTACGAGGCGGCGGCCCTGTTCAACCCGAGCGCGGTGCTGGCGCTCGACCAGTCGACCGCGCCGCTCGGCGGCGTGCGCTTCGTCGTGTCGCTGCGCGGGATCGGTGAGGGGCATGTCTCCTCGGTCGCGTTCCGCTCGGGAAAGTGGGTGCCGGGCGGGGCGCTCGAGATCGAGCCGCCCGCGCTCGTCGCGATGCCGCCGATCATCGAGGGCGACAGCCTCGAGAACGGCGCGGTCGTCACGCTGCGCGTCGATCGCAGCCGCCAGATTTCCGAGACGGTATTGTTTCCCGTCCTGCCGAGCCAGCGGCAGGGGATCGAGGATCTGCGGCTGGTGCGCTTCACCGACGATGACGGGTCGACCACCTTTCACGGCACCTACACCGCCTATAGCGGCGCGGCGGCGCGGCCCGAATTGTTGTCGGGCGACGGCTCCGAAACCTTCACCATGCGCGCGCTGACCGGCGCGGCGGCGGGGGCGAAAGGCATGGCGCTCTTCCCCCGCCGCGTCGCGGGCAAATTCCTGATGCTCGGGCGGCAGGACAGCGAGAGCATCTGGCTGCACAGCTCGGACGACATCCTGCACTGGGAAGGGGGCGGCAAGATCGTCTCGCCCAAATATCCGTGGGAGTTCGTGCAGATGGGCAATTGCGGCTCGCCGATCGAGATCGACGAGGGCTGGCTGGTGTTCACGCACGGCGTGGGGACGGTGCGCAATTACTGCATGGGCGCCTGCCTGCTCGACAAGCAGGACCCCACAAAGCTGCTCGCGCGCACGCCCGAGCCGATCCTCCAGCCGAGCCCGACCGAACGCGACGGCTATGTCCCCAACGTGGTGTATAGCTGCGGCGCGCTGGCGGTTGGGCGCGACGTGCTGTTGCCGTACGGCGTGGCGGACAATTTCACCGCGTTCGCGACGACGACGGTCGACCGCTTGCTGGCGGCGATGGAATAGGCGCTTTATCCTCTTGGCGTTTCCCCGGCCTCCGCCGGGGAAACGCCGCCGGGAAATCGGTCAGCCTTCATAAAGGCTGAGCGCCGCATTATATTCCGATCGTGACGCACCTTCCCGACCTTGGCCCGCACGGGCCGCTCTATCTGCTGATCGCCGGCGTCGTCGCGGTGATGTTCCTCGCGCGCCGCATTCCGGTGTTCGGGCGCTTTCTATCGTTCGCGATGACTGCTGGCGCGATCGTGGTGGTTGCGCTGCTGGTGGTCGAACGCGCACAATTCGACCCGATGTTCGCGCGCATGGCGCAGCGCTTCCAGATCGGCGGACAGCAGGTCGTCGGCAAGGAGATGCGCGTGCCGATGGCGCCCGACGGGCATTTCTGGGTGCGCGTGAAGATGGGCGGGATCGAGCAGCGCATGCTGGTCGACAGCGGCGCGACGGTCACCGCGATCTCGGCCGACACCGCCGCCGCCGCCGGAATCGAACCGAACGATTCGCTGATGCCGGTAGTGATGCAGACCGCCAACGGCACTGTCACGGCGCAGACCGCGACGGTGCCGGTGCTGCGTATCGGCAACGTCGTCGCGCGCGATCTGCCGGTGGTGGTGTCGCCCGCGTTCGGCGACATGAACGTGGTGGGGATGAACTTCCTGTCGCGGCTGAAATCGTGGCGGGTGGAGGACGGCGTGCTGGTGCTGGTGCCGCATCATCCCACCAACCCTCTCCCATCGGGAGAGGGGCGAGCCGCGTAGCGGCGCGGGGTAAGGCGACCCGCGCCTCCCTCTCCCGGAGGGAGAGGGGTTCTACGCGTCGATCGACGTCCCCAGCGCGGCATGGACCAGCCCGCCATCGACAGTGATCGTATCGCCGATCACATAATCGCCGGCGCGCGACGCCAGATAGATCGCCGCGCCGGCCATGTCCTCGTCCACCCCGATCCGCTTGGCCGGGATGCTCGCGGCAATCGCCGATCCATGGTCGCGCGCCGCCTTGTTCATCTCGCTGGCAAAGGCGCCGGGCGCGATCGACGTGACGTTGATGTGGTCGGTGACGAGCCGCGCCGCCATCCGCTTGGTGAGATAGATCAGCGCCGCCTTCGACGCCTGGTAGCTGTACGTCTCCCACGGGTTGAGCCGCTGCCCGTCGATCGAGGTGATGTTGATCACCTTGGCCGGCTGCCCGGCGCTGGCTGCGGCCTTGAGCGGTTCGTAGAGCGCCTGCGTCAGGAAGAAGGGCGATTTGACGTTGAGGTCCATCACTTTGTCCCAGCCCTTCTCCGGGAACGCCTCGAACGGCTCGCCCCAAGCGGCGCCGGCATTGTTGACGAGAATGTCGAGCCGGTCGCTATGCTCGGCGAGCTGTGCCGCGAGCGCCTTGCAGCCGGCCACGGTCGAGACGTCCTGCGGCAGTGCGATGCACTTCTCGCCCAATTCCTTGGCGGTTTCGAAACAGACGTCGGCCTTGCGCGCCGAGATGTAGACGGTTGCGCCTTGCGCGATGAAGCCCGCCGCGATCATCTTGCCGATGCCGCGCGAGCCCCCGGTGACGAGCGCGACGCGGCCGTCGAGGCGGAACAGGGTGGTGGTGTCCATAGAGTCTCTCCTAATTCCGTCGCCCCGGCGAAGGCCGGGGCCGGTTGCTTGTGGGGCGCAGCGCTTGCCCCGAACCCAGCGGCCCCGGCCTCCGCCGGGGCGACGCTCCCTATCCCCCGCGCTTGATCGTCTCGCGCGCGATGATGAGCTGCTGGATCTGGCTGGTGCCCTCGTAGATGCGGAACAGCCGCACGTCGCGGTAC
>CAXTEO010000162.1:0-7403 GCA_964243205.1 uncultured Sphingomonas sp.
CTGCCGGGGGCGCGGCGTTCGTCCTGCCGGCCAGCCGGCTGCGCGCGATCGCATTCTGCGCGTTGCTGGCAAGCGGGCTGATCGATCTCGCGACGCCGCTGTGCGCTGGTGGCGGCCTTTTCGCCGCACGGATCGCCGCCGGGCTGGGGGAGGGCGTGCTGATCTGGATCGCGATCGGCTTCATCGTCGGCACGGCGCGGCCCGAACGCTGGTCCGGGATCTACCTCGCGCTCCAGACGCTCGCGCAATGCGCAGTGGCGAGCGTGATCGGTCTGTTCGCGGCGAGCAGCAGCGGCGGGTTCAGCACGCTCGGCGCGGTGACGCTCGCCGGGATCATCGCCGTCCGGTGGATGCCCGATGCGCATGCCGCCGCCGCGGCCGGGGCCGATGCGGGCAAGCTGCCGCGGGGGCGGGGCCTACTCGCGCTGGCCGGCGTCGTGCTCTATCTCGCCTTCATCGTTGCGGTGTGGGTCTATGTCGAGCCGCTGGCGGTGCAGCGCGGCGTATCGAGCGCGACGGTCCATCTGATCGCGCCGCTGTCGCTGGCGATGCAAGTACTGGGCGCCGGAGCAGCGACGGTGCTGGCAGGGCGCTTGCCGCCGCGCGCGACGATCGTGCTGGTGGGCGCGCTCAACCTGGGGCTGCTCGCGGCGATGGCGGCGGCGCCGTCAGCACTGTTCGTCGCGGCGAGCGCGGCGTTCGGCTTCCTGTGGCTGTTCGTCATGCCCGTCCAGGTCCCGGTCGTCATCGCCGCCGATCCAACGCGGCGCGCGGCCGTGCTGATCGGCGGCGCGCAACTGGTCGGATCGAGCCTCGGCCCGTTGCTGGCAAGCGCGCTGGTCGCCGGCAGCGACGTCGCTCCGGTCCTGGTGTTCGGCGCAGCCTGTCTCGCGGCGGCGGTGTTGGCGCTGGTCGTCGCGGGATCGGTGCGCCATAGCGCCGATGCATGACGACCGCGCTCGCCCCGAAACGCTCGCAGCCCAAGCAGGAACGCGCCCAGGCGACGTATGACCGCTTGCTCGATGTCGCCGGCATCTTGCTGGGCGAGGTCGGGATCGATCGCATCTCGACCAACATGATCTGCGCGCGCGCCGGGCTGACCCCGCCCGCTTTGTATCGCTATTTCGACGGCAAATATGCGGTGCTGGAGGCGCTCGGCCGGCGCCTGATGGCGCGGCAGAACGTGGTGCTCGAACAGTGAATCGCGCGCCATGTCGAGCATGGCGTGGCGGCGCTGCGCGACGGCATCGAGGAATTGCTGCGCGAGACTGCGGTGGTGACGCAGTCGGAGCCCGGCGCGGTGTGGATCCTGCGCGCGCTGCACGCCACGCCGCAATTGGTGCATGTCCGGCTCGAGTCGCACCGTCACGTCACCGACCAGCTCGTCGCGGCGTATGCCCGGCATATTCCGGACGCGGATCGCGGCGAGTTGTGGCAGCGGCTCCGTCTGGCGGTCGAACTCGGCTTCGCGGCCGACGCGATGCTGCAGGAAGAAGACCGCATCGCGCCCGAGCGCGCCCTGAAGCACGTCGCCGCCTTGCTTCGGACCGATCTCTCCGGCTGAGCCGCCCCGCCGCTTCAGCGGGGGTCCATGAGCTTGCGTTCGAGATAGGTCATGGTGAGCGCGGTGGTCCGCGCGGTCTGTTTCAGGTCGGCGCCCGAGCCGTGCCCGCCTTCGGTATTCTCGTAATAATAGAATGGCAGCTTCATCTCCTCCATGCGCGCGGCGAACTTGCGCGCATGTTGCGGGCCGACGCGGTCGTCCTTGGTGGTGGTGAAGATGAAAGGCTCGGGATAGGAGACTCCCGTCCGCAAGTTCTGATACGGCGACAGTCTGCGCCAGAAGGCCATGACCGCGGGATCGGCATTCACGTCGCCATATTCGCCCTGCCACGACGCCCCCGCCGCGATCTTCGAAATCCGGATCATGTCGAGCAGCGGCACCTGGATCACGACGGCGTTCCACAATTCCGGATGCTGCGTGAATTCCACGCCCATCAGCAGTCCGCCATTCGAACCACCCTCGATCCCCAGCCGCCTGGGCGCGGTGATCCTGCGCGCGATGAGATCCCTGGCGACGGCGGCGAAGTCGTCATAGATGATTTGCCGCTTGGTCCCGAGACCGGCTTCATGCCACGCCGGGCCGAACTCGCCACCGCCGCGGATATTGGCGAGGACGAAGGCCCCGCCGCGCTCGAGCCAGGTCTTGCCGATCGTCCCCGAATAATTCGGGGTCTCGCTCACCTGGAAGCCGCCATAAGCGGTCAGCAATGTCGGCGTGGTGCCATCATATACGATGTCCTTGCGATGGACCACGAAGTACGGAATTTTGGTTCCGTCGGTCGATACCGCCTCCAGTTGTTCCACCACGTCGTTCGACGCGTCGAACTTTGGCGCAAGCGTCTTGATCGGTTCGAGCTGGCCCGTGACGGTATTGACCAGTTGAAGCGTGGAGGGCGTCAGAAAGCCGCTCGCCATGACGAACGCCCGGTTGGTCTTGTCGTCCGCCGCCGCATAGGCGACGGTGAGATTGTCGGGCAACGCCAGCCTCTTCGTCGTCCAGCCGCCGCCGGCTGTCGGAGTATAGACCCAGGCGCGGCCCTGCACATTGTCGAGCGTCGTGATCAGCAACGTATCGCGGGTCGAGGTGACGCCGCCGAGCGAATCGCGCGGTCCCGGCGCCCAGATCAACTTGGCCCTGGGTGCATCCGGTGCCGCCTTCAGCGCAGTGAGATCGAGCGCGACCACCGAGCCGCTCGGGAAGGTCGTCCCGGCATTGCGCCACGCTTCGTTGAGCCGGAGGATGACGCGACCATCGACCACCTCCTCCAGGCTGCTCTTCTCGGGAATGGCGAGGCGCCGTGCGCCGCGCGCGGTTACGATGAAGGTCTGGGCGTGGAAAGTGTCGAGCGGACGGTCGATATATTCCAGCTGATCGCCCTTGCTGTCGCGCAGCACGGTGGGCGAGACGCCATAGCCACCGTCGGTCCGCTCGCCGCGATAGACTTCGACCGCGCCGGAGATCGGCTGGCCGCGGCCCAGGCGCTTGACGATATAGGGATAGCCCGAGGGCGTCACGTCCGCTGGCGCCCAGTCGGTCGCGATCAGCAGATGGTCGGCATCTTCCCAGGCGACGCGATGCTTGCCGCGCGGCAAATGGAACCCGCCCGCGACGAACGCGCCGGTGTCCTGATCGAACTCGCGCACCTCCACCGCATCCTCGCCGCCGTCCGACAGCGAGACCAGGCAGCGCTTTTCGTCCGGACGCAGGCATTCCATGCCTTTCATCACCCAGCTCTTGCCCTCCGCCTTGCCGAGCGCGTCGATGTCGAGCACGGTCGTCCATTGCGGCGCGGCGGTGCGATAGCTGGCCAGGGTGGTCTTGCGCAGGATGCCGCGCAGATGATCGGGATCCTGCCAGAAATTATAGATCTCCCCGTGCGTGAAACTGGGCACGGGAATGCGGTCCTTGGCCGAAGCGATCGCCAGCGCTTCCGCATAGAGCGCGGCATAGCGCGGATCGGCCTCGAGGCGCTTGGTGCTGGCGGCGTTGCGCGCGTCGACCCACGCCATCGACCGCGCGGAGGAAACGTCCTCAAGCCAGAGATACGGGTCGTCGCCGGCCGCCGCGCTGGTTGCCTGGCCCAAAGCGGGGGCGGCCAGCGTCATGGCGGCTGACGCCAGCAAAGCGAACGAGATGCGCATGAAAACAACCTCTTGTGCGGGCGAAGCCGGAAGCTGCCGATTGGTCGAGGTCGGCCCGGCCTTCGTCAAGTCGAATTCACACCCGTCCGCTACTGCGGTCCGCTAAAGCCGGCCGGCCCGGCGCCGTGTCGGCGATGGCGTGAGCCCAAGCTCCACCAGATTGGCGACGCGCACGTCGCGCGCCTGCAGCGACTTGGCACCGAGCACGACCGCGACGATCCGCAAGCCGTGGCGTTTGGCGGATGTGGCGATGTTGTAGCCCGCATCGACCGTATAGCCGGTCTTGATGCCATCCACCCCGTCGACCTTGCCGAGCAGATGGTCATGGCTGGCGATGCGCCGCGACCGCCACACGACCGAGCGCGTGGCGAACACCGGATAGTCGCGGGGATGGTTGTGCAGCAGCGCCAGAGCGAGCGTCGTCATGTCGCGCGCGGTCGTGCGGTTACCGGGATTGGTCAGGCCGCTCGCGTTCGCGAAGCTGGTTTGCGTCATGCCCAACCGCCTGGCCTTGGCGGTCATCGCATCGGCGAACGCGCGCTCGCTGCCGCCGAGACGCTCGGCCAGCGCGACCGCAACGTCGTTGGCGGAATGCACCGCCATCGCCTTGATCGCCGTGCGCACCGAAAGGGTCTCGCCCGCGACGAGGCCCAGTTTGGAGGGCGGCTGTCGCGCGGCATTGCGGGAGATCGCGACGGCGTCGTCGAGCCGGAGCATACCGGCATCGAGCGCATCGAACGCCAGGTACAATGTCATCATCTTCGTCAACGACGCCGGACGGTGCGGCGCATCCGGCAGCCGGGCGTAGAGGATCCTGCCGCTCGATGCGTCGACCAGCAATTCCGACGTCGGCCCAACGGCCGCCGCGGCGGATGCCGGCCGAGCAGCCATGGCGCATCCCAAGCTGCCGTATGCGACGATGGAGGTAAGCGACGTGCGAAGAAATAAGCGAAACATACGAATCCCAAGGCTTGATTCGCGGCTTGTGGGGGAGCGCACCTGAACGCCGGGTTGCGCGGTCGCGATGCGGGGTGACGGCCGAGGGAGGGAGGAAGATATTAGCGGTTGGTCGAATCCGAGCGGCCACACCAGCCGGGAAGATAGCTGGCTTGCGGGCCGGTGGCGAGATCGACCGCCTTGGCGACCGCGCGTTCGAAATGATGTTCGACCAGCTTGCTTCCGATCCGGTGGCGCAGGAAATCCGCCCACAGAAACTCCGAATAGGGCGTCGGGTCCTTGGCGCATCCGCCCTCGCGCCGCAGTGCCCCGGCGAGCGAGCGGTACGGATCGTCCTGCATCGCGCCGATGCGGCGCGGCAAGTGATCGCTCGGGCGTCGCGTGCCGTCGGCGTCGAACGGGTGCACCCAGTTGCGATTTTCCATGAAGGTCCAGAAAGGCCTCTTCTTCAGGTTGCTCAGATCGGCGACGACGCTCACCAGTACTTGCGTCACCCCCTCGTCGTGGAGCGCGCGGACGAGATGGTGATGGTCGATCAGATAGGGCACGTGCTTGGGCCCGAGGATCGCGGGGATCATGTGGCGGCCGAGAAAATCGGGCCCGTCGCTATCGACACGCTTGCGCCAGTCGGCGCGCTTGCGCGCGACCTCGCGCAGCCCGACCGTCATTTGCGTGGGCCGAAGGTTGGCGATGTCGACCGGGTGCAGAACCGGAGCGAAATCCTCTTTCATGGGCGATCCTTGTCGGTTGGGAGCTTTGCGGTGAGCGCGACCACGGCGTCGTCGACGCTGTAGCTGCTGCGCCGGTCGAGGTCGTTGGCATGAGCGGCCTTCAGCACATCATGTGCGCGATCGTGCAAGCGCGCGAGCTGCAGCGGTATGCCCGCCGCCCGCATCGTGCCGTCGAACTCGATCAAGGCGTCGAGCGCCGTGCTGTCGAGGTCGTAACTCTCCTCCAGGCTGAGCACGATCCCGTGCAGCATGGGGGCGGCGCGCGTGCGGATCGTCACATAGGCGAGCATCCGCTCGGCATTGGCGAAGAACAGCGGCGCGGTCGGTCGCCAGATCGCCACGCGCGGCGGCGCCACGGCATCGCGGTGGCGCGCGAGGTCGACATAATCGTGCCCCTCGCCCAGCCGCCCCAGGCGTGCGACCGTCGGCGAGGCGATCCGGCGCAGCAAGGCGACCAGCGACAGCAGGATCGCGAGCAGCATCCCGTTGAGCACGCCCAGCGCGAGCACGCCCAATGCCGCGCCGAGCGCCACATATTGGTCGCGATCGAGCCGCCACAAGCGGAGCAGCGGCGCCGGGTCGAGCGCATGCGTCAGCGCCGCGATCACCACCGCCGCCAGTACCGGCTGCGGCAGCAGCGCGATCGCGGGCATGGCGAACAAAACGAGCAGCGCCAGGCCGATCGCGGCGATCACGCCGGTAATACGGCTCGCGCCACCGGCCGTTTCGCTCGCCGACCCTGCGGAGAAACCCGCGCCGACCGGCATGCCTTGCGCAAGCGCGCTCGCGATATTGGCGAGGCCGAGCCCGGCCAATTCGGGATCGGCGTCGACCGTGTCGCCGTGGCGCAGCGCGAGCGTGCGGATCGTACCCCAGGATTCGGCGAACAGGATCAGCACCAACGGGACGGCGAATTGCGCCAGCCGCGTCAGCGTGGGCCAGCCCAAGTGCGGCGATGATGGCCATGCCAGGCGCGCGTCGATCGTCCCGACGAGGGCGACGCCATGCTGCGCCAGATCAAGGTAGCGTGACGCGACCACGCCCGCGACCAGCACGCACAAGGCGCCCGGAACCGTCGGCATGCGGCGCAGCGCCAGCAAGGCGGCCAGCGCGGTCGCTCCGGTGGCGACGCTGGCGCCGTTCCACGACGGTGCCGATGCGACCAGCGCCATTGCGTAGCGCGCGATGTCGGGCGCCGCGACGGCGACACCGGCAAGGATCGGCAGCTGATGCAGGATGATCGTGACGGCGAGCGCGAAGGCGAAGCCGTGCAGCACCGGGCGCGAAATGAAGCTCGTCATCGCGCCGAGCCGCGCGACGCTGGCGCACAGGAACAGGAGGCCGGTCATCGCGACGACGATGGTGGCAAGCGCCGCCTTGTCGCTCGGTCCGCCGGGCGCTGTTGCCAGCATGGCCGCGAGGATCACCGCGGAGGAGGACGTCGCCGAGACGACCGCGAAGCGGCTGCGGCCCGCTATCGCATAGCCCAGGCATCCCGCGATCGCCGCGAAGATCGCGCGCTGCGGAGGAAGGCCGGCGATCCCCGCATATGCGACGGCCTCGGGCAGCAGCAGCCCGGCAACGCAGATTCCGGCGATGATATCTGTTCTGCGCATGCACCGATCTAGCCGTTCGACTGCCCACTTTGGCAAGCGTCTAATCCGAAGAAGCGCCGGCGCCGCGATGTGCGGTGTTAGTGGCGATGCGCATCTCGCGCGCGATCTATCCGGATGCCTCCTGTCCTTCCGATCTCGCCGGGTGATTGCGGCTGAGCGCACTTCGTAATGTGCGAGGAGATCTTTCTAAAATCCGTCCATATCGCGATGACACATGGCTATAACAATTAACACCTGCATAACATATGGTATGAATGATCGGATTTACTGGTCATGAAATAGCGTTTGCGTAGTTGTTGTAGAATATATCGTTAAAGTATGCTGTATTGGTAAGGGACAATTATGATTCTGTGCTTTTGAAATTGCACGCGCCGATAGGCCGTGTGCGCCACCG
>CAXTEO010000163.1:0-7059 GCA_964243205.1 uncultured Sphingomonas sp.
GCCGACCGCAACGTCCACATCAAGCTCGACGACGAATCGAAGGCGTGGCTGACCACCAAGGGCTATGACAAGCTCTACGGCGCGCGCCCGATGGGCCGCCTGATCCAGGAAAAGATCAAGCAGCCGCTCGCCGAGGAACTGCTGTTCGGCAAGCTCGTCCATGGCGGCGAGGTGACGGTGAAGATGAAGGACGGCGCTTTGGCGTTCGAGATCACCGCCGCCGCGCCGAAAAAGCCCAAGAAGAAGGGTGCCGCGGTCAAGGCCGAATAGGCGCGCGCGCTACGACGACGAACGAGCGGGTCCGGACATGGTTCGGGCCCGTTTTTCGTGATGGGCTCTATTCGTCGCGTTTGCGAAACGACCTTAACGCTCTGTTTGGAAACGTCGCCTTAAGGCCAGTGCATGCGATGTTCCCGCCTCACGAGCCTGTTGGCGTTGATCCTTGCGCTCGCCGGATTCGGGCTGAGCGCCGCGCCCGCGTCGGCGCAAGCCGGCATTACCGGCGAGGCGATTACGCTGTGCGTGACCCCGGCGCGCGCCGGCATGACGCCGCAGCATCTGTTTGCCGAAGCGACGCGCTTCACCTGCGACCGCACGCAATCCTCCTTCGGTGCCGGCGACTATTGGGTGCGGTCCGCCCCGCTCGACCGCTCGGGTCCGGTGGAGGTGCGCTGGGCCAGCCTGTGGCAGAAGCGCGTGGCGCTCTACGCGCTCTACGGCGACGGCAAGATCGTCGCGGTCGCGTTCGACCAGCAGGGCCTGTCGCGCCATCTCCAGCTCGGCGCGATCCTCGCCCAGGCGCTGCCCGAGCGCCCCCGCCCGCTGGTTCGCTTACTCTGGCATGTCGAGGGCGCCGCGAACCTGCGCGGCATCGTCTGTGCGGCACGGATCGCGACCCCGGCGCAAAGCATCCGCTCCAATCTGCTGCTGAGCGCGGTCTATGCCGCGTTCGCCGGGCTGTGCCTCGCCTTGCTGTTCTACCATCTCGCTTTGTGGGCGGTCCTGCGCCACCGCTTCCAACTGACCTATTGCGCCATGGTGCTCGGCCTCCTGCTCTACGCCTTTTCCACCTCCGGCGCACTGGTCTGGGCCTGGCCGGAGCTCGCCAATAACGATCGGATCCGCTTCAATTATCTGACGCTCGGCCTGTCGACCGTGGCGGCGCTCGCCTTCGCCCGCCTGTTCTTCGAACCGCACGTGTTCGCGCCGTGGCTCAGTCGCCTGTTCGCCATCGCCGGCGCGGCGATGACGGTCGCGGCCTTCGGTTACGGCCTGTTCGGTCAGTATGACATCTGGCTGGTCGACCGCTTCTTCTCGCTCGCGCTGATCGGGCAAGTCGCGGTGATCGTCCCGATGCTGTGGCGCGCGTGGCGGCTGCGCAGCAATTATCTGTGGCTGTTCGCGCTCTCCTGGGGCGCGCCGATCCTGTTCGCCTGCCTGCGCGTGGCGAACGGTTTCGGCCTGGTCGCGTGGAGCTTCTGGCTCGACAATTCGACGATCCTGATGATGGCGCTCGAGGCCTTGCTGTCGAGCCTCGCCATTGCCTACCGCATCCGCGTGCTGAGCCACGAGCGCGACATGGCGCTGGAGGGAGAAATCGCGGCGCGGCTGCTCGCCGATACCGATCCGCTGACTGGTTTGCTCAACCGCCGCGCCTTCCTGGCGAGCGCGATCGGACGCACCGGCGAGCATGTGCTGATGATCGTCGATCTCGACCATTTCAAACTGGTCAACGAGACGATCGGCCACGACGGCGGGGACGAAGTGCTCCGCGTGGTCGCGCGCACCTTGCAGCAGGCCGTCCCGCCCGACGCATTGGTGGCGCGGATCGGCGGCGAGGAATTCGCGATCGTGCTGCCGCTCGACTGTCCGGTCGAGGCGCGCGACATCCTCGACCAATTGCGGGCCGCGCGCATGCCCTACGATGTCGCCGTGACCGCGAGCATCGGGCGGTGCAGCGGCGCGTTGCTGGCGGAGACCGACTGGAAGGCGTTGTATGGCTGCGCCGACCGCGCCTTGTTCGATGCCAAGCTGGCCGGCCGCGACCGCGCGCGCGGTCGCACGCTGGTTCATCGCCTCGCTGCGTAAGGTCGCTTGCCGCGACTCGCGGTCCGCGATAAACACCGTCCATCGAGGGGACGCGCATGCGCAATCGCCGCATCATTTTCGGGGGGATCGCAGTGCTGGCGCTGATCGTCGCCGTGCGTCATCCAAGCGCCGATATCCAAATTCTGACGCATGACGCTACGGATCGTGCGCCGCATCACGTGAAGGCGGCGATCGATCTCGGCCTGGTCGGCGTCTCGGTGCTGGTGACCTGGACGGGCAAGCATCTTTCCTGATTCAAGCGTGGCTTGCGGCTCGCGGATCGGTTGCTTACACGCCTGTCAATGAGCGATCCCGAAGCCATCTGGCACACCGCCTATCGTCACCCCAATGCCTGGGACAGCGCCTTTCCGCCGCTGTCGATGGTCGCGCTGTTCGACCAGGCCGCGGCACGATCCGGCAAGGCGCCGCTGATCGATTTTCTCGGCCGGCATTACAGCTATGCCGAGACGCTCGACGGCGCCAACCGCGTCGCCGCCGGGCTTGCAGCGCTGGGCTATGGCGCGGGCGACCGGATCGGCCTGTTCCTGCCCAACGTGCCGCATTATCTCGCGGCCTATTACGGCATCCTCAAGCTCGGCGCGACCGTCGTCAATTTCTCGCCGCTCTACACCGTTGCCGAGCTCGAGCATCAGGTCGCGGATTCGGGAACGCGCGTGCTGTTCACATTGTCGGCGAGCGCCTTGCTGCCGACCGCGCTGAAAGTGCTCGACGGCAGCCAGCTCGAACGGCTGGTGGTCGGCTCGATCGCGGGCGCGCTGCCGCCGTCCAAATCGATCCTCTACCGCCTGTTCAAGCGCAAGGAAGTGACGCCGCGGCCGCATGACCCGCGCATCATCGCTTTCTCCCAGCTGATCCACAATGACGGCCAGCATCCGGTCGCGACGATCGACCCGGTCAGCCATGTCGCGCTGATCCAATATACTGGCGGCACGACCGGCACGCCGAAGGGCGCGATGCTGACGCACCAGAACCTCTCGGCCAATGCCCGGCAAGTGATGGGAATCGACCCGCATCCGGGCGAGGCCGACCGGATTCTCGGCGTGCTGCCGCTGTTCCACGTCTTCGCCAATACCTGCGTGCTCAACCGCACCGTGTTGAACGGCGGCTGCATCGTGATGCTGCCGCGGTTCGAGGCGGGGGCGGTGCTCGGCGCGATCGGCCGCACCAAGGCGACGGCGCTCCCCGGCGTGCCGACGATGTATCAGGCGCTGCTCGATCATCCCAACATCGCCAGGACCGATTTCTCCTCGCTCCGCGTCTGCATCTCGGGCGGCGCGCCGCTCGCCGCCGAGCTGAAGGCGAAGTTCGAGACCGCCACCGGCGCGACCGTGGTCGAAGGCTATGGCTTGTCGGAGAGCAGCGGCGTGTTGTCGGCCAATCCGTACGAACTGCCCGGCAAGACCGGCACGATCGGCCAGCCGATCCCCGGCACGCGTCTGCGCCTGGTCGACAAGGCCGACCCGACCCAGCCCGCGCCCGCCGGCGAGCCGGGCGAGATCGTGGCGATGGGCCCGCAGATCATGAAGGGCTATTGGAACCGCGCCGATGCCGATGGAGACGTGTTCGTGACGAACGATGCGGGCCGCTGGCTGCGCACCGGCGATGTCGGCTCGATCGACGAGGACGGTTTCGTCAAGATCGTCGACCGGCTGAAGGACATGCTGTCGGTGTCGGGCTTCAAGGTCTTCCCGAGCCAGATCGAGGCGGTGCTGCACCACCATCCGGCAGTGAAGGAGGCGGTGGTGATCGGCCTGCCCGACGCGTATCGCGGCGAACAGCCGCGGGCGTATGTCACGCTGAACGAGGACGTCGCGGCGACCGGCGCCGAGCTGCGCGAGTGGCTCAATCCGCAGCTCGGACGCCACGAGCGCGTCGACGAGGTCGTGATCCGCTTGACCATGCCGAAGACGATGATCGGCAAGCTCAGCCGCAAGGATTTGATCGCCGAGGTAATGGCGGAGGGCAAGGCCGGATGATGCCATATCCACCGGTCACCCCGGATACGCGCCGGATCATATGACAGTTGCATGAAGGCCAACGATTCCGATTGTAACATTCTGTCGCCATAGCCGCCAAGTCAGTCAAAGACTTCGGGGTGTCAACGATGGATGCAGTGACCAAGATCGCGATGGACGGCCTGTCGGGCGGTACGATCGCCGACTTTGCCGACTTTGCCAATTCGCACCCGGCGATCCCGGAACGGACGATCAGCGAGCGCCGGACCTATCGCACGATCTGGATTTCCGACATCCACCTCGGCACACGCGGCTGCAATGCCGAGATGCTGATCGACTTTCTCGACCATGTCGACAGCGAGACGCTGTACCTGGTCGGCGACATCATCGACGGCTGGCGGCTGAAGAAGAAATTCTATTGGCCCGCCGCGCACAACGACGTGGTGTGGCGCCTGCTCAAGCGCGCCAAGCGTGGCGCGCACGTCGTCTATATTCCGGGCAATCACGACGAAGTCGTCCGCCAGTTCTGCGGGCTGGATTTCGGCGGCGTCGCGATCCGCCGCAATGCGGTGCACGAGACCGCCGATGGCCGCCGCCTGCTCGTGCTGCACGGCGACGAGTTCGACGCGATCACGCTCGCGCATCGCTGGCTGGCGCATGTCGGCGATGTCGCTTACGAATTCATGATGGCGCTCAACCGCTGGGTGAACGCCTATCGCCGCTTCTTCAACCTGCCCTATTGGTCGCTGTCCAAGCATGCCAAGGCCAAGGTCAAGAATGCGGTGCAGTTCATTTCGAACTATGAAGAGATCGTCGCGCAGGCGGCGGGCGCGCGCGGCGTGGACGGCGTGGTGTGCGGCCATATACACACCGCCGAGTTCCGTGATATCAACGGTATAGATTATTATAACGACGGCGATTGGGTGGAGGGGTGCACCGCGTTGGTCGAACATTTCGATGGGAGAATGGAATTGCTCCATTGGGCCGATGAGATTGCCGCGCGGGCGACCGCGCCGACGGCAAAGATCGCGTTGTTGGCGGCCTGACCCCCGTGCGCATCGCGATCGCCACCGATGCATGGAGCCCCCAGGTCAACGGGGTCGTGCGCACCCTGCAAGCGGTGCGGGCCGAGCTCGAACGCCAGGGGCACGAGGTGCTGATCGTCTCGCCCGATCTGTTCTATTCGATGCCGTGCCCGACCTATCCCGAGATCCGGCTGGCCTTTGCCAGCACCGCGAGCGTCGGCAAGCTGCTCGCCGATTTCGCGCCGAATGCGATCCATCTGGCGACCGAGGGGCCGGTCTGCCTGGCCGCGCGGCGCTGGTGCCTGACGCGCGGCTTTCCCTTCACCACCGCCTATCACACGCAATTCCCGGATTACGTCTCGGCGCGCACGGGCGTGAACCCGGAATGGGTGTGGCGCTACATCCGCTGGTTCCACTGGCCGGCACAGTCGATCCTCGCCTCGACGCCGTCGATCGCCGATACGTTGAAATCGCACGATCTGACCAAGGTCCGTCATTGGGGGCGCGGCGTCGATCTCGGGACCTTCGGCCCGCACGTCGCGCCGCTGCCGGCGATCGCCGCGCTGAAGGCGCAGGGCGACGGCCCGATCCAGCTCTATGTCGGCCGCGTCGCGGTCGAGAAGAATATCGAGGCGTTCCTCGAAGCCCGGCACCCCGGCACCAAGGTGATCGTCGGCGACGGGCCGGCGCGTGGCGCGCTCGCCGCGCGCTATCCGAACGCGCATTTCCTGGGGCCGTTGTTCGGCACGGACCTCGCCGGCGCCTATGCCGCCGCCGACGTGTTCGTTTTCCCGAGCCGCACCGACACGTTCGGCCTGGTGATGATCGAGGCATTGGCGAGCGGCACGCCGGTCGCGGCCTATCCGGTGACCGGGCCGATCGACGTGCTGAACGATAGGGTCGGCGCGATGGACGACGATCTCGACGTGGCGATCGCCGCCGCATTGACTCGCGACCGCGCGGCTTGCGCGGCCTATGGCCAGACCTTCACCTGGGAAGCGAGCGCGCGGCAATTCCTCGGCGCGCTGGTGCCGGTCGAGCATCCCGAGGCGATTGCGGCTTGAGAGGATGAGGGCGATGCGGTAAATTGATCGCGTCGTTACAGGAGACGTTACGATGGACGTGCCCGTCGGCCCGCACTGGGAAAGCTTCGTCGAAGCCAGCGTCGCTGAAGGGCGCTATGCCTCTGCTAGTGACGTGGTGAGCGAGGGTTTGCGTCTGGTTGAGGAACGCGACGAGAAGCTTAAGGCGTTACGCGAGATATTGAACGCGTCGATTGAACGTGGCGGCTCACATAGTGCGGATGATGTCATGAAATACGTTCGCGAGCGACTCGCCGCGCGGGAGCGCGAGAAAGCGGCTTGAAAAGCCTGGACTTTACCGCTGACGCGCGAGAGCATTTGGCCGCGATCGGTGAATTCATCGCCGACGGTTCGAATAGCGAGATTGTCGATCGGTTTGTGGCGGCACTCGTTGCGAAGTGTACCAAGCTCGCATCACTCCCCGGAACGCTCGGCAGTCCTCGACCAGACTTGAATGCGGCATTCCGAAGCACCCCTCACAAAGGCTATATCATCTACTTTCGGTACGTTGACGACCTGCTGGAGGTCATTGGTATTCTCGATGCGCATCGCGACGCCGCTACGTATTTTACGGGCGAAACGCCCAAAAGCTGACCCCTGCCCTCTCCGCTTGCCACCCTCCCCCATTCGCTCTACATTGGCACGCAGCACAAGTGGCCGCTCCGAAAGGGGCGGCCCTTTCCGTTTCTGAAGGAGTTCCATCCGTGGCCCAGCCGCTCATGCCGCACGCGACCGCCGCGTGGCTCGTCGACAATACCGCGCTCAGTTTCGAGCAGATTGCCGAATTCTGCGGCCTGCACATCCTCGAGATCCAGGCGATCGCCGACGACACTGCCGCGACCAAGCTGACCGGCCGCGACCCGATCCGCGCGCACGAACTGACGCAGG
>CAXTEO010000164.1:0-7023 GCA_964243205.1 uncultured Sphingomonas sp.
TGTCGCCGACGCGGGTCTGCGCGACTTCCTTGATCTGCGCGGTGATGAAGCCGATTTCGCCCGGGCCGAGGTCGGTCAGTTGCTCGATCTTGGGGCGGAAGCAGCCGACGCGATCGACCAGATGCAGTGTGCCGGCCTGCATGAACTTGATCTGCTGGCCCTTCTTGAGCACGCCCGCCATCACGCGCACGAGGATGACGACGCCGAGATAGGGGTCGTACCAGCTGTCGATCAGCATGGCCTTCAGCGGCGCCTCGGCATCGCCCTGCGGCGGCGGGATGCGCGTGACGACCGCTTCGAGCACTTCGGCGATGCCGATCCCGGCCTTGGCGCTGGTCAGCACCGCTTCGCTGGCATCGAGGCCGATCACTTCCTCGATCTCGGCCTTGACCTTGTCGACGTCGGCCGAGGGGAGGTCGATCTTGTTGATCACCGGCACGATCTCGTGATTGTGCTCGATCGACTGATAGACGTTGGCGAGCGTCTGCGCCTCGACGCCCTGCGCCGCATCGACCACGAGCAAGGCGCCTTCGCACGCGGCGAGGCTGCGGCTGACTTCATAGGCGAAGTCGACATGGCCCGGCGTGTCCATCAGGTTCAGCACATAGTCGACGCCGTCCTTGGCGGTATAGCGCAGGCGCACGGTCTGCGCCTTGATGGTGATCCCGCGTTCTTTCTCGATGTCCATGTTATCGAGGACTTGCTCGGACATTTCGCGATCGGTGAGCCCCCCGGTCGCCTGGATCAGGCGATCGGCGAGCGTCGACTTGCCATGATCGATATGAGCGATGATGCTGAAATTGCGGATATTCTGGAGAGGGGTCACGTATTCGCCCGGATCTGTGCTGAAGGAGAGTGAGGCGGGCCATAGCATCGCACGCCCGGCGGCACAAAGGGCGTCGCGCTCGACGCAATAGACCTATTCGGCCAGCGGCAAATCCGATATTTGATGGCGTAACGAGTTTGAACCCGGGGGATTTGGATGTCGAAACTATCGATTGTGATGGCTGGTGTCATTGCTGCGACGAGCGCAGCGACCGCGGCCGATGCGCAACATCTGGCCAAACCGTCGGGCACGCAGCGGACGCAGGACGCGACGATGAACGACGTGCCGCATTGCTTCCGCAAGCTCGGCACGATCTCGGTCGTCGATGGCGACGATCCGCGCGGCTGGACGCAATATTCGCTGGCGCCGCCGCAAAAGCTGCTCAAGGTGCTGGTCCAGCGTTCGGGCTGCTTCAACCTCGTCGATCGCGGCAGCGGGCTGCAGGCGGCACAGCGCGAGCGCGACATCGGCGGCGACCTCGGACTGCAGCGTCGCTCGAACGTCGGGCAGGGGCAAATCAAGGCGGCCGATTATGTGCTCGTCGCCGAAGTGCAGTCCGCGAACCGCAATTCGGGCGGCGGCGCGGTCGGCGCGGGCATCGGCGGCCTAATCGGCGGGCGCTTCGGCGCGGCGGTCGGCGGGATCAGCAGCAAGAAGATGGAGGCCAACACCGTCCTGTCGGTCACCAACGTCCGCACCACCGAGACGATCGCGGTCGAGGACGGCTATGCCGCCAAGAACAGCCTGAGCTTCGGCGGCGGCGCGGGGACTGGCTTTTTCGGCGGCGGGCTGGGCGCGGTCGGCGGCGGGTACGACAATACCGATATCGGCCGGATCGTGACGCTGTCGTTCATCCAGGCCTATAGCAAGCTCGTCACCAGCCTCGGGCTGGTCAATCCGGGCGATGCGGGCACGGCGCAAGCGGCGCCGGCCAAGACCTTTACCGCACAGGGGCCGCTCGCCTTGCGCTCGAGCGCGAGCGCGGCGGGCAGGGTGCTGCGGACCTTGCCGCCCGGCGCGATCGTCTATCCAACCGGCAACAAGAACGGGCTGTGGTGGGAAGTCGCCGACGAAAACGACAATGTCGGCTGGGTGATCAACACCAAGCTGACGCCGTCGCGGTGATCGCGCTGGCGGCGGTGGCGGCGGACGGCTAGACTGCGGCATCGCTCCAGGAGACGCCGTCATGAAATTTGCCGCTTCGCTCATCGCCGCCATCGCGGTCGTCTCGGTCGCCGCGCCCGCCAGCGCGGCGCTCAAGGTCGGCGACACCGCGCCCAATTTCACCACCGATGCCGCGCAGGGCGGCAAGTCGTTCAAGTTCACGCTCGCCGCGGCGCTCAAGAAGGGGCCCGTCGTGCTCTACTTCTTCCCGGCGGCGTTCACCTCGGGCTGCACGATCGAGGCGCATGAATTCGCCGAGGCGGCCGACGATTATGCCAAGAACGGCGCGACCCTGATCGGTCTGACCGCGGGCAATGCCGAGCGTATCAAGGAATTCTCGTCGGTCGAATGCCGCGACAAATTCCCGGTCGGGCTCGCCACGCCGACGACGATCACCGGTTATGACGTGACGCTGCCGCAAAAGGCCGGCTGGACCAACCGCACGTCATACGTGATCTCCAAGAGCGGCAAGATCGCCTATGTCCTGACGCAGCCGAGCCCCGAAGGCCATGTCAGCGGCACGCTGGCGGCGGTCAAGGCGCTCAAGAAGGGTTGATTCAGCCAAGCCCCGCCGCCTTGATCGCCGCAATCGCGGCGGCGAGGCGGGCGGGGCCCCGGCCGCCGACGATCGTATAAGCCAGGCCGCGGCGCTCGAGTTCGGCACGCGACAGGTCGAAGAAGCGCCGGCGTTCGCCGGCGCTGCCGAACAGGCGCGTGCCGTCATCGATCCACGGCAAATCGATATCGAGCAGCAGGTACAGGTCCGCGGTATCGCCCCACGCGTCGAACCACGGGTCGCGCGTGCCGAACAGCATGTCGGCCCATACCGCGGTCATCAGCGGGTCGGTATCGAGGAACAACGGATCGGCGCCGGTCGCGCGCGCAGCACGGGCCTGCGCGTCGTGCGTCTGCGCGATCTCGACCAGATCGGCCATGGTGAAATCGGTGCCGTGTTGCTCCGCAAAGGTGCGGCCATATTCGGGCACGAAGATCGTTCCGAAATGCGCAGCGAGCTCCGGAATCAGCGTCGACTTGCCGGTGCTTTCCGGCCCGTGCAGGCAGATCGTGGTCACGCCGCTGCCACCGCCACTCGTGCCGCGACGCGGCGCCAGTCGAGCAGCCCCCAGATCGCGAGCAGCAGGAAGATCGCATAGAGCAGCATCGTCAAATGCAGACCCTTGGCGGCGTACAGCGCGATCGAACCGATATCGACGATGATCCACAGCCACCAGCTCTCGATCATCCGCCGCGATTGCAGGATCTGCGCGACTACGCTGACGATCGCCAACGTTGCGTCGATCCACGGGAAGGACGCGTCGGTGAAGCGGTGCATCCCATATCCCCACACGACCGAACCGGCGATGGCACCTCCGGCCCACAAGGCGCGCTCGCGCACGGCGAGATGCGCGACCGCGATGTCGCCGGTCTGCGCGCGCACCCGTGCCCAGTTCCACCAGCCGTAAATCTGCACGACGAAGAAGAAGGCTTGCAGCAGTGCATCGCTGTACAATTTGGCGTCGAGAAAGATCACCGCGTAGAGCGCGACCATCGCCAGCCCGAAGACGTAATTCCAGATGCTGCGCAGCACGACGAGCGAGACATTGGCGAGCCCAAGCAGGAATGCGACGATTTCGAGAGCGGTCATCGTCAGCGCCTAGCAGCGCGATTGCTCGCGCGTCGAGACGGCCCGCGCGGTCGGGCGCGATTTTCCGCTTGCTCGGCGCGAGGAGCGGGTCTACGCGCTGCGCCCTGCAATGTGTCGGGGCGTGGCGCAGTCTGGTAGCGCACTGGTCTCGGGGTCCAGGGGTCGTAGGTTCGAATCCTATCGCCCCGACCATTGCAGCGATTTCCGCCGTGAGCCTGGCTCCGGGCACTTCCCCATCAATCGTCACCCCGGGCGCGCCCGGGGGCACCGTGTTGCACGATTTGCAGGCGTTGGCGTGTGCCGTCCGGCGGACTCCGGACCGAGCCCGGGGCGACGGAGACTGCGCTACCGACGAGCCGCAGACGCCGCATGAAGCGAATGTCACCTTGGCGTCGTGATTGCGCCATGCCAAAGAACCGATGCGAACCTATCGTATGTTACCCGAGGACACCGACCGCATGAGCCGCGCCCCCGTTTTCTACGATGCTTCGGGGCGGCGGCGCCGGCGGTTCGCCGTTGCCGTGGTGGCGTTCGTGCTGCTGCTGTTGATGGCGGTGGCGGCGCTCGCGATTTCGATCGGCGCTGTGCCGCGCGCGCCGTTGCTGCCGGTCCAGGCCGAGCATGCCGCGCTCACCAGGCTGCCGCCGCCGCACGAGCCGCTGCTGGGTCGCGCGCGGCACCGGGTGCTCGGCTATGCCCGGCTGCTCGGCGCACCGGCGCGCGGCGTCGGGGTCGACCAGCCGCTGGCGATCGCGTTCCATGTGCCATGGGACGAATCCTCGACCGCATCGCTGCGCCGCCATATCGGCGAGCTCGACTGGCTGGTGCCGGGCTGGGTGTCGGTGTCGGGCGCCAACCATCACATCACCGTGTTCCGCGACACCGCCGGGCGCGAGATCATCAACAATGCCACCACGCGCCCGCTGATCCTGCCGATGATCCAGAATGCGATCGGCGGCAAATGGGATGCTGCCGGCATGGAGGCCCTGTTGCGCGACCCCAAGCTGCGCAAGCGCTTCCTCGATACGCTCGAGCCGTGGCTTGCCGCGAATGGCGCGGGCGGGGCGTTCTTCGATTTCGAGGAACTCTCGCCCAAGGGCCAGCTCGATTACCAGGCGTTCCTGCGCGAGACCAAGATGCGCTTCGCCAAGCGCAATTGGGTGATCGGCATCGCGGTGCCCGTCGGCGCGGCCGATGACGAGGCGGCTGGCGGCTGGAACATCGGCGCGTTCGCCAAGATCGTCGACCGAGTCGTGCTGATGGCGTATGACGAGCATGAAATCTCCGGCGAGGCCGGACCGATCGCGTCGCAAAGCTGGTTCGAGCAATCGGTGTCGCGCGCGGTGCGCGGCGTGCCGCGCGACAAGATCGTCGTGGCGATCGGCAATTACGGCTATAACTGGCATGACGGCACCGGTGAGCCGCTCGCGATCGACGAAGCGTGGGAAGCCGCGCGCGAATCGAGCGCGATGCCGACGTTCGACAAGCAGAGCGGCAATAGCGGCTTCGCCTATGAGGAGAGCGGCAGCCGCCACGTCGTGTGGATGCTCGACGCGGCATCGGCCTACAACCAGATGCGCTGGCTGCAAAAAGTCGGCCTGAGCGGCATCGGGCTGTGGCGGCTCGGGTCGGAAGATCCGGGCCTGTGGTCGATCTTCGGCCGCACGCATCGCACGCTGCCGCCCGCATCGACGATCGAGAACATTCCCGCCGGCACCGACGTCGATATCGACGGCAGCGGCGAGATCCTCAAGATCGCCGGCGTTCCGGTCAAAGGCGTCCGCCGCACGCAGCTGACCAAGGACGGTGCGATCGGCAATGTCACCTTCGAGACCTTGCCTTCGCCCTATGTCGTCGCGCGTACCGGCTACAAGCCGGGCCTCGTCGCGCTGACCTTCGACGACGGCCCTGACCCGGTCTGGACGCCGAAGATTCTCGACATCCTCAAGGAGAAGAAGGTGCCCGGCACCTTCTTCGTGATCGGCGAGAACGTCCTGACGCAGCGGGCGCTGGTCAACCGCATGGTCGCCGAAGGGCACGAGATCGGCAGCCATACCTACACCCATCCCAATCTGGCGGGCGCCTCGCAATCCGAGACGACCTTTCAGCTCAACACCACGCAGCGGCTGTTCCAGGCGTTCACCGGCCACACGCTGCGGCTGTTCCGCGCGCCCTATTTCGGCGATGCCGAGCCGAGCACCGCGGACGAAATCGACCCGGCGCTGATGGCGCAGAACCGCGGTTATATCTCGGTCGGGCTGCACGTCGATCCGGGCGACTGGAAGCGGCCGGGCGTGCAATCGATCATCGACGCGACGATCGACGAAGTGACCGATCCCAAGGCGAAGTGCGATTCGTCCAACCCCGACCCGCAATGCAGCCGCAACATCGTGCTGCTGCACGATGCCGGCGGTGACCGCTCGCAGACCGTGGCGGCATTGCCGGTGATCATCGATCAACTGCGCGCCAAGGGCTACACCTTCGTGCCGGTTTCGACCCTGGCGGGCATCCCAAAAGACGTGGCGATGCCGACGCTGTCGCCGTCCGGCCGCGCCGCGGCCGAAACCGATCTGTTCATCTTCTCGGTGCTCGGCGGCAGCGTCGTCGCGCTTGGCTGGATCTTCTTCTTCGCGATCAGCATCGGCATTGCGCGCGCGATCATCCTGTCCTTGCTCGCGCTGATCCAGGCGCGGCGCGAAAGCAAGATGGTGTTCCCCGCGATCGATCCGACTCGCTTCGTCACGGTAATGATTCCGGCGTTCAACGAGGAGCTGGTGATCGAGCGCGCGGTGCGCGGCGTGCTCGCCTCGACCGACGTGCGGATCGAAGTGATCGTGATCGACGACGGATCGAGCGACGATACCAGCGAAGTGGTGACATCGGCTTTTGCGGGCGATCCGCGCGTACGGCTGTTGACGCTGGAAAACGGCGGAAAGGCACGGGCGCTCAACCATGCGCTCGCGCTGGCGACCGGCGAGATCGTCATCGCGCTCGATGCCGATACGCAGTTCGAGCCGACCACCATCGCGCGGCTCGCGCGCTGGTTCGAAGACCCGAAGATCGGTGCGGTCGCGGGCAATGCCAAGGTCGGCAACCGCGTCAACATCCTGACCAAGTTCCAGGCGGTCGAATATATCACCGCGCAGAATCTCGAACGCCGCGCGCTGGCGCGGATGAACGCGATGACGGTGGTGCCCGGCGCGGTCGGTGCATGGCGACTGGCGGCGATCCAGCAAGTCGGCGGCTATCCCGACGATACGCTTGCCGAGGATCAGGATCTGACGATCGCGATCCAGCGGGCAGGCTGGGCGGTGACCTATGACCAATATGCCATCGCCTGGACCGAATCGCCCGAGACGATCAAGGGCCTCGCCAAGCAGCGCTTCCG
>CAXTEO010000165.1:0-6914 GCA_964243205.1 uncultured Sphingomonas sp.
TGCCCGCTCGATCACGTCAACCGCCAGTTCTACGCGCCAGCGCCGAACATGCTGTGGGTGTCGGACTTCACCTACGTCGCGACCTGGGCGGGGTTCGTCTACGTCGCCTTCGTCATCGACACCTATGCTCGGCGGATCGTTGGCTGACGAGCAAGCCGTACCGCGCATGCCAGCTTTGTCCTCGATGCACTGGAACAGGCGCTTCACGATCGCCGGCCGACCCATCGGGGCGGCCTCATCCATCATAGCGATCGTGGGTCGCAATACGTCTCCATCAAGTACACCGAGCGCCTCGCCGAGGCCGGGATCGAGCCCTCGGTCGGCAGCGTCGGCGACAGCTACGACAACGCTTTAGCCGAGACGATCAACGGCCTTTACAAGGCCGAGGTCATCCATCGCCGTGGACCCTGGCGATCCTTCGAGGCGGTGGAATACGCGACCCTCGAATGGGTCGACTGGTTCAACCATCGTCGCCTGCTGGAGCCCATCGGTAACATTCCGCCTGCCGAAGCCGAAGATCGATATTATGCTGCCGCGGACAACATCGATATGGCAGCATGACTCACAACCCAACGCCTCCGGTAGACCCGGCGCGGTTCAATATGTGCGGGCGGGCCCCGCGCGATAAACAGCTCAGCAAGCGCCGCCGGCACGTCTTCGTGTTTCAACTGACGTGCGACGATTAGCGCGAGGCACTCCCGGCTGGCCTCGTCGATGATCGTGAGGATCCGGAACTTGCGCCCGTCGTGCGTTCGCGCTTCGACAAAGTCGTACGCCCAGACATGCCCCGGATACTGCGGCCGCAGCCGGATGCACGAGCCATCGTTCAACCACAGCCGGCCACGCTTGGGTTGCTTCTGTGGCACCTTCAGCCCCTCACGCCGCCAGATGCGCTCGACACGCTTGTGATTCACTGACCACCCAGCGGCATGTAACAGCGCAGTCACCCGACGATAGCCGTAGCGCCCATATTGCCCGGCCAGCACGATGATGTCCTCGGTCAAAGCCTGTTCGTCGTCTGCCCCGCACGGCACTTTACGCTGCGTCGATCGGTGCTGCCCGAGCACGCGGCACACCCGCCGCTCGGATACATCCAGCACATCCTTTACCTGGTCGATGCAGCGCCGGCGCCGCGCGGGGCTCAGAAGTTTCCCCGTGCCGCCTCCTGTAGGATCAGTTTGTCCAGTGTCAGGTCGGAGATCGCACGCCGAAGCCGCAGGTTCTCCTTCTCCAGATCCTTCATGCGCCGAGCCTGATCTGTCTTCAGGCCACCATATTCCTTGCGCCAGCGGTAATAGGTCTGCTCGCTGACCGCGATCCGCCGACATGCCTCGGCGGTCGTCCCGCCCTGGCCCAGCACGATTTCAACTTCACGCAGCTTCCCGATGATTTCCTCGGGCTTGTGCTTCTTGGCAGGCATTCGTCGTCCCTTCCTTGATCCAGACTCTCATAGTCGATGGACCACTCAGAAGGGGGCAGCTCACCCACACGCCCAGCGAATACGATTGATATATAGACGACACCGTCTGGCAAGTCTTGCTGGAGGACCAAGAGATGCCGTGCTTTGCCGGCTTCTGGGCTCGATCGTGAACACGACCGCGTATCAGCGTTCTCCACCACCGAGCCGAACCCGCTACTCGCGCCCAAGCACTCTGCAGGACGCCGGTGATTCGGCTGTGTGAGGAGCATGATTGGTCGCTGCGAGATTCGTTCGAAGACGTCCTTGAGTTGCAGGCGTCTTACGCGTCGCAATTGATGTCGCTACCTGATCGGTTCGATGATCAGGCCTGAATCCGAACCGAAATTTCCCGTCGAAAATAACTCTATTAAATAACATGAATCAGGATTACACGGAGCTATCGCGGCGGCTTTCTTGGCATTGCTGCGACTGAGAGACGATATAGCGCTCCCGCTTGGTCAGGAGCACCCCATGTCCTATTCTAAGCTAGAACCGGACAAGCCGCTTTTGACTGTTGTCAGGTGCGGGATGTGGTCATTAGCCACTGTGGCGCAAGACGAAGTTGCTCTTCGTAGGAATCTGAGAGAGCTACACAATAGTGGCCACTCTACCTCTTTAATTATCGATATAAGGTCGAGCGGCGCGCAGGCCCGTAATGTCGCCGATTCTCTGCGGACTATGGCAGAACGGCTGGGGCGGCTTCATGCCGAACGGGCTACTGTCATAGCAAACTCGGGGCTAGCGAAGTCGCAGGCCATTCGCGTCGCTAACGCTACTGCGCGGTTGTTCTCCTCTATGGTTCGCTCGAGGGACTGGGTGATGGGTGCCGGTTCGATCGAGCGCTTGAAATTGTGTACGATGAGCCCAGTGAAGCGTACAGCGAGAACGTCTCAGTTCATGTTCGTGGTTCAGCGAACGTGGGGGTGAGTTTCACCCCTATCGCCGCCTTGGAGACAGCCAAGCGAATAGAACATGCAGCTGTCGAAGCATTGCTTGAGCCCCGACGTCTTCACTGAGCCCCGCCGAGAAAATGGCAAAGGACGACTTGCAATGATGGCACGTGTGACATCAAAGTCAGGCACTCAAAAAGAGGCTGAAGCAGAGGTAGATGCCTTTCGCCGCGATCTAGGCCCGTTCGTCGTCGCAGCTGAACGAACGCGAATGCCAATGATCTTCACAAACGCGACGGCTACACATCCTGTAATTTTCGCTAACAACGCCTTCTTGAAGCTGACCGGATACGCGCGCGAGGAGGTGCTTGCCAAGAGCTTTCAGTCGCTTCTGGCGGTTGGCGTCGACGCGGAAACGATGCCTATCGTCGAAGCGGCCTTTCGCGGAGAGTGCGAGAGCGAGCCGGAAATCCATTACAAGCGCAAGGACGGCAGCGAGTTCTGGGCCTCGATGTTCGTTAGCCCGGTTTGCGATGAGAACGGGGAGACCGTGCAGCAGTTCGTATCGCTCGTCGACCTTACCAATCATCGGCAGGACAATGCCCGGTGCAAGATGCTGATCGACGAGCTCAATCACCGGGTTAAGAACACGCTGTCCACAGTTCAATCGATCATCACCCAGGCTCTTCGCGAACCGGCTGGTCCTGCCGCAATCCGAGAGGCGATCGAGACGCGAATTTTCGCGTTGTCGCGCTCGCACGACTTGCTGACCAGCGGCAATTGGGATGGGGCGGGCTTGCACGATCTAGTTGATACCGCCCTACATCCGTTTGAAGTGATCGCGGGTCGCACTGAGCGCTTCACAATCGTTGGGGACAACGTGCGCTTGTCTCCCAAGACCACACTCGCGCTAGCGATTGCGCTTCATGAACTGGCCACCAACGCGGTAAAATACGGGGCCTTTTCCAACGAAGCCGGCCTGGTCAGTGTCGACTGGCAGGTCGTCCCCGGCGCTGCAGGAGATCGACTAGTGATCCGGTGGCGGGAGCGCGACGGGCCAAAGGTAAGTCCGCCAACCCGCAAGGGGTTCGGCTCATGGGTGATTGAGCGTGGATTGGCGCACGAGTTGAGTGGTCGAGTTAAGCTCGACTATCTACCCCAGGGCGTGGAGTGCACGATCGATATTCCCGCCCCAGCTGTAGCGGAGGAATGAGCAGCCTGCTCTCTGGCCGCCGGCTGCTGATCGTGGAGGACGAGATGCTCGTCCTGATGCAAATAGAGATGACGCTGCAGGAACTTGGATGCTCCGAGATCTGCGCCTGTGCCAACATTACGCAGGCGCTTGAACTCCTTGCGAGCCATCCTTTTGATGCCGCCATAGTGGACGTAAACTTAAGTGGCGAGAAGAGTTATCCGGTGGCTGACGCGCTAGCGCAGCTTGGCATTCCGTTCGTTTTTTCGACCGGCTACAGTGACCATGGGGATCGGGCCGACCTCGAGGACCGCCCGGTTCTACGAAAGCCATATACTCGGGCCGCTTTGGTCCGCGTGTTGGAGTGGTTGGCACCCGACACACCATTGCCGGTGGTGGCGTAATCGCTGGTTTGCCACTCATGCCTGTTCGGAGGTGGGACGATCATTTCGGTGCGCGCCGATCGGTATCCCTTCACCCCTTAACGAGACGCTTTGCGGGAAGGATCTTGCGGCGATCGGCGTTCCTATTTTCGGCGCAACGTCGCGCTCTTTCCTTGGCGCTCAAGCTACGACCGCGCCCCGGCCCTTCGGTCGGTGGCTCCTCGCCCAGAAGGATCGCGGCGACTGGGTTGACGATCTTGCCGTTGCCGCGCGCGGCGACCGCACCTTCCCGAAAGACGGCGATCCTGAAGCGGTTCGTGCACACCTTCGCAGCCAGCAAGCCTCGATCTGGCTGGGGCTTGGAAGCTCGGTATATCCGTCCGGTCGTAGTGATCGAGCAGTTCCGCCGCCTGTCGCAGGTTAACGCGGTCAGTGGGCATTCTATCAAGCACCGCGAGTTGTCTGGCTGGCCGCGTCAGCCGACGTTTCGAGGACCCTATTGATTAGAGATTCGGCGCCGGCTTCGCTGATCGTGCGGCCCAGGTTGATCGCGACTTCAGGCGTCATGCTGACGATCTTGCCGTCATGTCCTTCTACGAAGACGTGGCCGTCCGCGACCCAGACTTTTCGAGGGGAGCCATAAGGTTCGACCTCCGCCAAATAGATTGCGTCGGCGGTCTTTTGCGCCTCGCTTCGCGGAACGTGTCGCCTAGTGCTTGTCATAATTGATCCCTAACGGCGGTCGACCTCGAATCGTATTGCCAGCGAGATGCGCTAGCCATTTAGTTCAACGTTGCGAGGGGTTCAGGGTGGCTGCGGGAAGGCTTTGGGAAAAGGCCTGCCTGAAATGCTATACCGCAAGCTTCGGCGATACTCCGGACTCCGAGTTTCGACATGACGTGCGAACGATAAATTTCGACGGTCCGAACGCTGAGGTCGAGTGCGAAGGCAGAGACCTTGTTGGCGTGGCCTTCCAGCATCTGGGTAAATATCTGCCCCTCCCGCCGCGAAAGTGTCGCGATAATGCGCCGGGCCTCAAGCGTGGATGCAATGTCCTCGAAGTTCTCGGACAATCGCGTCAGACCGGTGTCGATCGCAGTAAGCAGTACATCTGCGCTATAGGGCAGTCCCACAAGATCGACAGCGCCTGCTTGTACCAGCTCGAACATTTGGCGTACGTCTGGAGTACCGGTCAGAGCAATTATGCGAAACCCGGGAGCTTCACTAATCATCCTTGTAATAGCGGCGACGCCAATTTGGCCAAGCTTGTCAACATCGAGGAAGATAATGGAGGGGCTTAAAGTCGAAAACGCTGCCACAAAACGATCGAAGCTCGCGAAAACGCGCATACTAAGATCTGGTCGCGCCGAAATAATCTCCCCAAAAGTTTTAACTAAAGCTTCACTTGGTGAAACCATATAAACGGTGCGCATATCATAATCTCTGGATCTATCGAGGAAAATGCGTAGACATATTTACAAAAAAACAAATCTTGAGTATTTAATTCAAAATTCTGCAAGGCGCCGTATGGCTTTATGCGGTTCGATGGAGATCAGTCTTAATAAGCCAGTTTTATACGGTCTCCGCGAGAAATTTTAAGCTGAAGAGCGGCTTTCGATCGGAATCGGAAACATTCATCGTCCACTGTTCGCAGTTCCAGAACCGCTCGGGCATCTCTTTTAAAATTTCCGCAGCGAATCTAACCGCTTCGATACGGGCCGCCGCAAGATCGGCAAACAAGGATCCTTGCAAATCAGGGAATTCCTGACCGTCTTTGATATCAAAGAAATATCGCGGCATGTGACCTCCAGCCTTAGGCGGGAGCACATTGTCTCTCGGTCGCAATTGCCTAAAAGTTCATCGCGATGGGCGATCATACATCAATAATACTATAGCGCAAATCATTGATATGGATTGTGCAGGATGGGCTAATTTCGGTAATGTTCCACAACATGAGCTATTAGGTGTGGATCGGCGCCAAAAGCGGGACGCCGCTTTAAGCGAGACAAATACCTGTAATCTCATAGAAAGTGTAGGTTATGAAGGGTCCTATCGGCGCCGACCGCCCCCTCCCCCGTTACGTTTAGCCTCGATGAAAATTCAATAATTTGGCCAAAATCTACTGGGTCCCATTTTCGGCGCTGATCCACAGCCCCATTGGCGTCGATTGGGACCACCTATAAACTCGTTTCTGCTTCTGCCACAACGTCTTGGCAGAACTGTAGCGGGCACCGCATCGACGCCTATCCACACTCATGGCTAATGTCGATGCTTCGCCCGACCAGCAGGTCTTCGACGTTTCGCAGCGACAACGGGAAACGGACATACATCATGGCCACCAGCCGGATCACTTGTGGCGATGAGTTGAAGTACCGGAACGGGGAAGGGGGCAGGGCTCTCCATTGCGGCTCATGCCAACTTGCTACCGCATGCCTCGTTGATCTGACAGAGCCCTGGCGCCGCGTTGCCATCCGGCACAATCGCTGCCCGACGATATTCTTCTCCGCCGTCGCGCTTGTCGCCACCGTTATCTTTTGGTTCTAATCAACGAATCCTGACTCTACGCAGACCCTGCTACCTTCGCGGACCGACCACGACCACGCTTCGCAGGCGCAGCGGGCTCTGGCGCAGCGGCGGCTGCCTTCGCCTGTCGCCCCCTAGACCCGAGCCCAATTTTGAGCGCGATTGCGCGACGTGCTTCCGAGTAGCTCCGGGCCGTCATCGGATAATCACCTTTCAAGCCGTAGCGTGTGCGATACTCGGCAGGCGTCAGACCATTGTTCGAGATATGCCGCCTTAGCGTCTTGTAGGGTTTGCCATCAATCATCGAAATGATCACATCTGGATTTGCCAGTGACTTCCGTGCTGTGACAGCGCCGCTATGTTCGACAGATAGTTTTTCGGGTGAAGCTTCGACCGGCGTAGCAAAAAGACTTAGGTCGTGTTGACATAGTGGATTCCCAAACGGCGTAATCTCTGATTCAAAGCTG
>CAXTEO010000166.1:0-6795 GCA_964243205.1 uncultured Sphingomonas sp.
ATCCGGTGATGATGAAGGCCTCGGCCGGCGGCGGCGGCAAGGGCATGCGCCTCGCCTATAGCGAGCAGGACGTGCGGGAAGGCTTCGAGGCGACCAAGCGCGAGGGGCTCGCGTCCTTCGGCGACGACCGCGTGTTCATCGAGAAGTTCATCGAAAGCCCGCGCCACATCGAAATCCAGGTGATGGGCGACCAGCACGGCAACATCGTCTATCTCGGCGAGCGCGAATGCTCGATCCAGCGCCGCCACCAGAAGGTGGTCGAGGAAGCGCCGTCGCCGTTCGTCACGCCGAAGATGCGCAAGGCGATGGGCGAGCAGGCGGTCGCGCTCGCGGCAGCCGTGGGGTATTTTTCGGCGGGCACGGTCGAATTGATCGTGTCGGGCGCCGACACCACCGGCGAGGGGTTCTATTTCCTCGAGATGAACACGCGCCTCCAGGTCGAGCATCCGGTGACCGAGTGCATCACCGGGCTCGACCTGGTCGAGCTGATGATCCGCGTCGCCGCCGGCGAGCCGCTCGGCTTCACGCAGGACGATGTGAAGCTCAACGGCTGGTCGATCGAGAACCGCGTCTATGCCGAGGACCCGTATCGCGGCTTCCTGCCGAGCATCGGCCGGCTGGTGCGCTACAATCCGCCGGCGAGCGTGGGGACGCCGTATTCTTCCCCCCTCCCGCTTGCGGGAGGGGCTGGGGGTGGGCGCGCGCTATCACCGGCAGCTGATGCCGATAGCGCGAGCCCTCCCCCGACCCCTCCCGCGAGCGGGAGGGGGGGATATGTGCGCGTCGACGACGGCGTGCGCGAGGGCGGCGAAGTGTCGATGTTCTACGACCCGATGATCGCCAAGCTGATCACCTGGGCGCCGACTCGCGAGGAAGCGATCGACGCGCAGATCGAGGCGCTCGATGCGTTCGAGATCGAAGGTCCGGGCAACAATATCGACTTCGTCTCGGCGCTGATGCAGCACCCGCGCTTCCGCAGCGGCAACATCACCACCGGCTTCATCGCGGAAGAATATCCCGACGGCTTTCACGGCGCCCCGGCATCGCCCGAACTGATCGAAGCGCTCGCCGCGATCGCCGCCTTCGCCGCCACCGCCGAGGCCGACCGCGCGCGCCGGATCGACGGGCAGCTCGGCAAGCGGCTGCGCCCGCCGTCGGAATGGTCGGTGCGGATCGGCGAGGTCGACCATCTCGTGGCGATCTCGACCGACGGCATCACCGTCGACGATGCCGATCTCGACATCGCGCTCGAATATACGCCGGGCGACCGCGTGGTGGAGGCCGAACTCGACGAGGCGCCGCTCACCGTCAGGATCGCACGCACGCGCACCGGCTTCAAGCTCACGACGCGTGGGAGCAGCCATGTCGCGCGGGTGCTGCCGGCGCATGTCGCGCCGTATGCGCAGCATATGATCACCAAGATTCCGCCCGATCTGTCGAAATTCCTGCTGTGCCCGATGCCTGGCCTGCTGATGCGGCTCGACGTCGGGGCGGGCGACACGGTCGAGGCGGGCCAGCCGCTCGCAGTGGTCGAGGCGATGAAGATGGAGAATATCCTGCGCGCCGAGAAAGCGGGGACGGTCAAGTCGGTCAACGCCGCGCCGGGGGATAGTCTGGCGGTGGACGCGGTGATCCTGGAGATGGAATAGCGCCCTCCCGTTCGCCCTGAGCCTGTCGAAGGGCCTCGGCGCGCGCAGCGCGTACAAGGTGCTTCGAGAGGCTCGGCGCGAACGGGTGTGCGGGATGGTTTGAAAAAAAACGGCCGATCCGCGACAGGTTGCGACACATTATCGGTAGACCCGGCCGGGTGTGTTAGTCACAAGGAACACCATGCGCCACCGCCTCTTTCCGCTCGCCGCTGCCGTGTCGCTGGCGGGCTGTACGGTCGGGCCGAACTATCATCCGGCGAGCCCCGTGACGCTCGGTGTGCCGGCGGCCTATTCGGTGCCGAGCGATACCCGTCCCGTCGGTGACCTCGCCGCATGGTGGACGCGTTTCGACGACCCGTTGCTGGTCAGCATCGTCGAGCGCGCGCGCACCGGCAATCTCGACCTCGCGCAAGCCGTCGCGCGGTTGCGCCAGGCGCGCGAAGCGCTGCTCCAGTCGCGCGCGCAATTGCTGCCGACGCTCAGCGGCTCGGCCGGCTACACCCGGTCGCAAAGCATCCGCGGCGGCACCACGACCGCGCTTTCCGACGGCACGGTGATCAGCACCGGCGGCGGTTCGAACACGCTCTCGCTCGGGCTCGATGCGCAATATCAGGTCGGGCTGTTCGGCGAAGTGCGCCGCACGATCGAGGCGAGCCGTGCGACCTATGAAGCGTCGGGGTATGATTACGCCACGGTGCTGCTGTCGACCCAGGCCGAGACCGCGCGCAACTACATGCTCGCACGGCTCTACCAGGCGCAGCTCGCCAATGCGCGGGATTCGCTGCGGCTGCAGGACGACAATCTGCAGATCGCGGGTTTTCGCGTCCAGGCCGGGCTCGTCTCGTCGCTCGATGCCGAACAGGCGCGGTCGCAACGCGCCAGTACCGCCGCGACGATCCCGACGATCGAACAGAATTACAACGCCGCCGTCTCGCGATTGGGCGTGCTGACCGGGCAGGCGCCCGGCGCGCTGAAGGCCGAACTCGCGGCGGTCAAGCCGATCCCCAAGGGGCCCGACGATGTCGCGGTCGGCGTGCCGCTCGATACGCTGCGCCAGCGCCCCGACGTGCGCTCGGCCGAGCGCGCGCTCGCCGCCGCCACCGCGCAGATCGGCGTGTCCAAGGCCGCGCTCTACCCGGCGCTGGCGATCAGCGGCAGCGTCTCGACCGATGCCGCGCGGATCGGCGACCTGTTCCAGAGCATCGCGGGCCAGGTGTTCGCCGGGCTGACGCAAGCGATCTTCAACGGCGGGCGGCTGCGCTCGCAGGTCCGCGCGAGCGAAGCGGCGGCGGAAGGATCGTTCGCGGCGTATAAATCGACCGTGCTGGCGGGGCTGGAGGATGTCGAGAATGCGGTCGTCGCGGTCGACAGCGCGAAGCGCCGTGCCGCCGAATTCACCGTCGCGCTCGATGCCGCCAACACCACCGCGATCCTGGCGCGCAGCCAGTATCGCGCTGGCCTCACCGATTTCACCACGCTCAACACGTCGGAAAGCAGCTTGCTGACCGCGCGCAATGGCCTCAGCCAGGCACGATCCGACCAGGCGACCGCGCTGGTGCAGCTCTATCTCGCGCTCGGCGGCGGGTGGGACAGCGCCGCCGAGCCGACCGCCCCACTCTCTCCCGCACAGGTACGATAGATGGCCGACCCCGCGCGCTCCGATCTCGACGATTTCCTCGGCGCCAAGCGCGTGCCGAGGTGGCGGCGCTGGGCGAAATGGGCGGCGGTGGTGGTCGGGGTGATCCTGCTGCTGCTCCTGCTCAAGAGCTGCTTCGCCGGTGCGCCCAAGCCCGAATATGCCTCCGAGGCGGTCGCGCGCGGGTCGCTGTCGGTCAGCGTCTCGGCGACGGGCAAGCTCGCGCCGACCAACCAGGTGACGGTCGGCTCGGAACTGTCGGGCCTCGTCACCAGGGTGGTGGCCGACGTCAACGACCGAGTCACCGTCGGCCAGCCGCTGGCCTTGGTCGACCCGTCGCGCTTCCAGGACACCGTCAACCAGAGCAAGGCCGCGCTCGACGCGGCGGTCGCGGCGGTCGCGCAGAACCAGGCGACGCTGGCGCAATCGAACGCGACGCTGGCGCGCTACCAGGAGGTCAGCCGGTTGTCGGGCGGGCGCGTCCCGGCGAAGACCGAGATGGACCAGGCGCTCGCCGATCGCGCCCGCGGCATCGCCAATCTCAAGGCGGCCGAGGCCAATGTCGTCTCGGCACGCGCGACCCTGTCGTCGAACGCGACGCAGCTGGTGAAGACGGTGATCCGATCGCCGGTCAACGGCGTCGTGCTGGCGCGCCAGATCGAGCCCGGCCAGACCGTCGCCGCGTCGTTCAGCACGCCGACCCTGTTCGTCATCGCCGAGGATCTCAGCCGGATGAAGCTCGAAGTGGCGATCGACGAAGCCGATGTCGGCTCGGTCAAGCAGGGGCAGGCGGCTACGTTCACGGTCGACGCCTTTCCGGGCAAGACCTTCCCGGCGACGATCACGCGCGTCGATCTCGGATCGAACCTGTCGGCGACGAGCACGACGACGACCACCAGCACGACCACCACCGGGCAGGTCGTGTCGTACGGCGCGACGCTCAGCGTCGCCAATGCCGGCCTGCAATTGCGCCCGGGCATGACCGCGACCGCCGACATCGTCACTTCGGCCAAGGGCAATGTGCTGCTCGTCCCCAATGCCGCGTTGCGTTTCACCCCGGCGGCGACCGGGGCGGCGTCGAGCAAGGGCTTCCAGCTCGGGCCGCGCCCGCCCAAGCGCGGCGGCGTCGGCTCGGGCAAGGGCGAGACGGTCACGCGCGGCGGATCGCAGACCGTCTATGTCGCCGATGCCACGGGGACGCCGCAGCCGGTGCAGATCACGACCGGCGAGAGCAACGGCACGATGACCGAGGTGATCGGCGGCAATTTCAAGCCCGGCGACAAGGCGATCACCGGCCAACTCGCCACCGGCGCGACCGCGAAACGCAAGGCCGGGCAGGGCAGTGGCCAGTAACCCCGCCCGCAGCGCCGGCGCGCAATACGTGCCGGCCGCGGGTGCGCCGATCATCGCGCTGCGCGGGGTCACCAAGACCTATGGCGAGGGTGTCACCGCGTTCCTCGCGCTGAAGGGCATCGACCTCGACATCGCGCAGGGCGATTTCGTCGCGGTGATGGGAGCATCGGGCTCGGGCAAATCGACGACGATGAACATCCTCGGCTGCCTCGACGTGCCGAGCGCGGGGACCTTCCAGTTCAAGGGCGTGCATGTCGAAACGCTCGACCGCGACCAGCGCGCGCTGTTGCGGCGCAAATATCTCGGCTTCGTGTTCCAGGGGTTCAACCTGCTCGCGCGCACCACCGCGCTGGAGAATGTCGAACTGCCGCTGCTGTATCGCGGCGATCCGCGCAAGCAACGCCGCGCCGCGGCGATGGCGGCGCTCGACCAGGTCGGGCTCGCCGACTGGTGGGACCATACGCCGGCAGAATTGTCCGGCGGGCAGCAGCAGCGCGTCGCGATCGCGCGTGCGATCGTGACGGCGCCGGCGGTACTGCTCGCCGACGAGCCGACCGGCAATCTCGATTCGGAACGCTCGGTCGAGATCATGGAATTGCTGTCGGGGCTCAACCGCGACAGCGGCATCACGGTGATCATGGTGACGCACGAAGGCGACATGGCGGCGTTCGCGCAGACGATCGTGCATTTTCGGGATGGGTTGGTGGAGCGGGTCGAGGCGCGGCATCGGCCGGGGGAGGGGGTTTCGTGAGGGACGCTGCCATTTCTCCCTCGCCCCTGGACAGGGGAGAGGGATATCGCAGCTTGGTCCCGTTTCTTCAGCGGGACCTAGCGAAGGTTGGGAGAGGGGTAGATTGCGCGCGCAACGCCCAGACCCCACCCCTCTCCCCAGCTGCGCTAGGCAGCAAGCTGCCAAGCTTCGCTAGCCCTCTCCCCTCAAGGGGAGAGGGAGAAATACGCTGATGTTCGCCACCACCCTCCTCCTCGCGCTGCGCTCGATCGCGCGCCACAAATTGCGCTCGTTCCTCACCACGCTCGGCATCATCATCGGCGTCGCGGCGGTGGTGACGATGGTCACGCTCGGCCAGGCCACCACGGTCGCGGCGCAGAAATCGGTGTCCGCACTCGGCAGCAATATCCTGCAGGTGCGCCCCGGCCAGGGCTTCGGCCGTGGCGGCGGGGGCCCGCGCCCGCCCGACTTCAAGCCGGCCGACGCGATCGCGATCCGCGACCAGATCGCCGGCGTCACCGCGGTGGCGGCGCTCGCCGGCACCACGGGCACCGCGATCTACGAAGGCGCCAACTGGTCGACCACCGTCAATGGCACGACCAACGCCTATTTCCAGGTCCAGCCTTGGCCGCTCGCCGAAGGCCGAATCTTCAGCGACGTCGAAGAGGCCGCGGGCAAGTCGGTCTGCATCGTCGGCAACACGGTCAACGACAATCTCTACCGCGGTGGGTCGCCGCTCGGCACGCGGCTGCGCATCGCCGGAATCTCCTGCGACGTGATCGGATTGCTGTCGAAGCGCGGCCAGGCCGGGTTCGGCGGCGATCAGGACGACGTCATCATCATGCCGCTGAAGACGGTGCAGCGCCGATTCACCGGCAGCACCGACCTGAAGCTGCTGCTGGTCGGGGTCGACCAGGCCTATGCGAGCGCGACGGTGCAGGCGTCGATCGAGGATCTGCTGCGCGAGCGGCGCGGGATCAACGGGGGCAAGGACGACGATTTCAGCATCTTCGACGCCGCGCAGATCGCCGCCACGCTGACGCAACTGACGACGCTGCTGACCGGGATCGTCACCGCGGTGGCGGCGATCAGCCTGGTCGTCGGCGGGATCGGCATCATGAACATCATGCTCGTCTCGGTCACCGAGCGCACGCGCGAGATCGGCATCCGCCTCGCGATCGGCGCGGTGGCGAACGAAGTGCTGCTGCAGTTTCTGGTCGAGGCGATCGCTTTGTCGATGCTCGGCGGGCTGATCGGGCTGGTGGTGGCGCAGCTCGCGATCCTGGGGCTGGCGCCGCTGATGAAGGTCGATTTCCTGTTCGTGCCGCAGATCAATGTGATCGCGTTCGGCATTTCCGCGCTGATCGGCGTCGTGTTCGGCTATTTCCCGGCGCGTCGCGCCGCCGCCCTCAACCCGATCGACGCAC
>CAXTEO010000167.1:0-6787 GCA_964243205.1 uncultured Sphingomonas sp.
CTCGATCAGCGGCAGCAGGTCGCGCTGCACGCCCTCGCGGCTGACCGAGCCGCCGCGCACGTCGCTGACCGCGATCTTGTCGATCTCGTCGAGGAAGACGATGCCGTTGGCCTCGGCATCGGCGAGCGCGATGCGGCTGACCTCGTCCTGGTCGAGCCGCTTGTCGGCCTCTTCCTCGACCAGTTTGTCCCATGCCGCGGGCACGGTGAGCTTGCGGCGGTTGAGCTGCCCGCCGCCGAACGCTTTGCCCATCATCTCGGACAGGTTGATCATCTGCGCGCCGCCGCCGGGCATTTCGAACGGCATGGCCGGGGCGGCCTCCAGCTCGATCTCGATCTCGGTGTCGCGCAGATGGCCGTCGTGCAGGCGCTGGCGGAACGCCTCGCGCGTCGCCTCGCTCGCGCCCTTGCCGGTCAGTGCGTCGAGCAGCCGCGTCATCGCGGCTTCCTCGGCCTTGTCCTTCACCGCGACGCGGCGGCGGTCCTTTTCGAGCCGCACCGCCTCTTCCACCAGGTCGCGCGCGATCTGCTCGACGTCGCGGCCGACATAGCCGACTTCGGTGAACTTGGTCGCCTCGACCTTGATGAACGGCGCATCGGCGAGCTTGGCGAGACGCCGGCTGATCTCGGTCTTGCCGCACCCCGTCGGCCCGATCATCAGGATGTTCTTGGGGGACACTTCGTCGCGCAGGTCGGGGCTGAGCTGCTGGCGGCGCCAGCGGTTGCGCATCGCGACCGCGACCGCGCGCTTGGCGTCGGCCTGGCCGATGATGTGCGCGTCGAGTGCCGCGACGATCGCTTTGGGGGTGAGGTCTTGGTTCATTTTTGTCTCACTCCCCTCCCTGGAAGGGAGGGGTTGGGGGTGGGTCGGTGTGGGGAGAGGTCGAGGGCCGCCTCAGGCCGACCCACCCCCAGCCCCTCCCTTTCAGGGAGGGGAGACGTTTAAGCGGCGCTCGCGTCGAGCCCCTCCACCGTCAGCCGGTCGTTGGTGTAGACGCACAGCTCGCCGGCGATCGCCATCGCCTTGCGCGCGATCGTCTCGGCATCCTGCTCATATTCGACCAAAGCGCGCGCCGCGGCGAGCGCGAAATTGCCGCCCGAGCCGATCGCGGCGATACCGCTCTCGGGCTCGAGCACGTCGCCATTGCCGGTAACGATCAGCGTCACGTCCTTGTCGGCGACGATCATCATCGCCTCCAGGTTGCGCAGGAACTTGTCGGTACGCCAGTCCTTGGCGAGTTCGACCGCCGCACGCAGCAGCTGGCCGTGATGCTGCTCGAGCTTGCGCTCGAGCCGCTCGAACAGCGTGAACGCATCGGCGGTCGCGCCGGCAAAGCCGCCGATCACCGAGCCATCCCCCAGCTTGCGCACCTTGCGCGCATTGGGCTTCATCACCGTCTGGCCCTGCGTCACCTGGCCGTCGCCGGCGATGATGACGCGACCATTCTTGCGCACGGACAGGATCGTGGTGCCGTGCCACACCAATTCAGTGTTGCTCATGGACGGGGATATGGGTGTCCCCGTCCATGGGTTCAATCATCGAAAGCGGCGGTCAGCGGCAGCGCGCGTCGCGCGTGCTGTCCTTGTCGATCGCCTGGCCGGCCAGCGCGCCGGCACCCGCACCGATCAGCGCGCCGAGCAGGCCCGAGCCACCCGGCGCGATCGCCGCGCCGAGCGCGCCGCCGGCCAGCCCGCCGACCACCAGGCCGGTCGTGCCGTCGCTGTGGCGGCAATAATAGCGCCCGTCGCTGCCGCGATAGACGCGGTCGTTCTGGCTCAGCCGGCGCTCGCTGTAGCGGCGCTGATCGTCGCGATAGTAACGCGAGGCGTCATAGCCGTTATACGACGGATCGGGCCGGTCGTAATCGTATTGCGAATAGCCGCCATTGCCATAGCCGCGCGCCGGGCGGTCGCCATATTCGTCGCAACCGGCGATCAGGGTGCAGGTGGCGAGCAGGCCGAGAGTCAAAGCGCGCATTGGATCCTCCATGGTGGCGTCGTACCCTCAAGGATACGCTGCCGGAACAATGCGCGGAGCGGGGAAAGGTTGCAAAGCGGCCCTATCCCCGTCCCGCGCGAGCGCTCAGTTGAGCGGCGCGTTGATCGCGTTCATCGATCCGTTCGACGCGATCATCGACGGCTTGCCGACCGGCGGGCGCAGCGCCTCGCGTTCGGCCGCCGTCATCACCGCATCCATGTTCGGGCGGAAATCGGCGACGGCGCGGTCATCGGCATTGCGCGCCGGGTCGAGCAGGTCGGTCGGGACATGGCCCTCCGCCGTGCCGGTCGCCTTGGCGATCGCGCCGGCGATCCGCCCGCGCGTGAGGAAGGCGGCGAACCCCGCCCCCGCCGCGGCGACGACCGCGCCGATCGACCACAAGGTGCTGCTGCTGACCACGGGCGTCTTTGCGGCAGCGGCGCGCGACTTGGCGGCGGCGCGAGGCTTGGCAGCGGCGCGGGGCTTGGCTTGCGCACGCGTGGCGGATTTGGGGGCCGCGGACTTGGCGGCCGATGCCTTGCGCGGCGCGCGGTTGGTCTTGGCGGTGGTGGTCGGGGTCTTGGGCGTGGCCATCATGCGATCCTCTTGACGCGAATAGATAGCGCCCGAACGGCCGGCATGCGCGCGGGTTCCACACCAGCGCCGGTGGCGGGGATGGTGCCCGGCGGTTCTGGGAGGCTTGAACCAAGGCCCTGAGGCGCGCGCTCCTCGGGCGCAGACATCGGTCAGGCCGCGGCGCGCAGCTTCATGAAGCCCTCGATCGTCGCGCGGACATTGGGCGAGGCGTGGGCGACCAGTTGCTCGACCCGGTCGAAGAAACCGGCGCGATCCGCGCCACCGATATTGTGCGCCATCGACCACGCGCCGAACTCGCGCTCGGCGATCTCGCGGCGCGACAGGATGACCAGCGCACGGTGGCGGCTGTCGGCCGTGATCCGCGCCAGCGTCGCCTCGACCGCGGCGGCTGGCCCTTCCATCGCCTGCATGAAGCGCTGCCCGTCGAAATAGAGCATGCCGGTGATCCCGTCGCGCCCATTGTTGCGCTGCGCCTTGGCGAGCATCGCGGCGGGATCGATATGGGTGCTGCGGGCGACGGTGCTGACATAGACGACTTGCAACATGGGGAGATGGGTTCCGGGCTGGTGGTGGAATGGCGATACGACTGGAATGCTTAACGAATTTTGTTGTGTGGGGCGTGTGGGGGCGGCGTTTTCGCGCGCGACGATCCTCGACCGGGTGAAGCGCAACGCGGTGGGCTTACCGCCTTGGGGTTCCGGGATGTCTCGCTGTTCGGCTCGACCGCGCGCGGCGACGCATCGGACTCGTCGGATGTCGATCTGGCGGTGACGCTGGACGCGGCGGCGGGCGAGTGATCATTGCGGAAACGCGCGTCCGCGTGACCGATGTGCTCGAAATGCTGGCGGGCGGCGCGAGCACGGTGGAGATCGTCGCGGACTTTGCCGATCTGGTCGAGGCGGACGTGCTGGCCGCGCTCGCTTATGCCGCGGCGCCGAAAGGTTCGGTATTGCCTTATCAGGCTAATTCGGCACACTCTCTGGCATTGCCGAAGTGGCAATCGACGTGAGTCCGAATCCAATGCCAGAACCCATGTTCGCCGTATCCGACAAGGATTTTGCCGACCGTCTCGGTTTCTACACCGACAAAGCGATGCAGCGCCCGATTGGGATCACACGGCGCGGTACGACCGACGTCGTGATGCTCTCGCTTAAGGAATATGAGCGGCTGAAGCGGCGCGATCGCGAAGTGGTCAGGACCGAAGACCTCGATGACGCAACGCTGGAGGCCTTGAGGCATGTCGAAGCCCCCGCCGAGTCGATCGCGCTCAACCACCTCATGGACGATTCCGAAACCGTCTAACGTCCTGTCCTACGCTTATCTGTGGGCGCATGAGGCGGCGCGCGGCGAGGAGGATGGGCGCAAGCATCGCCCGGTCGTCGTCGTGATAGCTCGCGAAGAGGTGGACGGGAACACCGAACTGCTCGTGGTACCGGTCACTACCCAGCCGCCCGTACATCCGGACGATGCGTTCGAAATGCCGACACGGGTGAAGGCGCATCTGGGGCTCGATGCTGCGCGATGCTGGATCATGGTGACGGAACTCAATCGTTTCCGCTGGCCGGGACCGGATATCAGGCCGATCGAGCGCGGGGATGCGCGGACGCCATATTATGGATTCATTCCGCAGCCGTTGTTCGACGCTGTCTTGGCGGCTGTGATTGCGCGGGCGGAGCGCCGACAGGTGAAGGTGACGACGCGGGCCGAATGAGTACGCAGCAAGCAGCGCGGGACAGGAAAAAGGGCGACCACCTCTGCGCGCTGGTCGCGCCGGTCACGTACGGCCCGCGGCGACGGGCTATCTCGGCCCGAACGGCGTGGTGCGCGGCCGCCCGCCCGAGCGCGGCGTGGCCAAGCGGCAAGTGACGCTGCGGCTCGACCCCGACGTGATCGACCGCTTCCGCGCCGAGGGGCCGGGGTGGCAGGGGCGGATGAATGCGGCGTTGCGGAAGGCGGTGGGCCTATAATCTCAGACTTAGCTCGCCATGCCGAGCCGGTTCGGGTCAGCAGCCCATTCGGCGATCCGGCAAAGAAAGTCCCAAACATCATCAGAGCTTGGCTTTAGGTAGCCGCCTTGATCGGGATCAGAACCCATAGAGGCAAATATACTCGCCAGCCATTTTGACTTTGTTCGCTCCACCTGCAAAGAGGGGAGCCAACTCTCCAACTCACCAGACCTCACCGTAAACAATCCATAGCTGTCGCACTGTGAGAAAAAAGCTTCGGCAGCAAGTCGCTCTTCATCATCGAGTAAATTGATACCACCGTGTCTTTTAAAATCGATAAATTTTTTCTCAAAAGAAGCTCGAACCGACCGCCGAGCCATTGCGATAGATTCTTTTAATCCAGATGGTGCCCCCATTGCAGAAAAGTAACGATCCCAGACCTGCCCATCCTCTTTTATCCAGTCGATATCCAAAATCGATGCTGCAGGTATACCGATTTCTCGAAGAGGCTTAACAATATTTACTGCAGTTTGTTTATTATGAGCGTTGAGAAACGAGGCATGCCTTACGCCTCTATCTTCGAAGCGAAGCAGTCTTGTATTCACCTCCTCATAAAACGCTCTGTCACTATCTCCTTCGACAACTACCGCACTTTCAAAAAATAGTGCGTTCGACGCTCCGACGGACCGAAAGAGTGGATCCGTCATTAAGGTCTTTATCCGACTAGAATCTAAGTGCCTTGCCGTCGCGTTACCCGATCTGTGCGTCAAGCGGACAACATCGACTTCTGCACCAGACAAAACACATCCCAACAAAAATGATGGACTATGTGTAGCAGCATAAACGTGCTTTCCAGCAGAAGCCTTTTCAGCAATCTGCTGACCCAATAAATACTGCAAAGAAGGATGCAGGAATGCCTCCGGTTCATCAATAAAAACTATATCAGGATCACCAGCCATTACCTCGGCCAAAATTCCTATAAATGCCTTTGTTCCATCGCTCGCGTCAGCGAGCGCCATCCCGCGATTAAAAAAATCGAGAGAATGATCGTCAAAGCGCTCCTCAACACCATTTTCGGGTTTCTGGCTCACGAGCTTATATTGTATTTGTGGCATCTGCGTCGGATCGATCGCCAGGTACTGATTAAACGCCTTAAAAACGATATCCGAAAGCTCTTCCCTGACTGAATCATTGTTCAGAAGAGCCGATATAGTCGTTTTAGCATTTGTACGCACGGGCTGCGCTTCGACCTTGTTGGTCAATGCCAGCCTATTGCTGCCGCCCAGATTTATATAAAAATGCCTAAGAAAGTTATTTCCGACGTATTGGTTCATCGAAGGATTTGAATTATTATTGATATGACTCTTTAACGTATCTACGTTACGCAGAACCCTAGCACCTCGCATCTCCACAACCACCGTTGACAGAGATGGATCATCGCCCGCCTGCTTTTGCCCTCTTACTCTAATCAGTTTCGAGTCGAATTCGTCGGATTCTATATCACTTCTTTTAACGTAATTTACAACCAACGCGCCAAAGTTAGTTGTAGGATTTATATACTGCTGAATCTCTGCAAGAGCACGACTCTTTCCTCCGTTATTGGGACCAATAAATAAAACGATGCGGTTCGGCCAAATCTCCAGTCCCGGCTTGCCTGGACCGGAACCGCTCACGAACGCAATTTTGTCAATTCTCACTTAGCTTTCCAATCGGCCACAGATTTGGCGTATTTTCGGCCTTCTAGCGCACACCCAACAACGGCGCCAAATACTTCCCAGTAAACGAGCCGCTGGCCTTGGCCACCACCTCCGGCGTCCCCTGCGCGACGATCTCCCCGCCCTTCACGCCGCCCTCGGGCCCCAGGTCGAGCACCCAGTCCGCGGTCTTGATCACATCGAGATTGTGCTCGATCACCACCACCGTATTCCCCTGCTCGACCAGCTGGTGCAGCACTTCGAGCAATTTGCGCACGTCCTCGAAATGCAGGCCCGTGGTCGGCTCGTCGAGGATGTAGAGCGTCTGCCCGGTGGCGCGGCGCGACAGTTCCTTGGCGAGTTTCACGCGCTGCGCCTCGCCGCCCGACAGCGTCGTCGCCTGCTGGCCGACCTTGACATAGCCCAAGCCCACTTCCTGCAGCATCGCCATCTTGTCGCGGATCGGCGGGACCGCCTTGAAGAACTCGACCGCATCCTCAACCGTCATGTCGAGCACGTCGGCGATGCTCTTGCCCTTGAACTTCACCTCGAGCGTCTCGCGATTGTAGCGCT
>CAXTEO010000168.1:0-232 GCA_964243205.1 uncultured Sphingomonas sp.
GGTCTGGATGGTGCAGGTGCGCAGCATCATGTCGAGGCCCATCGACCCCACGCGCGGCATGTGCCGCAGCATGATCGCATAGCGCCCCTTGGGCATGATCGGCAGTTCGGCGCGCGTCTTGTCGGGCCACATGCCGAGGCCGAGGAAGCCAAGGCCGAGCTGTTCGCCGACATATTTCACCTGGTCAAGGTGCCGGGCCGTCTCCGCGCACGTCTCGTGCAGGGTGTTGAGC
>CAXTEO010000168.1:242-6757 GCA_964243205.1 uncultured Sphingomonas sp.
GGCTTCTCGCCGACCGCCTTCAACTGATCCAGGTGGCGGCCCGTATCGGCGCAGGTGAGGTGGAGGTTCTCCAGCGGTGCGCCGGAAAGCTCGAATTGCCCGGCGGGCTCGAGGCTGATCGAGCCGTCCGCGCCGGTCATCGCGATCACGTTGGTGGTGCCGTCGGGGCCGATCTCAGTCACCGGCTTCCAGCCATACTCCTCGAGCGCCTTCAACAGGTCGCGGATGCCGCCTTTCTCCGTGTAGCTCGGCGCATGATGGTCGCTGTCGGCATAGACGAACTTCTCATGCTCGGTGCCGATCCGCCAGCGTTCGGGCGGCTTTTCCCCGCGCGCGAAGCTGGCGATCAGCTGGTCGCGCGATTCGATGAGGGGGAACGTCTTGGCGGGGGCGGGGTGCGTCGTCATTCCCGCGCCTTAGCGCCGCCAAAGCGCGCCCGCCAGCGCGTTTCGATCGGCTACCAATCGCCGCGTGCGGCCATCCACAATGCGATCGCCGCCGCCGCCGCGGTATCGGCGCGCAGGATGCGCGGCCCGAGCGCGATCGCGACCGCATCCGGCACCGCGCGGATCGCCGCGCGCTCGGCATCGTCGAACCCGCCTTCGGGCCCGATCAGGATCGCCGCACGCGTCGGACCGGCGCGCATCGCTTCCAGCGCGGGCATGCCGCCGGTCTCGTCGGCAAAGAACAGCGCCCGGCCCGCGGGCCAGTCGCGCAACAAAGCCGCCAGTTTCACCGGCTCGGCCAGTTCGGGCACTGCGTTGCGCCCGCATTGCTCCGCCGCCTCGATCATGTGCGCGCGCAGCCGCTCGCCGTTCAGCCGGTCCACGATCGTGCGGTGCGTCAGCACCGGCACCAGCCGCGCGACGCCGAGCTCGCACGCTTTCTCGGCGACCCAGTCGATCCGCCCCTTCTTGATCGGCGCGGCGCACAGCCACAAATCGGGCACGCTTTCGGGCGCGCGCAAGCATTCGGTGACGTCGAGCATCAGGTCGCGCTTGCCGACGCTCGCCGCCACGCCGAGCCATTCGCCGGAGGTGCCGTCGAACAGTTTGACCGGATCACCGACCTTCAGCCGCATCACGCTGCCGAGATAATGCGCCTGCGGGCCGTCGATGCGGAGCGGGCCGAGGCCGAGCGGCGTCTCGACGAACAGGCGCGGCGTCGATTGCGGCGGCCAGGCGGGGGTTGCGGGCATGAGGTGTCCTGTTGCTTGTTCTGCCACATGCGATCCGTCACCCCGGGCTCGTCCCGGGGTCCACCGCGGTTTGCGACGTAAGGCCGCAGGATGTGCGGCACGGTGGACCCCGGGACAAGTCCGGGGTGACGAAAGTACGCGCTACGGTGCCGAATCCGGAGAGCCCTGGTTTCTTGCGCGGTACTTCGTTCACCGCCGCCGCCACACCGCGCGCACCGCCAGCGCCACGATCGCCAGCCCGAACGCCGCCAGCACCGCCCACCCCGCCATCACGCCGATGCCGCGCGCCAGCGCCCACAGCAACGCTTCGAAGAATCGCCCGATCGCGACGGAGAGATGCACCATGCTGTCCGCCCTTCAAAGCCGGCCCGTTCGCGGGTCCGGCACCTCTATCGCGGCCGACCATGGCGAAGTCGAGGCGAACCCGCGCATCGAACGGGCTGTCCTACACGGCCGGTCTGGTGCATGCTGCCGCCTTGCCCGGGATGCTCGGCGCTGCTGCGCTCCGGCCGTGGGCTCCGAGACCGTCGATGGTGAGACTTTAGTGTGACTTTCCGTTCCCCCGCTGAGCGACCGCCCTCCGCCCAGGCCCCCGTCAACGTCACCCCGGACACCGAGCATCGCGGCCTCGTCGGCCTGCTTCCCATGGCGGCGCGCCCGTTCGCTTTGCTCGCGCGGTTCGATCGGCCGATCGGCTGGTGGCTGCTGTTCTGGCCGGGCGCCTGGGGCGTGGCGCTGGCGGGCGGCGCGGTGACGCGGTGGAATTTGCTTCTCTGGCTGCTGCTCGGCAGCATCGCGATGCGCGGCGCCGGCTGCGTGTTCAACGATATCGTCGACCGCGATCTCGACCGGCAAGTGGCGCGCACGCGCAGCCGCCCGCTGGCAAGCGGGGCCGTGTCGCTGCGCGCGGCGTGGGTGTGGCTGGTGGCCTTATGCCTGATCGGGCTGGGGGTCCTGCTCCAGTTCAGCATCTATGCCGCGGTCATCGCGCTGCTCAGCCTCGCGCCGGTCGCGGCCTATCCGTTCATGAAGCGCATCACGTGGTGGCCGCAAATCTGGCTCGGCCTGGTCTTTTCCTGGGCGGCGTTGGTCGGCTGGAGCGAAGTTGCGGGGGCGCTCGCTGCGCCCGGCCTGCTGCTCTATGTCGGGTCGATCTGCTGGGTGGTCGGTTACGACACGATCTACGCGCTGCAGGATCGCGAGGACGATGCGCTGATCGGCGTGCGTTCCTCGGCGCTGCGCATGGGCAATCGCGTGCGGCTCGGCGTCGGGCTGTTCTATGCCGCTGCGCTGGCGCTGTGGGCGGGGGCGATCTGGCTGCTGCGGCCGGATTGGCTGGCGCTGGTCGCGTTGCTGCCGGTGGCGCTCCACTTTGTGTGGCAAGTTGCGACGCTCGCGCCCGATGACGGCGCAGGCGCGCTGCGCCGCTTCCGCTCGAACCGCTTCGCGGGGCTGCTGGTGTTCCTCGCATGCGTCGTGGTGGGGACGCCGTGGCCGTATTGAGGCCAGACGCGGTGAAGAAACGGACATAGCGCTTCGCACGGTTGCACCCCCGCCCGCGCGGACCTAAGTCCGCTGCCATGTTGACCCCAGACCAAGCCCGCGATCGCGCCGCCGATATCGTCACTCGCGCCAAGGCGGTGGGCGCCGATGCCGCCGATGCCGTCTACGCCGCCGACATGTCGCTCGACATTTCGGTGCGGCTCGGCGCGCTCGAGGATGTCGGCCGGTCGGAAAGCGCCGAACTGGGCTTGCGCGTGTTCGTCGGCAAACGCTCGGCGAGCGTCTCCACCTCCGATCTGTCGGTCGCTGCGCTGGCCGCGCTGGTCGAGCGCGCCGTCGCGATGGCGGGCGAAGCGCCCGAAGACGCGTGGGCCGGGCTCGCGCCGAAGGAACGACTGATGCACGGCGCCGCGCCGCTGCTCGACCTCGACGACCTCGCGCAGGGTGGCGAGGAAGCCTCGCCCGCTGCACTGCGCGATGCCGCGCAGGCGGCGGAGGACGCCGCGCGCGCCGTCGTCGGCGTGACCAACAGCGAAGGCGGCTCGGCCAGCGCATCGCGCTCGGTCTGGGCGCTCGCCACCAGCCATGGCTTTGCCGCGGCTTATGCCGCCACCGGCTATGGCCTGTCGGCGAGCGTGCTGGCGGGCGAGGGCGGGCAGATGGTGCGCGATTATGCGTACAGCTCGAAGCGGCACCGCAATGCGCTGGAAGACCCCGAATCGATCGGCACGCGCGCCGGCAACCGCGCCGTCGCGCGCGTCAATCCGGGCCGGCTCGCCAGCGGGCCGATGACCGTGGTGTTCGATCCGCGCGTCGGATCGAGCTTGCTCGGCCATCTCACCGGTGCGATTTCGGGCCAGGCGATCACGCGCAAGACGAGTTTCCTGCTCGATGCGCTCGGCACGCAGGTGTTTTCGACCGGCGTGACCGTGCTCGACGATCCGCATCGCCCGCATGGGCTGCGCTCACGCCCGTTCGACGGCGAGGGATTGCCGGTGTCGCCGTGCGCGATCATCGAGGCGGGGATGCTCGAGACGTGGCTGCTCGACAGCGCCTCGGCGCGGCAATTGGGGCTCGAGCCGACCGGCCATGCCGCGCGCGGCGTCGGCGGCGCGCCCGGCGTCTCGACCAGCAATCTCCACATGGCGGCAGGGCTGGTCCCGCCCGCCACATTGATCGCCGATATCGCGAACGGGGTGTTGGTCACCGAGCTGATCGGCATGGGCGTCAACGGGGTGACCGGCGATTACAGCCGTGGCGCGGCCGGCTTCCGCATCGAGGACGGCCAGATCACCGGGCCCGTCGCCGAATTCACCATTGCGGGCAATTTGAAGGACATGTTCCGCAACCTGACCCCTGCCAACGATCTCCAATTCCGCTTCGGCATCAACGTACCGACGATCCGTATCGAGGGGATGACGGTGGCGAGTGGCTGATAGCGGGCTCGCCGATGCGGTCGCGGAGATTGCGCGCCAGGCGGGCGCGCTGGCGCTGCGGCATTGGCGCACCGATTTCCATCGCTGGGAAAAGGCGCCGAACGATCCGGTCAGCCAGGTCGATCTCGACGTGAACGCGCTGTTGCACGCGCGCCTGTCGGCCCTGTTGCCCGATGCCGGCTGGCTGTCCGAAGAAACCGCCGACAATGCCGATCGCCTCGCCTGCGGGCGGGTGTGGGTGGTCGATCCGATCGACGGCACGCGCGACTATATCCGCGGCCGCGATGGCTGGGCGGTGTCGGTCGCCCTGGTCGAGCAGGGCCGCGTGACGATCGGCGTGCTCGATGCGCCGGCGCGCGGCGACATCTGGCGTGCGGTGCTGGGGCAGGGGGCGACGCGCAACGGCGTGGCACTCCACGCCGGCGACCGCAGCGTGTTCGGCGGCGCGCGCGTGCCGACCGATGGCCTGCCCAAGGTCGACAGCGATCTGGTCGCGGTGGCCAAGCCCAATTCGATCGCCTTGCGCATCGCGATGGTGGCGGCCGACGAGGCCGATCTGGTGGCGACGCTGCGGTGGGGCTCCGAGTGGGACATTGCCGCCGCCGCGTTGATCGCGAGCGAGGCGGGGGCTGCCGTCAGCGATGCGTTCGGCGGCGATCTCGCCTTCAATACCCCCAGCGCCAAGGCGTTCGGGGTGCTGGCGACCGCCCCGGGGATTCACGCGGCGGCGGTGGAGCGGCTGCGCGATCGCGCGCGCGCCTTGTCGGTGCCATGATCCGCACCCATTGACCGCCGTATCGGATCGAGGAGCCCTGCCGTGAAGAGTTCGAACCTTGCCGGGGGCATTGCGCTGCTGGCGCTCGCGATCGCCCAGCCGACTCTGGCCGCGCCGCCAACGCCCGAAGGTCCGGCCGTGCCGGGTGGAACGATGCTGTCGCTCAAGCAATTGACCGTGACGATCGACCCCGATGGCGACGCCAAGGCGAATGGCGAAAAGGTCGCCGCATTCCAGAGCGCCACGCTCGGCATCTTCTCCTGCGCCGATGCCGATGGCGTGGCGCAAGCGACGGGCGCGACCGTGCAGAGCGTCGACGCACTGCCGCTGACGGCTTTGCCGCCGGCCTTGCGCGACGTCGTCGCCACGATGAAGATCGGCACCGCGACGCAGGTGTTCGGCGACCGCGCAAAGGGGCAGGTCAAAGTGCTCGTGCTGTGCGGGCGCCGCTAGGGTGAGATAATTTCAGGTCGGCCCGGCGCCTCGATTTTCCGACTCGCGAAATCCGAACGCCCTGCAATTCCTTTTTCTCTTCGCGCCTTCGCGCCTTCCTTCGCGCCTTCGCGTGAACCCCTTCTTCTTCCACTTTTCGCCAGCAAGGGCTTTTGAAAAGGAAGAAGGGGTTCACGCGAAGGCGCGAAGGAAAGAAGGGCGCGAAGGCGCGAGGCAGTATTAGCGCTTCGCGATTGTTCAGACCGCGCCTTCGTCGCGATATTTGATCTCGAGGAAGCGCCCGCGCGTGGCCAGCGAATCGAGATCGCCCTGGGCGATCTGCTCGGACATTTCCGCAATCTCGCCATCGATCAGCCGCAGACCGTCGGCGAGCTGTGCGTCGGGGCTCTTGCCGTTGCGCGCCACGCCGCGCAAAGCGCTCGGCACCTTGCCATAGCTCTTGATCAGTTCGGGCAATTGTTCGCCGATCAGCTTGCGCAGTTCGGCCGCGGCGGGTTCTTCCTCGCTCAGGCCGGCGAGTTGCGGCGTCAGCAAATCGAGCTTGACGCCGATCCCGTCGACCAACGTCTGCGCCGGCGCCGGCAGCAGCTTGCGCTGCGTGTCGAGCCATTGCTCGGTCTTGGACGGGAGCGCCTTGAGCGGCACTTGCGTCAGCTGCTCGACGCGCACCGGCGGCGTCAGTGTCGCAAACAACAGGAAGGCCGTCACCGCGATCAGCAACAGTCCGATGAGCAGCGCGCCGCCCATGCCCAGCGGCACGAACCAGCCGATTGCGATCGCCGCGACGACGATCGCCAGATCGGCCGACGCTGCCATGGCAACCCGCCGCGCGATCGCGGTGCCCTGGCGCCGCCGCGTCGCCAGCGCGCGGCGTTCGCTACGGGTGCGGTCGAGCAATTCCCCGGCGCGCGCGATCTGGCGGTCGACATCGGTCATGAGCGTTACAGCGCCTCCAGCTTGAAGGTATCGCCGCCGGCGCCCTTATTCTCGATCGCGCCCTGCGCCCGCGCGATATAGCCCTTCGACTTCTCGACTTCGGTCGACAGCGTGCCGACCGTGGTCTTCATCGAATCGAGCGCCTTGAGCTTGAAGGCATCGATCGCGTCCATCGTGTCGTAGATGTTCTGGAACGCGCGCTGCAGCGTCTCGA
>CAXTEO010000169.1:0-6755 GCA_964243205.1 uncultured Sphingomonas sp.
CATATCGGCATCCTCGGCGTCGACAAGCGCGGGGCGGAAAATTACCAGCTCTCGCTCGGCGGGTCGGGCGCGGAGGACGTGAGCCTCGCCAAGATCACCGGCCCGGGCTTCGACGAGGACGGCATCGTCGATGCGGTCGAAAAGGTCACCGACGTCTATCTGGCGCAGCGCGAGGGCAGCGAACGCTTCCTCGATACGTATCGCCGCGTCGGCATGGAGCCGTTCAAGGAAGCGCTGTATGGATAAGCCCCTCACCGTCGCCCCGGCGCAGGCCGGGGCCGCCGCGTTGGACGCGAACGGACAGCCGCAAGCCGGCCCCGGCCTCCGCCGGGGGGACGCGAGTTTCGACGAACCCGCCCTCACGCTCGACGCATTCCTCGATGCGCAGACCAACGCCACCGCCGTCCGGCTCGAAGCCGGCGACGATGCGCGGGCGCTGCTGCCCTATCTCGACCGTATCGCGCTGATCGAAGTCAGTTTCCCGAGCTTCCGCGACGGCCGCGGCTATTCCGCCGCACGCATATTGCGCGAGGCCGGCTATACCGGCGAACTGCGCGCCCAAGGCGACGTGCTGGTCGACCAGATGCCGCTGATGCAGCGCTGCGGCTTCGACAGTTTCGCGCCTGAATCCGAGATCGATTCGGTCGTGCTCGAAGCTTCGATGCAGCGGTACAAGAACGTCTATCAAAAGGCCGCCGACGGGCGCGTGCCGATCTGGGCGCTGCGGCATGGCTAATGCGCTCCGCAAGCTCGACCTGATCGACGTCGCACCCTTCTCGCCCGCCGATGCGGCGGCGATGGAACGGCGCTTTGCCGCAGTGGACACGCGCGACATGCTCGGCGAATTGCTGACCGGCGAGCTGAAAGGCCGCGTCGCGGCGGTTTCGTCGTTCGGTGCGGAAAGCGCCGTGCTGCTCCACCTGATCTCGCAGGTGGACAAAGATATTCCCGTCATCTTTCTGAATACGCAGAAGATTTTCGGCGAAACCCTGGCCTATCGCGACGAACTTTCGGAAAAGCTCGGCTTCACCGATCTGCGCGTCTTCCGCCCCGACCCGCGCTTGCTCGCGGCGAAGGATGCGACCGGCTTGCGCTGGAATTACGATCCCGACGGTTGCTGCGACTTGCGCAAGGTCGAGCCGCTGCGGCGTGCGTTAGCGCCGTTCGATGCGTGGATCTCAGGGCGCAAGGGCTTCCAGGCCGGCACGCGCCTCGCGATGCCGCGCTTCGAAGAGGATGAGGGCCGGCTGAAGCTCAACCCGCTGGCGGCGTGGGACAAGGCGATGCTCGACGCGTATTTCGCCGAGCACCAATTGCCGCGCCACCCCCTCGAAGCCGAAGGCTATCCCTCGATCGGCTGCGCCCCATGCACCAGCAAGGTGTTGCCGGGCGAGGACCCGCGCTCGGGGCGCTGGCGCGGGTGGGAAAAGGTCGAATGCGGCATCCACGTGCCCGAGAAACCGGGCGAGGAGCCGGTTTTTTAATCACGCGAAGGCGCGAAGGCGTGGAGGTGTTGCGCTTGCCGCGCAGCGGCCCCCGGACAGCCAAGCGACAGGAGAAGCGGTTTGCGCTTTCGCGCAGCCTTGCTTCACGAATCTCCTCTCTGCGCCTCCGCGCCTCTGCGCGAACCAATCTTCTGCCGTCTTCGCGCCTTCGCGTGAACGATGCGCCCTAAGAAACCCGCTCGAAGCTCAACGTCCGCGCCTCGGTATCCGCCGCAATCAGCCGCACCGAGATCGCCTCTCCCGCCACCCCGGCGGTCTTGACGCTCGCCAGCACCGCCAGATCGCGCAACTGGATGTGCGCCCCGTGCGCATCGGCATCGACGATCACCGCCGCGAACACCTCGCCCTCGCGCCCGTGCAACACCGCCGTTTCCGCCAGATCGACCACCGCGCGGTCGATCCGCCCGCCGATCGCATCGGCCCGCGCCATCACCGGCGGCAAGGTTTCGAACGCCTGCGTCACCACCTCGGGAACCGACTGGCCATTGGCAACCGCGAGCGCAGCGCGCACGACATAGCGATCCGCCAGCCGCCGCAGCGGCGCAGTCGCGTGAGCGTACGTCGCCGCCATCGCCGCATGCCACGGCATCACGCCCGCGCGATATGGCGCATAGGATGCCCCGCCCCCGCTGCGCCGCTCGGCGACCATGAACGCCGCCTGCGCGGGATCGGACGCCTTGAGCGACACCTCGAACTGGGCGAGCGACAGCGCCGCGGGCCAGGCGAGCCCCAGCCCCGCCGCGACATGGCGCAAGCGCTGCACCGCGTGCGCGTCGGGCCCGGCCATCACGCGGAACAGCCCGGTGTGGTGCGCCTGCAGCGCATCCGCCACCGCCATATTGGTGGCGAGCGACAAAGCGGCGTTGCGATCCTCCGATTCGAGCCGCGGCTCGAACGCCAGGCGATAGCGGCCATCGCCGCTCGCGATCACGTCCTGCTGCGGCGGATCGACGCGACTCGCGCCGCGCGCATCCTCGGCCGCCGCGATCCGCCGGGCGAGCTCGGCGAAATCAGGCGGCAGATCGGTGTCGGTCACACTGTCGTAAGCGAGCTTCGCGCGGCTGCGGATGATAGCGCGCTCGGCGCCGTCGAGCACCACCGCGCCATCGGGTGCGACGCGAACGGTGAAGATCACCGCCGGCCGCGGCCCGCTCGGCAACAGGCTTGCCGCCCCCTCGGCCAGAACAGGCGGATACAGCCCGGCCTTGCCGTCGGGCAAATACAAGGTCGTGCCGCGCTTCCACGCCTCGGCATCGATCACCCCGCCATCGTCGACGAACCATGCGACGTCGGCGATCGCATAGTGCAGCAGCAAATCGGCGCCGCTGCGCTCGATCGCGAAGGCCTGGTCGAGATCGGTCGAGCTCGCCGGATCGAGCGTGACGAACGGCGTCGCGGTGCGATCGACATGCGCGCCGGACACGCGCTTCGCCGCCTCTTCCGCCGCCGCCAGCACGGGGAGCGGAAACGACTCGGGCACGGCGAATTGCGCGCGGATCAGCGGCAATCCGCGCGCGAGCACGGCGTCCGAATCGACGAGCGTCTTCAAGCGGGCAGGCTCAATAGCCGCCGCCCATGGCGACGTCGCTGAAGCGCGTGATGTGCGGCTCGAACTTGAGCATGACCTTGCCGGTCGAGCCGTGGCGCTGCTTGGCGATGATCAGTTCCGCCAGCCCGTCGACGCGCGACAGATGCTCCGACCATTGCGCATGCTTGTCTTGCACCCCGGCCGGGCTGTTCGCGCTCGGGATCTCGGGCTGCGCCATGTTGAGGTAATAATCCTCGCGATAGACGAACATCACCATGTCGGCGTCCTGCTCGATCGACCCCGATTCGCGCAGATCCGACAGCAAAGGCCGCTTGTCCTCGCGCTGCTCGACCGCACGGCTGAGCTGCGACAGCGCCAGCACGGGAACGTTCAGATCCTTCGCCACGCCCTTCAGGCCGCGGCTGATCTCAGAAATTTCCTGCACGCGGCCGTCGCCCGACGCCTTGGCCGAGCCCGACAGCAATTGGAGATAGTCGACGATGATCAGGCCGAGCTGGTTGTTGTGGCGCCGCTGCAAGCGCCGTGCGCGCGTATGCAGCGAGGCGATCGAGAGGTTGGCGGTATCATCGATGAACAAGGGCAGGTTTTCCAGCTCGGCCGCCGTGGTGGCGAGCGCCTGGAATTCGTGCCGGCTGATCTTGCCCGAACGCAGCACGTCCGAATTGATCCGCGCCTGCTCCGACAGCACGCGCCCGGCCAACTGGTCGGCCGACATTTCCAGGCTGAAGAACGCGACCTTGGCGCCAAGCGAGCGGTCGGGCTCGATCCCGTCGGCCATGTCGCGCATCCAGCGCTGCGCCGCGTTGAACGCGATGTTGGTGGCGAGCGAGGTCTTGCCCATGCCGGGGCGGCCGGCGAGGATCATCAGATCGGAGCGATGCATGCCGCCGATCTTGGTGTTGATGCTCTCGATCCCCGTGGTGATGCCCGAAATGTGCCCGCCCGAATTGAGCGCGACTTCGGCCATTTTCAGCGTGGTCTTGGCGGCTTGCAGGAAGCTCTTGGTCTGGCTCTCGGTCGCGCCATCCGAGGCGACCTTGTAGAGTTCCTCCTCCGCCGCCTCGATCTGCGCGCGCGGGTTGACCTCTTCCGACGTGTCCATCGCACGATCGACCAGCCCGCGGCCGACCGTCACGAGCGTGCGCAGCATCGCCAGATCGTAGATCTGCTGCGCGAATTGCCGCGCGCCGAGCAGGCCCGCGCCCGAACCCGTCAGCTGCGCAAGATAGCCCGGCCCGCCGAGCTCCTTCATCCCGGCATCCTGCTCGAACATCGGGCGCAGCGTCACCGGTGTCGCCAGCATGTCGGCGCCGCGCAACGTCTTGATCGCGGTGAAGATTCGGCCGTGCAGCGGCTCGAAAAAATGATCGGCGTCGAGCCGGTCCATCAGATCGTCGGCGAGCCGGTTGTCGATCATCATCGCGCCGAGCATCGCCGCCTCGGCCTCGACATTCTGCGGCAGCGAAACGGCTTCGGGAACGGGCGGAGTGGAAAATGCGGTGGCCATACGCGCCTCATCCCACTCTCGGAGAGCCGGCTCAAGGGATAACATCCTCCCCTCCCTGAAAGGGAGGGGCCGGGGGGTGGGTCGGCCAGCGGCGGCGGCAATGCTCTCCCCATACCGACCCACCCCCAGCCCCTCCCTTCCAGGGAGGGGAGCCACCCACGACGGATTGTCCCCCGCGCTCGCCCCCGCTACGGCTGCAAGGATGCCCGATCCGCGCATCATCGCCGTCACGCTCGACGAACGCACCATCCTGTGGCGCTCGGCCGATATCGAGCAGGAGCGCCGGATCGCGATCTTCGACCTGATCGAGGGCAATCATTTCGCGCCGCAAAAGACGTATCCCGACGGTTATGCCGGCCCGTACAAGATCGGCCTGAGCGTCGAGGACGGCCGGCTCGGCCTCGCCTTGCACCGCGAAGACGACAGCCATCTCGAGACCTATGTGCTGGCGATGGGGCGCTTCCGCCGCCCGATCAAAGACTATTTCGCGATCTGCGACAGTTATTATCAGGCGATCCGCAATGCGACGCCGGCGCAGATCGAGACGGTGGACATGGCGCGGCGCGGCATCCACAACGAGGCGGCGGAGCTTCTCAAGGAGCGGCTGGAGGGCAAGATCGAGATCGATTTCGACACTGCTCGCCGGCTGTTCACCTTGATCTGCGTGTTGCACATCAAGGGTTAGCATCGTGAAATTCCGTTTGTGGGGCATTCCGGTCGGGGCGATCGGCGTGACCGTCATCACTGCCGCACTGGTGGCTTTCGCCGCCTGGACGTTCGCGTTGCACTGGCGCCCGTCGAACACCTACCCGTTCCAGGGGATCGACGTGTCCGCGGCGACCGGCGACGTCGACTGGTGGGCGGTCAAGCGTGGCGGGGCCGATTTCGCCTATGTCCGCGCCACCGCCGCTGACGCCCGCGACCCGCGCTTCGAGGCCAACTGGGATGCCGTCGCCGAGACCGGCATGCGGCGCGGCGCGAGCCATTCCTATTCGCTGTGCCGGCTGGCGGTCGATCAGGCCAATGCCTTCAACACGCTCGTCCCGCGCGACGATACCGCGCTGCCCGCCGCGGTCGAACTCGATTTCACCGACGATTGCACCTCACGCCCGGTCCGCGCGGTCGTGCTCGACGAGTTGCGCCGCTATATCACGATGGTCGAGGGACATACCGGCAAGCCTGTATTGCTCAAGGTGAGCAAACGCTTCGACGCCGCTTACACCGTCACGCTGGCGCTCCCCCGGCCCGTCTGGGCGGCGCAGGATTTCTTCCCGCCGGATTATCCGGCTAGACGCTGGCGGATGTGGCAAGCGAGCGGCATGCGGCGGATCGACGGGGTCGCAGGGCCGGTACATTGGGACGTAGTGGCACCATGAGCACGCAAGACACCTTGATCGCCGCCGCGCGCGCCGCCGCGCTGAACGCGCACGCGCCCTATTCGCGTTTTGCAGTGGGGGCGGCGGTATTGCTGGTCGACGGCCGGATCGTTACCGGCGCCAATTTCGAGAATGCGAGTTACGGCCTATCGCTGTGCGCCGAGACCGTCGCGCTGGCGACCGTGAACAGCGCGGGCGATTTCCGCGACGTGGTGGAGATCGGCGTGATCGGCGGCGCGATGGGCGCCGACGGGCGACCGACCGGCACCACCCCGGTCGGTCCGTGCGGGCGGTGTCGCCAGGTGATCAACGAGGCCGCGCAAATCGGCGGGCGCGACATCGTCGTATGGTGTGGTGCCGCCGAGGGCGATGCGGTCGAGCGGCACATGCTGTCGGATCTGCTGCCGCACGCATTCGGGCCGAAGGATCTCGGGATCGGCTAGCGTGATTGCGCCGACCTCGACCGCTTCGCCCGCGAACCGACCCGCCATTTGCAAAACGGCCCCCTTGCCCGCCATAACGATTCCGGCGACACGCGGGCGTCACGCACAGGAGTATTGCATGTCGATCATGTCCGACCGCTGGATTCGCGAGCAGGCGCTCACCACCGGCATGATCGAGCCGTTCGTCGACGGGCAGAAGCGCGACGGCTGCATCAGCTACGGCCTGTCGTCTTACGGCTATGACGCGCGCGTGTCGGACGAGTTCAAGATCTTCACCAATATCGACAGCGTGATCGTCGACCCGAAGGATTTCGCCGCCAACAGCTTCGTCGATCGCAAGACCGATTGCTGCATCATCCCGCCCAACAGCTTCGC
>CAXTEO010000170.1:0-6733 GCA_964243205.1 uncultured Sphingomonas sp.
CGGCGGCTCGGTCAGCCGCGAGGGCGTGCAGCGCGACCTGCTGCCGCTGATCGAGAGCACAACGGTGGCGACGAAATACGGGCCGATGAAGACCGACCACATCCTGTTCATCGCGAGCGGAGCGTTCCACGTCGCCAAGCCGTCCGACCTGCTGCCCGAATTGCAGGGCCGCCTCCCGATCCGCGTCGAATTGAAGGCGCTGACCGAAGACGATTTCGTCGCGATCCTGTCCGACACCAAGGCGTCGCTCACCCAGCAATATGTCGCGCTGATCGCGACCGAGGGCGTGGCCGTCGAATTCACCGCCGACGGCATCCGCGCGGTCGCCAAGATCGCCGCCGAAGTGAATGGCGAGATCGAGAATATCGGCGCGCGGCGGTTGCAGACGGTGATGGAGAAATTACTCGAGGACGTCAGCTTCAACGCCGAGGATCGCGGCGGCGAGACGGTGGTGGTGAATGCCGCTTATGTCGAGACGCATCTCGCCAGCATCGCGCGCAACACAGATCTCAGCCGCTTCGTGCTGTAGCGCCTACGGTTTGACCTTGTCCCACGGCACGAAATTGCCCAGCCGGCAGCGCGGCCCGGGAATGCTGCCGCCGCCGCGCTCGAGCGTGTAGAACTGGTCGTTGCGGCACAATTGCCCGCCGAACACTTCGGTCACGACGATCGCATCGTCGTCGAGCCCCGGGCACGCGTCGGGCAGGTCGTTGCGCCACACGCGCGCGCCGTCGCGGTACAGCAAGATACGGTCGCCGATCACTTGCGGGCTTTCGATCCGCGTGGTCGACAGACAGGTTTCGGGCTTGCCCGGCGCGCGTCCGTCGAGCGCCTTGGCGAGATTCTTGCTGTCCGATGCGGTCGCGGCGCCGAGCGCGGCGACCAGCAGAACCGCGCGGATCATGGCTTCCGGTACGGGATGAAATCGCCGAAGCTGCAACTGCCGCTCGGGAAGCGCGACACCATATCCACCGTGCGGACGATGTCGCCGCGGCAGGCCTGGCTGGTATAGCTCTTGGTGACGATCGCGTCGCCGCGACGCAGGCCGAAACAGCCGCCGCCAGTGTCGCTGACCATCACGTCGTTGCGGCCGTTCTTGTAGAGGATCTTGTCGCCGACGCGAGTCGAGTCGCGGTAGCGGAAGGTGTCGATGCAGGTTTGCGGCTTGCCCGGCACGAGCCCGGCGAGTTCCTTGTCGAGCGCCACCTTGTCCTGCGCCGCCTGGCGCGCTTCATAGTCCTTGCTGTCGGCCGAAAGCGCCGCAGTTCCGCCGATCAGCAGCAGCGCGGGGAGGAGGTAACGGATCATGGTAACGGTCCTTTGCAAAACGTCACGCCCCATGCGCAATATAGCGCATCCTGCGCCTAAAATACATCCTTGGCGGCGCGGCGTTCGGCGAATTGCGCGACCGAGGCGGCGCGCAGGAAGGGGTTGGTCGCGAGCTCGAGCAGGATGGTCGTCGGCACCGTCGCCTCGCCCGCCGCGCGAGTCGCATCGACCTCGACCATGCGCTGGGCGACCGCGGCATTGTCCGGCTCGGCGGCGGCGGCGTAGCGCCCGTTCGCCTGGGTATATTCATGCGCCGGATAGACGATCGTCTCGGGCGGCAAAGTCGCGAGCCGCTGCATGTTGGCGTACATCTGCGCGGGGCCGCCCTCGAACAGTCGCCCGCACCCCATTGCGAACAGCGTGTCGCCGCTGAACAGCGCCGCGTCGTCGACGAGATGGAAGACGATATGCCCGAGCGTATGGCCCGGCGTCTCGATCACGCGCGCGACATGGTCGCCGATCCGCACGCTGTCGCCCTCGCGCAGGCCGTAATCGAGCGTCGGGATGCGATCGGCCTCGGCCGCGGGGCCGCTGACCGTCGCGCCGAGCGCCTTGATCTCGGCATTGCCGCCGGTGTGATCGGGATGCCAGTGGGTGTTCCAGATCTGCGAGATCGTCCAGCCGCGCGCCTGCGCCGCGGCGAGTACGGGGGCGGCCTCGCTCGGGTCGATCACCACCGTCTCGTCCGACACGGCATCGTGCAGCAGCCACACGTAATTGTCGGTCAGCGCCGGGATGCGGACGATTTCGAGCCCGGTCGCCATCACCATTGACCGGTATTGGGCATCGACGCCCAGGGCTCGGCGAGGCCGAGCGGGCTGCCCGCCTGCAGCAACTCGATCGAGATATTGTCGGGCGTGCGGACGAACGCCATGTTGCCGTCGCGCGGCGGGCGGTTGATCGTGACGCCGCCGTCCATCAGCCGCTGGCAACTCTCGTAGATATTGTCGACGCGGTAAGCGAGATGGCCGAAATTGCGCCCGCCGGAATAGCTTTCCGGGTCCCAATTGTGGGTGAGCTCGACTTGCGCGTCGTGATCGCCGGGCGCGGCGAGGAAGATCAGCGAGAAACGGCCTTGCGCGCTGTCGACGCGGCGGACTTCCTCCAGGCCGAGCAGATTGAAGAAGGCGATCGTCGCGTCCGGGTCGGTGACGCGGATCATCGTGTGGAGGTATTTCATGGCGCACTCCGCTCTGGGCTTTGTGCCGAGATAGGAGAGCCGAGGAGGCGGCGCCACCCTCCTTCCTTCCCCGGCGAAAGTAGGCGGGAAAGCATGCCCTCAGCGCTTCCCCTCGAACTGTTTCAGCGCAGCCGCCGCCGCCTTGCCCGCGTCGCTGTCTGGCCGCAGCGTCACCGCTTGCGTCCACGCGCCGCGCGCCCCGGCTTCGTCATGCGCCAGCGCGGCGATATTGCCCGCTTCGAGCTGCACCGCCGGGTCGTCGGCGCCCAATCGCACCGCCTCGGCAATGTCGTGCTGCGCGCGCACCACTTGCTGCTGCCGCCGCGCGAGCGTCGCCGAGAGCAGCCACGCCAGCGGATCGGCCGGCACTTCGGCCAGCGCCCGGTCGAGATCGTCGCGCGCGCCCTCCGAATCGTCGCCCGCCACCATTGCGCGCGCGCGGTCGAGATGCGCCTCGCCGAGCGGGAGCCCGGTCAAGGTTCCGCCGGCCAATGCGGCGTCGAGCGCGGCGCGCGCCTTGGTCGCATCGCCCGACGCCAGCCAGGCATTGCCGGCCTGCGCCCAGTAATTAACCGAGCGCGCATCGCCGGCCTTTTCCGCGGCGCGTGCGGCGGCATCGAAGGCGGCGGCGGCGGCGGTCCAGCGCGCTTCGTTGGCATAGGCCATGCCGAGGCACTGCCCGGCCAGGAAACCGCCGCCCGCCAATTGCCATTGGCCGGCCTCCGCTTCGGCCGCAGCCGCGTTGCTGGTCGCCAGATCGAGGCATTTCTCATAGCGTTCCGACGGCGGCGGGGCCGGCGGGCCAAGCGGTGCGGTGGCCGCCTGAGCGAGCAGGAACAGGATCATAAGGCGGTCATCACAGTCTCGAGCGTCGCGACCAGCAACGCGAGATCGGCGTCGCGGGACAAGCGGTGGTCACCGCCCTTGACCAAGGTGACCTGCACATCGGCTGAACGGATCTGCTGCGCGAGCTGGATCGTGCGGTTGGCCAGCACTTCGCTGTCGGACGTGCCTTGCAGCAGCCGCACCGGCACGTCGATCGGCAGACCGGAGAACATCACTCGGTTGGCCTCGCCCGATTGCCAGAAGGCGCGGGTGTAGACGATCGGCACGTCGGCATAGCGCCCGACCTTTTCGAGCCGGCCTTCCGACAGCAAGGTCAGTTTCTCCTCGACGCTGAAGCCCCAATCGGTGAAATCGGGCGCGGGGGCGATGCCGACCAAGGCGGCGATCTTTTCGGGATGGTCGCGCGCGATCAGCAGCATGAGCCAGCCGCCCATCGACGAGCCGACCAGCACCGCGGGGCCGTTCGCGAGTTCGTCGAGCATCGCCAGCGCATCGTCACGCCAGCCGGCGAAGGTCTGTTGCTCGAAGTCGCCTTCGCTCGAACCGCGTCCGCCATAATCGAAGCGCAGGAAGGCGCGGCCGGTGCGCACCGCCCAGGCTTCGAGCGCGAGCGCCTTGGTGCCTTCCATGTCCGAGCCATAACCGGGCAGGAAGACGACGGTCGGGCCGCGGCCCTCGGTCAGATGGTAAGCGAGCGCGGGGCGGGACTGAAGCATGTGGGTCATGGCGCTGCGCTTAGCGCAAGATGCGGCGGCGCGAAATCGGCTCTTTTTCGCATGTTAGCCCACCATCGCCGCGGCGACCGCCTCGGCCACCTTGATCCCGTCGACCGCCGCCGACAGGATCCCGCCGGCATAGCCCGCGCCCTCGCCGGCCGGGAACAGCCCGGTGGTGTTGAGGCTCTGGAAATCGGCCCCCCGCGTGATCCGCACTGGCGAGGAGGTGCGCGTCTCGACTCCGGTCAGCACCGCGTCGGGATGGTCGTAACCGGGGATTTCGCGCCCGAACTGGACCAGCGCCTCGCGCATCGCGGTCACCGCGAAATCGGGCAGGCATTCCGCCAGATCGGTCATGTGCACGCCGGGACGATAGGAGGGGATGACGCTCGCAAGCTTGGTCGAGGCGCGCCCGGCGAGGAAATCGCCGAGCAATTGCGCCGGCGCGGCATAGCTCGATCCGCCCGCGACGAAGGCGCGCGATTCCCAATGGCGTTGCAGCGCGATTCCGGCGAGCGGGTCGCCGGGATAGTCGCGCGCCGGGTCGATGCCGACGACGAGCCCGGAATTGGCGTTGCGCTCGTTGCGCGAATATTGGCTCATCCCGTTGGTCGCGACACGGCCTTCCTCGGATGTCGCCGCCACCACCGTGCCGCCCGGGCACATGCAGAAACTATAGGCGGTGCGGCCGTTCTGCGCGTGGTGCGACAGCGCGTAATCGGCCGCGCCGAGGATCGGGTTGCCGGCATTGGCGCCGAAGCGCGCATCGTCGATCCACGATTGCGGATGCTCGATGCGGACACCGATCGAGAAGGGCTTGGCCTCCATATAGACGCCCTCGGCCTGCAGCATTTCGAACGTGTCGCGCGCGCTGTGGCCGACCGCGAGCACGACGTGGCTCGCCTCGAGATAGGCGCCGGTGTGGAGGTGCAGCCCGCGCACTTTCCGCGTGCCGTCGTCCGCGGTGGCGATATCGATCCCGTCGACCCGCGTCTCGAAGCGATATTCGCCGCCCAGCGCCTCGATCGTCGCGCGCAGGCTCTCGACCATCGTCACCAGGCGGAAGGTGCCGATATGCGGGTGCGCTTCGGTGAGGATTTCGGGGGGCGCGCCGGCCTTGACGAATTCGAGCAGGACCTTGCGGTCGAGATGGCGCGGATCCTTGATCCGGCTGTAGAGCTTGCCGTCGGAAAAGGTGCCCGCGCCGCCCTCGCCGAATTGCACGTTCGATTCGGGGTTGAGCACCGATTTGCGCCACAGGCCCCAGGTATCCTTGGTCCGCTCGCGCACCACCTTGCCGCGATCGACGATGATCGGCTTGAACCCCATCTGCGCCAGGATCAGCCCGGCGAACAGGCCGCACGGGCCGGTGCCGATCACGACCGGGCGCGGGCCGGCAAAATCGGCAGGTGCCGTCGCGACGAATTTATACGCCGTGTTGGGCGTCTGCTGGACGTGCCGGTCCTTCCTGAAGCGCGCGAGCACCGGCGCCTCGTCGCGCACGTTGACGTCGACCGAATAGACCAGCTGGATGTCGCTCTTGTCGCGCGCGTCGTGCGCGCGGCGCGCGATCGTGTAGCGCACCAGGTCGCGCGGCGTGATGCGCAGTCGGTTGCGGATCGCGGCGGGCAGTTCCTCGTCGGCGTGATGCAGCGGGAGCTTGAGGTCGGTGATGCGGAGCATGGCGGTGCCATAGCCGGGTGGCGCGGGTTAAGAAACCGGCTGTCCTACACGCGGCGATTCTGCGAGACTCGGGGAGTTCTTTGAAATCGCTGGCTGGCCGTCTTTCGAGCGACTCTTCGAGACGCGCTTCCCCGGCGAAGGCCGGGGCCCAGTAGGGAAGGTCGATGTAATGAAACGCTACGGCCGCAATCTTCCGTTTCGCGACTGGGCCCCGGCCTTCGCCGGGAAGCGGCTTTCATCGGCCTATCCGTCAGAGCGTCTCACGCCGCGCCAGAACGCGTGATGGTGCGACTTTAGTGTGACTTTCCGCTGCGTCAGATCACATATTCCACCGTCCGCCGCTGCGTCTCGTCGGCGGTGGCGGCGGCGCGCTTGGCCACGATCTGCGCGTTGAGCCGCATCACGGTGCGGCTGCCGGTGGTCTTGAAGGCGAAGGGCAGGAAAGCGTGGATCACCCCGGCGATCCCGCCGCCGATCATCGTCAGGCCGAAGCGCGAGGCGACGCCGAAATGCTCGGTGAAGCTCTCGCCGACCGAGGCAGGATGATCGAGGAACAGGCGGCGAAACATGGCGGGTCTCCGGAGTTCAGGCGAGTCTGGACGCGATTTGTGGCAACATGTCGGCGGCGAGCTGGCTTAGCGTATCGTCCCTCGCCCCCATTACCACGATCCGGTCGCCGGGTCGCGCTTGCTCGACCAGCCAGGCGGCGGCCCGTGCGCGATCGGCGATGTGGCGTGCGCGCGCGCCGACGTCCGCGACGATGTCGGCGCTGGTCACCTCGCGCGCGACCGTGCCGCCCTGATAGACCGGATCCGACAGCACCAGCACGTCCGGGATGCCGAGCTTGGCCGCGAGCATCGCCATCAGCTCGCGGCACATCGCCTTTAGCGGGCCATAGCCGTGCGGCTGGAACAGCAGCAGCAATCGCCCGGGAAAGGCGTGCAGCGTCTCCAGCGTGGCGGCGATCTTGTCGGGGTTG
>CAXTEO010000171.1:0-6594 GCA_964243205.1 uncultured Sphingomonas sp.
ACCTCGCGGAGAGGTGGCAGAGTGGTCGAATGTACCGCACTCGAAATGCGGCGTGCCCTCGCGGGTACCGTGGGTTCGAATCCCACCCTCTCCGCCATTTCCTTATCTGCTGGACAAGGCTAAAGCGCGCCACATGGCATCCTACAAAGAACCTTCCTTCCAAGACCGCGCCGCCCTCTCGGCCGACGCGAAGCAGCGCGCCCTCGAGAAATTGAAGGCCAAGCCGCCGGTCGACCCCGCGGTCGTCGCCGCCCGCGCCGCAGCGCGCGAAGCGAAGGAAGCGGCCGAGGTCGCCAAGCGCGAAGAGAAGAAGCTCGCGATCGAACAGGCGCGGCTCGACAAGCTCGCCAAGGCCGCTGCCGCCGAGCAGGCGATCAAGGACGCCGAGCAGGCCGCGATCCAGGCCGAGATCGACAAGAAGGCCGCGCGCGACGCGCGCTACGCGGCGCGCAAGAGCCGCAAGTAAGGGGCGCGAGTAAGAGCGCGTCACCCCGGCGGAGGCCGGGGCCGCTGGCTGACTTGGCGCACGACGTGACCCAAACATGACGGCCCCGGCCTCCGCCGGGGCGACGAGTGTGCGGCGGCCCTTTTCACAAAATTAGATTATCCGCCGCTTACGGCAGCCCCCGCGCCAATTCCTCCAGCCACACCCGCGCCGTGCCATCCGAAGGCGCACGCCAGTCCCCACGCGGGCTGAGCGCTCCACCAGCCGAGACCTTCGGGCCATTAGGGATCGCCGAACGCTTGAACTGGCTGGTCGTGAAGAAGCGCACCAGGAACTTCTCCAGCCAGCCCGCAATCGTCGCCAGATCATAGTCGACGCGACCCGCCGCCGGGAAATCGCGCGGCCAGCGCCCGGCCTCGGCATCACGCCACGCGTGCAGCGCGAGGAACGCGATCTTCGAGGGCGCCATGCCGTGGCGCACGACATAATGCAGGAAGAAATCGTTGAGTGCATAGGGCCCGATTCGCGCCTCGGTGCTCTGGATCGCACCGTCCGCTCCCGCTGGCACCAGCTCGGGCGAAATCTCGGTGGCGAGAATCGCCTCCAAAATCGCATCGGTCGCGCCGTCATACTGGGTCGTGCGGATGCACCAGCGGATCAGGAACTGGATCAGCGTCTTGGGTACGCCGGCATTGACCGCATAATGGCTCATCTGGTCGCCGACGCCATAGGTGCACCAGCCCAAAGCGAGTTCGGACAGGTCGCCCGTGCCGACCACCAGCCCACCGCGCTGGTTGGCCAGGCGGAACAGATAATCGGTGCGCAGGCCCGCCTGCACATTCTCGAACGTCACGTCATAGGCTGGTTCGCCGGCAGCGAAGGGATGGCCCATGTCGCCGAGCATCTGGCGCGCGGCGGGGCGGATATCGATCTCTGCGCCCTCGACGCCGAGCGCGCGCATCAGCGCCCAGGCATTGTCCTTGGTGCCGTCGCTGGTGGCGAAGCCCGGCATGGTAAAGCCGAGGATGCGTGTACGGGGCAGGCCGAGACGGTCCATCGCCTTGGCCGCGACGATCAGCGCATGCGTCGAATCGAGCCCGCCCGACACGCCGATCACCAGCCGTTCGGCGCGCGCCGCTTCGAACCGCTTGAGAATGCCCTCGACCTGGATGTTGAACGCCTCGTAGCAATCCTGATCGAGTTTCTCGGGCGTGTTGGGCACGAACGGGAAGCGGCGGATGTCGCGCTGCAGGCCGATATCGGCGAAATCGGGCTGATGGGTAAAGGCGATGCGGCGGAAGCGCTGCTCGGGATCGTCGGCGAGCCGCGCGGCATCGTTGAAGGTGCCGACGCGCATCCGTTCCTGCTCGATTCGCGCGGCGTCCACGTCCGCCAGCACCAGTTCCGATTCGCGCCCGAAGCGAGTCGATTCGGCAAGCAATTCGCCGAGCTCGTGCACCATCCCCTGGCCGTCCCACGCAAGGTCGGTTGTGCTCTCGCCCGATCCGGCGGCGGAGAAGACATAGGCGCATACCGCACGCGCGCTTTGCGACGCGCATAGCAGCGCGCGTTCGCGCGCCTTGCCGACGACGATGTTCGAGGCCGACAGATTGCAGCAGATCAGCGCGCCCGCCAGCGCGCCCATCGTCGAGGGCGGGGTGGGCGCCCAATAATCCTCGCAGATTTCGGCGTGGAAGACGAAATGTTCGAGATCGTCGGCGGCGAAGATCAGATCGGTGCCGAACGGCGCGGTCTGGCCCGCCACGGTGATAAGGCCGTTGCCGGTCATCCCCGCGCCGCTCGCGAACCAGCGCTTCTCATAATATTCGCGGTAATTGGGCAGGAAGGTCTTGGGCACGACGCCGAGGATCCGCCCGCGCGCGATGATCACCGCGCAATTGTAGAGCCGGCCGTTGCGCGGCAGTGCGGCGCCGATCACCAGCACCGGGCGCAGCTCGGCGCTCGCCGCCGCCACTGCGGCGAGCGCCGCCTCGGTCGCGTGATGCTGCGCGGTCTGCAGGTGCAGATCGTCGATCGCATAGGAGGTGATGTTGAGCTCGGGGAAGACCAGGAGGTCGGCGCTTCTGGCGTGGCCGTCCTTGGCTAGCGCAATCGTCGCCGCGGCATTCGCAGCGCAATCGCCGACGCTGGCGCGCGGCGTCGCGGCGCCGACGCGGATCAGCCCGTGGGTGTGGATCGAATGGAACGGATGCGCTTTTGCCATGGCTTCAGCGATTACCGGGCTTTGCGCGCGAAAGCGACACCCGCGAATCGGGTCAGGACAGGCGGGTGATCAGCACAGGAGTGGCGGAATCCTTGCTGCCTTCGATCTGCAGCACGTAGCGGCCGGGCGTCAGCTTGAAATCGACCAGCTTGCGAATCCCGCTGCATGCCGGGCCGTGGCTGTGCGCAATCGATTCGAGCGCGTTGCGGCCCTTCACGACATCGATCCATGCCGCGGTGCCGAGCGCGACGCGATAGGTGCCGGCGCGCGCCACGGTGAAGCCGAGCATGCCGCTTTGGCTGGCGGGTTCGGCGGGCTTGGTCGGTGCGACGACGTACCGGACGGTGTCGGTCGCGGCGAGCATCACCTCGGAGCGGAGGCCGAGCTTGAGCCTGGTATGCGCCAGGCTGTTGCGGTCGGTCGCGGCGGCGAGGCTGAGGCCGGTCTTCCAGCCAGCAAGCTCGGCGGGGAGCGCGGCGGCGGGCGTCGGGCAGGAGGTGGGCTGTTCCTGCGGTGCGGCGGCGAGCAAGGGGAGTGCGAGCAGCAGGATCATGGGTCGCATCTGGGTCGCCTTGGTCGGAGTTTCATGGAGATATACGGGGGGCGATGGGCGGGGGCAATTCTGCTGCTCCCCACTTACACTTCCCCGGCGAAGGCCGGGGCCCAGGAGAGGAACGATGGTGGCGAGGGTGGCGCTTCCTTACCTCGACCTCCGCTCCTAGGCCCCGGCCTTCGCCGGGGAAGGGTGAAGGGAGGAAGCGGGATGGGTCAGCCCACCACCCGCCGCGCTTCGCCCACTTGCCACACGATCAGCGCCGGCACCGCGATGATCACGTCGCGCGCGCGTTTCAACAGCGAGAGCGCGAGCGCGGTCGCCGGCGGCAAGCCGACCAGCGGGCCGATCAGCACATAGGCCGCTTCCTGCACGCCGATCGCACCGGGAATGGCGAAGGCGACGCTGCGCAGCGTGAAGATCAGCGCCTCGATCATCAGCACCGCCCATAAGGGCACGTTCGACCCCATGAAGTGCAGCGCGATCCATGCGCCGGCCGCGCTCGCCAGCCAGGCGGCGAGGTTGAACACGAAGGCGGCGATCACGCGGCGTGGCTCGCGGTACACCGCGTCGAGCTGGTCGCGCACCGCCGCCATCGCCGCGACCGAGCCGGGCAGCAGCCTGGCGCCGAGCGAGCCTGCCAGCTTGAGCACCGGCTTCTGCGCGAAGACGAACAGCAGCATCAGCGCGACCATCGCCGCAAGCCCGCCGAGCGCGAGCGGTACGAGGCCCTGCTGCACCGGCGCGTGCGCCAGCACCATCAGCAGTACGGCCACGCCGCATAGGGTGAAGATCAATTGCGCGGCCATTTCGGTGGTCAGATCGGCGATCATTGAGGCGTAGATCACCGGCTGCGGCACGCCGAACGCAGCGAGCGTGCGTGCGCCGACGACGAGCCCGCCGAGCTGCGAGAAGGGCAGGATGTCGGTCGCCGCTTCGCGCGTGGTGCGCGCCCAGACGAACAGCCATAGCCGCTCGGCCGGCTGCCCGCGCGCGACCGCGATCCACGCCATGCCGAGCAGGCCGAGGACACCGCCCGACCAGGCGACGAACGCGGCCATGCCGATCCAGCCAATCGACGCCATCGCGGCGGCCACTTGGGTGAAGCCGATCGATCCGACCGTGCCGACGGCGACGGCGAGACCGATGATCGTCGCGAGCAGGAGGCCGATCTGGGCGGAACGATTCATCGGGGGCAGCTTGCTCGGCGCGGGCGCAGATTAATTCGCGCGAAGCCGCGCAGGCGCGAAGAGGGTGCGCCTATCGCGAAGCGACCCTTTTCATTGCCGTATGAGTTGAGGCGCTGCGCGCGGGCTATTCGAAGCATCTTCGCGCCTTCGCGCCTTCGCGTGAACCAATCAACCCTTGACCGATAACGCAAGTCAGAGATCGGCGAAGCGCGCGAGTTTGATGGCATTGCGGTCGACGATCGCGCGCGCGCTCGGATCGAGTAAAGCGGCGAGCTCTTCCGTATATTGGTAGCCCGGCGCCGAAAGCGGGTAGGGGCCGGTGGCCGGGTGAAGGTAGATTTCGCTCACCCCCTCGGGCAGGTGTTCGAGCACGCCGCGTAGCCGCTCGGCGTGCATCGCGCCCGACCAGGCGAGGCCGAACACGCGGTCGGGCACTTTCACGCCGCGCTTGCGCGCTGCGGCCTGGACGAGTCGCGCGAACGGCCTGGCGATGTCGAAGCCGGTGACCGGCTCGACCTTCGCCAGCGTCGTGCGATCCTCGATCGGCGCGCGCATCGCCGTCATGCCGCGGCGCAGGCCGACCTCCAGCAGGATCCCGACGATCACCGGATGGAGGTGCATGTGCTTGTGCGTGTTGACGTGATCGAGCGGCAGGCCGGTCGCTTCGAACAAAGCGAATTGCGCTTCGATCTCGGCCTCGAGCTGGCGACGCACCGATTTCAGCCCGACGAGTTTCAGTGCGACGGGCAGCGACTCGATGCGGAACGCGCCGCTAGCATCTACCAGGTCGGGAATTTCCGAAGGCGGCAGCGCGGGCGGCGTCTCGGCCAGCGCGACGTGCAGTCCCACGCCCAGCGTCGGCGTCCGCCGTGCGCGCTCGACTGCGTCCGTCGCGGCGACGCCGGTCACCATCAAACTGGTGACGGTGAGCACGCCTTTGCGATGCGCTTGTTCGACCGCCATATTGACCTGCGGCGACACGCCGAAATCGTCGGCGGTGATCACCACCGTCTTCACGCCGGCGCGAACCCGTAGAATGCGGGGTCGGCGAGCACTGCGTCGGCGACGTTCTGCGGGTTGGGCACGGCGATGCGGCGCAGCAATGCGATCATCGCGCTACGATCGCCCGCGCGCACCGCATCGTTCCACAGCTCCATCCGCCCCGTCGCGACGAGCCGCTCGTTGACCGTCATTCCGGAAAGCGTCGTCATGACTCGAGATCTTTTACCATCGTTGTCCAACCATCCCCGTTCGCCCTGAGCTTGTCGAAGGGCCCGTTTCCGCAAGCGACCGGTGCGCTGGTGGAGGACCGGGCTTCGACAGGCTCAGCCTGAACGGGGAGGGGGCCGTCCCTGACGTAATTACGCAGGCTCTTTGCGGCGACGCAGGAAGTCGAAGAACTCCATGCCCTCGCGCAGGCGGCGCTTCATCATCTGCCAGTCGGTTAGCATTTCGCGGACGATGTCCCAGATCTTCGACGGGCGGAAGTAGAAGCGCTTGTAGAACTCCTCAACCTTGTCGAAAATCAGCGCCGCCGGGAGATGCGGATAGGAGAGCTGCGCGATCTGCGTGCCGCCGTCGGTCAGCAGATGGTCGCCACCGTCGAACCAATTGTTCTCCACTGCCTGCTTGTACAGGAACGTCCCCGGATAGGGTGCTGCCAGCGACACCTGGATCGTGTGCGGGTCGATCTCCTTGGCGTAGTTGATCGTCTCCTCGATCGTCTCTTCGGTCTCGCCCGGCAGGCCGAGAATGAAGGTGCCGTGGATGACGATGCCGAGCGCGTGGCAATCCTTGGTGAACTGCCGCGCGACATCGACGCGCAGGCCCTTCTTGATGTTGTGCAGGATCTGCTGGTTGCCGCTCTCATAGCCGACCAGCAGCAGCCGCAGGCCATTCTCCTTGAGAATCTTCAGCGTCTTGTACGGCACGTTGGCCTTGGCGTTGCACGACCAGGTCACGCCCACTTTGCCGAGCTCGACCGCGAGCTCCTCGACGCGCGGGAGGTTGTCGGTCAGCGTGTCGTCGTCGAAGAAAATTTCCTTGTTCTGCGGGAAGGCCTCCATCACGTATTTCACTTCCTCGATCACGTGACCGATCGAGCGCGTGCGGTAATTGTGCCCGCCAACGGTCTGCGGCCACAGGCAGAAGGTGCAGCGGCTCTTGCAGCCGCGGCCGGTGT
>CAXTEO010000172.1:0-6580 GCA_964243205.1 uncultured Sphingomonas sp.
GAGCAATGAAGAATTGGCCGAAACGGTCGACACGTCCGACGCCTGGATCGTCGAGCGCACCGGCATCCGCGCGCGCCGGATCGCGGGCGAGGGCGAGACCACCGCCACGCTCGGTGCCGAAGCCGCGCGCAAGGCGATCGAGGCGGCCGGGATCGCGCCCGCCGACATCGACCTGATCGTGCTCGCCACCGCGACGCCCGACCAGACCTTCCCCGCCTCCGCCACCAAGGTGCAGACGATGCTCGGCATCGACGATTGCGTGGCGTTCGACGTGGCCGCAGTCTGTTCGGGCTTCCTCTACGCGCTCGGCGTCGCGGACAGCATGATCCGCGCCGGCAGCGCGCGCCGCGCCCTGGTGATCGGCGCGGAGACGTTCAGCCGCATCCTCGACTGGGAGGATCGCGCGACCTGCGTGCTGTTCGGCGACGGCGCCGGCGCGGTCGTGCTCGAGGCGCAGGACAATGCCGATACCGGCAATGCCGGGCGCGGCATTCTGGCGACTCGGCTGCATGCCGACGGGCGTCATAACGAATTGCTCTATGTCGATGGCGGCCCCTCGACCACGGGCACCGTCGGCAAGGTGCGGATGAAGGGCCGCGAAGTGTTCCGCCACGCCGTCGTCAATCTCGCTTCGGTGATGACCGAGACGCTCGGCCTCGCTGGCCTCACCGCCGCCGATGTCGACTGGGTCGTGCCGCACCAGGCCAATGCCCGCATTCTCGACGCGACCGCGCGCAAGCTCCACCTCGCGCCCGAAAAGGTCGTGGTCACGGTCGACCGGCACGCTAACACCTCGGCGGCGTCGGTGCCGCTCGCGCTCGATACCGCGGTCAAGGACGGCCGGATCAAGCAAGGCGACCTGATCGTGCTCGAAGCGATGGGCGGTGGCTTCACCTGGGGCGCCGCAGTCGTACGCTTCTAACCTTTGTTAAGTTTTCTGGGCTAGGGACTTTCCGTCTGCCACCTTGGTATGTTACGATAATCGTTACCGGGTTCTGCAGAAGGGGTAAGGGATGACGACCGCTGGGACGCTGACGCGGGCCGATCTGGCCGAAGCGCTCCACCATCAGGTGGGCCTGTCGCGCACCGATTCATCGAAAATGGTCGAGCAGATCCTCGATCATATGTGCGGCGCCCTTTCCAGGGGCGACAACGTCAAGATTTCGGGCTTCGGCACTTTCGTGCTGCGCGACAAAGGCGAGCGCGTCGGGCGCAATCCCAAGACCGGGATCGAGGTGCCGATCGCACCGCGGCGCGTACTGACTTTCCGCGCCAGCCAGATGATGCGCGACCGCATCGTCGAAGCCGACTGAACACGGCGATGGCCGTGCCGCCCCCACCCGCCAATGCTCCGGCGGGGGACAAGGCGACTGGCGCCTATCGCACGATCGGCGAGCTGGCACGCGAGACCGGGCTGCCGCACCATATCCTGCGCTATTGGGAAACGCGCTTTCCCCAGCTGCGCCCGCTCCAGCGGGCCGGCAACCGCCGCTATTACCGGCCGGAGGACGTCGCGCTCGTCCACCGCATTGCCACGCTGCTCAACCAGGACGGCTATACCATCCGCGGCGTGCAAAAGGCGCTGGCCGGAAGCCGCGCGCGCGCGCTGCCGCCCCGGCCAGCCGCCCCGCCTGCCGGCGAGACCATCCGCGCCGTGCGCGATGCACTGGCGGCGGCGCTGAGCGCGGACGCGCTCAGCTAGGCGAGAGGCCGCGCGCCAGCATGTCGGCGACCATGTCGGCGATCGCCTCGGGGCGGAGATCGTCGTCCCACACGCCGTAGCGTAACCCCAGGAACACGTTCATCCCCATCACCGCCCAGGCATGGACCTCGGACACGTCGGCGCGAATCTCGCCGCGCGCCGCGCCCGCTTGCAGGCGTGTGGCAATGCGCTCGGCGGTGGTCGCATAATGCAGCTTGAACGAGGCTGGATCGACGAATTCGGCTTCGTCGATGATGCGGTAGATTTCCTTGTGCCCGCGCACGAACGCGATGAACTCGCACAGTCCGGCCCGCTCGGCCGCGATCTGGTCGGGTGCGGCGCGAATCGCGGGGGCGACATGATCGCGGACTTGCGCCGACATGTCGCGCACCAGCGCACGGAACACCGCGTCCTTCGAGTCGAAATAGGTGTAGAAGCTGCCGAGCGCGACGCCGGCGCGGCGCGTAATGCCGCTGACCGAGGCCTCGTGAAACCCGCGCTCGCCGAATTCGATCGCCGCCGCATCGAGGATCGCGCGCAAGGTCTTGCGGCCGCGTTCGGTGCGCGGGGCCTTGCCCGCGCTCGCGGCCGAATCGGTTTCGATTGGCACGTCCGTGGCCGGTTCGTCGGTCATGATGCCGCCCCTCCAATTCCCAAGTTGAAACCCGGTTCAGGTTTCAGTATAACGAGTCCGACGAGCGCACAACCCGAACAATATCGGGGCCTTTCGGATGCGCCGCAGGAGGGGATATCTGATGACACGCCTGAAATCCGCACGCGCCTTGCTTTTCGCCGGTGCGACCTTGGCCGCTTTCGGCACTGCCCCTGTTCATGCCCAGACTGCGCCCGCACCTGCCGACTCGCAGATCGAGGACGCGCCGGCCGGCGACATCGTCGTCACGGCGCGGCGCCGCGAAGAGACGTTGCTCAACGTGCCGATCGCAGTGACCGCATTCTCGGCCGATCGGCTGGAGAAGACCGGCGCGGTCGATTTGACCGACATTCAGAACACCGTCCCCAACACCACCTTGAAGGATGCGCGCGGCACCAACTCGACGCTTGCCGCCTTCATCCGCGGCGTCGGCCAGCAGGACCCGGTGCCGGGCTTCGAAGCGGGCATCGGCATCTATCTCGACGACGTCTATCTCAACCGCCCGCAAGCCGCGGTGCTCGATATCTACGATGTCGACCGGATCGAAGTGCTGCGCGGCCCGCAAGGCACGCTCTACGGCCGCAACACGATCGGCGGCGCGATCAAATATGTCACCAAGCGCCTGGCCGACACGCCGGAGGCGAGCTTCAAGGCGACGTATGGATCGTACAACCAGGCCGATGGCATCGTCAGCCTGTCGACGCCGATCGGATCGCTGTTCAAGGTCGGCGTATCGGGCGCGCGGCTGACGCGCGACGGCTTCGGGCGCAACACCAACCTCAATATCGACAATTACAACAAGAACGTCTGGGCCGGGCGCGGCACGATCGAGTTCGAATCGCCCGACAGCCGGATGAGCTTGCGGCTGACCGGTGACTATACCGAGGACAAGTCGAACGCGCGCAACGGCTCGCGGCTGATCACCAGCCTGCTGACCGGCACCCCGGTGCAATCGAACCCGTACGATACGCGCGCCGGGCTCAACAGCCCGAAGCAGAACATCCAGGCGGGCGGCCTGTCGCTCGTCGCCACCGCCGAACTGACCGACCACCTCACGCTGAGGAGCGTCAGCGCGTTCCGCAAGGATCGCTCGTTCACGCCGATCGATTTCGACGCGCTCCCGGCGGTCGATGTCGACGTGCCCGCCGTCTATCGCAACGAGCAGACCAGCCAGGAATTCCAGCTCGCCTACAAGAGCGAAAAGCTCAACGGCATCGTTGGCTATTATTATCTCGGCGCCAAGGCCTCGACCGGCTTCGACGTTTTGCTGTCGACCACTTTGCCCGGCTTCGACGCCTATACCGCCGGCGACGTCCGCACCGAGACGAGCTCGATCTACGGCGACTTCACCTATGATTTCACGCCCAGGCTGAGCCTGTCGCTCGGCGGCCGCTACACCTGGGATCAGCGCAAATCCTATATCTTCAAGGCGAGCTATCTCGGCGGGGTGACGTCCGAATTCGGCGGCAATCCGACGCCGTTCGGCGCGCCTTCGACCAATTTCCGCGGCACCGCCAATTTCAAGCGCTTCACCCCGCGCGTGTCGCTGAGCTTCAAGCCGAGCGACGACCACATGCTCTACGCATCCTATTCGGAAGGCTTCAAGGGCGGCGGGTTCGATCCGCGCGGCTCGGGGACGTCCGCGCCCGACGTCAACCAGGACGGCGTGCGCAGCTATCAGGAAATCTACAATTACCTGCTGTTCAAGCCCGAGACGGTGAAGTCGTACGAGATCGGCTGGAAGGGCGCAGTGTTCGACAAAAGGCTGACCTTCGCGCTCGACGGCTTCTATTCGGACTATAGCGACGTGCAGGTGCCGGGGTCGGTCGGCTGCATCATCGGCGGGGTGCAGTCGTTCTGCGGCATCACCACCAACGCCGCCAAGGCGACGATCAAGGGCGTCGAGCTCGAATCGAACGCCGTGCTCGCGCGCGATTTCGCCGGCGCCGGCTCGACCGTCACGCTGGCGGGAACGCTCGGCTATATCGACGCCAAATATAAGACCTTTATCGGGCCGACCGGCACCGACGTCGCCAATGTCCGCGTCTTCCAGAACACCCCCGACTGGACGCTGTCGAGCACGCTCGGCGCCACCATCCCGGCGGGCCCTGGGCGCATCAACGCCTCGACCACGGTGTCGTATCGCAGCCTGACGCACCAGTTCGAGACCGCCAGCCCATTTCTCGACCAGCCGGGCTATGCGCTGTGGGACGCGAACCTCACCTACAGCTTCGGCCATGGCCGCTACTCGGTCGGCGTGCATGCCAAGAACATCACCGACAAGCATTACAAGACGTCGGGCTATCAATATATCAACGCGACGCTGGCCGGCGTGCCGGTCCTGACCCCGGCGGGCGCCTATACGCCGACGCTGGGCAAGGAAGGCATCGCCACCGCCTTTTACGGCAATCCGCGCCAGGTGTTCGGGACGATTACCGCGAAGTTCTAGACCCGCCCTGCTCCGTCACCCCGGGCTTGCCCCGGGGGACGGTTCCGGAGACTATCGCACTGCGCGCCCGCGACACGCAGCGGGACCCATCGGGGACATGCTTTGACCACGCTAACCATTCCCCGCTCCCCCGCCAGGGCGCATGTCGTGCTGGCGATGCTGCTGGTGGTCTATACCTTCAACTTCCTCGACCGGCAGATCCTCAGCATCCTGGCGACGCCGATCAAGGCCGACCTGCATCTGACAGATGCGCAGTTCGGCGCGGTCGGCGGCCTGGCTTTCGCGATCCTCTATTCCGTGCTCGGCGTACCGCTCGCCTTCCTCGCCGATCGCACCAGCCGCAGCGGCGTGGTGATGTGGTCGCTGATCGTGTGGAGCGGCTTCACCGCTTTGTGCGGAACGGCGACGGGGTATCGGCAGCTCTTCTTCTACCGGCTCGGCGTCGGGGTCGGCGAGGCGGGCGGTGTCGCGCCCTCCTATGCGCTGATCGCCGATTATTATACGCCCGAGAAGCGCGCACGGGCGCTCGCCATCTATTCGCTCGGCATCCCGATCGGGCTGGCCGGCGGGGTGTTGCTCGGCGGCTATATCGCGGCGCTGGTCGATTGGCAGACCGCCTTCATCGCGGTCGGCGCGGCGGGGATCGTCGTGGCGCCATTGTTCCGCTGGCTGGTGCGCGACGTGCCGCGGCCGGTCGCGACGCCGACCGACGCGGTGCCGGTCAGCGCCGTGTTCGCCATCCTCGCGCGCAAGCCGGCCTTCTGGCTGCTCGCCTTTGGCGCGTCGTTCAGCTCCCTGTGCGGCTATGGCCTGGCGCTGTGGGCGCCGTCGGTGCTGATCCGCAGCTTCCATTTCAGCATGATCGAGACCGGGCAGTTCATGGGCTCGCTGCTGCTGATCGGCGGGGTGGCGGGCGTGTTCGCCGGCGGGTGGCTCGCCGACCGGCTCGGGCGCAGCGACCGCGGCTGGTACGCCCGGCTGCCGGCGATCGCCTGGGCGATCACCGCGCCGTTCTACGCGGTCGGGTTGATGTCGCCGAGCCCGTGGCTCGCCTGGCCGCTGCTCCTCATCCCCAACGCGCTCAACATCCTGTGGCTCGGGCCGGTGACGACCGCGGTCCAGCAGCTCGTCCCGCCGCGGATGCGCGCGACCGCGTCCGGCAGCTTCCTGTTCATCAACAATCTGATCGGCCTGGGCGTCGGCCCGATCCTGATGGGCGGCCTGTCGGACCATCTCAAGACGGCGTACGGCACCGAATCGCTGCGCTATGCGGCCGTCGGGTGCCTCGGCTTCTATTTGCTCGCCGCAGTCCTCGTGCTGTTCGCCGTCCCGTCGCTGCGACGCGATTGGGTCGAGGAGCGGGCTTAACGCTCGCGCGTCGCGGCGAAGACGACCTTGGGGTAGCGGTCGGCGACATAGCCGACGTCCCACGCGGTCTTCGCCAGATAGACCGGATTGTTGTCGCGATCCTTCGCCATCGACGTGCGGTTGAGGTCCATGAACGCTTTCAAATCCGCCGGGTCCGCCGCCGACACCCAGCGCGCGGTGTCGTACGGCGCCATTTCCAGCCCGGCATCGACCTTATATTCCGCTTCGAGCCGGCTCAGCAGCACTTCGAGCTGGAGCTGCCCGACCACGCCGATGATCCAGTTCGAGCCGATTTCGGGGTAGAAGACCTGCGTCACGCCCTCTTCGGCCATGTCGTCGAGCGCCTTGCGCAATTGCTTGGTCTTGGTCGGGTCCTTCAGCGCGACGCGGCGCAGGATTTCCGGCGCGA
>CAXTEO010000173.1:0-6489 GCA_964243205.1 uncultured Sphingomonas sp.
CGGTGTCGAAGCTGACCAGGCAGAAGCGCGTGGCCGTGCCGCGAAAGGCGTGGGCAAGCAGGCCGCCATGCTCCTCCGCCAGGTCGAAATAGTCCATCGCACGCGTGATGTAGAGGTAGCTGTTGGCGTCGAACCGGTCGACAAAGGCGATCCCCTGGTGGCGCAGATAGCTTTCGACCTGGAAATCGGCGTCGAAGCCAAAGCCCTTGGCGTCACGCGATTGCAGGCGGCGGCCGAACTTCTCGGTCAGCCCGGCTTCCGACAGATAGGTGATGTGCGCCGCCATCCGCGCCACCGCGAGCCCCGCCGCGGGTGGATCGCCCGCTTCGTAATACGCGCCGCCACGCCATTTCGGATCGGCCATCACCGCCTGGCGACCGACTTCGTGGAACGCGATATTCTGCGCGGTGTGGCGCGCGGTGGAGGCGATCACCACCACCGCGCGAACCCGATCCGGGTAGGTCGCGGGCCAGCTCAGCGCCTGCATCCCGCCCATCGAGCCGCCGACCACGGCCTGCAGCGTCGCGATCCCGAGATGATCGAGCAGCATCGCCTGCGCACGCACCATGTCGCGGATCGTGATCACCGGAAACGCCATTCCCCATGGCGCGCCGGTCGCGGGATTGATCGTCGCCGGCCCCGACGAGCCCATGCAGCTGCCCAGCACGTTGGCGCAGACGATGAAGTGCCGCGCCGGGTCGACCGGCTTGCCGGGGCCGACCATGCGCGACCACCAGCCCGGCTTGCCGGTGACGGGATGCGCCGAGGCGACATGCTGGTCGCCGGTCAGCGCATGGCACAACAGTACCGCATTGCCGCGATCGGCATCGAGGTCGCCATAGGTCTCGTACGCAATCTCGACGGGCGACAGCAGCACCCCGCCGTCCAGCCGCAGCGGCCCGGGCAGACTGACATGGCGGGCTAACCCGAAACGCGCATCGTCGCTCATCGTCCGCGCGTTAGGCGCGCGCGCCGCTCAACTCAAGCGGCGCGCATGCGCGCGGCCGGCGATGATGGTCTGTGCCGCCAGCCGCCCGGTCTGCGCGCCGCCATTCATGTATCCGGGATAGGCGTCGGACAGATGTTCGCCGGCAAACAGCACCGGCCCCGCCGCGACCGGCGCCTTCGCGATACCGTCGACCTCGGTCCAGATCAGACGCCCGAACCGAGTCAATTGGCCGGGGCGGAAATTGACATAGGCGCCCATCGCCAGCGGGTCGCGATGCCAGTTGGTGCGGCGCGCGAAAGCGCCGGTGGCGGCCGTCATGCCGGGCACGCCGGGTTCGGCCTGCGCGGCGAACTTTCGAGCGAGCATGTTCGGTTCGGCGGTGTCCGCCGCCGCCACTTCGGCGCCGCCGAGGAACCAGGTCCACACGTCGCCGGTGGCGCCGCGTCCTCGCACGCTGCCCTCCCAGCCACTGGCGACACCGGCCTGCGCGCGCGTCTGCCAGAGTTCGCCGCCGCGGCCGATCACCTTGTCCCACGGCCGCGCCGTCATGCCGGCCTGTATCTTCATGTTCGCGCCCAGTCCGACTTCGGCGATGAAGCGCGTCCATAGCGGCGGCAACGGGATGCTGAAGTCGATGTGCCGCGTGATCGCGGCCGGCGTGGTGACGATGACGTTGGGCGCATCGGCCGTCCGGCCGTCGGCGAACACCAAGCGCACGCCGGGGCCGAACGGATCGATCCGCGTCACGCGCCGGTTGGTGAAGATCCGCCCCGCCAGTCGCGCCGCCATCGCCGCGATCAGCGCGCTGCTGCCGCCGGCGATGAGATAGCGTTCGTCGCTGCGGCCGAGCACGTCGATCCGACGGCCGGCGATCGTCGGCAGGTTGAAGATCAGTTCGATCGCCGAGGCCTGACCTGGCTCGACGCCATATTCGGTGCGCGCGGTGGCTTCGATCAACCCGCGGACCCACGGCTCCGTCAGCAAGGCAGCATGCTTGTCGAGATAGGTGGTGAAACTCAGCGCATCGAGCTCGAGCGCGACCTTGGCATAATCCTGATCGAGCCGCACCGAATCGGCATCGATCTGCCCGGCAATGCCGCGCAGACCGGACGCAAGCTTGCCTTCGGGTACTTCCTTGCCGTCGCCCAGGATCAAGGTGCGGTGCGGCGTGCCCTTGCGATCGATCAAGGCGATGCCGCAGGCGCGTGCCAAAGCATGCATGTCGGCATGGTCGGTATTGACGAGCTGGCCACCGCTTTCGATCGTCGGTTTGCCCGCCTCGTGCGCGGTATAGATGCGACCGCCGAGCCGCGCGCGCGCCTCGTACAGCCGCGCGTCGATCCCGGCCTCGGTCAAATGCCACAATGCGGTCAGCCCGGCGATCCCGCCGCCGACGATCGCCACCGGGCCGAGCCCCTGCGCCGCGGCGAGCGCCGGTCGCGGCAGCGCGGCGGCGAGGCCGCTCGCACCGAGCGCAGCCAGCACCGCGCGCCGCGTCTGGCCGGTGTCGCCGCGCATCGGCGGGGCGAGCCCCGCATCGTTCAAATTGCCCCGCCGCGCGGCCTCCAGCGCATGCCAGACCGTATCGCTACCCCGCATCGCGCTCTCCCCGCCACGCTCGTAGCAGGCGCACGGTGCAACGCCAGTGGTCCACCAGCAGCAGCGGCCGGCGGGCGAAACCTTGCCATGCCGTCCCGCATCGGCCATGCGGCGCGCCATGCTGCCCTTCGCCCGCGTCACCATCATCGGCATCGGCCTGATCGGGTCTTCGATCGCGCGCGCCGCACGCGTGGCGATGCCGACGGTGCGGCTGACCGGCTATGACGCCGATCCGGACGTGCGCGCGACCGCCGACCGGCTCGAACTGTTCGACGACGTCGCCGACAGCGGCGGCGCGGCGGTGATCGATGCCGATCTCGTCATCCTGTGCGTGCCGGTCGGCGCGATGGAAGCAGCCGCCGCCGATTTCGCCGCCGATCTGCCAGCCGAAGCCGTCGTCAGCGACGTCGGCAGTTGCAAGGCCGAGGTGGTGCGCGCGCTGAGCGCGGCATTGCCGAGCGCGACGATCGTACCGGCGCACCCGGTCGCCGGTACCGAGCGCAGCGGGCCCGAGGCGGGTTTTGCCACTTTGTTCCACAAACGCTGGTGCATCCTCACCCCGCCCGAAGGGACCGACGCGCTGGCGGTCGAACGCGTCGCGGAATTCTGGCGCCGCCTGGGCGCCGATATCGAGACGATGGCGCCGGAGCATCACGACCGCGTGCTCGCGATCACCAGCCATTTGCCGCATCTGATCGCCTATACGATCGTCGGCACCGCTTCCGACATGGAAGAAGTGACGCGTTCCGAAGTGATCAAATATTCGGCCGGCGGCTTTCGCGACTTCACCCGCATCGCGGCGTCGGACCCGACGATGTGGCGCGACGTGTTCCTCGCCAATCGCGAGGCGGTGCTCGACATGCTGCAGCGCTTCTCGGAGGATCTCTCCGCGCTGCAACGCGCGATCCGCTGGGGCAAGGGCGACGAACTGTTCGACCTGTTCTCGAAGACGCGCGCGATCCGCCGCGGGATCATCGAACAGGGCCAGGACGATCCCGCGCCCGATTTCGGGCGAACGCACGATTAAGCCGACGGCGTATCGAGCGCGTTGATCGCTTCATGCACGCGCCGCTCGGCCTCCTCGCGCGGCAAACCCGGGGGGATCGGTTCGCCGAAGCGGAAAGTCACCGTGCCCGGCAGCTTGGCCCCGTGCTTCGGCCAGACCTTCCCGCTGTCGATCGCCACCGGCACGACCGGGATCTTCAACATCTGGTACAATCCGGCAAAACCGGCGCGCAGCGGTGGCTGCTCGCCCGGCGAAACGCGCGTCCCTTCCGGGAAGATCAGAATCGAGCGATTCGCCGCCAGCGCCAGCCGCGCCTCCTTGAGCATCCGCCGCAACGCGCCCGCAGACGCCTCGCGATCGACCACGATGACGCCGTAGCGTCGCGCCGCCCAGCCCCATACCGGAATGTCGGTCAGTTCCTGCTTCATCACGATCGCCGGGTTGCGCAGCATCCGGCCGAGCTCGAGCGTCTCGTACATCGACTGATGCTTGGCGGCATACAGCACCGGCGCGCCGCCAAACGCCATGTCGCCGAAGCGCGCGCCCTCCAGCCGTTGGTCGATGCCCAGGATGTGGCGCGTGGTCCAGCCGTGCCAGCGCGTCCAGAAATGCGTGTGCGCGACCAATGCGCGCCAGCCGATCAAGGCCGATATCGGCGTGGTCAGCACGATCGGGACCGACCCGCCGTAGAAAGCCAGCTTGAACAGCCAGTTGCGCAGCGCGATCATGTGGCGGCCCCGATCAGAAGTGCCGCGCGGCGCACCAGCAATTTGTTATATTCGCCGAACAGCAGCCGATAGCGCGGGCTGCTCGTCACGCCGTCGCCGATCACGGTCGCATCGCCGTCGAGCGCGTTGACCAGTTCAAGCTTGGCGCGCGCCAGATGCCAGTCCGAGGTCACCAGCCGCACCGATCGATATTTATGATCCCGCACCCAATCGGCGGTCTCGTCGGCATTGGAACGCGTGTCGACCGCTTCGTGGCCGAGATCGATGCAGCAGCGGAACAGGTCCGGGCTGACATGATATTCGTGCGCCAGCTCGCCCGGCCGCACTTCGGGCGCGACGCCGCTGATCAGCATGCGCTGTCCGGCATGCGCCTTGAGCAAGGCGATCCCGCGATCGATCCGCCCCGCGCCGCCGGTCAGCACGACGATCGCGTCGGTCTTCGGCCCCGCGACCGGCGCCGGCATCGTCTTGAGGAAGATGCCGAAGCCGATCGCATAGAGCAGCGCCAGCACGATGAGGACGCGGAGGATCATAGATATTTGCCGAGCGTGCCGAGCACCGCCTGGCGCGCCGCCAGCGTCGCGAGCAACGCAAACGCGATCGGCAAGCCGCCGAGCAGGATCCAGTCGCGCGACGCGAGCGTCAGGCCGCCGAGCAGATCCGAGCCGAGCGTCGCCAATTGCCAGCCGATCGCGCCGGTCACGACCAAGGCGAGCCCCGTGCCGAGCAGTCCGCCGAGCAGCGTATCGAGCGCGATCCGGCGCTGGAACAGCCGCGCCACCTGCACGTCGGTCGAGCCGAGCATGTGCAGCACTTCGATCGTCTCGCGGTGCGTCTCGAGCCCGGCGCGTGCGGCGAGCACCACGACCGCCGCGGTCGCAATCGCCATCAGCAGTACCAGCCCGCCGGCGAGCCAGGTCACCATCGCCATGAAATCGCGCACCGGCGACATCCAGCTTTCGTGCCGGTCGATCCGCGCCGACGGAGCAACACGACGCACGGCGGTGGCGACGTGCGCGACCGCGGCATCGCTCGCCATGGCAAGGTCAACGTCGATCATCGCCGGGATCGGCAAATCGGGGTCGGCCGCATCGGCGCCGAGCCACGGTCGCAGCAAGGTCGCCAGCTTGGCATGATCGACCGCGGTTGCGCGCGTAACGTCCGGGATCGTCTTCAACACCGCCAGCGCGCGCGCCGCCTGGTCGAGCCTCTTGCCCTCGACCGGCTCGACGATCTGCACCGTCAGCCGCCCGGCGAGCTGCCGGTCGAGCAACGCCGCCGCACCGAGCGTCGCCAGCCCCAGCGCCGCCGCCAGCACCGTCAGGAACAGCATGATCGCCATGATCCAGCTCATCGCGCGCGTGCCGCGGCTTTCGTCGAGCAAGCGCCGGTCGGCGGCGGACGTGATCAGCGAAACGCTCATTCGCCGCCCGGCGGCGGAAAACGCAACGATCCGGTCGGATCGAGCAGGCGGCCCTTGTCGAGCCGCATCATGTGCGCGTTCTGGATCCGTCCGAGCAAATGGAAATCGTGCGTCGCCACCACCACCGTCGTACCGAGCCGGTTGAGCGAATCGAACAGATGCAGCAGCCGCTCGGCCATGTCCGGGTCGACGTTGCCGGTCGGCTCGTCGGCGACCAGGATTTCGGGCCGCCCGATCACTGCGCGCGCGATCGCGACGCGCTGCTGCTCGCCGCCCGATAGCGTCGGCGGCTTGGCCTCGACGCGGTCGCTGAGGCCGACCCAGTCGAGCATCTCGCGTACCGGCGCCGCGACATCGCTTTCGGGAACGCCCGAGACGCGCAGCGGCAGCGCGATATTGTCGAAGGCCGAGAGATGCGGGACGAGCCGGAAATCCTGGAACACCACGCCGATCCGCCGCCGGAAGCCCGGCAGCCGCGCGCGCGGCAGGAGCACCGTGTCCTCGCCGAACAGGCGGATGATCCCCCGGCTCGGCCGCTGCGCCAGGTACAGGAGCTTCAGCAAGGAGGTCTTGCCCGCGCCGGACGCGCCGGTGAGGAAGTAGAAGGCGCCCGCGCCGAGCTGAAAGCTGACGTCGGACAGCGTCTCGTCGCCGGTGCCGTAGCGCAGGCCGACATTCTCGAACTGGACGATCGCGGCCATCGCTTGCGGCTTTCGCACAGGATGCGGCGGTGCGACAAGCGCGCTGGCCTTGCCACGACGCGGGGGGGCGTGCTTTACCGAGA
>CAXTEO010000174.1:0-6439 GCA_964243205.1 uncultured Sphingomonas sp.
AGCTGATCGAGCATATCTACGACCAGGATTTCGACCGCGATTCGAACACGATCGAAGTGTTCGTTACGCGCATCCGCAAGAAGCTCGGGCAGGACGTGATCACCACGATCCGCGGCCTGGGCTATAGCTTGGAAGACCCGGACGCCTGACCATGGCCGAAGCCGACCCCGTCCTGATCGCGCCACCGCTTCCGCCGCTGGAGGGCGATGCGCACCCGGCGATCCCTGTACGCACCACCGGCTCGCTGTCGCGGCGGATGATCCTGATCGCGGCGGGGTGGATCCTACTGCTGCTCACCGGCGGCGGCTTCGCGCTCGATCGCGTACTGACCACCGCGATCACGCGCAATTTCGACGACCAGCTCGAATATGTGCTGACCGCGCTGATCGTCTCGGCCGAGATCGGACCACAGGGCGAAGTCATTTCGAGCCGCGAGCCGGCCGACCAGCGCTTCATCGAGCCCAATTCCGGGCTCTATTGGCAGATCGGCGCCCCCGGGCAGGAACCCTTCCCCTCGCGGTCCTTGTGGGACCGGCGGCTGGCCTATGGCGGCAAGCATAACGACCTCGGCGTGCATTCGTACGACAGCAACCAGTTCGTCGACCCCAAGGCCGAGAATCCCGAACGGTTGCGGATCGTCGAGCGCGACGTCACGCTGCCCGGGTCGAAGGTGCACTGGCGCTTCCAGGTCGCGCAGAGCCGCGACGGGCTCGACGCGCAGATCAAGGTGCTCCGCAAGACGCTGGTGCGCAGCTTCGCCTTGCTCGGCTTCGGGCTGATCGTGATGGCCGCGCTGCAGACGTTTTACGGACTCTGGCCGCTGCGCAAGGTGCGCGAGGAGATTGCGCGGATGCGTGCCGGCAAGGCACGGCAGATCGAGCGGCCGATGCCGATCGAAGTCGCGCCGATGGTCGAGGAACTCAACGCGCTGATCGCGCATAACGAACGCCAGGCCGAGGAAGCGCGGCGCCACGCCGGCAACCTCGCGCATGCGTTGAAGACGCCGCTGACGGTGATCATGAACGCCGCCACCGCCGAGGCCGACGATCTCGGCGAGACGGTGGTGCGCGAGGCGCGCACGATGCGCCGCCAGGTCGACCACCACCTCGCCCGCGCCCGCGCGGTCGGGCGGCGCGGATCGGCGCACAGCCGCGCCGATGTGTGGCCGAGCCTCGAATCGGTCGAGCGCGCGGTCGGCATCCTCTATCGTCACGTTCGGATCGACACCGACGGGCCGAAGGATCTGCAAGTGCATGTCGAGCGCCAGGATTTGGATGAAATGCTTGGCAATCTGATCGAGAATGCCGCGAAATATGGCGGCGGCAGCGTGTTCGTCACCGTGTCGAAGCATTCGGGCTTCGTCGAATTCCTGATCGAGGATGACGGCGTCGGCATTCCCGAGGAACAGCGGCTGCGCATCTTCGACCGCGGCGTGCGGCTCGATTCGGGCAAGCCCGGCACCGGGCTCGGCATGGCTATCGTGCGCGATGTGGCGGAGATTTACGAGGGCACGGTCAGTCTCGAGGAGAGCGAGGATCTCGGCGGGCTGCTCGTGCGGTTGCGGTTGCCGGCGGCGAACTGACCGCCGGCCGTCACCCCGGGCTTGTCCCGGGGTCCACCGTGCCGCCTATCCCGAAGCCGTAGACTTCAAACCACGGCAGCCCCGGGACGAGCCCGGGGTGACGGTGAGGGTTCACTCGTTCCCGAGCAAGCCGCCCAAAAGCCCCCCGACCACCGCGCCTGCCGCGCCGCCGCCGACCAGCCGGCCGATCCCCGCGCCGGCTGCCGCGCCGCGCTCTTCATTGCCCGGCAAATGCCGCGCGACCTCTTCCGCCAGGTTCATGATCGGCATCGATTGCAGCCAGATCCGGCCCGGGCCGGTGAGCGTCGCGAGGAACAGCCCCTCGCCGCCGAACAGGATGTTGCGGAAGCCGCGCACCATCTGGATGTCGGTCGAGACGGTCGGCTCCTGAATGCCGATATGCCCGGCATGTACGCGCAGCCGCTCGCCCGGCGCGAGCTCCTTTTCGATCACCTCGCCCGACAGATCGAGGAACACCGTGCCGGGCCCGGTGACGCGCTGCAGGATGAAGCCCTCGCCGGCGAACACGCCCGCGCCGAGCCGCTGCTGGAAGGCGATGTCGAGCGACACCGAGAATTCCGCGCACAGGAAGGTCTCCTTGCGGCAGATCAGCGATTCGCCGGCGCGCAGCGTCTTCGCGATGATCTTGCCGGGGAAGCGCGGGGCGAAGGCGACATGCGCGGGCGCGTCGGCGATATATTCGGTGATGAACACGCTGCCGCCCGACATGGCGCGCTTGAGGCCGGCGAACAGCCCGCCGCCGGTGTGCGTGTCCATCCTTATGCCGTCGGTCATCCACGCCATCGCATGCGTCTGGCTGACGATCCGTTCGCCGCGATCGAGATCGATCGACACGGTCTGCATCACGGTTCCGGCGATATCATAGCGCATGGTGGAGAAATCCTGGCTGTGGTGCACTTGCATAACACAGCCTGGCACAGCAATGAAATCGGCAATGCCTGGCAACCAGCGTCACCCCGGGCGTGTCCCGGGATCCACCGTGCCACGCATCTTGCGACTGCAGAATTCGACCCGCGGCGGACCCCGGCACAAGGCCGGGGTGACGATCGTGCGTTATGCCGCGACCGCGACCTCGCGCATCACGTCGGCAGTGATCGTCAGGCTGCGCTTCCTTGCCTCGTGATCGTAGATCGAACTCGCGATCATCAGTTCGTCGACCCCGGTGCGCGCCACGAACGCGGCGATTTCGCGCGCGACCTTGCCCGGACCGCCGACCGCCGAGCACGACAGCACGTGATCGAGGATCGCGGCACCCTGCGCGCCGAGGCTGTCGCGATACCCCGCGACCGGCGGCGGCAGCTGGCGCGGATTGCCGGTGCGTAGCGCGACGAATGCCTGTTGCTGCGAGCTCGCCAGCAACTCGCCCTGATCGTCGGTGTCGGCAGCGAAGACGTTGAAGCCGGCCATCACGTGCGGCTTGGCCAGCGCCGCCGAGGGGCGGAAAGTGCGGCGATAGATGTCGATCGCCGCCATCAGCGAATCGGGCGCGAAGTGCGAGGCGAAGGCGTAGGGCAACCCGAGCATCGCCGCGAGCTGTGCGCCGAACGTGCTCGAGCCGAGAATCCACAGCGATACGTCGGCACCCGCGCCGGGCGTGGCGACGATCCCGGTCTGGCCGTCATTGGCGAAATAGCTCTGCAGCTCGACCACGTCGCGCGGGAAGGCGTTGGCGTCGGTCTCGAGGTTGCGGCGCATCGCGCGCGCGACGATCTGGTCCGAGCCGGGCGCGCGGCCGAGGCCGAGGTCGATCCGGCCGGGGAACAGCGCGTCGAGCGTGCCGAACTGCTCGGCGATCGCCAGCGGGGCGTGGTTGGGAAGCATGATCCCGCCGGCGCCGACGCGCATCGTCGCGGTGTGCGCGGCGATATGGCCGAGCACGACCGAGGTGGCGGCGCTGGCGATGCCGGTCATGCCGTGATGCTCGGCGGTCCAGTAGCGGTGGAAGCCGTGGCGCTCGGCGTGCTGCGCCAAATCGGCAGCGTTGGCGAGCGCCTGGGCGACAGAGCCACCTTCGATGACGGGGACGAGATCGAGCAAGGAATATTGGGTCATGGAGGGGATGTGGGGAAGGGTTTGTGGCTGCGCCAGTGGTGTTCCTGTGGGGAGACCGATTTCCTCCCCTCCCTGGAAGGGAGGGGATCGAGGGGTGGGTCGGTGTGGGGTGAGCGCGACACCTGCCCCATACCCACCCACCCCCAACCCCTCCCTTCCAGGGAGGGGAGGCTACGACCTTGCTCCCCTCCGCCTCCATGCGTAGAGCCACCGCCATGGACCCGCGCCTCGCCCATATCCGCACCTGGATCTTCGATCTCGACAATACGCTCTATCCGTCGAGCGCGCGGCTGTTCGACCAGATCGATGCGCGGATGACCGGCTATATCGCCGAGAAGTTCGACGTGGACCTGATCGAGGCCCACCGCATCCAGAAGGGCTATTTCCACCAGCACGGCACCACGCTCGCCGGGCTGATGGCCGAGCATGACGTCGATCCGCACGCCTTCCTCGCGCATGTCCATGACATCGAGATGGACGTGCTCGAGGAAAACGCCCCGCTCGCCGCGGCGATCGCCAAGCTGCCGGGGCGCAAGCTGGTCTTCACCAATGCCGACACGCCGTACGCCAGCAAGGTGCTCGCACGGCTCGGCCTGGGGACCAGCTTCGAGGCGATCCACGACGTGCATGCGATGGACCTGCTGCCCAAGCCGCAGGCGTCCGCATACGCCGGCCTGTGCCTGGCGTTCGATCTCGATCCTACCGCTTGCCTGTTCGTCGAGGACATGGCGCGCAATCTCGCGCCGGCCAAGGCGATCGGCATGACGACGGTGTGGGTCGACAATGGCTCGGAACAGACGCCCGGCTCCGCTCGTGATGGGGACCGCCGCTTCATCGATTTCACCTGCGCCAACATCACGGCGTGGCTCCAACAGCATACGGGGACACAATGACCGACCTGCAACAAGCCATCGAAGGCGCATGGGATGCGCGCGACACGATCAGCTTCGCCACCACCGGTGACGTGCGCGATGCGGTCGAAAGCGCGCTCGGCATGCTCGGTGCCGGTACGGCGCGTGTCGCCGAGCCCGACGGCAATGGCGGCTGGACGGTCAATCAGTGGCTCAAGAAGGCGGTGCTGCTCTCGTTCCGGCTCAACGACAACAGCCTGATCGAGGGCGGCGCGGCCGGCGCCCCGGCGTTCGACAAGGTGCCGTCGAAGTTCGCCGGCTGGGGCGAGAGCGAGTTCCGCGCGGCGGGCATCCGCGTCGTTCCGGGCGCGGTCGCGCGCCGCGGCAGCTTCATCGGCAAGGGCGCGATCCTGATGCCAAGCTTCGTCAATATCGGCGCCTATGTCGGCGAGGGCTCGATGATCGACGCCTGGGCGACGGTCGGGTCGTGCGCGCAGATCGGCAAGGGCGTGCATCTGTCGGGCGGCGCCGGGATCGGCGGCGTGCTCGAGCCATTGCAGGCCGACCCGGTGATCATCGGCGACGGCGCGTTCATCGGCGCGCGTGCGGAAGTGGCCGAGGGCGTGCGCGTCGGCGAGGGCGCGGTGCTGTCGATGGGCGTGTATCTCGGCGCTTCGACCAAGATCATCGATCGCGCGACGGGCGAAGTGTTCCGTGGCGAAGTGCCGCCTTATTCGGTGGTGGTGCCGGGCTCGACCGGTGGTGGCGACGGCATGCCAGCGCTGTATTGCGCGGTGATCGTCAAGCGAGTCGATGCGCAGACGCGGAGCAAGACCAGCATCAACGAATTGCTGCGGGATTGATGGCTCCTCCCCTCCCTGGAAGGGAGGGGATCGAGGGGTGGGTTGCTCGCAAGGGGAACGTCACGCCTCCCCATACCGACCCACCCCAACCCCCTCCCTTCGAGGGAGGGGAGTCGATGGTCTCGACATCGTCACACATCCTGCCTAGTCCCACCGCAAACCAGAGGATGTCCGCTCCATGACCACCACCGCTTCGCAAACGCTCGACCGTGTCCTCGTGCTCGAAATGGTCCGCGTGACCGAGGCGGCGGCGATCGCCGCGTCCACGCTGACCGGGCGCGGCGACGAGAAGGCGGCGGATGCGGCGGCGGTCGATGCGATGCGCACCGCGCTCAACTCGCTCTACATGGACGGCACCGTCGTGATCGGCGAAGGCGAGCGCGACGAAGCGCCGATGCTGTTCATCGGCGAGAAGGTGGGATCCGCGATCGGCAAGGGCCCCAAGATCGACATCGCGCTCGATCCGTTGGAAGGCACGACGATCTGCGCCACCGCCGGCCCCAATGCGCTCGCCGTGCTGGCGATCGCCGAGGAAGGCGGGCTGCTCAACGCGCCCGACGTCTATATGGACAAGATTGCGGTCGGACCGGGCTATCCCGAGGGCATCATCGATCTCGACAAGACGCCGACCGAGAACGTCACCGCGCTCGCCGCCGCCAAGGGCGTCAAGCCGTCCGACATCATCGCCTGCGTGCTCGACCGCCCGCGCCACGCCAAGATGATCGCCGAGCTGCGCGCGCTCGGCTGCGGCATCATGCTGATCGGCGATGGCGACGTCGCCGGCGTGATCGCCACGACCAATCCCGACACGACGATCGACATCTACATGGGCTCGGGCGGCGCGCCCGAGGGCGTGCTGGCGTGCGCGGCGCTGCGCTGCGTCGGCGGGCAGTTCAAGGGCCGGCTGCTGTTCCGCAACGACGACGAGCGCGCGCGCGCGGCGAAATGGGGCGTGACCGATCTCGACAAGCAATACGACCTGACCGAGCTGGCGCGCGGCGACTGCATCTTCGCCGCGACCGGCGTGACCGACGGCTCGCTGCTCGCCGGCGTCAAGCGCAAGGGCGGCA
>CAXTEO010000175.1:0-6362 GCA_964243205.1 uncultured Sphingomonas sp.
AGCGGCACCAGACCGAGCAGGCGGCGCTCGTCGCCGATGCGCTCGGCCACAGCGTTCGCGAAGAAATTCGCCGGACGCGCAAGGTATAAGACAGCGCCCTGCTACTTCCCCGGCGAAGGCCGGGGCCCAGTAGTCGGGCAGTGGTAACTCCGCGCAGCGCTTGATGACCAAGCGGTGCGCACCTGGGCCCCGGCCTCCGCCGGGGAAGAGAAGAAGAGGCGGATATGGCAACCGAAGTTACAGTACCGGTACTCGGTGAATCGATCACCGAAGCGACGCTCGGCGAATGGCTCAAGCAGCCCGGCGACGCGGTCGCGGTCGATGAGCCGATCGCCAGCCTCGAGACCGACAAGGTCTCGGTCGAAGTCCCGTCGCCGGTCGCCGGCGTGATGGGCCAGCATGCCGTCAAGGTCGGCGATACCGTCCTCGTCGGCGCGATGATCGCGACGATCGACGCTGGTGGCGCTGCGCCCGCAACCGCCGCTGCCCCGCAGCCGGCGGTGCTGGAAAGCCCGGCCGCAACCGCCGGCCAGCAGGCGCCCGCGTCCGACCCGCGCGACACCCCCGCCGCGCTCTCGCCGTCGGTGCGCCGCGCGGTGCTCGAGCACGGCGTCGACCCCGCGACCGTCAAGGGCACCGGCAAGGACGGTCGCCTGACCAAGGACGACGTCACCGCCGCCGCCGCTTCGGCGCCCGCACCGGCGCCGGCGCCTGCCGCGATCCCGGTCGCCGCCTCGGTCGCTGCCGCCACCGGTCGCAAGGAAGAGCGCGTCCGGATGACGCGCCTGCGCCAGACGATCGCCAAGCGCCTCAAGGAAGCGCAGAACACCGCCGCGCTGCTGACGACCTTCAACGACGTCGACATGACCGCGGTCATCGAGGCGCGCGCGAAATACAAGGATTTGTTCGAGAAGAAGCATGGCGTTCGCCTCGGCTTCATGGGCTTCTTCGTGAAGGCGGCGTGCCTTGCGCTGAAGGACATTCCGAGCGTCAACGCCTCGATCGAGGGCGATGAGATCGTCTATCACGATTATGCCGATATCTCGGTCGCGGTGTCGTCGCCGGGCGGGCTGGTCGTGCCGGTGGTGCGCGACGCCGACCAGATGTCGGTCGCGCAGGTCGAGAAGACGATCGGCGATTTTGGCAAGCGCGCCAAGGACGGCAGCCTTAAGATGGACGAGATGAAGGGCGGCACCTTCACCATCTCGAACGGCGGCGTGTTCGGCTCGCTGATGTCGACCCCGATCATCAACCCGCCGCAGGCCGCCGTGCTCGGCCTGCACCGCATCGAGGACCGTGCGGTCGTCGTCAACGGCCAGATCGTGATCCGCCCGATGATGTATCTCGCGCTGAGCTACGATCACCGCCTGATCGACGGACGCGAAGCGGTGACGTTCCTCGTCGCGCTGAAAAATGCTATCGAGGACCCGACCCGGATCCTGATCGACCTGTAAAAGGGCAAGCGGCGATGAAGTGGCGCGACCATATCCATTCCAACCCCGACATTCTCGGCGGCAAGCCCGTCGTGAAGGGGACACGGATATCGGTCGAGCTGATTCTGGAATATCTCGCCGATGGCGGCAGTGTTGCCGATATTATCGACGGATTTCCGCATCTGACTGAAGCCGATATCCGGGCAGCCGTTGCCTTCTCGCTCGACCTGCTTGTTAAGGAAGCCGCATCGGCGCGTCGGGAAGCCGCTTGAGGCGTGCGTCTTCTCGCAGATCAGAACGTGCATCGGCGCGTTGTAGTTCGGCTGCGCGAGGCAGGATTCGCGGTCGAGTACATCCTCGAGACGATGCCGGGGCGCTTAGATCAACATATCCTCGCTCGTCCCGATATCGGCGAGGTGATTTTCATCACCGGCGACAAGGGCTTCGGCGACTGGACCTTCAACAAGAGGTTGCCGCGACCCCTCGCAATATTACTCAGCCGCTTGCCGCATCCCGATTGGGCGGAGACCGCTGACCGCCTCATGGCCATCCTTGAACGGGGCATCGCCCCGGGCCAGATAATCACCATCACCAAATCGGCGGACCGCGCAAAGGCGTTCCCGCCTGGAGCATAAAATGGCTGACTACGATTACGACGTCCTCATCATCGGCTCCGGCCCCGGCGGCTATGTCGCAGCGATCCGCGCGGCGCAGCTCGGCCTGCGCACCGCGTGCGTCGAATCGCGCGAGACGCTGGGCGGCACCTGCCTCAACGTCGGCTGCATCCCGTCCAAAGCGATGCTCCACGCATCCGAATTCTATAACGATGCCAAGAACGGCATGATGGCCAAGCTCGGCATCAAGCTCGAGGGCGTCTCGCTCGACCTCGATACGATGCACGGCCAGCGGCTCGACGCGGTCAAGCAGCTCACCGCCGGCGTCGCCTTCCTGTTCAAGAAGAACAAGGTCGAATGGCTCAAGGGCCGTGGGAGCTTCGTCGATGCGCACACCGTCCAGATCGGCGAGCAGACCGTCACCGCCAAGAACGTCGTCATCGCCACCGGCTCGTCGGTCACCCCGCTGCCGGGCGTGGAGATCGACCAGAAGGTCGTGGTCGACAGCACCGGCGCGCTCGAACTGGCCAAGGTCCCCGAGCATCTCGTCGTGATCGGCGGCGGCGTGATCGGGCTCGAGCTCGGCAGCGTGTGGGGGCGCCTGGGCGCCAAGGTCACCTGCGTCGAATATCTCGACCAGATCCTCCCCGGCTTCGACGGCGACGTCCGCAAGGAAGCCAACAAGATCTTCAAGAAGCAGGGCTTCGAGTTCAAGCTCTCGACCAAGGTCACCGGCGTCACCGTCAACGGCGACAAGGCGACGATCACCGTCGAGCCCGCCGCAGGCGGTCCCGCCGAGACGATCGAGGCGGATTGCGTGCTCGTGTCGATCGGCCGCAAGCCCAACACCGATGGCCTCGCGCTGGAGAAGGCGGGCCTCGCGGTCAACGCGCGCGGCCAGATCGAGACCGATCACCGCTTCCAGACCAGCGTCCCCGGCGTCTGGGCGATCGGCGATGTCATCCCCGGCCCGATGCTCGCGCACAAGGCCGAGGACGAAGGCATTGCGGTCGCCGAGAACATCGCCGGCCTCACCGGCATCGTGAACCATGCGGTGATCCCGAGCGTGGTCTACACCTGGCCCGAGATCGCCGGTGTCGGCCTGACCGAGGAAGCCGCCAAGGCCAAGCTCGCCGAGACCGGCGGCGAAGTGAAGGTCGGCAAGTTCCCGATGCTCGGCAACAGCCGCGCCAAGACCAATCACGAGCCCGACGGCTTCGTGAAAGTGATCGCCGACGCCAAGACCGACCGCGTGCTCGGCGTGTGGATCATCGCCGTGCCCGCCGGCACGATGATCGCGCAGGCGGCGCAGGCGATGGAATTCGGCGCGACCTCCGAGGACATCGCCTACACCTGCCACGCGCATCCGACGCATAGCGAGGCGGTGAAGGAAGCGGCGATGGCGGTGCGCGGGAAGGCGATTCACGTTTGACACGCGGCGGCCAAGGATTAGCGCGAGCTAATCCGCGCGGCTCAAGCCGCGTCCGGCCGGCGCGGCCAGCAGCCGCGACCGACGACATGGGCTTTGCCCATGTCGCGTTATTGGAGGACGCCATGGTGCCCATCGCGCAAATGCTCGCCCCCAAGGTCACGATTTCGGCGAGCGATCCCTATGCCGACGGCTATGGCTATTTCTGGTACGCCAAGGTGCAGCAGATCGCGAGCAAGCCGGTGCCGGTGTCGTTCGCGTCGGGCAATGGCGGCAACAAGCTGTATGTGGTCCCCAGCCGCCGCCTGGTGGTTGCCATCACCTCCAGCGCTTACGACCATGGCTATGGCCAGCGCCGCTCGGAGGCGATCCTCAAAGCGGTTCTTGCCGCCGACGCTTCGACGCCGACTGCGAAATAGCCGTCGCGCGGGCGACGGCGAGCGATTAAGCCCGCCGCATGCCCTCGCAATTCCCCTGGCAATTCGGCTCCGCGCTCCCCTGGCTCGACCTGTTCGGCATCGCAGTATTCGCGATCACCGGCGCGCTCGCCGCGGCGGCGCGTGGGCAGACCTTCGTAACTGCCGCGTTCTTCGCTTTGGTCACGGGGGTGGGCGGCGGGTCGGTGCGCGATCTGCTGATCGGCGCGCCGGTCTTCTGGGTGCATGATCCGCTGGTGGCGGGGGTGTGTCTCGCGGTCGCGTTGCTGGTGTGGGTGACGCCGCAGCTGTGGTGGCAGGGTGCGGCGCTGGCGTGGCTCGATGCGGTGGGGCTGGCCGCCTACGCCGTGTTCGGCGCGGCCAAGGCACTGGCGTTCGGCATCCCGCCGGTGCCGGCCGCGGTGATGGGCGTGGTGACCGCGTGCGTCGGCGGTATCATCCGCGACGTGCTGGCGGGCGAACCGTCGATCCTGATGCGGCCGGAACTGTATGTGACCGCGGCGGCGCTGGCGGCGGGGTTGCATGTCGGGCTGGTCGCGGGCGGCTTGTCCCCGGCGCTGGCGGCGCCGGTTGCGGCGGCATGTGGCTTCGCGCTGCGGGCGGCGGCGATCCGGTGGAAGCTCGCGCTGCCGAGCTATCGCGGGCGCTGACCCCACACCCGTCGCCCCGGCGAAGGCCGGGGCCGCTGGGTTCGTTGACCCGGCTGCGCATCCCGTCCAGCGGCCCCGGCCTCCGCCGGGGCGACGCAATCGCTTGACCATGCATCCCTCGGCACCCTTGCCGCGTTCCCCCTCAAACCCCATCTCGCCTCTCGCAACCGGTCGCTTGCGCCACCCGAACAAATATGGAACACGACGCTTCATGCTGACTCATATTTCCGTGCGCGGCGCGCGCGAGCACAACCTCAAGGACGTGTCGGTCGATATTCCGCGCGACACGCTCACCGTCATCACCGGCCTGTCGGGCAGCGGCAAGTCGAGCCTCGCCTTCGACACCATCTATGCCGAGGGCCAGCGCCGCTACGTCGAGTCGCTCTCGGCCTATGCGCGCCAGTTCCTCGAGCTGATGCCGAAGCCCGACGTCGACCATATCGAGGGCCTGTCGCCGGCGATCAGCATCGAGCAGAAGACGACGAGCCGCAACCCGCGCTCGACCGTCGCCACCGTCACCGAAATCTATGATTACATGCGCCTGCTCTGGGCGCGCGTCGGCATCCCCTATTCCCCTACGACCGGCCTGCCGATCGCCGCGCAGACCGTCTCGCAGATGGTCGACCGCGTCATGGCGCTGCCCGAGGGCACGCGGCTGTATCTGCTTGCGCCGGTCGTGCGCGGACGCAAGGGCGAGTATAAGAAGGAACTGCTCGAGTGGCAGAAAGCCGGCTTCACCCGCGTCCGCATCGACGGCGAGATCCATGAGATCGACGAAGCCCCCGCGATCGACAAGAAGTTCAAGCATGACCTCGAAGTGGTGGTCGACCGCCTCGTCATCGGCCCCGACATCGCGACGCGCCTTGCGGAAAGCTTCGAGGCCGCGCTGAAGCTCGCCGATGGCCTCGCTTATGTCGACCCGGCCGACCCGGTCGAGCCGCACACCCCCAAGCAGGAAGTGCTCGGCGACAATGCGCCCCCCGGCCGCATCGTGTTCAGCGAGAAATTCGCCTGCCCGGTCTCCGGCTTCACCATCGCCGAGATCGAGCCCCGCCTCTTCTCGTTCAACGCCCCGCAAGGCGCGTGCCCAGCGTGCGACGGCCTCGGCGAAAAGATGCTGTTCGACGAGGAGCTCGTCGTCCCCAACCACGCGCTCTCGATCAAGAAGGGCGCGGTCGTCCCCTGGGCGAAGAGCAACCCGCCGTCACCGTATTACATGCAGGTGCTCGGCAGCCTCGCGCGCGAATTCGGCTTCAGCCTCGATACGGCGTGGGAAGACCTCCCCGGCGAGGTGAAACTCATCATCCTCCACGGCACCGGCGGCGAGCCCGTGACGCTCACCTTCGTCGACGGCCGCAAGTCGTACGACGTCAAGAAGCCGTTCGAAGGCGTGATCGGCAATCTCAACCGCCGCTTGCTCTCGACCGAGAGCGCGTGGATGCGCGAGGAGCTCAGCAAATATCAGAGCTCGGCCCCGTGCGAAGTCTGCCACGGCGCACGCCTCAAGCCCGAGGCGCGCGCGGTCAAGATCGGGATGCGCGACATCTCCAGCGTCACGCGCCTGTCGGTGGTCGACGCGCTGACCTGGTTCGAGCAAGTCCCGAGCCAGCTCGGCGACCAGCAGAATGCGATCGCCGAGCGCATCCTCAAGGAAATCCTCGAGCGCTTGGGCTTCCTCAACAATGTCGGGCTCGATTACCTCAACCTCGACCGCACCTCGGGCACACTGTCGGGTGGCGAATCGCAGCGCATCCGCCTCGCCAGCCAGATCGGCAGCGGCCTGTCGGGCGTGCTCTACG
>CAXTEO010000176.1:0-6218 GCA_964243205.1 uncultured Sphingomonas sp.
GCCGCGCACACCGCCGGCAAGCGCGTGCCGACGATGATGACCACCGCCGACATGGCGCTCAAGAAGGACCCGAAATACCTCGAGATCAGCAAGCGCTTCCGCGACAATCCCGACCAGTTCGCCGACGCCTTCGCCCGCGCCTGGTTCAAGCTGACGCATCGCGACATGGGACCGCGTGTCCGCTATCTCGGGCCGGACGTGCCGGCCGAAGACCTGATCTGGCAGGACCCGATTCCCGCCGCCGACTATGCGCAGATCGATGCGGGCGACGTGCCCGGCCTCAAGCAGGCGATCGCCGATTCGGGTCTCTCGGTCGCCGAACTGGTGACCACCGCGTGGGCGTCGGCCTCGACCTATCGCCAGTCGGACCATCGGGGCGGCGCCAATGGCGCACGCATCCGGCTCGCCCCGCAGAAGGATTGGGAGGTCAACCGGCCGGCGGAGCTCGCCATGGTGTTGGGCGTGTATGAGGGCATCAAGGCCGAGTTCGACGGCAAAGGCGAGAAGAAGGTGTCGATCGCCGATCTGATCGTGCTCGGCGGTTCGGTCGGGATCGAGGCGGCGGCCAAGGCGGCCGGCACGTCGATCGACGTGCCGTTCACCCCCGGCCGCACCGACGCCTCGGCCGAGCAGACCGATGCCGAGAGCTTCGACGTGCTCGAGCCCAAGGCCGACGGCTTCCGCAACTATCTCTCGGTCAAGTTCAGCGTGCCGACCGAGGAATTACTGGTCGATCGTTCGCAGCTGCTCGGACTCAGCAGCCCGGAAATGACCGTGCTGGTCGGCGGGTTGCGCGTGCTCGGCGCCAACCATCCCAAGGCCGAGAAGCATGGCGTGTTCACCGACCGCAAGGGGCAGCTGACCAACGATTACTTCGTCAACCTGCTCGACATGCAGACCGCGTGGAAGCAGCTCAGCGATGAAAGCGACGAGGAATATCTCGGCACGCTGCGCGAAACCGGCGAGGAGAAATGGACCGCTTCGCGCACCGACCTGGTGTTCGGTGCCAATTCACAGCTGCGGGCGCTGGCCGAGGTCTATGCCTCGGGTAACGCCGGCGAGAAGTTCGCGAAGGACTTCGTCAAGGCGTGGGTCAAGGTGATGAACGCCGACCGCTTCGACGTGGCCTCGGGTCACGTCCGCGGCGAGGCAGCTGTGGCGTAAACCAATCTTAGCCCCTCCCCTGAAGGGGAGGGACTTTGGTCTTCCACACGGCGCGCGAGAAGCCGCTTCCCCTCCCAGCCTTCGCCGCCTATTTTGCCACGATGCGCAAACACATCCTCATCATCCTCGCGATCGTCATCGTGGTCGCGGGCGCGGTCCTCTGGTGGGTGTTGCAACCCGAACCGGCGCGACTGCCGATCAGCGCGGTCGAGGGCGACCGCCCGACCATCTCCGCGCCGCGCGAGCAATCCGTCCCGACGGTCAAGGTCGCCGACGCGGTGGGCTGGAAGAACGGCGCCACGCCCGCCGCCGCCACCGGCCTGAAAGTCGCCGCCTTCGCCACCGGGCTCGATCATCCGCGCTGGCTCTATCGGCTGCCCAATGGCGACGTGCTGGTCGCCGAGACCAATTCCCCGCCGCGCGCGAGCAAGGGCGTCGCCGACGTCGTGATGGGCTATCTGATGAACAAGGGCGGCGCCGGCGTCGCCTCGCCCGATCGGATCCGCCTCCTGCGCGACACCAATGGCGACGGCGTGGTCGAGGCGCAGACCGTGCTGATCGCGGGGCTGCATTCCCCCACCGGCATGGCGCTGCTCGGCGGCTATCTCTATATCGCCGACACCGATGCGCTGCTGCGCGTGCCCTTCACCCCCGGCCAGACCAAGATCACCGCCAAGCCCGAAAAGGTCATCGCGCTCAGCGGCGGCGGCAATCACTGGGCGCGCACATTGCTCGCCGATCCCGCCGGAAAATACCTCTATGTCGGTGTCGGCTCCTCAAGCAACATCGCCGACAACGGCCTCGATGCCGAGAAATTCCGCGCCAACATCCTGCAGGTCGATCCGGTCGCCAAGACCTTCCGCGTGTTCGGCGCCGGCCTGCGCAACCCGCAGGGCATGGCGTTCGAGCCCAAATCGGGCGCGTTGTGGGTCGCGGTCAACGAGCGCGACATGCTCGGGTCGGATATCGTGCCCGATTACATCACGCGTGTCGGGCTCGGCGACAATTTCGGCTGGCCGTGGTATTATTGGGGCGGCTATCCCGACACCCGCGTTAAGCCCGAAAACCCGGCGCTGCAGGAATACTCCAAGCGGCCCGATTATGCGATGGGCCCGCATGTCGCGGCACTCGGCCTGACCTTCGCGAGCGACGCCAAGCTCGGCGCGAAGTTCGCCAATGGCGCGTTCGTCGGCGAGCATGGCTCATGGAACCGCGTGCCGGTGTCGGGCTACAAGGTCGCGTTCGTCCCGTTCGGCGAACACGGTTTTCCCGTGAAGGGCAGCAAGCCGGTCGACGTGCTGACGGGCTTCCTCAACGCCAAGGGCGAAGCACAGGGGCGCCCGGTCGGCGTGATCACCGCGCAAGACGGCGCGCTGCTGGTGGCGGACGATGTCGGCAACACGATCTGGCGGGTGAGCGCGAAATAAACCGTCGCCCCGGCGAAGGCCGGGGCCGCTGTGTCGTATAACGCGACGCCCGCAGCGCGCCCGACCTAGCGGCCCCGGCCTCCGCCGGGGCGACGCTTTATTCCAGCAGCTTAGGCGCTTCCTTCGCCAGCTTCGCGCGGATCTTGTCGGCGAACAGCGCGAGGAACGGCGGCAGATCGATCTCCGCGCGCACTTTCGCTTCGGCGACGGTCAGCCGGCTCGCCACGCGCTGGCCAAGTGCGGCGACCGTGAAGTGCATCGTGTCGCCCTCCCAGCGGTGATCGACCGCCGCGCCACCCGGGAACATTCCGGCGAGCTTGCCGATCCCGCCCTCGACGCGCGCTCGGGCCGCGGCGAGGCCGAGCTTGTGGGGGATTTCGAGGGTAATCGGTTCGCTCACGGCTCGTTCCTTCACGTCGCGAAGATCATCGCGTCATTGGCAAACGCCTTGAACTCCAGCGCGTTGCCCGATGGATCATAAAAGAACATCGTCGCTTGCTCGCCCGGCTGGCCCACGAAGCGGATGTGCGGCGCGATCCCGAAGCGCGTTCCCGCCGCGGTGAGCCGGTCGGCCAGCGCCTGCCAGTCCGGCATCGTCAGCACCACGCCGAAATGCGGCACCGGCACGTCATGCCCGTCGACCGGGTTGGACACCGCGACGGGCTTCGCCGACGGATCGAGATGCGCGACGATCTGGTGGCCGTAGAGGTCGAAATCGATCCACGCATCGGAGCTTCGCCCCTCGCTACAGCCGAGCGTCGCGCCGTAAAAGGCGCGCGCGGCGGCGAGATCGTGGACCGGGAAGGCGAGGTGAAAGGGTCGGATCATAGCGTGACGATAGCTTCGCGCATCCGCGGCGTCACGCCCCCCGTTCCTTCCCCGGCGAAGGCCGGGGCCCAGGAGCGGGCCGGCCGGTTGTGAGCGTGCCATCCGCTACATCGATCACTTCGACTGGGCCCCGGCCTTCGCCGGGGAAGAGCAAGGTGGGAAGCAGTCGAGGCAACGACATTGCGTCGCCTTTCCAATCACGCGATAGCCACGGCCATGACGAACCGCCCCGCGCTCTTCTCGTTCTTGCTCGGCGGCATCGCCACGGTGGGGTTCGCGCCGTTGGGTTGGTGGCCGGTCACGCTCGGCTGCCTCGCCGCCTGGATGCTGCTCGTCCATCAGGCGCCCAGCCTGAAAGCCGTGTTGTGGCGCGGCTGGCTGTTCGGCTTCGCGCATTTCCTGATCGGCAACAACTGGATCGCCAAGGCCTTCAGCTATCAGGACGCGATGCCGCACGCGCTCGGCTGGTTCGCGCCGGGCCTGATCGCGGTCTATCTGGCGATCTTCCCGATGCTGGCGGGCGCCGTCGCCTGGAAATTGCGGCGCCCCACGCTCGACGCGAGCTACGTCCTGATCTTCGCGACCGCCTGGATCGCCACCGAATATCTGCGTGGCACGCTGCTCACCGGCTATCCGTGGAACCCGCTGTCCGAAGCATGGCTGCCGCTGATCGGCGTGGCGCGATCGGCGGCGTGGATCGGCACATATGCGCTGTCGGGCATGACGGTCCTCGCAGCGGGAACGATCCTGCTGCTCGCCCGGCGCCGCTTTGCGCCGTTTGCCGGGGCCGCGCTTGCCGTTGCCGTGTTGGCGCTGAACGGGATCGATGTCCCGGCGACCGGCGCCGGCTTCACTCCGAACGCCCCGCGCGTCCGCGTGGTCCAGCCCGATCTCGACCAGGAGCAGCGCCCGCGCGACGATTATCCCGAGACCAACCTGCTCGCGCTCGCCAAGCTCAGCGGCACGCCCGGCCCCGCCCCGCGGCTGATCGTCTGGCCCGAAGGTGCGCTGCGCTATCTTCCCGAGGATGGCTATCCCGAGCGCTACTACGCCGCTTCCCCGCTTGCCATCCGGCAACGGATCGCCGCCTTGCTCGGCCCGGACGACGTGGTGCTGACCGGCGGCACCGCGCTCAAGCTCGATTCAGCCGGCGAGGTTCAATCCGCCACCAACTCGATCTTCGCGTTCGACTCGCGCGCGCATATCCTCGGCCGCTACGACAAGGCGCATCTCGTGCCGTGGGGCGAATATCTGCCCGCGCGGCCACTGATGTCGGCGATCGGCCTGTCGCGGCTCGTGCCCGGCGACATCGATTTCTCCCCCGGCCACGGTCCCGACGGACTCGACCTGCCCGCCTTCGGCCGAGTCGGTTTCCAGCTGTGCTACGAGATCATCTTCTCGGGCGCAGTGGTCCAGCCGGGCCACCGCCCGGCCTTCCTGTTCCAGCCCTCCAACGACAGCTGGTACGGCTATTGGGGCCAGGCTGAGCATCTCGCGCAAGCCCGGATGCGCGCGATCGAGGAAGGCTTGCCGGTGATCCGCGCCACGCCGACCGGCATATCGGCGATCATCGACTCGCGCGGCCGGGTGCTCGCCGCGATCCCGGCCAAAACCGCCGGTGCGATCGAACTGCCCATCCCGCCCGCGGCACCGCTGACATTGTTCGCACGGGCCGGCAACCTGATGGCCTTCCTCGTTGCAATCGCAATGGCGCTGTCGGCAATTGCATTGCGCCGTTTCGCGCGATAGGGCGCGATATAAGGAAAGCTTTATATGGCATGGCAACGGCCGAAGCTCTCCTCAACCATTTGAGGATCATCCCAATGCGTTCCAGTTTTCTCTTCACTTCCGAGTCCGTTTCCGAGGGCCATCCCGACAAGGTCGCCGACCAGATCAGCGACACCGTCGTCGACCTGTTCCTCGGCAAGGACCCGTTCGCGCGCATCGCGTGCGAGACGCTGACCACCACCAACCTCGTCGTCCTCGCCGGTGAAATCCGCTGCAAGGGCGTCTATGAGAACGGCCAGTGGGCCGACGGCGCGCTCGCCGAGATCGAGGCCGCGGTGCGCCAGACGGTCAAGGAAATCGGTTACGAGCAGTCGGGCTTCCACTGGCAGACCTTCGCCTTCCACAACAACCTCCATGGCCAGTCCGCCGAAATCGCGATGGGCGTCGATGAAGGCGCCAACAAGGACGAAGGCGCCGGCGACCAGGGCATCATGTTCGGGTACGCGACCGACGAGACCCCCGGCCTGATGCCCGCCACGCTCTACTACAGCCACAAGCTGCTCGAGCGCATGGCCGCCGATCGCCACTCGGGCGCCGCGCCGTTCCTCGAGCCCGACGCCAAGAGCCAGGTCACGCTGGAATATAAGGACGAAGTTCCGGTCCGCGCGACCGCCTTGGTCGTCTCGACCCAGCACAAGCCGGGCTATTGCCTGCAGGGCGACAATGCCAATCCGGCGCTGTACGAGGAGCTGCGCGCTTATGTCAGCGGCGTGATGCAGGACGTCCTGCCCGACGGCTTCATTAGCGACGACACCGCAATCTACATCAACCCGACCGGCGCGTTCGAAATCGGCGGTCCGGACGGCGATGCCGGCGTCACCGGCCGCAAGATCATCGTCGACACCTACGGCGGCGCAGCCCCGCACGGCGGCGGCGCCTTCTCGGGCAAGGATCCGACCAAGGTCGATCGCTCAGCGGCGTATGTCGCGCGCTACATGGCGAAGAACGTCGTCGCGGCCGGCCTCGCCCGCCGCTGCACGATCCAGCTGAGCTATGCGATCGGCATCGCCG
>CAXTEO010000177.1:0-6181 GCA_964243205.1 uncultured Sphingomonas sp.
GGTTGGCTCTCGCCGATATTGACGCCGAACCGCGCGCCGCTGACGACCGCGGTGGCCGTGGCGTTGCTGCGCAGATAGACCGCCTCGGTCGCCGTATCGAGCTCGACACCGCCGCGAGTCGATCCGCCGATCGCGAAGTCGATCCCCGGCCGGTTGCCGCCGGTCGGCTCCAGCCGGACGCGCGGCGTGGCGACATGCGCGTGGAACGAGGCGGAGGGCGCGGTGGTGCCCATGCCGACCCGGCCGCTGGGGTCGATCATCAGCTGCTGCTCGACCGTCAGCGTGCCGTTGACGAGGATCCCGCCACCAAAGGGCTGCAGGCCCAACTGGCTTGCCGATCCGCCGTTGCGCGCCTGGATGTGATCGGGGTTCACCCGCAGATTATGCGCGTCGCTCAGCGACGCGACCTGCAGCCGGGCATCGGGATTGGTTTCGCCGATGCCGACATTGCCCGAACCGGTGATCGTCATGCGGACATCGGTCGCGGTGACGAATTCCATCCGGTCGGAATTGCCGAAATAGAGGATCCCGCCGGCCTCGCGGTGCGCGGCATCGTCGGTTCCGTCGGCAAAATTGATGCGCGCGACCTGGTTTTCGCCGCTGAGCAACGTCATGCCGACGCTGCCCGGATTGCGGACGACCAGCTCGGTGGCCCCCCCGCCCCGCGCTTCCAGTTGCTCGGGTTTGTCGGTCCGCAGAGCGAGCTGCCCGGCGGGAGTCAGATAGAGGAAATTGGCGAGATCGGTGCCGGCGCCGAGCCGCAGGCGCTTGGCCTTGATATCGTAGCCGACATGGCCGAGGTCCGCGAAAAGCTCGCTGGCGAAGACCAGCCTGGCGGTGCCGCCGGACGGCGCGGCGATGGCGATCGCGGTATCGGTCGCGCCCCCGCCGATACTCGTCGCCAGGATCGTGTAACTCTTGAAATCGTCCTTGAGCTGGCCACCGACCGCGAACTGGCCGTTGTTGCGCCAGGCGAGCCTCGCCGCGAATGCGCCGGTGGGGGTGACGGTGCCGGCCAGGATGCGGCTCTTGCCGTCCGGCGCGTCGCCGATCACCGCTTCGAGATCGGCGCCGCCGAAGGCGTTGGCAGTATCGCCGCGCTTGAGATACAATGTGCCGGTCGCGGTCGTGCCCTTCGCATCGCGAAATTCCAGCTTGGTGCCCCATAACCGCGCGTCGCCGGTGACGCGCATATGGCCCTCCACCCAGACCAGCTCGTTGCCGACCAGCCGATCCAGCGTCTTGCTGCTGTCGGTCGGGTCGATCGCATTGCCGATATCGTCTGTGGTGATGCCGCTCGCGGCGCATTGATCGTCGGGTGTCTGCGACGGGTCGCGATCGGTGAAGCGGTCGCGCAGGCGGAGTACTCCGTCGGCCGCATAGAGACTTTCGGCGATCTGGCCGACGTACCGCCGCAGGATGCGGCTCTGCTTCTTGCCGTCGGGCGTGCGCTCGCCGAGGTTGCCGGGCGAGCCCGCCGTCCAGGCCGCGGAGCCGACCGGCACCAGCCAGCGCGCGCTGTCGTCGGGGAATTGCTGATGCGGGATCGCGCCGTCGCAGACCAGGGGCGCGTCGCCGTCGATCGCATTGAGCGCCAGCCGCGCATCCTCGACCAGCGTGCCCGCGACGGTGACCCCGCTCTGCCGGTCCTTGACAGCGCCGAAGGCCCCGACCTCGATCGCGTAGGATTCCTGGATGCGCGAATAGCTGTCGGCGCTGTCGCAGGTTTCCCAGCCTGCGCGCAAACCCTGGAAAGCGGTCTGGTTGTAGCGAAGCCACACGAGTTGGTTGCCGCTCGGCAGATTGGCGAACAAGGCGGCCGGCACCGGCGCCGGGGCCAGCACGACGATCGGTCGCCCATAGCCGTCGAAGGCACAGCCGGGCAGCACATAATAATCGTACCCGCCGCTAGCATTGGGAATTTCGACCAGATCCAGGCCGATGCAGATCCCCCAACTCTGCCCCGCCAGCGCGGCTTCGCGCGACAGTTCGCGGGCATAATCGACCGCGGCTTCGAGATCGGCGGCACCGATATACTGGCCCTCGAAATAGGTTGGCCGTTCGGATCGCGCTGTGGTCATGGCCGTAAGCCTCCTTAACCCTTCCTGCGGCGCGCGGGGGCGGCCGGCTTGAGTGCGGCGAGCTGCTGCTTGAGGGCAGCGATCTCGCTGGCGTGAGCATCGAGCTTGGCGCTGAGCGCGTGAACGTCGCGCGCGGACTGCTGCGGCAAGAGCGGCTCGCCAAGCCGGCTGGCGAAGGCGACGCCTGGTTGCGCCAGGCCGCCGAGCAGCGCGAACGGTCCGGTGGCCGCGACCTTGGCGAGCGATGCCAGGCGATCGGTGCCATGCAGTTCGGGGTCGATCGTGACTCGCTGGCGCTGCATCATCGCGTCGATCAGGTCGGCCGCCGGAATGACGCCGTCCGATCCCCTGGCGCGGGCGAACACCGCTTCGAAGGGCGTGGTGTCGAACCCGGGCTGGATCGGGTCATACTGGCCCTGCGTCGCATCGATGTGGAGCGGGATGCCATCTTGCTGGCCCTGCGGCGCCGGCTGGGCGACACCGGGCTGTGGCGCAGGTGCCGCAGGAGCCGGCGGCGCTGGCGCAGCCTGGTGGGTCTGATCGCCGGCTACGGACGCCAGCCGTTCGGGCAGGCCAAGCATTTCGCAACACAGCTTGTGCATGGCCTGTTCGATCAGCCGGCCGAGCGGAATCCAGCCGAGCCAGTAGCGCAAGGTGGGGAACGTCAGGACCTGGCGACGCTGCGGCGTCCAGTTGCAGACCGAGATCACCGTGCAATCGCCGCGACGCACCTTGATGAGCGCAAGCGGAACGCGCGGATCGCCGGCGGGCGGGCAGGGCGGCAGCGCGTTGGAGCATACGCACCCGATCATCAGTTCGAACATGATCAGCGCCAGTTGCTGCGCTGCCAGCGTCATCGCCGCGGTGAAGGCGGCGACCGGTTGCGTCGGCGCGGGGATGACGATTGCCTGAAGCGCTGCGATCGACTGGCAATTGGTGCTGCCGGTGCGGGCGATATAATTGGCGAGCGCGGTGCGCGTCTGGCACCCCCATTGGAACCAGATCGTGCGCTGACTGGCGGCGATGCCGGCGCCGATGTTGCCGGGGGCAGCCGGGATCGCTTCCTGCAGCTGTTTCACGCAGCAGGCGATCCGGTGCATCATTTCGCCTTCGAGCGCCCCCAGCACGCCGGCCATCCCGGTATCGCTGACGCTGGATTGCTCGCCGCGTGGCTTCTGTTCGATGTCGTCGGGCACGCGATAGACGTCGTAGCGATAGGCCTCGCACGTGACGGTGGGCTCGCAACTCGGCGGGCTGCCGCGATTGAGCCTGGGCGAGGTCGCGGCCGGGGCCGCCGTGCTGGCGGTCGCGCTGCCACAGCTGCACGAACTGCCGCCGCAGCCGCACGAGCCGCTGCCGCCGCAGCTGGTCTTGCCGCCCGATCCGCAACCGCAGCTCTGGCCCGAGCCGACCAGCGGGGTGATGCCGCGTGACGGGCTTTCCGCATAGCGGATCGCGAGGATCCAGTTCTCCACGACGTCGCCGCAATCGCCCTGCGCGGCATAAGGCCGGCAATCGGGTTCGGTATCGACTCGGCACCGTGCGATGAGCGCGCAGATATCGACATGGTCGGGTTTGCACACGACGATGTCCTCGCCGCAGGGCGACAAAGCATAGCCATCCGAGACGTTGACGAAGCCGCTGTCGCACGGCGCGCATTTGACCTCGAGGCCGCATACCACGCCCGAGCCGAACAGGTGGCGATTATGGAGCTTGTTCTTCTCGGTGATGTAACGGTCGAGCAGGTTCAGGTCCTTTTCCGACAGGATCTGACCGGCGAAGAAGCGCGGACGGCACAGGCATTGCAGCCCGCCGCAATCCGGGCAGGGCTGGCAGGAAGGGTCGGGCGGCATGGGGGTTTTCGCCGTCGTGCCGGTCCGGGTGCCGTCGCCGGGCGCTGCCAGGCCGAAATTGGTGATCGTCGTCATCGCGAAATGCTCCTTGATCGTACGGCGGCTCAGGGCTTCAAGTCGAACCAGCTTTCGAACATCCCGCCCTCGATACCGTCGCCCGACTTGCGCTGGGGCAGCCAGGGCGAGACGTGGTTGCCATCGAGGCTGCGCCGCTTTTCGTCGGCGATCATGTCGCCATGCAGGAGCACGCGAACGCGACCGGTTCGGGGGAAACTGTCCTTCGGCCGCCAGCGCACGCCGTCGACGAGCGGGCCGGGATTGGTCTGGACGTTGAACTCGCCATTGGCGTTCCGCTCGAGCTTGCACCGGTCCTTGAAGGTCAGCCCGTCGATCGCGCCGAGCGAGAAATCGCACCAGCAGAAGCAATGTCGGTCGTCGTCCGGATCCTGGATCTGGATCTGGAACGAGCTGAAGTCGATGTCGCCGAGCTGGACCGGCATGTCGAAACCGATCACCAGACCGAACTTCATGATATCGGCAAAGGCGACGATGCCGCGATGCTCCCAGCTGATCGCGCAGACATGGGCGAGCGACCAGTCGAGCGTCGCGTCCTTGCCATCCGCGCCGTTCGTTCCGTTGGTGCCATCAGTGCCGTTGGTGCCGTTCGTCCCGTTGACGCCATTGGTGCCGTCTTTGCCGGGATCGCCCTTGTCACCCTTGTCACCCTTGTCGCCCTTATCGCCCTTCGCGCCGGCGATGCCCGGTCCGGCATTGCGCAGGCAAAGCAGCGCCTGGGCGATGGCCTGGGTGCTCGGCAGGATGGTGCGCCAGGTCGTATCGTCGATCCGTGCGATGTGATTGGCAGTGTCGTTGGCGGCATCGCCGGGCAAATCCTCCAGCGTGTCGTCGAGGACGTACTTCTCGACCGTCGCCAGGATCAGGCAATCCGGCGTGGTGCAGCCGGGACACTCCTTGCCGTCGAGCACTCCCCAGCAATCGGTCTCCGAGATGGTGACGACGGCGACGCCGCCGGCCGCATCGACCGAAAGGTCGCCGGTGTAGGGGGCGTAGAGCCGGTCGCCCGCGGGGGACAGTGCGAAGCCGCCCAGCGGGCGGCCGACCGCCACGCTGCCCGTCGGCGGTGCGGCGTCGCCGGCGGCGAGCCGGGTGAGGTCGATGCCGGTGACCGACGCGGCCGTCCCGTCGTCGATCCCCACCCAGGCCCAGCCGGCACCCGGTGCGACCGCGATCTCGGTCGGTGCGGCGGGCAGCGTGCCACTGGTTCCGAGGAGCGTGCCGGCGGCCGGGTCGATCAGCCGCACCGCCTTGGCCGCGCCGTCCAGCACCGCGAGGCGCGGCCCCGCCGAACCGGGCACGGCGGCGATCGCGCTGATCGCGATTCCGGCGGTGGTGCTTGCCGTCTCGGCCAGGGTCGCGGAGGACAGATCGATCGCGAAGACGTCGCCGCCGCCCGGCGCCGCGATGAAGGCCTGCGATCCTCCCGACACGGCGATGCCGAGCCGCGCGGCGCCGATGTCGCGCGTCGCCGCCGGGGTCGCGGGATCGGGAACCGCCGACGGATAGAGCCGTAGCAGCCCCTGGTCGCGGCCCAGGAAGACCAGGCCGGCGGGCGAGAAAGCGAGGTCGGCGGCGCCGGCGCCACTGCCCGGCACGGCATCCGCGCGCGCGGCGCCGTCGCCGATCCCGCCGCCGATATCGGGCGCGAACACCGACAGCGTCACCGGGTCGCTGGGCTTGCTCGCCGGGCGCGACAGGCTGACGAGCGTCGCGCCGTCGCCGGATATCGCGAGCGCGAGCGCTTGCTGCCCGAGCGGTGCCGACGCCTCGACCGACTGGTTGGCGAAATCGATCTGGTAGAGCGTCGCCTTGGCGTCGCCGGTCAGCACGAACAGCCGGTTGCGATCGGCGTCGAGCGCGACATACGCGGCATGGGCGATGCCGATCGTCGACAGCCAGTCGAGCTTGGGCGCATGGAAGGCCGGCTCGGGTAGCGGGGCGTCGACCTTGAGCTCGACCGCAAAGGATTCGAGGATCCGATTGGGCGCGCATTGCGTGTCGTCGCATCCGCATTCGTCGAACAGGACCGGAATCTCCTCGGTCGGGCATTCGCGATACGACAGGCAGAATTGCAGCGTGTGCGGCTTGCCGTCATTGGCGGTCCGCAACGCCTGGAACTGCGGGAAGTCGGCGAGGACCAGCACCTCGTCCTCGAGCACGAGGATTTCG
>CAXTEO010000178.1:0-6176 GCA_964243205.1 uncultured Sphingomonas sp.
CTCGGGCGTGATCGGCTCGACATAGGTCGCGTCGGCCAGGTCGGGATCGGTCATGATCGTCGCCGGGTTCGAATTGACCAGGACGATGCGATAGCCCTCCTCGCGCAGCGCCTTGATCGCCTGCGTGCCCGAATAATCGAACTCGCACGCCTGGCCGATGACGATCGGCCCCGCGCCGATGACGAGGATGGTATTGATGTCGGTGCGTTTTGGCATGTCAGCTAATCAGTCCAGTTTCGGCGGTGCAGCCCCAGCCGTCATATTCCACATCGTAGATCAGCTCGATCTGCAGGCATTTGAGCGTCAGCGCACGGATCGCGGCGTCGTCCGATGTCTGCTCGCAGCCGAGGAACAGGCTGATCTCGCCCTCCTCATCCTCCTCGCGGTCGAGGATCTCGAAACCGAGCTCGGCGGCATCCTCTTCGAGCCGGTCGAGCGCCGGCTCGGTGCCGCGGAAGCTGACATCGACCGGGCGGACGATGTCCGGCCGGTCGCCATTCTCGCGCAGCGACGCGAGGACTTCGGCATCGGCGGCGGTTTCTTCTTCGAGCCGGGCGGGATCGACGTCTGGCAGAGTCATGGCTGAGCTTTCGTCTTAAGTTCGGGCTCGTAAGTTTCGCGACCGATGAAGCCCATTTTGGGGAGGCCGTGGATCCGCTCGAGCTTCGTCAACGCGCATTCGACGTTTCGATATTTGGCTTTCGGAGAGGGCTGAAAATGAAGATCATCCCCGGTCCGAAGCTTGAAAACGCTACGAGGCAAGTGGCAGCCTGATGCGATCCTATCGAGTCTCGCTAGCTTCTGCGATGTGGACATCGCTTCCCAATTCGGCCCCGCGTTCGCGCAAAGCACGAGCAGCAAGATTGGCGGGAGCACCCACTTCACACCAGCATCCCCACGAACTTCTCGAACAGATACAGGCTGTCCTGCGGCCCCGGGCTCGCCTCGGGGTGATATTGCACGCTGAAGGCGGGGCGGTCGGTCAGTTCGAGGCCGGCGTTCGAGCCGTCGAACAGCGAGACGTGCGTCTCGCGCACGCTTGCCGGCAAGCTCGCGCGCTCGACCGCGAAGCCGTGGTTCATCGAGGTGATCTCGACCGCGCCATCCGAGAGGCGCTTGACCGGATGGTTGGCGCCGCGATGGCCCTGGAACATCTTGGTGGTGGTCGCACCGACCGCGAGGCCGAGCAATTGATGGCCGAGGCAGATGCCGAACAGCGGCTTGCCGGTCTCGAGCAATTGCTGGATCACCGGCACGGCATAGACGCCGGTCGCGGCGGGGTCGCCGGGGCCGTTTGACAGGAAGATGCCGTCGGGCTCGAGCGCCATTACGTCGTCATAGGTGGCGCCCGCGGGCACGACCGAGACGTCGGCGCCGGCGGCGACGAGGTTGCGGAAGATGTTGCGCTTCGAGCCATAGTCGATCGCGACGACATGTGGGCGCTTCTTACTCCCCTCCCGTTGGGAGGGGCTGGGGGAGGACAGTTCATCGATCGCGACGGTCGGAGCAATATCCTGCCCTCCCCCAGCCCCTCCCGATGGGAGGGGAGCAGAAGAACCCAACTCCCACACGCCACCATTCCAGCCATAATGCGTCTTGGTCGTCACTTCGATCGCGAGGTCCATCCCCTCCAGCCCGGGCCAAGCCCGCGCCTGCGCCAGCAACGCGTCCACGTCGAACACACCGTCCGCGGCATGCGCAATCACCGCATTCGGCGCACCCCCCGCGCGAATCCGCCGCGTCAAAGCGCGCGTATCGACCCCCGAAAGCCCGATCCGCCCATGCTTCGCCATCCACGCATCGAGCCGCTCGACCGAGCGGAAATTGCTCGGCCCGGTCACGTCCTCGCGCACGATCATGCCGAGCGCATGCGGGTCGTTGGCCTCGAGATCGTCGGGGTTGGCGCCGACATTGCCGATATGCGGGAAGGTGAAGGTGATGATCTGCCCGGCGAAGCTCGGGTCGGTCATGATTTCCTGATAGCCCGTCATCGCGGTGTGGAAGCACACCTCGCCGACCGCCGCGCCTTCCGCGCCGAAGCCACGGCCCCATACGACCTCGCCGCTGGAGAGCACCAGAACGCCGGTAGCACCTTCGGGCGCAGTCGTAGGATAGGCGTCGGCCATTGCGGCGGGCACTCCGTAAAATTGTCGATGTCGCTAAGCGCCGGGGACTAGAAGTGCATCGGGCATGCGTCAATCGGATAAACCCGGTAGAGTCTTGCACCACCTGAAGGACGACACATGATTCGCGACGACATCAAGGCTGCTCTCATCACCGCGATGAAGGGCGGCGACAAAGCGGGCACCGCCACGCTCCGGCTCGTGCAAAGCGCGATCAAGAATCGCGACATCGAGGCGCGTACCGGCAAGGCGCCCGACGATGACGACGCGCTCGTGGTCGAAGTGCTGCAGAAAATGGTCAAGCAGCGCCGCGAGTCGATCGAGATGTTCGTGAAAGGCGGGCGGCAGGAGCTGGCCGATGGCGAAGCGGCCGAGGTCGCGGTGATCGAGCGGTTTTTGCCGACGCAGATGGACGAGGCGGCCACGGCTGCGGCGATCGAGGCGATCAAGGCGGAGCTTGGGGCGAGCGGCATGAAGGACATGGGCCGCGTGATGGCCGAACTGAAGGCGCGGCATGCGACGACGCTCGACATGAGCAAGGCGAGCGCCGCGGTGAAGGCGGCGCTGGCGTAAGATGGAGGAGCGCCCGGCCGAGAACGAGCGCAACGCCCTCCCCTCCCGCTTGCGGGAGGGGCCGGGGGTGGGCGCGCGCTATCGTCTGGGCCGACCGACTGCGGCTGTCCGCGACCTGCGCAACAATGCGACGCCGCATGAGGAGATGTTGTGGCGCCAGCTCAAGGGAAAGCGGCTGGCAGGGCTGAAGTTCAGCCGGCAGATGCCGATTGCCGGGTATCGGGTGGATTTCGTGTGTCGGGCGGAGCGGTTGATCGTGGAACTCGACGGCAGCCAGCATTCCGAAGCGATCGCGTACGACGAAGCGCGGACGTGTGCGCTCGAAAAGGCCGGTTATCGCGTCATCCGGTTCTGGAACAACGACCTGACCCCCAATATGCAAGGCGTGCTGGAGACCATAGCTGCCGCTGCGTTCGGAACCGAGCGCGCGCCCACCCCCTACCCCCTCCCGCAAGCGGGAGGGGAGGCGGCTGGGCTAGCGGCGCCCGATACGGAGGGGGGAAGATGACCCTCTCCCCGCAATTCCTCGACGAACTGCGCGCGCGCACGCTGCTGTCGGGCCTGATCGGCAAGACCACCAAGCTCCAGAAGGCCGGGCGCGAGTGGCGCGCCTGCTGTCCGTTCCACAACGAGAAGACCCCCAGCTTCTACGTCAACGACGACAAGGGCTTCTACCATTGCTTCGGCTGCTCGGCGCATGGCGACGCGATTCGCTGGATGACCGACCAGCGCGGCCTGCCGTTCATGGATGCGGTCAAGGAGCTCGCGCAGACCGCCGGCATGGAACTCCCGGCGATGGACCCGCGCGCCGCCGAGAAAGCCGAAGCCGCCAAGGGCTTGCACGAAGCCTGTGCCGATGCCGCGACCTGGTTCACCGACCAACTCAACGGCCTGTCGGGCGCCAATGCCCGCGACGTGCTCGTCAAACGCGGCATCAAGCCCGAGACCGCACGCGAATTCGGGCTCGGCTTCGCCCCTGATTCGCGTGGGAGCCTGAAAGGCGCGCTGAAGGACTATGGCGACTCGCTGCTGGTCGAGGCCGGGCTGCTCATCGCGGTCGAGGACAAGGCCCCCTACGACCGCTTCCGCGGCCGGCTGATGATCCCGATCCGCGATCCGCGCGGCAGGACGGTGGCGTTCGGCGGGCGCATCATCGGCGATGGCGAGCCGAAGTACCTCAACTCGCCCGAGACCCCGCTGTTCGACAAGGGCCGCACGCTCTACAATCTCGACAAGGCCGCGCCCGCCACGCGCAAGACGGGGCGCGTGCTGGTGGTCGAGGGCTATATGGACGTGATCGCGCTCGCCCAGGCCGGTTTCCGCGAAGCGGTCGCCCCCTTGGGCACCGCGCTGACCGAAGCGCAGCTCGAACGGCTGTGGCGCCTGTCCGACGTGCCGATCCTGTGCTTCGACGGCGACAGCGCCGGACAAAAGGCCGCGATCCGCGCCGCGCACCGCGCGATGCCGCTGCTGACCCCCGGCCACAGTCTCGCCTTCGTCACGCTCCCGCCCGGCATCGACCCCGACGATCTCGTGCGCTCCAAGGGCCCCGCCGCCCTCGAAGCTTTGCTCGCGCAGCCCGAGCCTTTGGTCGACAAGCTCTGGGCGAGCGAATTCGCCGCCGAACCGCTCACCACCCCCGAGCAGCGCGCCGGCCTCAAGCAGCGCCTGACCGAACTCGCCCACACCATCGCCGATGCGAACGTGAAGTCGGAATATATCGCCGAATTCCGCCGCCGCACCGACGCGCTCAACGCCCGCCCGCCGCGCGCGCCGTTCGTCCCCCGCCCGCAAGGCGGCGGGCGCAAGGGCAACCAGCCGTGGAAGCCCGCCCCCGGCCCGGTCGGCGAAGGCGCCAAGGGCATCCGGCTGCGTGGCATCGACGATGCGCTGACCAAACCGGTGCTCGCCGGACTGCTGCGTTACCCGTCCGAAATCGTGCGCCATATCGGCGAACTCGGCCGGCTCCAGATCAACGATCACCGGCATGCGGCGCTGCTCGATGCGATGATAGATTGCGCCGTTGAGGAACGGACGCTTGATAGTGAGCACCTTCTTACCATATTGGCAGCATCTGGATTTGATATAATCGCGCACGATCTGTTGCGGGCCGACCAAATCATGTGTTCGTTCACGCGGAGGGATGCGGAGCCTGCCAGGGCTCGCGAGGAGCTCGACGAGGCGATCGCGATTTTGGTGGCGCGGCCGGAAGTGGATGCGGCGCTGGCCGAAGCGACGGCAGTGATGCAGGCGGACTATTCGGATGAGGCGTATGAGCGGCAAGTGTCGCTCGTGAAAGAAAAACAGGCTCTGGACGCGCGGCTCACCGATCTGGTGCAGTCGAACGAAGATGCCAGAGCGTTTGCTGAGGGCAGTTGATGGCGAAGACGGATATGGCGGACGTGGGCGAGACCACCGAGGGTAGCGACGCGCCGCTGATCGATTTGAACGATGCGTCGATCAAGAAGGTGATCGCCCGCGCCAAGAAGCGTGGCTACATCACCTACGAACAGCTCAACGAAGCGCTGCCGCAAGGCGAAATGTCCTCCGACCAGATCGAGGATATCAGTGCCGCGCTGTCCGAAATGGGCATCAACATCGTCGAGAATGACGAGCAGGGCGAGGAAGGCGACGAGAGCCCCAAGCAGGACGACGAGGACGACGCAGAGCCGGTCGACGCGTCCGAAGACGCCGGCCCCGCGCTCGACGTCAAGAAGAAGGAAGTCATCGATCGCACCGACGATCCGGTGCGGATGTACCTGCGCGAGATGGGCGCCGTCGAGCTGCTCAGCCGCGAGGGCGAGATCGCCATCGCCAAGCGGATCGAAGCTGGTCGCGACACGATGATCCTGGGTCTCTGCGAATCGCCGATCACCTTCAACGCGATCATCGACTGGTCGACCGCGCTCAACGAGGGCACGATGCAGCTGCGCGAGATCATGGATCTCGACGCGATGCTGTCGAAGGATCCCGCGCCCGAATCGCTGACCGACGACGATTCCGAGAATGGCGGCGAGATCAGCGAGAAGACCGCTGGCCCGTCCTTCAAGGAAGAAGCCGAGCCCGAGGAAGCGTCCGCCGACGAGGACGAGGATTCGATGACCGAGCGGCGCACGCCGCGTCCGTCCGACGACGAGGAAGAGGACAACACCCTCAGCCTCGCGCAGATGGAAGAGCAGCTCAAGCCGATCGCGCTCGAGCGCTTCGCCAGCATCACCGCGCTCTACAAGAAATTCTCCAAGGTCCAGCAGACGCGTCTGGACGCGATGGCGGCGGGCGGCGAACTCACCGCGGCCGACGAGCGCAAGTACCAGAAGCTGCGCGAGGAACTGACCGCAGAGGTCGAATCGGTCCAGTTCCACAATGCTAAGATCGAATATCTGGTCGATCAGCTCTATGCCTTCAACCGGCGCCTCACCGCGCTGGGCGGCCAGATGCTGCGCCTCGCCGAGCGCCACAAGGTGCCGCGCAAGGACTTCC
>CAXTEO010000179.1:0-6124 GCA_964243205.1 uncultured Sphingomonas sp.
GTTCAAGGAAGCGGGCATCGTCTACGAGCATCGCCTGATCGACGACATGGTCGCCTCGGCGCTCAAGTGGCACGGCGAGTTCGTCTGGGCGTGCAAGAACTATGACGGCGACGTCCAGTCGGACCAGGTCGCTCAAGGGTTCGGCTCGCTCGGCCTGATGACCTCGGCGCTGCTCACGCCGGACGGCAAGACGGTCGAAGCGGAAGCCGCGCACGGCACCGTCACGCGCCACTTCCGCCAGCACGAGCAGGGCAAGGCGACCTCGACCAACCCGATCGCCTCGATCTTCGCCTGGACCGGCGGCCTCAAGTATCGCGGCAAGTTCGATGGCACGCCTGAGGTGACCAAGTTCGCCGAGACGCTCGAGCGCGTCTGCATCAAGACGGTCGAGGACGGTCACATGACCAAGGATCTGGCACTGCTGATCGGTCCGGAACAGCCGTGGATGACGACCGAGCAGTTCTTCGAACAGGTCCGCGTCAACCTCGAAGCCAAGATGGGCGAGATCACCGGCTGATCTTCCCTGCTTCTCTTCCCCGGCGGAGGCCGGGGCTCAGGGGTGGAACGGTGGAATGCTAGCGGCAGCGCGCCGTTACATCTGCCATCGCTACTGGGCCCGGGCCTTCGCCGGGGAAGCGATGGTTTTCTAGCGCGCTTCCGGCGACCGCACATGTTCCGGCCGCACGCCGAGCCCGATCAGCCGGGCGGGCAGCCGTCGCAGCATCGGCACATGATCGAGCAGCTGTGCGGGCAGCGGCGGATGCGTCATCGGCGCTCCGCCCGCAAGCAACGGCGCGATGACGCGATCCTGCACCGCACGCTGCGCTTCCTGCGTCACGCGCGTCGGCCATTTGCGCCGCCGTTCGACCCGATCGAGCAACGGGTCGGGATCCGCCCCGGCCGCCATCGGCCCGGCGAGCGCATTGGCCGCCGCCACCGCATCCTGCACCGCGAGGTTGATCCCGATCCCGCCGATCGGCGACATCGCATGCGCCGCATCGCCGATCACCAGCAGCCCCGGCCGCCACCAGCGTTCGAGCCGGTCGACCGTCACGCTCAGCAGCTTGACGTCGTCCCAGCCGTGGATCGTCTCGTCCACCCGCGCCGTTTCGGGGCCGACCGCGCGCACGCGTTCGCGGAACGCCGCAATGCCCTCGGCCCGCACCTGATCGGCGCTGCCCTTGGCGAAGACGAAGGCGCATTGCCAATAGTCGCCGCGATCGATCAGCACGAAGATCCGGCCGGTGTCGAACACCCCCATCGACGCATTGTCGACCGCCATCACCTTGGGCAAACGGAACCAGAAAACGTCCATCGGCGCGCCGATCGTGGTCAGCGGCAAGCCGTCGCGAAAGCGCGAATCGCGGCCGTCGCATGCCAGCACCAGCCGCGCGCGGATCGCTTCGCCATCGCCGGTGCGGACTCCGACGACGCGGCCGCCCAGCTCGACCGTCGCCGCGCCCAGGCAGTTCTGCCGGAGCGTGAAGCCAGGATAGCGGCGCGCCGCCTGCGCGACATAATCGAGGAGCTCCCATTGCGGCATCAACGCGATGTACGGCGCGGGCACCGGCAAATGCGTGAAATCGACGAGCTCCACCGTCTGCCCCGCAATCCGTGCGCCGATCCGCCGCACCTTGTCGTGCGGCCGCGCGAGCAAGCCGTCGAGCAGTCCGAGTTCGGCGAAGATCCGCAGCGTCGACGGGTGCACCGTGTCGCCGCGAAAATCGCGCAGGAAGTCGCCATGCTTTTCCAGCACCGTCGTCCGCAATCCGGCCCGCGCGAACAGCAAGCCCGCGACCATGCCCGCGGGGCCGCCGCCGACAATCACTACGTCCGCTTCAGGCATAAGCTGACAAACCCCCATCAAGCTGGTTTAACAAGGCCATGGCGACCCCTCTCCTCACGTCCGGCTTCAGCGACGCGCTCGTCATTCTCGGCGCCGCCGGGCTGGTCATTCCTGCGTTTGCCCGGGCGAAGATCAGTCCGGTCATCGGCTTCATCCTGGTCGGTCTGGCAGTCGGCCCGTTCGGGCTCGGCGCGCTCGTCCACCTCTATCCGTGGCTCTACCATATCACGATTTCCGACGCGCATGCGATCGAGCCGTTCGCCGAGTTCGGCATCGTGCTGCTGCTCTTCTCGATCGGGCTCGAACTCTCGTTCAAGCGGTTGTGGTCGATGCGCCAGCTCGTCTTCGGCACCGGCGCGGCACAGCTGATCGCCTCGGGCGTGATCCTCGGCGCCGGGCTGCATCTGCTGATCGGAACTGCATGGAGCGGATCGATGGCGCTGGGCATCGCGCTCGCTTTGTCGTCGACCGCGCTGGTGCTGCCGATCGCCGGCACCGCCAGCCCGGTCGGACGCACCGCCTTTGCGATGCTGCTGTTCGAGGATCTCGCGCTCGTCCCGATCATCTTCATCCTCGGCGCGCTCGGCCCGATGGCGGCGGCGGGCGGCTGGCTCGGCTTTGCGCGCGTCGGCGGCGGTGCCGTCGTGACGATCGCGATCCTGTTCTTCGGCGGACGTTTCCTCCTGCCGCGGCTGTTCGCGCAGGCCGCGCGGACCAAGAGCCCCGAGCTGTTCCTCGCCGCCTCGCTGCTGGTGGTCATCATCGCGAGCGTCGCCACCACCGCGGCCGGCCTGTCGCCGATCGTGGGCGCATTGATCGCGGGTCTGCTGATCGCCGAGACCGATTATCACAGCGAAGTCGAGGTGATGACCGCGCCGTTCAAGGGCCTCGCGCTCGGCGTGTTCCTGATCACGGTCGGGATGAGCGTCGACCTGCGGGCGATCGCTGCCGATTGGGGCAGCTATTTCCTGGGCATCGTGGCGGTGGTCGCGATCAAGGCGGTGGTGACCTTCGGCCTGTTGCGGGTGTCGGGCATTCGCGGCGGGGTCGCGGCCGAGACCGGCGTGTTGATGGGCAGTCCCTCCGAAACGACATTGATCGTGCTCGGCGCGGCGAGCAGCGCGCAATTGCTCGCCCCCGGCCTGGCGAGCTTCTGGCAGACCGTCACCGCGATCGGGCTCACCATCACGCCGTTGCTGGCGATGCTCGGCAAGCGCGCGGCACGGCGGATCGAGCATAATGGGAGCAGCTTGCCCGAAGCGGAAATCTCGCCCGAAGGCCCGGGGACGGTCGTCATCGGCTTCGGGCGCGTCGGGCGGATGGTGTGCGACATGCTCGGCGTCCACGGCCAGCTCTATGTCGCGGTCGAAGCGGATATCGACGCGGTCACCGCGGCGCGAGCGGAGGGCTATGCGGTCATTTTCGGGGATGTCGTGCGGCCCGAGCTGGTCGACCGGCTCAACCTCGGTCGCGCCAAGGCGCTGATCCTGACGATGGACGACCCGGTGCTCAGCGTCGCGCTGACCAAGCGAGTCCGCAATTGGGTGCCCGATCTGACGATCATCGCGCGTGCCCGCGACACGGCGCATGCCGCCGAGCTGTACAAGGCCGGGGCCAGCGACGCCGTTCCCGAAACGCTGGAAAGCTCGCTGCAATTGGCCGAAGCGGTGCTGACCGATCTCGGCGTGGCGGTGGGACCGGTCATCGCCTCGATCCACGAAAAGCGCGACGAGCTCCGCCAGCAGATCAAGGCGGCGGCGGACATGACCGTCGCCCCGCGGCTGAAACGCGCACGACGCGGCCCCACGCCGAGCGAGACCGCGACACTGCCATAGCCGCGCGCGGGGCAGCGTCGTGCGGCCGTCAGCCCGCCAGCGCGGCCTTGACCGCAGCGACGGCGTCCGCCCCCTTGGCGCCATCGGGCCCGCCGCCCTGCGCCATGTCGGGCCGCCCGCCGCCGCCCTGGCCACCGAGCGTGGCGACCGCGATCTTGAGCAGATCGACCGCGCTGCGCGTCGCGACCAGATCGGCCGTGACGCCGACCGCGACCGACGCCCGGCCTTCGTTGACCGCGACGATCATCGCGATGCCCGAGCCGAGCCGCTGCTTCATCTCGTCGACCGTGCCGCGCAAACCCTTGGGGTCGAGCCCCTCGACCACCTGGCCGAGGAATGCGACGCCGTTGATGATGTCCGGACCGGCAGGCGCAGCCCCCGCCCCGCCGCCGAGTGCGAGCGCCTTCCTGGCCTCGGCCAGTTCGCGCTCGAGCCGGCGGCGATCCTCGACCAGCGCGGCCACGCGGGCAGGCACTTCGTCAGGCGACGACTTCAATGCGGTTGCCGCCTCACGCAGCTTCTCGTCGCGGCCGGTGAAATAGGCACGCGCGGCTTCGCCGGTCAGCGCTTCGACGCGGCGGATGCCGGAGGACACCGCGCCCTCGCCAACCACCGCGAACAATCCGATATCGCCGAGCGCGCGGACATGCGTGCCGCCGCACAGTTCGAGCGAATAGGTCTTGTCGCCTTCCGTCCCCATCGAGACGACGCGGACTTCGTCGCCGTATTTTTCGCCGAACAGCGCCATCGCGCCTTCCTCGATCGCTTCGTCGGGAGTCATCAACCGCGTCGCGACCGGGCCGTTGGCGCGGATATGATGGTTCACGTCGGCCTCGACCAAGGCCAGCGCGGCGGGATCGATCGCGCTGGGTTGCGAGAAATCGAAGCGCAGGCGTTCCGGCGCGACGAGGCTGCCCTTCTGCGCGACGTGCAGACCGAGTCGCTGGCGCAGCGCCTCGTGCAGCAAGTGGGTTGCGCTGTGATTGGCGCGGATGCGGTCGCGGCGTGCGCGGTCGATCGTCAAATGCAGCGCGTCGCCGACAGCGATCTCGCCCTCGGCGATCGTGGTATGATGCGCGAACAACCGCCCAAGATATTTCCGCGTGTCCTCGACCTCGCCGCGCACGCCAGGCGCGGTCAGAGTGCCGGTGTCGCCGACCTGCCCGCCGCTCTCGGCGTAGAAGGGCGTCTGGTTGACGACGATTTCGACCGTTTCGCCGGCGCCAGCGCGCTCGACGCGAGCGCCATCCTTGACGATCGCGACGACCTGGCCTTCGCCTTCCTCCGACGCATAGCCGATGAATTCGGTGCTGCCGGTCGCCTCGGCGATGTCGAACCACACGTCGTCGGACGCGCGCTGGCCCGAGCCCTTCCACGCGGCGCGCGCGGCGCGCTTCTGCTCGGCCATCGCCGTGTCGAAGCCCGCGCGGTCGATGCCGAAACCGCCCGCACGGAGCGCGTCCTCGGTCAGATCGTAGGGGAAGCCGAACGTGTCGTAGAGCTTGAACGCGGTCGCGCCGGGGAGCGTCGCGCCCGGCTCCATGCTCGCGGTGGCTTCGTCGAGCAGGCGCAGGCCGTTGACCAAAGTCCGGCGGAACTGGGTTTCCTCCTGCAGCAAGGTCGACTCGATCGACGCCTGCGCGCGCACCAGTTCCGGATAGGCCGCACCCATTTCCGCGACCAGAGCGGGTACGAGCCGGTGCATCAACGGCTCCTTCGCGCCGAGCAGATGCGCGTGGCGCATCGCGCGGCGCATGATGCGGCGGAGCACATAGCCGCGGCCTTCATTGGCGGGCAGCACGCCGTCGGCGACGAGGAAGCCCGACGAACGCAAATGGTCCGCGATCACGCGGTGGCTCGCCTGCGTCTTGGGCGTCAGCGCCGCGCCCGACAGCGCGACGGACGCCGCGATCAGCGCCTTGAACGTGTCGGTATCGTAATTGTCGGTGACGCCCTGCAGCACCGCGGCGACGCGCTCGAGCCCCATACCGGTGTCGATCGACGGCTTGGGCAAAGCCGCGCGCGTGCCGTCGGCGGATTGCTCGAACTGCATGAAGACCAGGTTCCAGATCTCGACGAAACGGTCGCCATCCTCGTCGGGGCTGCCGGGCGGGCCGCCCGGGATATGGTCACCGTGGTCGTAGAAGATTTCCGAGCACGGCCCGCACGGGCCGGTGTCGCCCATCGACCAGAAATTGTCGTTGGTGGCGATGCGGATGATGCGCTCTTCGGGCAGCCCGGCGATCTTGCGCCACAGATCGAACGCTTCGTCGTCGGTGTGATAAACGGTGACGGTCAGTCTGTCGGGCGCGATCCCCCATTCCTTGGTCAGCAGATTCCAGGCGAGCGTGATCGCGCGCTCCTTGAAATAATCGCCGAACGAGAAATTGCCGAGCATCTCGAAAAAGGTGTGGTGCCGCGCGGTGTAGCCGACATTGTCGAG
>CAXTEO010000180.1:0-5872 GCA_964243205.1 uncultured Sphingomonas sp.
GATAGTCGAGCAGCGTGCGCCGCTTGTTGACCATCATCAGCAGCCCGCGGCGCGAATGGTTGTCCTTCTTGTGGCCCTTGAAGTGCTCGGTCAGGTTGCGGATGCGCTCGGTGAGGATCGCGACCTGGACTTCGGGGCTGCCGGTGTCGCCTTCGACGCGGCCATGTTCCTTGACGAGCGCGTCCTTGCGCTCTGCAGTGATCGTCATGTTGCTTCCTTCGACATCATTCAGAGGTTGAAGCCACGGACGACGCGGACCTCGCGGTCCTGGACTTCCACCAGTGCGACCGGACTCTCGTCCCGCGTAGCAAAATGGAGGCCATCGTCTGCGGCGATCCCGATCAACACCCGCCCCTGACGGAGCAGCCCTGCCTGATCGGGGGAGAGGGAGAGAGCCGGGATGTCGTCCAGCCCCGCCCTCAATGGCAGGAGTTTGTCTTCAAGGGCGCGCGCCTGCCCGAGTTGGGCGAGTTTGTCCAGCGATATCGCGTTTTCCAGGGTGAACGGCCCGGCCTTGGTGCGGCGGAGCATGGTGACATGGCCGACCGTGCCGAGCGCGAGCGCGATGTCGCGGGCGAGGCTGCGGATATAGGTGCCCTTGGAGACATGGGCGGTGAGGGTGACGGACTCCATCGTCGCCCCGGCGGAGGCCGGGGCCGCCAGGTCGTCGCGCGCGCCGGGTGCCCCAAATGCAGCGGCCCCGGCCTCCGCCGGGGCGACGGAGAGGGAATGGATCGTCACCGAGCGGCTCGCCAGCACGACCTCCTCGCCGGCGCGCGCCAGGTCATAGGCCCGTTCCCCATCCACTTTCAGCGCCGAGTAAATCGGCGGCACCTGCTCGATCAGCCCGGTAAACCGCGCCAGCACCGCCTCGACCTGCGCGAATGTCGGCCGCATATCGCTCTCGGCAACGACCTTGCCCTCGAGATCGAGCGTATCGGTCTGCACCCCGAAGCCGATCGTAAAATCATACACCTTGTCGCTATCGAGCATTCGCCCAGCCAGCTTGGTTGCCTCCCCCAACGCAATCGGCAGCACGCCAGTGGCAAGCGGATCGAGCGTCCCGCCATGCCCGACCTTGACCTTCGTGTACCCACCTTCGCGAAGCGCCCGCTTGACTGCCGATACACCCTGCGTCGAGCCAAGCCCCGACGGCTTGTCGAGGATCAGCCACCCGTGCACGCCGCTCACAGTCCGTCGAGCTGCGCGATATGGAGGAAGGCGTTCGCTACGGCAGTCGCGATCGGCCCGATCACGCGGCGAACGACATCGGCCTGCGGGCTGATCATCGGCAGCACGAACAACAGAATCAGCAACAGCGGCATGCCGAAGCGCGCGAGCTTGGCATATTGCACCGCGGCGGCGCGCGGGAGCAGGCCCTGAACGACATGCCCGCCATCGAACGGCGGAAGCGGTATCAGATTGAACACCCCGACGAATACGTTGACCAGCAGAAAGCTGACCAGGCTGTCGAACACGAACCCCTGGACGGTATGCGGGAAGGGCGCCGGCTGCCCGCCGATCATGCCGACATAGGCGGCAAGTCCCAGCGCGGTCAGCGTCGCCAGTACGAAATTGGTCGCCGGTCCGGCCAGTGCAACGAGCATCATGTCGCGCCGCGGGTTGCGCAAGTTGCGATATTCGACCGGTACCGGCTTGGCCCAGCCGAAGATCGGCGCATGCGCGATCGCCAGGATCATCGGCAGCACCACCGTCCCGACCGGATCGACATGCCGGATCGGGTTGAGCGTGAGGCGCCCGAGCCGCTCGGCCGTATGATCGCCGAGCAAGCGCGCGACATAGCCGTGCGCGACTTCGTGAAACACGATCGCGATCACGAGCGGGATGAGCCACACCGCGATGGTGTAGGGCAAATTGGGGTCGGTCATTCGAAAAGTCCGTTCAGTCGGCAGCGGAGAGCGCGTCGCTGAAATGGCGACGGCACAGCGCAATGTACAGGTCGTTGCCGCCGATCTCGGTCTGCGCACCCGCCGCGACCGCGCGGCCGGTGGCATCGACGCGCAAGTTCATCGTCGCCTTGCGCCCGCACCAGCATACCGATTTGATCTCGACCAGCGAGTCGGCGATCGCGAGGAGACGCGCCGAGCCCTCGAACAGATTGCCGAGGAAATCGGTGCGCAACCCATAAGCGAGCACGGGAATGTCATGGACATCGGCGAGCGCGGCGAGCTGATCGACTTGGCTTGCGGTGAGGAACTGCGCTTCATCGACCAGCACGCAGGCCGGCGGTGTCTCGCCCGCGCGCACGACGACGGCGATCAGGTCGGTATCGGTATCGAACGCGATCGCATCGGCGGCGAGCCCGATCCGCGACGTGATCGTCCCCGCGGCGAAACGGTCGTCCACGCCCGCGGTGAGCAACACGGTGCGCATCCCGCGCTCGCGATAGTTGAAATCGGCCTGCAGCAGGTTGGTCGATTTGCCGGCGTTCATTGACGCGTAGTAGAAATAGAGTTTGGCCATCAGGAGAGTGTCTCGATCGGTAGCGGCGACCCTTCGCCCGCGAAACGCGCGATGCGGCGATCGAAGGTTGCAAACGCGCTTCCCACGCCGCGCGACATCACGAGGTGAACGACATCGGCCCAATCGGCTCCGGCGCGATATCGTTCAATCGCCCACAGCAATCCATCGCGATTGTCGGAATGGACCGTCTCGATGGCGAGCAAGGTCCCTAATGCTTCGCAGACCATCTCGCGGTCCAACGCCAGTTTTTTGCCGAGCAGCCATCCAAGTTCGAGCCATACCGTGGTGGTGACCCATACCGGCTCTGCCAGGAGGCGCACGGCGATTATAGCCTGTGCCGGATCATCGGCCAATATCAATCGAGCGAGAATGTTCGTGTCGAGCGATTTCACGCGTCGTCATCTACCTCGTCCGAGGGCGTCCAGCCGAGTTGGTCGATCGACAGCGGCGCACCTTCGTGCCGATACAGGCTGCGAAACCGTGCGACCGCTTCATCGACGGTGAGTGTCGTTTGGCGCAGGTCCCTCTGCCGCAAAAAGACACCGTCCACGGCGTCGATCACGTCCAGATTGGTGCCCGGTAACCAGCCCAGCCGGTCCCTCGTCGCTTTTGGAACGACGACCTGACCCTTTTCCGACACTCTGGTGTAAGCATTCATGCTGGTAAGATGCATCTTACCAGCAGGTTTGTCAATCGCTGTCCGGCAGGTCCTGTGCGATGTGCGGCGCGCGCAGCAACTGATCGATATGACTGCCTTCGTCGAAGCTCTCGTCAGCCAGAAACTTCAGCTTCGCGGCATATTTCATGTGCACGCGCGACGCGACTTCGCGCTGCAGATAGGCGGTGTTGGTGCGCAGCGCCTTCAGCACCGCTTCCTCGTCGCGGCCGAGCAGCGGCTTCATGAACACCGTCGCGTGGCGCAAATCAGGCGACATGCGCACTTCGGTGATCGTCACCGGATGCTTGGCAAGCGTCTCGTCATGCACGTCGCCACGCGCGAGGATGTCGCTGATCACATGGCGCATCTGCTCGCCGACGCGGAGCAGGCGGACGGCACGGGTCTCGGGGGTTTCGGTCTGTTTCATATTGCAAAAATGCCCGAAAAATTCTAGATAGGAAGCGTTACTGTTGCGTCTATGTTGATAAATCACCGCCTGAGCCCGAGCGTTCCAGCGCTCGGGCTCAAATCGTTTTGGAGCCCGGTCTTCCAGAACCGGGCTCCGCACCGGCCTATCGGCGACCAAGCTCGATGAGCTTGATGACCAGCCCGATGATCGCAATGACAAGCATCGCAATACCGAGCGCCAGAGTTACTATTGATTCTATGCTAATATAAATCACCTCCTTATCTGCCGCATGTTGCGGCGGATAAGGAGGATATAGGCAATGTTATGCGTGCGATAGCGCCTTACAGCGTGCGTTCGCGCAGTTCGACTTCGAACGTCTCGAGGAAGTCGCCCGGCTTGATGTCGACGAAGTTCGACGTGAAGGTCACGCCGCACTCCAACCCGGCACGCACTTCGGCCACATCGTCCTTGAAGCGGCGCAGCGAGGCGATCTCGCCCTGGTAGATGATGACATCCGCCCGGGTGATACGCGCCTTGAGCGCCTTGCGGATATTGCCTTCGGTGACGAGCAGACCCGCCGCCTTGCCGTGCTTGCCGGCCGAGAAGACCTCGCGGATTTCCGCACGGCCGACCACGGTTTCGAAGGCTTCCGGCCCGAGCTCGCCCGCCATGCCGGCGCGGATCTCGTCGGTGAGGTCGTAGATCACGTCATAATATTTGAACGCGACCTTGTGGCGCTCGGCGATCTCGCGTGCCTTGGCGTTCGGGCGGACGTTGAAGCCGATGATCGGCGCGCCCGAGGCACCCGCGAGCGTCACGTCGCTCTCGGTGATGCCGCCGACGCCCGAATGCAACACGCGTGCCTTGATCAGATCGGTCGAGATCTTGTTGATCGCGCCGACAATGGCTTCGACCGACCCTTGCGTGTCGGCCTTGACCACCAGCGGATATTCGATCGCCTGCTTTTCCTTGAGCGCCGAGAACATCGACTCGAGGCTCGCAGGACCACCGGCGGTGCGCTTGTCGGTGATGACGCCCTTGCGATACTCGGCGACTTCGCGCGCACGCGCTTCATTCTCGACCACCGACAGCGGATCGCCCGCGCGCGGGACGCCCGACAGACCGAGCACTTCGACCGGCATCGAGGGGCCGGCTTCCTTGATCTGCTGGCCCTTGTCGTTGGTCATCGCACGGACCTTGCCGCTCTCGGCGCCGACGACGAAGATGTCGCCGACCTTGAGCGTGCCGCGGTTGACCAGCACGGTCGCGACCGGACCACGGCCCTTGTCGAGCTTGGCTTCGATCACGGTGCCCTCTGCCGCGCGGTTCGGATTGGCCTTCAGCTCGAGCAGTTCGGCCTGGAGCTGGATCTTCTCGATCAGCTCGTCGAGCCCGGTCTTCTGCAGCGCCGAGACTTCGACATCCTGCACGTCGCCCGACATTTCCTCGACGATCACTTCATATTGCAGCAGCGCCTCGCGGACCTTCTGCGGATTGGCGTCATGCTTGTCGACCTTGTTGATCGCGACGATCATCGGCACGCCGGCGGCCTTGGTGTGGTTGATCGCCTCGACCGTCTGCGGCTTGATCGCATCGTCCGCCGCGACCACGAGCACGACGATGTCGGTCACGTTGGCGCCGCGCTGGCGCATTTCGGTAAAGGCTTCGTGGCCGGGCGTGTCGAGGAAGGTGATCTTCGACTTGTCCTTCAACGTCACCTGATAGGCGCCGATATGCTGGGTGATGCCACCGGCCTCGCCCTTGACGACGTCGGTGCCGCGGAGCGCATCGAGCAACGAGGTCTTGCCGTGATCGACATGGCCCATGATCGTGACGACGGGCGGACGCGTCACTGCGTTCTCGTCGACATCCTCATGCGTATCGTTGGTCAGATCGATGTCGGAATCGCTGACGCGCACGATGTTGTGGCCGAATTCGGTCACCAGCAGCTCGGCCGTGTCCTGATCGATCGTCTGCGTCATCGTGACGGGCATGCCCATCTTGAACAGCGTCTTGACGAGGTCGGCGCCCTTCTCGGCCATGCGGTTGGCGAGTTCCTGGACGGTGATCGCTTCGGGCACGACGACGTCGCGGATCTGCTTGGCCTGCGCTTCGCGCGGGCCGCCCATCCGGCGATGCTCCTTCTCGCGCGCACGCTTCAAGGCGGCGAGCGAGCGCGCACGCGCGCCATCGCCATCGTTGAGCGCACGGTTGACGGTCAGCTTGCCGCCGCGACGCTCGTCGCCCTTGCGGTCGCGCTGCGTGGGGCGCGCGGGAGGCGCGTTGCGCGGGGTCGCCTGGCCCGGGCCGAAGTTGCGCGG
>CAXTEO010000181.1:0-5814 GCA_964243205.1 uncultured Sphingomonas sp.
TGCACCGCGGCGATCACCGGCATCGGCAAATTGCGCCAGCCCCAGGTGACGTGCTGCGGCAGGATCGCGCCCTGGTCGTTGCGATCGTCGCGCGACAGGCCGGAGCCGCCGCCGGCCATGCTCGTCATGTCGAGTCCGGCGCAAAACCCGCGCCCCTCGCCCGACAGCACGACGCAGTGCACGTCCTTGCGCGAGTGCAGCGCGTCGATGGCCGCGCCGATCCCCTCGAACATCGCCGGGTCGATCGCATTCATCTTGTCGGCCCGGGTGAGCCGCACATCGGCGACATGGTGAGCGATATTGGTCGTGACACGGTCGTTCATCAGTCTCTCCGTCGCCCCGGCGCAGGCCGGGGCCGTTTCATTTGGCGCATTCGGCCCGCACCCGACCCAGCGGCCCCGGCCTGCGCCGGGGCGACGGTCTAGGCGCTCTTCGCCCAATATTGGTCGCGCAGCAGCCGTTTGTACAATTTCCCCGTCGCATGGCGTGGCAATTCCGCGGTGAAGTCGATTTGCCGCGGCGTCTTCACCCCCGACAATTCGGCGCGGCACCACGCCGTCAATTCGTTGGCGAGCCCCTCGCCCGCCTCGGCCATATCGACCGGCTGGACCACCGCGACGACCTTCTCGCCCATCTCGCTGCACGGCGCGCCGATCACCGCGACATCGGCGACGCGCGGATGCGTGATCAATCGGTTCTCGATCTCCTGCGGATAGATGTTCACCCCGCCCGAAATGATCATGAAGCTTTTGCGGTCGGTGAGGTAGAGATAGCCGTCGGCGTCGATCCGCCCGATATCGCCGAGCGTCGTCCAGCCGAGCGCGTTGCGCGCCTCGGCGGTCTTGGCCGGGTCGTTATGATATTCGAACGGCGTCCCGCCTTCGAAATAGACCAGGCCCTCCGCCCCCGGCGGCAGCTCGGTGCCGTCCTCGCCGCAAATGTGCAGCACGCCATACGCCGCCTTGCCGACCGAACCCTGGTGCGTCAGCCATTCGGGCGAGGCGATCGTGGTCAGCCCATTGCCTTCCGACCCGGCATAATATTCGTACAGCACCGGCCCCCACCATGCGATCATCGCGCGTTTGACCGGGATCGGGCACGGCGCGGCTGCGTGGATCGCGAATTTCAGGCTCGACAAATCGTGCTGCGCGCGAGCGGCCTCGTCGAGCTTGAGCATCCGCACGAAATGCGTCGGCACCCATTGGCTGGCATTGGCGCGGTAGCGCTCGATCGCGCCGAGCGCAGTCTCGGGCGTGAAATGCTCCATCATCACCACCGTGCCGCCGAGCCGCTGCACCGTCATCGACCAGCGCAACGGCGCGGCGTGATAGAGCGGTGCGGGGCTGAGATAGATGCTGTCCGGGCCAAGCCCGTACAGCCCGCGCGCCAGCATCTCGAGCACCGTCCCCGCGGCGATATCGGGATTCTCGGGCAGCGCGACGCGCACGCCCTTGGGCCGGCCGGTCGTGCCCGACGAATACAGCATGTCGATCCCGGCGCGCTCGTCGGCGATCGGCGTGCTCGGCCGAGCGGCAACCGCCGTCTCCCAGCTGTCCCAACCGTCGATCGCCCCGCCGACCGAGAAGCGCGCTGCACCAGCACCGAGCCCCGCGACCGCCGCGGCCAGGCCTACCGAAGCGACCAGCAGCCGCGCACCCGAATCGCGCAGGATATAGTCGATCTCGGGTCCGGTCAGCTTGGTCGAGATGCACACGAAGAACAGCCCGGCGCGCTGGGCGCCCCAGGCGATGTCGTAAAATTCGGGGATGTTCTCGAGGCACAAGGCGATCGTGTCGCCGGCAGCCAGCCCGTGCGCGCGAAACTGCTGCGCGGCGCGGTTCGAGCGCGAATCGAGCTCGGCGTAACTGACGCGCTCGCCCGTTTCGGCGACGATCAGCGCCGCTTTGTCGGGATCGGTCCGTGCATGGACGCTGGGATGCGACATATCAGGCCCCTCCGCAACGGCCTCTTCCGGGCCGTTTGGTTTTGTTTTGCAACCGGCAGGCTATACCGGCGCCCCGGGCATCGCAAGACGATAGCCCCGGGCCCTTTCGGTCAGCAGCACATGCGACCGGAATTCGCGATCGCGTATGGCGCGACCTTGCGCACGAGCGGCATTGCGATACATCCCGGCAGATGACCGCTGCCACGCTTGCCGCCGCCCCGCCCCCATTCGACCCGCAACGCTTCAGCCGCCTCGGCGTGGGTGGGCATGGCGGGCTGCTCAAGCTCAGCTATCACGCGCACGGGCCCGACTGGGTCGAGCTGCAATTGCCGTATCAGGCCGAGCTGGTCGGCGATCCGGCGAGCGGCGTGCTCGCCTCGGGGCCGATCCTGACGATGATGGACATGGCGACGAGCCTGGCGGTGTGGACCAAGCTCGGCACCTTCCGCCCGCATGCCACGCTCGATCTGCGGATCGACTATCTGCGTCCGGCGACACCCGGCAAGACGGTGTACGGCCGCGGCGAATGCTATCGCATCACGCGCTCGATCTCGTTCGTGCGCGGGCAGGCGCATGACGGCGACCCGAACGATCCGCTGGCGCATGTTGCCGGCACCTTCATGTTCACGGATGCTTCCTGATGTTGCCACCCTATGCCGATCTGCTGGGGATCGTCATCGCCGAGGGTGACAACCCGACGCTGCTGCTGATGCCGAGCGCCGTCACTTTGCTCGGACGGCCGGGCTATCTCCATGGCGGCGCGATCGGCGGGTTGCTCGAAATGGCGGCGATCGTCGCGTTGCGCCATGCGCTCGCCGAGGATGGCGGCGGGCAGATCAAGCCGATCAACGTGACGGTCGATTACATGCGCGGTGGGCGCGAGAAGCCGACGCACGCGAAGGGCGTCGTCACGCGGCTCGGCGGGCGAGTCGCAAATGTCGAGGCAAGCGCGTGGCAGGACGATCCGACCAAGCCGATCGCGGCGGCGCGGATGAACTATCTGATCGCGCGCGGGTAAAACCCGCCGTCACCCCGGGACGAGCCCCGGGTGACGGGTGCCACTACTTCTTCGGCGTCAGCCGCACCAATTTCCCCTCGTCCTCGAGGAGCCAGATCGCGCCGTCGGGCGCCTGCGCCACGTCGCGGATGCGCGCGCCGAAATCCCATTGGTTTACCGCCTTGGCAGTATCCCCCGCCAGCGACACGCGGATCAGCGCCTCGCCCGACAGCGCGCCGATGAACAGGTTGCCGGCATATTGCGGGAACATCGCGCCCGAATAGGCGATCATCCCGCCCGGCGAGATCGACGGATTCCACCACGCTTTGGGACCCTCGAGGTCGGGCCGGCTCGGATGATCGGGGATCGGCTTGCCGCTGTAATTGTCGCCGTTGGAGACGATCGGCCAGCCGTAATTCTTGCCCGGCAGGATGAGGTTGAGCTCGTCGCCACCCTTCGGCCCCATTTCCTCTTCCCACAATCGGCCGTCGGCGGTGAACGCCAGGCCATACGGGTTGCGATGCCCGCTGCTCCACGTCTCGGCGCGCACTCCGCCGGCCGCGGCCATCGGGTTGCCCGGCGCCGCCTTGCCGTCGAGCGTCAGGTGCAGGATCTTGCCGAGCGCCTGATCGGGATCCTGCGCCGGGGTGAAGCGCTGCCGCTCGCCCGAGGAGAGGAACAGCGACTTGCCGTCGGGCGCGAAGGCGATGTTGGCGCCGAACTGCCCGCCCACGCCGTCCGATCCGGCACGCCACAGCACTTGCAAATTGACGATCGCGGTGCCGGTGTAGAGGCCGCGCGCCAGCGCCAGGCTGCTGCCGACGCTGCGCGGTTCGGAATAGCTGATATAAACCATCTTGCTCGACGCGAAATCGGGCGCGAGCGCGATGTCGAGCAGCCCGCCCTGCCCCTCGTTGAGCACCTTCGGCGCGCCGGCAATGGCGGCGATCGTCCCGTCCGCCTTGCGCAGCTTGATCTTGCCGGCCTTCTCGGTGACCAGCGCCGAACCGTCGGGCAGGATCGCGATCGCGAACGGGTCATCGAACGTGCCGATCGTCGTTTGCGTGAACGGCGGCGCGGTCGGTGCGAGGTTGCCGCGCCCCGTTGTCGCGGGGACGTTGGCTATTGTCGCGGCGGGCGCATCGTCGGGCAGGCTGGTGACCGGCGCCATGCTCGCCGCGGGTGATGGTGTCGCGGTGGCGGGAGTGGCAGCAGCGACGGCGCTGCTTTGCTGCGGCTGGGCGGAACAGCCCGCCATGGTGAGCAGGAGCAGAAGCGGCGCACGAGACATGGAATTCTCCAACATGTTGAAATGACAAACCACCGGCACCCCCGGGGCTCGTCCCGGGGGTCCACCGGGCAGCGCATTCCGAAGGCGTTGACAATGCGGCACGGTCGCCCCCGGGACAAGCCCGGCGTGACGCGGGAAACCAGCCCGCGCGCGGCGTGCAATCGGCGGCTTGCCAGCCGCCCGGCCCTCGCCTATATCGCGCTCACTCTCTACATCGCCAGATGATGAGGCTGGAGCCCCCCGGTTCCGGCGCCGAAGACCTTTGTATCGGAAACCCCTTGGCCGAAACGCCCGATCTGACCGCCCTGATCGCCCCGCATGCCGAAGCACTCGGCTTCGATCTGGTGCGCGTGAAGCTGTTCGGCGGAAAAGGCGACCTCACGCTCCAGGTGATGGCCGAGCGCCCCGACACGCGGCAGCTGACGATCGACGATTGCGCCGAGCTGTCACGCCGCATTTCGGATACGCTCGACGAACTCGAGGCCGCTGGCCGCGACCCGATCCCCGACGAATACCGGCTCGAGGTTTCGTCGCCCGGAATCGACCGGCCGTTAACCCGGCTCAAGGACTTTGCCGACTGGAACGGGCATGAAGCACGGATCGTACTCGCCGCGCCGATCGAGGGCCGCAAGGTGCTCACGGGCTTGCTCAAGGGCGTAGCGGGTGATCGCATCACCATCTACCTGCCCAAGCATGGCGAGATGGAAATCGGGTTCGACCAGGTCGGCACCGCCAAGCTGGTGCTGACCGACGCGCTGATCGCGGCGACTCGGCCGCTGTCGCTTGAGGGCGTCGAAGAAGAAGAATTAGACGAAGACGCTTCCGAAACGATTGGGGTGCCCGAGGGCACCGAAGACGAAGGACATAAGTGATGGCCACCGCAGTAACCGCCAACCGCGCCGAGCTGATCGCGATTGCGAACGCCGTCGCGACCGAGAAGATGATCGACAAGGCGATCGTCATCGAGGCGATGGAAGACGCGATCCAGCGCGCCGCCAAGGCGCGCTACGGCGCCGAGAACGACATCCGTGCGAAGCTCGACCCCAACACCGGTGACCTGCGCTTGTGGCGCGTCGTCGAAGTGGTCGAGGCGGTCGACGATTATTTCAAGCAGGTGAACCTCAAGGAAGCCGACAAGCTCCAGAAGGGCGCCGTCGTCGGCGATTACATCGTCGATCCGCTGCCTCCGATCGAATTCGGCCGCATCGCCGCCCAGGCCGCCAAGCAGGTCATCTTCCAGAAGGTCCGCGACGCCGAGCGCGAGCGCCAGCATGAAGAATTCAAGGACCGCATGGGCGAGATAATCACCGGCGTGGTCAAGCGCGTCGAGTTCGGTCACGTCGTGGTCGACCTCGGCCGCGCCGAAGGCGTGATCCGCCGCGACCAGCAGATCCCGCGCGAAGTGGTGCGCGTCAACGACCGCATCCGCTCGCTGATCCTCAACGTCCGCCGCGAGAATCGCGGGCCGCAGATCTTCCTCAGCCGCGCGCATCCCGATTTCATGAAAAAGCTGTTCGCGCAGGAAGTGCCCGAGATTTACGACGGCATCATCGAGATCAAGGCCGCCGCGCGCGACCCGGG
>CAXTEO010000182.1:0-5793 GCA_964243205.1 uncultured Sphingomonas sp.
ATCCTGGCCGCCGCCGCCGAGGCGATCAACGCCCAGAGCGCGCGGGGCATGACCTTCGCCGACGTCGCCGCGCGGGTCGGCCTGAACACCACCAGCGTCACCTATTATTTCAAGCGCAAGGAAGACCTGGCCGCCGCCTGTTTCGACCAGACGCTGGAAAAGCTGCTCGCGATGCTCGACGAATCGCTCGCCGAGGCGACCCCGCAGGCGCGCGTCGCGAAATACCTCTCGCTCAACATGGCACGGCTCGCGCGCATCCAGCGCGGCGAGGAGACGGCGTTCGCGATCCTCTCCGACCTGCGCGCGATGGAGGAGCCCGTGCTCGGCAAGCTTATGGCCGGCTGGCGCGAAGTGTTCCGCAAGACGCGGAGTCTCTGGGGCCCCGCCGCCAACCGCGCGCAGACCGATCTGCACGGCGGCCGTGCGCATGTACTGCTCGAAAACACCTTCTGGCTGCCGGTATGGCTCAACCGTTACGATCCCGACCAATATCCGCGCGTCGAGGAGCGGCTGATGGACGTGTTCGCGCACGGTATCGCCGGGGCGAAATCGGAATGGCACCCCAACCTGATCGACCTGGCGCATGACGAGCCCGAGCCCGGCCGCGAGGCCTTCCTGCTGGCGGCGACGCGTCTCATCAACCAGCTCGGCTATCGTGGCGCCTCGGTGCAGAAGATCGCGTCCGAACTGAACGTGACCAAGGGCAGCTTCTACCACCATCTCGATGCCAAGGACGACCTGGTGCTCGCGTGCTACAAACGCAGCCTCGACACCGTCGCCGATGCGCAGCGCCTCGCCGACGAGCGCGGCGGGAGCCATTGGGACCGACTATCAGGCACGATCGCGACCTTGCTCGACGTGCAATTCTCCGAGCGCGGGCCGTTGCTGCGCACCACCGCCCTCTCCGGCCTGCCGAGCGAATCGCGTACCAAGATGGTCGATCGCTCGAACCGCATCGCGCGGCGCTTCGCCGGCACGATGAGCGACGGCATCGCCGAGGGCTCGATCAGCCCGGTCGATCCGCTGATCGCGGCGCAAGCGTTGATGGCGATGCAGAATGCCGCGTTCGACATGCGCAAATGGGCCAGCACGATGACACGCGAGCGCGCGATCGGATATTATGCGTCGACACTGGCGTTCGGGCTGTTCGACGACCGGATTTTGAACACCTGATCGTCGCCCCGGCGAAGGCCGGGGCTGCTGGGTTTGTGGCACAGCGATCGCGTCATAACACAGCGGCCCCGGCCTTCGCCGGGGCGACGTGATTTAAAGGACCTCACATGGCCGATATGGCGCGTTTCGACTGGGCCGACCCCTTCTTCCTCGACGACCAGCTCGAGGAGGACGAACGCATGATCCGCGACGCCGCGCGGGCGTATGCGCAGGATAAGCTCGCACCGCGCATCATCGATGCGTTCCAGAACGAAATCACCGATCCCGACATCTTCCGCGAAATGGGTGCGCTCGGCCTGCTCGGGCCGACCGTGCCGGAAGAATATGGCGGCGTCGGCGCATCCTATGTCGCATATGGTCTGGTCGCGCGCGAAGTCGAGCGGATCGACTCGGGCTATCGCTCGATGATGTCGGTCCAGTCGAGCCTCGTGATGTATCCGATCCTCGCTTATGGCTCCGAGGAACAGAAGCGCAAATACCTGCCCAAGCTTGCGACCGGCGAATGGATCGGCTGCTTCGGCCTGACCGAGCCCGACGCCGGTTCCGACCCCGGCAGCATGACCACGCGCGCGACGAAGATAGACGGCGGCTATCTGCTGTCGGGCGCCAAGACGTGGATCTCCAATTCCCCCATCGCCGACGTGTTCGTGATCTGGGCCAAGTCGGATGCGCATGGCGGCGGCATCCGGGGCTTCATCGTCGAGAAGGGCGCCAAGGGCCTCACCACGCCCAAGATCGAGGGCAAGCTCAGCTTGCGCGCCTCGATCACCGGCATGATCCTGATGGACGAGATCGAACTGTCCGAGGATGCGTTGCTGCCCGACGTGCAGGGTCTCAAAGGCCCGTTCGGTTGCCTCAACCGCGCGCGCTACGGGATCAGCTGGGGCGCGCTCGGCGCGGCGGAGTTCTGCTTCCATGCCGCGCGCCAATATGGGCTCGATCGCAACCAGTTCGGCACCCCGCTCGCCGGCCGCCAGCTGTTCCAGAAGAAGCTCGCCGACATGGAGACCGAGATCGCCCTCGGGCTACAGGCGTCGCTCCGCGTGGGCCGCCTGATGGACGCCGGCAAGTTCGCGCCCGAGATGATCTCGATCGTCAAGCGCAACAATGTCGGCAAGGCGCTCGATATCGCGCGGATGAGCCGCGACATGCATGGCGGCAACGGCATTTCCGGCGAATATCAGGTGATGCGTCATGTGATGAACCTCGAGACGGTCAACACTTATGAGGGCGCGCACGATGTCCATGCGCTGATCCTCGGGCGCGCGATTACCGGGATCGCGGCGTTCTGATTTTCTCGAAGTGACCTTCCCCGGGGATGTTAAGGGAGAGTATCGATGGCATCACCCCCGCTCGCCGGCTTGCGCATCCTCGAAATGGCGGGGATCGGGCCGGGCCCGTTCTGCGGCATGATGCTGGCCGATCACGGCGCCGAAGTGATCCGCGTCGAACGCCCCGGCCCGTCCGGCATCGTCGACCCGACCCGCGACCCCTTGCTTCGCTCGCGCCGCACGATCTCGCTCGACCTGAAACAGCCCGAAGCGGTCGCCGCGGTGCGCCGCCTCGCCGCGACTTGCGACGGGCTGATCGAGGGCTTCCGTCCCGGCGTGATGGAGCGGCTCGGCCTCGGCCCCGACACGCTGCTCGGCGACAATCCGGCGCTCGTCTATGGCCGCATGACCGGCTGGGGCCAGACCGGCCCGCTGGCGCAGGCGCCCGGCCACGACATCGATTACATCGCGATCTCCGGCACGCTCCACGCGCTGGGCGAGGCGAACCGCAAGCCGACCGCGCCGCTCAACCTCGCCGCCGATTTCGGCGGCGGCGGGATGATGCTGGCGTTCGGCATGCTCGCCGCGATCCTGCAGGCACAGGCGAGCGGCGCCGGCCAGATCGTCGATTGCGCGATGACCGAGGGGTCGGCGGTGCTGACGAGCATGATCTGGGGCTTTCGCGCACAAGGCCAATGGCGCGACGCGCGCGGCACCAATCTGCTCGACGGCGGCGCGCCGTTCTACGACAGTTACGAAACCGCCGACGGCAAATGGATCGCGGTCGGCGCGATCGAGCCGCAATTCTACGCCGCGCTGCGTGAAGTGATGCAGCTCGAAGGCAGCGAGTGGAACACGCAGTTCCTCCCTGCGGTGTGGCCCTCGCTCAAGCGCGAATTGGCGCAGCGCTTCAAGCAGCGCGACCGCGACGATTGGGTGACCGCGTTCGAAGGGCATGAAGCGTGCATCGCCCCGGTGCTCGATTTCGACGAAGCGGTGGCGCACCCGCACAATGCCGCACGCGGCAGCTTCGTCACGGCCGGCGGCGTGGTCCAGCCGGCCCCTGCCCCGCGTTATTCGGTCAGCGGCACCGTGCCGCCGCGCATGGCAGGTGAAAGTGACGGCCCCGCGATCCTGGCGGAGGCCGGCTTCAGCGCGGCGGAGATCGCAGCGCTTGGCCTGTAGCTGAGTCGGCAGACGCGCCTTCTTTCAAGCGCGATCCCTGAAATGCGTTCGGGCTGAGCTTGTCGAAGTCCCCTCTCTCCACGCGAGCCTTCGCGCGTGGAGAGGTGCCCTTCTACAAGCTCAGGGCGAACAGGGGGTAAGCCGACCCTTAACGACGAAACCGTCTCACGCGTCGGCATAATCCGGCGCCGGGCGCGTCGCGTACACACCGAAGGCGCAGATCACGACATAGCAGACCACCGGGATCAGCAGCGCCATCGTCAGGCCGGCCGCATCGGCGAGTCCGCCGGTCGCCAGCGGCACGATCGCGCCGCCGAAGATCGCGCAGTTGATGATGCCCGAACCGTCCGCTGCACGGTCGCCGAGCTTCTCGCTGGCCAGCGTGAAGATCGTCGGGAACATGATCGAGTTCATCAGCCCGACCGCGAGCAGCGTGTCGGCCGATACCGCGCCGCTGGTCACGATCGAGATCACGACGAGCGCGATTGCCCCGACCGCGACGCCGGCCAGCACCTTGCCCGGATTGACGACGCGCAACACGGCCGAGCCGATGAAGCGCCCGATCATCGCGCCGCCCCAATAGAACAGCAATTGCTTGCCGGCCGACTGGTCGGTCAGGCACAAAGTGTGGCTCGACTTGAGATAGTTGACCAGCGTCGAGCCGATCGAGACCTCGGCGCCGACATAGAGGAAGATGCACAAGGCGCCGAACGCGAAGCGCGGCCGTTGCAGCAAGGCGATGCTCGACGCCAGGCTGCTGACTTCATGCCGCTCGCCCTTCAGGCGATTGCGCAGCAGCCACACCGCGCCGGCGATGATCGCGAGGATCACGGCAAGGCCGGTATAAGCGTGCGCGACCGTCTGCGATTCGGCGATCTTATAGGCGGTGGTCTGGACGGTCGCCGCGGCTTGCGCCGCACCCTGGCACGCCGGATCGACGATCCGCGTCACGTCCCAGAATGGCTGCACCGCAGTGCCGGCGGTCGCCGCGAGCGGCGCGAGGATCACGATCGAGCCGACGAACGGGAAGATGGTCGTGCCGAGCGAATTGAACGCCTGCGCGAAGGTCAGCCGGCTCGATGCGGTCTCGGGCTTGCCGAGCAAGCTGATCAGCGGGTTGGAGACGACCTGGACGATCACCACGCCGCTCGCCAGCACGAACAAGGCGAGCAGGAAGACGACGTAAGTTGCGTTCTGCGACGCCGGAATGAACAGCAGGCAGCCGACCAGCATCGTCGACAGCCCGGCGACCGCGCCGCGCATATAGCCGATCCGCTTGACCAGCATCGCGCCGGGAATGCCGATCAGCAGATAGGCGGTGAAGAAGCAGAACTGCACCAGCATCGCCTGCGTGTAGTTGAGCGTGAACAGGTCCTTCAGCTTGGGAATGATGATGTCATTCAGGCTGGTGATGCCGCCGAAGATGAAGAACAGCGCAAACACGAAGACCTGCAGCCCCGGCGCCTGGACGCCCCCTGCTGCGGCGTCGTTGGAATGCGGCGGAGTGGGGGAATGGATTTGCATCGATCCCCCATGCCCTGCCCATAGCCGGTCTGGCAATCCGCAGAATGGCATGCGATATAGGTTGCATAAGAAAATCCGGATCAGGAGAATCCGTCATGGCCACCGCTACCGCCGCCGTCCGCCACGCGCAGATGTCCGAAGCCGAATGGGAAGCTCGCCAGGAGCTCGCCGCCTGCTACCGCATATTCGCGATGCTCGGCTGGTCGGAGATGATCTACAACCACATCACCCTGAAAATCCCCGACGAGGACGGCGCTTTCCTCATCAACCCGTTCGGGCTGCATTTCAGTGAAGTGACCGCGTCGAGCCTGGTCAAGATCGATATCGACGGCAACAAGCTCGACGACAATCCGTATCCGGTCAATCGCGCCGGTTTCGTCCAGCACGCGCTGTTCCATCGCCATCTGCCCGACGCGCATTGCATCATGCATACCCACACCACCGCGGGCATGGCGGTCAGCTCGCTGGAAGGCGGGTTGCGGCCGACCAATTTCTACGCGTGCAGCTTTGCCGGGCAGATCGCCTATCACGATTTCGAGGGCGTCACCGTCCGCGACGAGGAGGGTAGCCGCCTGCTCGAGCATCTCGGCAGCAAGCGCGTGATGCTGCTGCGCAACCACGGCATCCTGGTGATGGGCAA
>CAXTEO010000183.1:0-5694 GCA_964243205.1 uncultured Sphingomonas sp.
GCCGAACACGTTGCCCACGCCGAGTGCGGCAAGACCGACACCGATCGCTGCCAGGCCGGCACCAATGTACATTGCACCAAGATCAGTCATGATAAGCTCCCTAGGAATACGTAGTTAAGTGGTTGAAAATTCTAGTGCAGATGCACCGCGTCGTGCAGGTACAGCGACGTCAGCAGTGCGAACACATAGGCCTGGATCGCGCACACCAGCAACTCGAGCGCGCTGACGCCAACGATCATGACGAAGCTGAGCACGCCGACCACCGAGCCGAGCCCGCCGCCGGCGGTGAAGCCCTGGACGACGAAGCTGCCGAACACTTCGAGCAGGATGTGTCCCGCGGTCATCGCGACGAACAGTCGCAGCGCCAGCGAGAACGGACGCACCATGAACGAGACGAACTCGACCGGGATGATGACGGGCATCAGCCACGCCGGCGCGCCGTGCGGGATGAAGAGCGTGAAGAACTTGAAGCCGTGCTTCCAGAAGCCGACGACCAGCACGATCGCGAACGACAGGAAGGCGAGGATCGCGGTCACCGTGATGTGGCTCGTCACCGCGAAGGTGTGCAGCCCCGGCAGGATCGCCAGCGGGAGAACCCCGATCAGGTTGGCGAACAGGATGAAATAGAAGAGCGAGAAGATGTACGGCGCGAATTTCTTGCCGCCGCTGCCGATATTGACCGACACCATGTTGTCGATGAAGCTGACCGCGTCTTCGGCGGCGACCTGCCACCGGCCGGGCACGAGCTGGCGCTTGAGCCCGCCCGAGATGAATATGGCGAGCAGCACGAACACGACGACCATGAACAGCGCCGAGTTGGTGAAGGACACGTCGTAGCCGAACAGGTTCAGATGGTGGCCCCAGACGGGCTCCACCATGAACTGTTCCATCGGATCGATCTTGCCGGCGCTCGCGCTACTCACTCTGGGCGCTCCTTGGAAATCTTCATGATGTTGAGGAACGCGCCGACGATCGCGAGCGTGAGGACGATCAGCAGCGCCCAGGGCGACGTGCCGAGCCACTGGTCGAGCGCCCAGCCCATGATACCGCCCCCGAACAAGGCGCCGAGCAGCAAGGCGAGGACCTTCGAGCCCTGCCCGTACCCCTTCGCCTGCGGGGCGACGCCGCCGCCACGCGCCGCGCCGGCCGCTTTTGCCGAAGCAATGCGGGCGTCGAGGTCGTCGTTGGGGCGTAGATCGGCCAAGCGGCGTGTGTCCTGATAAGAAAACGCCGCCGTGCGTGCAGCACCGCGACGATGGATGGCGGAGAATTGGAGGCAAACCCCGCTTCACGGGCCGTTTAGGAAGCTGGCCGGGGGGTGTCAACCGTTGTGGCCGCTGCGGCCGTGCTGGGGCCATGCCGGCGTCATGCTGGGGCGTTGCCTGGGCGCGCGGCGCGCCTTATTCTCCGGCGCGATGGATGCTCCCCTCCCCGACCATGCCGGACACCGCGCGCGATTGCGCCAGCGGCTGATCGAGCAAGGCGGCAACGGGCTGCTCGATTATGAGCTGGTCGAATATCTGCTCGCGCTCGCGCTCCCGCGACGCGACACGAAGCCGCTCGCCAAGTCTCTGCTCACGGAGTTTGGCCGTCTCGGCGGCCTGTTCAGCGCCGACGCCGAAGCGTTGATGCGCCTGAAGCGGATGGGCGAAACCACCGCCGCGGCGATCAAGATCGTGCAGGCCACCGCGCTGCGCCTGCTTCAGGTCGAGGCCACGGCCCAGCCCGTGCTGGCGAGCTGGCAGGCCTTGCTCGATTATCTCCATGCCGACATGGCGCATGGTGGGGTGGAACGCGTGCGCGTGCTGCATCTCAACACGCGCAACATGCTGATCCGCGACGAGGTGATCAGCACGGGCTCGGTCGACGAGGCGGCGCTCTATGTCCGAGAAGTGATCCGGCGCGCGATCGACCTCGGATCGGCGGGCATCATTCTCGTCCACAACCATCCGAGCGGCGACCCGAGCCCGAGCCGCGCCGATATCGACATTACGCGGAAAATCGTCGAGGCAGGCAAGAGGTTCAACATCGCGCTGCACGATCACATCATCGTCGGCGCGAGCGGGCATTCGAGCTTGCGGGCGATGGGGTTGCTGTAAGCGTCTCCCGCGATTTGATGCCGCGCCCGCGCCCTGCTAACGCGCCGCGCATCCCGCCCGCGCGCCGACAAGGAAAATCCATGGTCCCCCGTTATTCCCGCCCCGACATGACTGCGATCTGGACACCGGAGAACCGTTTCCGCATCTGGTTCGAGATCGAGGCGCACGCTACCGACGCGCTCGCCGAACTGGGCGTGGTGCCGAAGGAAGCCGCGGCGGCCTTGTGGGCGTGGTGGAACACCAAGCCGGTGATCGACGTGGCCGCGATCGACGCGATCGAGGCAGTGACCAAGCATGACGTGATCGCCTTCCTCACCTGGGTGGCGGACAATGTCGGCGACCAGGCGCGCTTCATGCACCAGGGTATGACCAGCTCAGACGTGCTCGACACCGCGCTCGCGGTCCAGCTGGCGCAGGCCAGCGATCTGCTGATCGCCGATATCGACGCGCTGCTGGTGGTGCTCGAACGCCGCGCGCGCGAACATAAGATGACGCCGACGATCGGCCGCAGCCACGGCATCCATGCCGAGCCGGTGACGTTCGGGCTCAAGATGGCGCAGGCGCATGCCGAATTCGCGCGCAACCGGGCGCGGCTGGTGGCGGCGCGCGAAGACGTCGCGACGTGCGCGATTTCGGGCGCTGTCGGCACCTTCGCCAATATCGATCCGGTAGTCGAGGCGCATGTCGCCGCTAAGCTCGGCCTGACCGTCGAGCCGGTTTCGACGCAGGTCATCCCGCGCGACCGGCATGCGATGTTCTTCGCGACGCTCGGCGTGATCGCCTCGTCGATCGAGCGGCTCGCGACCGAAGTGCGCCATCTGCAGCGCACCGAAGTGCTCGAGGCCGAAGAGTTCTTCTCGCCCGGCCAGAAGGGCTCGTCGGCGATGCCGCACAAGCGCAATCCGGTGCTGACCGAGAACCTCACCGGTCTCGCCCGCATGGTGCGCGGCTATGTCACCCCGGCGCTCGAGAATGTCGCCTTGTGGCATGAGCGCGACATCTCGCACTCCTCGGTCGAGCGCTATATCGGGCCGGACGCGACGATCACGCTCGACTTCGCCTTGCAGCGCCTCACCGGCGTGATGGACAAGCTCGTCATCTATCCGGCGCGGATGGAGAAGAACCTCAACAAGATGGGTGGCCTCGTCCATTCGCAGCGCGTGCTGCTCGCGTTGACCCAGGCGGGCGTCAGCCGTGAGGATTCGTATCGCCTCGTCCAGCGCAACGCGATGAAGGTGTGGGATTCGGACGGCGAATTGTCACTGATGGAATTGCTGAAGGCCGACCCGGAAGTGACCGCGGCGCTGTCGGTCGCGGAGATCGAGGACAAGTTCGACCTCGGCTATCACCTCAAACATGTCGACACGATCTTTGCGCGCGTGTTCGGCAACGGCTGATCGACGGAATTGCACATTTCAACGTGCAAATGCTGCATCTGCGAATGCGCGTAATAATATTGCGCGCAAACGCAATAATCTCCAGATGAGGCCGTCCCGGAAATAGTCCGGGATCGGAGACACCTACCATGCGCATCCTCACAAGCCTCGCCAGCGGCCTCATTGCCGTTGCAGGCGTCGCGCTGGTGGTCGAGGTTCTCATCCTCTGACCCATCGGCCCACCCGCCCCTTCGTTACGACGGGGCGGCCAGGGCCGTGGGGTCGGAAAGTCACACTAAAGTCGCACCATCACCGTCACCCCCAGGCGCTCTTCATCTTCTTGAAGAACCCGCTGGTCTGCGGGCATTCCTTGCCGGTCTCGGTCGCGCGGAATTCCTCGAGCAATTCGCGCTGGCGGGCGGTCAGGCTGGTCGGCGTCTCGACCTCGATGCGGATCACGAGATCGCCGCGGCCACGGCCCTGCAGCACCGGCATGCCGGCCCCGCGCTGGCGCAACTCGCGACCCGATTGCGTGCCCGCCGGGATCTTGATCATGTGATCGACCCCGTCCGGCCCGGCGATGTGGATTTCCCCACCCAGCGACGCCGTCGTGAAGCTGATCGGCGTGCGCGCGAACAGGGTCGTGCCCTCGCGCTCGAACAGCGGATGCCGCGCGACGTGCAGGAAAATATAGAGGTCGCCCGCCGGCGCGCCGCGCATCCCGGCCTCGCCCTCGCCGGTCAAGCGCACGCGCGTGCCCTCGTCGACGCCGGGCGGGATGTTGACGGTGCGCGTCTTGGTCTTTTCGACCCGGCCCTCGCCATGGCAATTGCCGCACGGATCGGCGATCGTCTGACCGGCGCCATGGCAGGTCGGGCACGTCCGCTCGACCACGAAGAACCCCTGCTGCGCGCGCACCTTTCCGTGGCCCTTGCACATCTGGCAGGTCTTGGCGGCAGTGCCCTTGGTCGCGCCCGAGCCGTCGCACACGTCGCATACGCCCGAGACATCGATCGTGATGTCGCTCGCCTTGCCGTGGAACGCCTCTTCCAGCGTGATCTCCATGTCGTAGCGCAGATCGGCGCCGCGCTGCGGCCCCCGCGCGCCACCGCGCTGGCCGCCCATGAATTCGCCGAAGATATTCTCGAAAATGTCGGAGAAGCCGCTGAAATCCTGCGCGCCGCCGCCGCCATTGCCCTGCTGCTTGAACGCGGCATGGCCGTAGCGATCGTACGCTGCGCGCTTCTGCGGGTCCTTGAGGCAGTCATACGCCTCGCTGATCGCCTTGAAGCGATCCTCGGAATCGCCGCAGCCCGGATTCTTGTCGGGGTGATAGCGCATCGCGAGGCGGCGATAGGAGGATTTGAGCGTGCCGTCGTCGGCGGTGCGCTCGCATTCCAGCAGTTCGTAGAAATCGACGTCGGTGCTCATCTGGGACCCTCAAGCCGGGGGAAGAAAGAAAGGGACGCTACGAACACTGACGTTTCGCACTGCCCCTCTCCCGCCTTCGCTTCGCTCGGCTGCCCTCTCCCCGGAGGGAGAGGGCGATTGTGCTTACGCCTTGTGGTCGTCGACTTCGGAGAATTCCGCGTCGACCACGTCTTCCTTGGGCGCTTCGGCCTCGCCCGACGGCGACGCTTCGGCCTGGGCCTGCTTCTCGTAGATCGCCTGGCCGAGCTTCATCGCGACCTGCGCCAAAGCCTCCGACTTGGTCTTCATCGCTTCGGGATCGCCACCCTCGACCGCGGTCTTGGTCTCGGCGATCGCCGCTTCGATCTCGCCCTTGAGCGATGCGTCGACCTTGTCGGCATTGTCCGCCAACTGGCGTTCCGTGGTGTGGATCAGCGATTCGGCGTTGTTCTTCGCCTCGGCCGCTGCACGGCGCGTCTTGTCCTCTTCGGCGAACTGCTCGGCATCGCGCACCATCTGCTCGATGTCGCGATCCGACAGGCCACCCGAAGCCTGGATGCGGATCTGCTGCTCCTTGCCGGTGCCCTTGTCCTTGGCCGACACGTTGACCAGGCCGTTGGCGTCGATGTCGAACGTGACTTCGATCTGCGGCACGCCGCGCGGCGCCGACGGAATGCCGACCAGGTCGAACTGGCCGAGCATCTTGTTGTCCGCCGCCATTTCGCGCTCGCCCTGGAACACGCGGATGGTGACAGCCTGCTGGTTGTCGTCCGCGGTCGAATAGGTCTGCGACTTCTTGGTCGGGATCG
>CAXTEO010000184.1:0-5570 GCA_964243205.1 uncultured Sphingomonas sp.
GCCGCAACGAGAATGGCACGATCTACCAGCGCCCGTTCGGCGGCCACATGCAGAACATGGGCGAGGGGCCCCCGGTGCAGCGCACCTGCGCCGCCGCCGACCGCACCGGCCACGCCATGCTCCACGCGCTCTACCAGCAGAGCCTGAAGTATGACGCCGATTTCTACATCGAATATTTCGCGCTCGACCTGATCATGGAAGACGGCGTCTGCCGCGGCGTGATCGCTTTGTGCATGGACGACGGCTCGATCCACCGCTTCCGCGCGCACAACGTCGTGCTGGCGACCGGCGGCTATGGCCGCACCTATTTCTCGGCGACTTCGGCGCACACCTGCACCGGCGACGGCAATGCGATGGTGCTGCGTGCGGGCCTCCCGCTGCAGGACATGGAATTCGTCCAGTTCCACCCGACCGGCATCTACGGCGCCGGCGTCCTCATCACCGAGGGCGCGCGCGGCGAGGGCGGCTATCTCACCAACTCCGAGGGCGAGCGCTTCATGGAGCGCTATGCTCCCTCGGCGAAAGACTTGGCGTCGCGCGACGTCGTGTCGCGTTCTATGGCGCTGGAAATGCGCGAAGGCCGCGGCGTCGGCAAGAATGGCGACCATATCTGGCTCCATCTCGACCATATCGACCCCAAGGTGCTGCACGAGCGCCTGCCGGGTATTACGGAAACCGGCAAGATCTTCGCTGGCGTCGACCTGACGCGCCAGCCGCTGCCGGTCACGCCGACGGTGCATTACAATATGGGCGGCATCCCGACCAATTATCACGGCGAAGTCGTTCACTTGAAGGACGGCAACCCGGATGCGGTCGTCCCCGGCCTGTTCGCGGTCGGCGAAGCGGCATGCGTTTCGGTGCACGGCGCCAATCGCCTCGGCTCGAACTCGCTGATCGATCTCGTGGTGTTCGGCCGTGCGACCGGCCTGCGCATCAAGGATACGCTGAAGCCCAACACGCCGCACACGCCGCTGCCCAAGGGTTCGGAAGAGCTGGCGCTCGGCCGTCTCGACAAGTTCCGCAACGCGACGGGCACGATCCCGACCGCGGACATCCGCGTCGAGATGCAGCGCACGATGCAGAAGAATTGCGCGGTGTTCCGCGACAATGCTCTGCTCACCGAGGGCGTCGAGCAGATCAAGGCGACCTATGCCAAGCTCGCCGACGTGGCGGTGAAGGATCGCTCGCTGATCTGGAACACCGATCTGGTCGAGACGCTCGAGCTCGACAATCTGCTGGCGCAGGCGATGGTGACGATGCAGTCGGCCGCCAACCGCAAGGAATCGCGCGGCGCGCACGTCAACGAGGATCATCCCGACCGCGACGATGCGAACTGGATGAAGCACACGACCGCGACGTTCGCCGGTTGGGGCGGCGTCGGCGGCAAGGTCGAGATCAGCTATCGGCCAGTGCACGACTATACGCTCACCGATGAGGCCGAGTATATCAAGCCGAAGAAGCGGGTTTATTGAGCAAAGCCGCGCGCAGCATCGCAGCGCGCGGTGACCGGGCACAGTGATGATACGGTAGAATCTACAGGTATTCGATCATTTCGCAACATGCGAACTCCGCCATCAAGGGGGAATTTGCACCATGGCGGACCAAAATCTTGAACGATCGCTGCGACTGGCCCAGTCGCTTGGCGTTCCGCTTCAGCAAGACGACCGTCGCGTCACCTTGCGCTATCGCACGGTATACCGCGTCGCGCCGGCCTATACGATGCGCGACAGCGGGCTGGCCCGCGTGCGCAACATCTCCGACGGCGGCATGGCGCTCGAGATCGCCTTTCCGGTCAGCCTGGGCGACGAGATCGTGCTGGCATTGTCCGACGAGATCCTGCTGTCGGGTCGGGTGGGATGGTCGACGGGCACGCAATGTGGGGTCAGGTTCGACCACCAGATCGACAGCATCATGGCGCTGCGCCAGTCGGCCGATGCCGCGCGCGGGCCGCGCGGCCGCGCCCCGCGGATGCGGCTGACGCGGACCGCGCTCACCAACAGCCTGCGCGGCGTGCGCGTCGCCGAAGTGCTCGACGTCTCGCAACGTGGCATGAAACTCGCCCATGACGGCAGCTTTACCCCCGGGCTGCGGGTTCAGGTGCGGTTGAGCTCGGGCGTCGAGCGTGGCGGTGTCGTCCGCTGGTCGCAGGATGGTCTGGCCGGCCTGATGCTGACCGACACCTTCACTCCACAAGAATTAGGTTCGCTTCGGGCCCTTTGATCGGCACAAAATAAAATAAAGATGGCGATCGGCTACAAATACTAAACAAATACAGATAAGTATGCTCAAATATATAATCAAGTATACTATAAGTAATAAATGTTACATATTTTGTAGACGAAATTGGGACAATGATGTTGTCCATATTAATGGACATCATATTGGAACTATGATCTATATTAGGGTAAAAACCAATAATTAACCTAATAATAAAAGATATAGTTCAAACATATTCGACAGATCTGCGAACGGAGGAACGCAGATGCGCATCTACATTATCAAGGAAGGCGACAGGTCCTGGAATATACTCGACGGACTTTCGCAAGCTACTGGCCAGGAAACCGAGACGTTCACCAATCTTGACGCATTTCTCGCTGCGACGGCCGAGGACGCATATGGATGCGTGCTGTTGGCGGTGGAAGCGCCCGGCCAGAGTGCGCTCGATTTGCTTGCCCATTGTGCGGCGCGCACGCCGGTCTGGCCGGTCGTCATCCTTTCGGGGCGCGCCGATGTCGACGATGCGATCGCCGCCTTCCGGCACGGCGCGCTGCATTTCCTGCACGAACCGTATAGCGAAACCGAACTCGCGCTGGTGCTGCGCGAAGCGGTGACCATCGCCAGCGAGCGCCTGGCCGAGCATCGGCGCATCGCTTCGGCCGTCCCGATCCGGCTGAGCCAGCGCGAACGCCAGGTGCTGGGCGCGCTGGCACAGGGGCGCCAGAGCAAGGTCATCGCGTGGCACCTCGGCGTCAGCGTCCGCACGATCGACATGCACCGCTCGAACATCCTGACCAAGCTCGGCGCGCGCAATGCATCGCAGGCGGTTTCGATCGCGCTCGACTTGAAATTGCTCGACTCGGCTTGATCTCGCCCGCGTCCGTCCCCACCCTTCGAGCATAGCAGCGGGGAAACGACGGATGCGTACGCTCAAGTGGATCGCGCCGGCGGCGCTGCTGGCGTGCATGGCGGTGGCGGGCGCCCCCAGCGGCGCGGAACGACCCTATGATCCGCCGCACCACACGCTGCCCCCGCCTGCGCTCGGCCTGAGCGACGAGGACGTCACCGTCCAGGCGAATACCGGCATCGAGATCGAGCGCGACCGCACGCCCCAGGCGATCCTCGCCGAACACCGCCGGCTCGACCGCGCGCTCGCCGCACTCGCACCGCAGCGCAAGGGCGTGGTCGACGCCTATGTCGTCGCGGTCGGGCTCGACAGCGACGTGGTGTTCGGGCGCGAGGCGCGCGAGGCGGGGCGCGTGCTCGCGCGGCGTTACGGCGCGGAGGGGCGCACGATCGTGCTGGCGGGAAGCGACGGGCAGGGGCCGAGCGACCTCCCGCGCGGGTCGCCCGGCAACATCGCGGCGGCGCTCGCCCGCATCGCCGAACTGATGGACAAAAAGGAGGACGTGCTGATCCTCTACACCACCAGCCACGGCGCGCCGCTCGGCATCGTCTATAATGACGGCGACCAGGGCTATGGCGCGGTCTCGCCGGTGCGGCTCGCCGACATGCTGCAGGGGCTGGGCATCGCGCGCCGGCTGGTGATGATCGGCGCCTGCTATTCGGGCGTGTTCGTGCCGATGCTGGCAAGCGACGACAGCGTGGTGATCACCGCGGCCTCGGCCGAGCGCACCTCGTTCGGGTGCCAGGCCGATGGCGACTGGACCTTTTTCGGCGATGCGCTGATCAACCATGCGCTGCGCACGCGCCAATCGCTCAGCGACGCCGATTCGGAGGCGATCTCGCTGATCGCGACGTGGGAGGACAAAGGCGGGCTCACCCCGTCCGAGCCGCAGATCGAGATTGGCGTGAATGCCGCGGCATGGCTGAAGGTGCTCGACCAGCGCGTTCCGGCGGCGGAGACCAAACCGGTCGGGCGACCGGCGGTTTCGCTGCTGGAGGCGAAGTAAGCCGGATTCCGCGCGGCGCGGAACAACCATGCCGCCCGCCGGTTTGCGCGGGCATGAAGGAAACCCGCTACCCCCTCCTCGCCAAGCCGCACATCCGCCTGTCGGGTCCGGTCGATCAGTTCATGTACGCCAATTTCCGCCAGCAGCTCGATGCCTGCCCGACCGAGGGCGCGATCGTCATCGCGCTCACCACGCTCGGCGGCGATCCGGAGGTGGCGCGGACGATGGCCGACGACATTCGGCTGCTCGAGGATCATGACGGGCGCGAGATCCTGTTCCTCGGCAAGGTCGCGGTCTATTCGGCCGGCGCGACCTTCATGGCGGCGTTCCCGGTCGGGCGTCGCTTCCTGACGCGGCACACGCGGCTGATGATCCACGAGCGCACGATCTCCAAGACGATCAACCTCAACGGCCCGCTGCGGATGGTCGTCGCGTCGATCAAGGCGGCGCTGCACGAAGTCGAGCATTCGATCCTGATCGAGGAAGAGGGTTTCCGCGACATCGTCAAGGGCAGCAACGTCGATTTCGAGGATCTGCGCGAAAAGGCCCCGGCGAACTGGTATATCGAGGCCGAGGAAGCGCGCGAACTGGGGCTGGTGCTGGATGTGATCTAAGTCGCTCCCCTCCCTGGAAGGGAGGGGAGGCGCCAAGGGACGTCGATTGCATGTTGCAATGCAGAGCTAGGGTTTGCGGGAGGCCGCTTGTCTGTGTACGAGCCTCCACAAACCCCGCGCTTCCCAAGCGCGACGCATCACGGAAACGAGACAGCGATGGCCGAATTCTCCCTCCCCGCAAACTCCAAGATCAAGAAGACCGGCACGGTCCACAAGGCGGCGCCCGAGGCCAAGCGGATCAAGAATTTCAAAGTCTATCGCTACGATCCCGACGCCGGCGCTAATCCGCATTACGACACGTTCGAGATCGATCTCGATTCGTGCGGGCCGATGGTGCTCGACGCGCTGATCAAGATGAAGTCGGAGCAGGATTCGTCGCTCACCTTCCGCCGCTCGTGCCGCGAGGGGATTTGCGGGTCGTGCGCGATGAACATCGACGGCTCGAACACGCTCGCCTGCACCAAGGCGATCGAGGACGTGAAGGGCGACATCCGCATCACGCCGCTGCCGCACATGGACGTGATCAAGGATCTGGTGCCCGACTTCACGCACTTCTACGCGCAATATTCGTCGATCAAGCCGTGGCTGCAGACTGTCACGCCGCCGCCCTCGGGCAAGGAGCGGCTGCAGTCGCCCGCCGAGCGCGAGAAGCTCGACGGGCTGTACGAATGCATTCTCTGCGCCTGCTGTTCGACCGCATGCCCGAGCTATTGGTGGAATTCGGACAAGTTCCTGGGTCCGGCGATCCTGTTGCAAGCCTATCGCTGGCTCGCCGACAGCCGCGACGAGATGACCGGCGAGCGGCTCGACGAGCTGGAGGACCCGT
>CAXTEO010000185.1:0-5547 GCA_964243205.1 uncultured Sphingomonas sp.
GGCGTTCGGGCTGCTGTGCGGCAGGTGGGGCTGGGGCTGGTTCGCGGGCGCGACGCCCGAGGGCCAGTATGAAAAGAGCTGGAACGATCTACGTCTGAAGTATCAAGGCATCGTGCCACCGGTCGCGCGCGACGAGACGCGCTTCGATCCGGGCGCGAAATATCATGTCGCGGCGAGCGTGCCCTATGCGCGCTACTTCCTGGCGCGGCTCTACCAGTTCCAATTCTACCAGGCGGCCTGCAAGATGTCGGGCTGGAAGGGCCCGCTGCATCGCTGCTCGTTCTACGGCAACAAGGAGGTCGGCGCGAAACTGAATACGATGCTGGCGATGGGCCAGTCCAAGCCCTGGCCCGAGGCGCTGCAGGCCTTCACCGGCAGCCGCGAGCTTTCGGGGCAGGCGCTGGTCGACTATTTCGCGCCGTTGAAGGCGTGGTTGGACCAGCAGAACAAGGGAAAACCGACGGGGTGGTGACCAAATCCCTCTCCCAGCGGGGGAGAGAAAAGAGAAACGACGGAAGGGTGAGGGTGACCAAGCGTAGCGCCCATCCCCCTCATCCGGCGCTTCACGCCACCTTCTCCCGAAGGGAGAAGGATTTCAGTTCGGGATCGTGCCTTCGTCGGCAATGCCCGCCTCGAACGAGGCGCTCGAATCGGTGCCATCGGCCTGATGCGCATGCTTGCCGGGGTTGAGTGCTTCGGCCTTCGGCGTGCTGCCGCGCAAAGCGAAGAGCGCGCCGGTGACGGCGGCCCCGACCGCGGCGATGCTGCCGACGATCGCGGCAAGGCCCCACCCGCGCTTGGAGGCGACGACAGGTAGCGCCGCGAGCGCCTTTTGCGCGGTGGACGGGCGGGGCGCGGCCGGCTTGCGCGCAGCGGCGGGTTTCCGCACCGGGGCTGGCTTTGCAGCGGCGGCACGCGGCGGCGTCGCGGCAGCAGCGCGCGTCGAGGTCGTGGCGCGCGGTTTGGCCGGCTTGCGCGGGGCCGGTGCCTTGGTCGCGACCTCGGACGTCGCCTTGGAAGCGGCGGCAGGCTTGCGCGCGGCAGGCTTGCGCGGGGTTGCGGGCGCCTTGGCCGGAGCAGGCGTCACGCTCGCAGGGGGCTGAGGTGTGCTCGCCTCGGGCGTGGGAACCTTGGCGTCGGTATCGGTCGGCTTCTTCGGAGGCGTCGCCATAATGGGATCCCTTGTTCGTTGAGCAGCCGTAACGCACGAACTCGCTCGGGTTTCCGTACGCTTAGCGGAACGGCGGCTCGTTGAATGCGCGCAGCTTGCGGCTGTGCAGTTTCTTGCCCTCGCGGCGCAGTTCCTCGCACGCCTCGATGCCGATCCGCATATGCTCGCTGATCGCGCGTTCGTAGAAGCGGTTGGCTTGCCCCGGTAGCTTCAATTCGCCGTGCAGCGGCTTGTCGGAGACGCACAGCAACGTCCCGTACGGCACGCGGAAGCGATAGCCCTGCGCCGCGATCGTCGCCGATTCCATGTCGATCCCGACCGCGCGGCTGAGCGAGAACCGCAGTGCCGAGCGCGAATATTGCAGCTCCCAGTTGCGATCGTCGGTGGTGACGATCGTGCCGGTGCGCAGCCGGCGTTTCAGTTCGTCGCCGGACTGGCCCGAAATCGTCTCCGCCGCACGCGCGAGCGCGAGCTGGACTTCGGCGATCGCCGGCACGGGAATCGCGGGTGGCAAAACGTCGTCCAGCACATGATCGTCGCGCAGATAGGCGTGCGCCAGCACATAGTCGCCGATCCGCTGCGAGGGGCGCAGGCCGCCGCAATGGCCGATCATCAGCCACGCTTCGGGGCGCAGCACGGCGAGGTGATCGCAGATCGTCTTCGCATTGGAGGGGCCGACGCCGATATTGACGAGCGTGATGCCGGTGCCGTCCTCGGCCATCAGATGGTAAGCAGGCATCTGGTGGCGCCGCCAGGCGCTGGTATCGGCGAGCGCCGCCTCGACATCGTCGCCGGCGCGTAGCAGCACGCCGCCGGCGCCCGACAGGCCGGTATAGCGCGACGGTCTGCCCTCGGCATCGGGGCCCAATTGCCCGAACGCCCAGCGTACGAACTCGTCGACATAGCGATGATAGTTGGTGAACAGCACATAGCGCTGGACGTGCTCAGGCGGCGTGCCGGTGTAATGCCGCAGCCGCGCGAGCGAGAAATCGGTGCGGAGGCCGTCGAACAAGGCCAATGGCCTGATGCCGTTGGTGACGGCGTAAAGCCCGTCGGCGATTTCGTCGCCGATATAGGCGAGCTCGGTGGCCGGGAAATGGCGCGACAGCTCGACCGCGGAGACTTCGTCGAGGCTCAGCGCATGGCCCGGGTCGATGACGTAGGGAAAGGGGATTTCCTGCCGACCGGGGACCGCTTCGACGGTCACATCATAGTCTTCGATCAGCAAGGTCAGCTGCTCGATCAGGTAATCGGCGAAGATTGCGGGCTTGGTCACGCTGATCGCGTAGTCGCCCGCGGTCACCAGCCGGCCGAACGAGCGAACCGGCGTGGGGCGGTCGCTGCCGCCGCGATAGTGCAGGTGGATCTCGGGATAGGCGAAGCTGCCGTCGCGGCGCGCCTCCGCCGCGGGCGCCACGCCCGTGGTGATATAGGTGGTCAGCGCTGCCTGGAGCCGCGCTACCGAAGCGCGGTAGAGCCGGTCGAGGTCGGCGACGATATCGGATGCTTGCGTCATCCCAGAGGGCTAATGCGCGAACGTTACGCTGGCAAGACGCCTGCGCCGCGACACTGATCCGCGTCGTCCCGACCGAGGCCGGAACGACGCGCCATATCAGCTCTTCTTGCCGCCCTTGGCCGGCGTTTCGTCCTTGGCGAGCAGCTTGCTCGCGCCGAACGCTGCGCCGGCTACCGCGGCGGCCGCACCGGCAGCGATGCCAGCGGCGGCGATCGGGTTGGCCTTTACCGCGTCGACCGTCGCGGTGAACGCTTCGGACACGGCGTCCTTGGCTTGCTCGAACAGGCCTTCGGCTTGCTCGATGATCGCGTCCGTGGTCGAGGTCTCGGCGGTCTTGGTCGAATCCGTGTTGGTGTCGGTCATGGCTGTGCCCTTCCTGTGAACCTGCCACTAGCAACACGTACGGATCGCCCAAGTTCCCGCCGAACGACGCTTGCGCCGCCGAAATCGCTCGGTCGAGCGCGCGCGGCGGCCGATCGCTCAGAGTTCGCTCAGCAGATGCTCGGCCGAGGACACTTCGAACGCGCCGGGCGCTTCGACGTTGAGGTGTTCGACGACGCCGTCATTGACCAGCATCGAATAGCGCTGGCTGCGCTCGCCCATGCCGAATTTCGAGCCGTCGAACGACAGGCCGACCGCCTTGGCGAATTCTGCATTGCCGTCGGCCAGCATCACGATGTCGCCGGCGTCGCTCGCCTTGCCCCACGCGCCCATCACGAACGCATCGTTGACCGACGTGAAGGCGATCTCGTCGACGCCCTTGGCCTTGAGCTCGGCCGCCTTGTCGACGAAGCCGGGGAGATGGCGTGCCGAGCAGGTCGGCGTGAAGGCGCCGGGGACGGCGACGAGCGCGACCTTGCGGCCCTTGAAGAAGTCGTCCGAACTGATCTGGTCGGGGCCCTCGCTCGTGGCCTTGGTGAGGGTAACGCTGGGGATTCGGTCGCCGACGCTGATCGTCATGGAAAACTCTCCTGGTGGGGCCGCCCTGGGGGAGGGCGGACGTGCCGTACCTCGTGCAAGCGCGTCCGAATTTCAAGCGTGGCGAGCCGCGCGGCGCGCGCCTATGCTCGCGCGATGGACTCAGCGACCTATCTCACCGGCCAGTTTCTGCTCGCCATGCCTGGAATCGGCGACCCGCGCTTCGACCATGCCGTCATCGCGATCTGCGCGCATGATGCGGAGGGCGCGCTCGGCATCGGCATCGGCACGACGATCGAGGGACTGGGGCTGCACACCGTGCTGCGCCAGCTCGAGATCGACCCCGGCGTCGCACCCGATGCGCCGGTTCATCTCGGCGGACCGGTGGAGCCGCGGCGCGGCTTCGTGCTGCACGAGCTCGACTGGGCCGGGCAGGACACGGTTGAAGTCGTGGGCGATGCGGGTGCGTTGTGGGGCCTGTCCGGCACGACCGACATCCTCAAGGCGATCGCCGAGGGGCGCGGGCCGTCGCGCTGGCTGGTCGCGCTCGGCTATGCCGGATGGGGCGAGGGACAGCTCGACGGCGAGATGACGCGGCATGGCTGGTTCAACGTGCCGGCCGCCTCGACGCTGCTCTACGACGTCGACTCCGACGCTCGCTGGGAGGCGGGCTTCGCTACCGCCGGCATCGACCCGCGCCTGCTGGTCGGCCAGGCCGGGCGCGCCTGAGGCACTGACCGGCGGCAACACATAAAGATATCTTTATATTTGATCCGGGGCGCAATGCACGCTACGGGCTTCGCCATCACACAACCGGAGAATCCCCCGTGGCCACCGTTCTCGACCGCCCGACGACCGACTATGTCGTTGCCGACATCACGCTTGCCGATTTCGGTCGCAAGGAAATCAACATCGCCGAGACCGAGATGCCCGGCCTGATGGCGCTGCGCGAAGAGTTCGCCGCATCGCAGCCCTTGAAGGGCGCGCGCATCACCGGCTCGTTGCACATGACGATCCAGACCGCGGTGCTGATCGAGACGCTGACCGCGCTCGGCGCCGACGTGCGCTGGGCGACGTGCAACATCTATTCGACGCAGGACCATGCCGCCGCCGCGATCGCCGCGACCGGCGTGCCGGTGTTCGCGATCAAGGGCGAGAGCCTGGCCGATTACTGGGACTATGTCGGCGACATCTTCAACTGGGGCGCGGACACGGACGGCACGACTGCCAACATCATCCTCGACGATGGCGGCGACGCGACGATGTTCGCGCTCTGGGGCGCCAAGCTCGAGGCCGGCCACACGCTCGGCGAGCCCGAGAATGACGAGGAAGTCGAATTCCAGCGCGCGCTCAAGGCGTTCGCGGCGAAGTATCCGGGGTATCTCACCGAGACCGTCAAGAATCTGAAGGGCGTTTCGGAAGAGACCACCACCGGCGTCCACCGCCTGTACGAGATCGCCAAGAAGGGCGAGCTTCCCTTCCCGGCGATCAACGTCAACGACTCGGTCACCAAGTCGAAGTTCGACAATCTCTACGGCTGCAAGGAATCCTTGGTCGACGCGATCCGTCGCGCGACCGACGTGATGCTCGCTGGCAAGGTCGCCTGCGTCGCCGGCTTCGGTGACGTCGGCAAGGGCTCGGCCCAGTCGCTCCGCAACGGCGGCGCGCGCGTGATGGTCACCGAAGTCGATCCAATCTGCGCACTGCAGGCAGCGATGGAGGGCTTCGAAGTCGTCACGATGGAAGAAGCGGTCACGCGCGCCGACATCTTCTGCACCGCGACCGGCAATGCCGACGTCATCACCGCCGATCACATGAAGGCGATGAAGCCGATGGCGATCGTCTGCAACATCGGCCATTTCGACTCGGAGATCCAGATCGCCGCTTTGTCGAACTATGAGTGGGACGAAGTGAAGCCGGGCACCGACCTGGTGAAGTTCCC
>CAXTEO010000186.1:0-5520 GCA_964243205.1 uncultured Sphingomonas sp.
CCTCCACGGGCTTGGCAGGTCGCTTGTAATAGCGCGCGCCCAGTCGCTCGATATGTGCCGGTATCGTCATCGTGATCCCCGCCCTCTCGTGGCCCATTCGAGCCCTTGTTTCGTCAAAAGTCTGATATTGGGGTCGGCCAGGTTGCCTGCGTCATGACCAATCGAGTGATAGAAGACGCGGCCCTTCCCCCATGTCCGCACCCACGCCACGGGGCTACGATTGCCTTTCAACCAAGCGAACGGAACTCCATCGAAAACAGTTTCCGCAAGCACATGCACGTTTGGGTCCACCTGCATATAATATTGCTCAGAGGCGACGTCGAAATCTTCGACACCCCTACTCACCTCATGATCTGCGTCGGTGATCGTTACCTGATAGCGCTTCGGGAAGCCTTCGCCCGCCGGATGATCGAGGAACGAGCCGCCCAAAATCCAGTGGTACTTTAGGCTAGACCGAAATGCGGCCCCTGCGCCGTGCCAGCCGACCAGCCCTGTCCCCATCTCCACGGCGCGTGACAATTGCGCTTCTTGCGAGGCGGTCAAGGTTTCGGTCGTAACCGCGTTGTTCCACCCGACGACGATAAGATCAAACCCGGTCAGGTCTCGGTCGAGCGTGAAAATATCGTTCGATTCTTCCACCTCGAAGCTAAGTTCTGAAAACACCGGCCGCGCCCAAGCGGCAATTTCGTGAGGAAAATGCCCGGGCCAGCCCCCGAACAGATAAAGTACCTTCGGCATACCCCATCCTTATACGTATAACTGCCGCATCAGGTATTCCAGGCCTGAAGTCAAGCGTCGGCGTCACAATACACTCGACCATTCGTCAATCAGACGGATGGACAACCCAAATCCCGGCGTAAAAAGGAGATGAACGTTAAAAATGCATAGTTGACAAACTCTGACAGCAGCGGCAGACCCGCTTTAGGTATACGTATAACCGGCGTCGCGATCGGGTGCGGGCAGTCAGAAAGTTGCTCAAAGAGGTAGAGAGATGGAGGCCAAGCGGTTGCTAAGCGGGGTGTCCGCCGCTGCCCTTTTGACGATCGCCCAGAGCGCCAACAAGGCCTATGCTAATACGCGCTTCGATCAGGCGGGCCCGGGCTTCGCAATCGCGCATTATGGCGAACCCCGGACGTTTGGCCTTTCCGCTGGCTACAAGTTCTGACTGTGAACGAGGCGAGCTCGTGGTGTTCAGGCTCGCTTCTTTGCACATGACTGATGCTGGAGCGCTCCCGTTGGCGAAATGCGGTCTATCCGGGCCTGCGTCATGAACGTTTCGACCGCGGGCAACCTCGACGTCGCAGGGCCGATGCGCGGGCAGGAATTGCGGCGGGCGCTGCGCTTCAGCGACCTCGTCGTTTATGGCATGGTTTTCATGCTGCCGATCGCGCCGTTCTCGCTGTTCGGTATCGTCAATCGCGCGTCCAACGGGCTGGTGCCGCTCGCTTACATGATGGGCGCGGTCGTGATGGCATTCACCGCCCGAAGCTATGGCCTGCTGAGCGCACGCATTCCGCTCGCGGGATCGGTCTACACTTACACACGGATGGGCCTGAACGAAACGTTCGGCTTTCTGGCGGGATGGCTGATCCTGCTCGACTATCTAATTGCGCCGGGACTCATGTACGTGATCAGCGCGGCGAGCCTGCACGGCCTTGTGCCACAGGTAGCGCGATGGGAGTGGATCGTCGTCTTCACGATCGTGGGCACGAGCATGAACGTGGTCGGGATCCAATTCGCCGCGCGCGCCAACAAGACGATGCTCGTCGCCATGCTAGTCGTCCTCCTGATTTTCCTTGCAGTCGGCACCGCGGCGTTGGTCGCCGGCAAAGGCGCCGGGGCGCTGCGTTTTGACATGCTGTTCGACGCGCAACGCTTTGCCTGGCCAGCCATGGGAACGGCAATTCTGATCAGCTCGACGAATTTTCTCGGCTTTGATGCCATCACGACACTTGCCGAAGAAGTGGTCCTCGAACGGCGCCCGCTCATCGGTTGGGCCGGGTTGACGACATTGGCGATCATCGCCGCGCTCTTTTTTGTCCAGTGCTGGGTGGCTGCCGCCCTCGTGCCCGGCGCGGCGATCCGTTCCGACGACACGGCATTTTACGATATCGCAGGCTACGCCGGCGGCAGCTGGCTCTACACGCTTACGAGTGTGACGACGGCGTTGGCGTTCGGCATCTCGTGCGCCGTCGTTTGTCAGTCCGCGATCGCACGCATCCTGTTCGCAATGGGCCGCGACCGCCAGATTCCCGCGATCCTTGCCCGGCTGCACCCGCGTACGAAACAGCCCTACGTCGCCAATATCTGCGTCGGTTGCGTATCACTCGTCATCGGACTGTTTTTCCAGGATCGAATCGCCGACCTTGCGTTGTTCCAGAACTTCGGCGCTTTGTCGGCATTTGTGCTCGTCAACGCATCGGTGATCGGCTTTTTCTGGGTCCGGCACGGCGAGCGAAGTGTTTTCGCCCATCTCGTCACGCCGCTCGTCGGAATGGTTGCCAATCTGGCGCTGCTGCTGGCGATGCGCCTGGAAACGCTCATACTCGGCGCTGCGTGGCTGGCGGTCGGCCTGATTTATATCGTCGTGCTGCGCCTTGTGCTGCGCCGTTCCGTATCGATCGAGGCCTGAGCGCCTTGGAGGAAATGCATTCATGAACACGACAAGGGACGCGCTGGTCACACGACGCATTCGCAAAGCGCGAATCGCGACATTCATCGGTTTTGCGGCGATCGGCGCGCTGATGTACATCTGGTCGACCGGGGTTAGTGCGTTGCGCGACCAGATCGGCTTGTCTGGCGCAACCGGCGATGTCCGGTTCGGTTTGCTTGCGCTCGCGATTGGGCTCGGCGCGGCGATCGGCTCATTTGGCGTGGGTTATTTTCTCGACGCGATCGGACCGCGTCGGGTCATCACAGTCGGTGCGATTGCCTACCCCATAGTCATCGTCATGCTCGGCTATGCCGGAAGCTATACGACCGCCCTCGTCCTTGGCGTTGTGCTTGGTTTGCTGCGCGGTGGGCTGGACACCGCGCTCAATACGCATGGCGTGCAGGTCGAGCGATTCTACGGCCGGTCGATCATGTCCGCATTCCATGCCTTTTATTCGATCGGCGGGTTTGCGTTCGGCCTTATCGCCAGCTGGCTGGCAACGATGTCGACGACCAGTCCGGCGATACCGTTTACCGTGCTCGGCGGATTGCTGGCGGTCGTCGGCATAGCGACCAGTCCCTGGCTGCTCAGCAAGGGCGAAGTGCCCGACAGTACGCCCGAAACAGCGAATGCGGACGCAGCCGTTGCGCCTTCCGGTTCGTCGGACTTCGCCGTCGTCCTCCTGATGATCGGTTTCGGCCTATTGCTGCTTGGCAGCATGATCGGCGAAAACGCCATTGCCGATTGGGGGCAGGAATTCGTGCGTCGTGCAACAGGCAGTCCGCTATCGACCGCAGGGCTGGCCGTGTCGGTTTTCATCGGCGCGGAGGCAGTCGGTCGCCTCGCCGGGGATCGTGCCGCCGAAGTATTCGGCCGTGAAAAAGTAGTGTTCGGAAGCGGGCTGGTTTCGGTCATCGGCCTCGCCATAGTGATCGCCGGGGGTACGGTAGCCGCCGCCATCGTCGGCTTCGGGCTGTTCGGCCTTGGGTTGTCGAGCATTGCGCCGCTGATGCTTTCTAGTGCGGGGCGCAAGGATCCAGCGCACGCAGGACGCAATATCGGTATCGTTAATTCGATTGGTTATCTTGGAATGCTGGTTGGACCGGCATTGATCACCGTTATTGTCGGGCAATTCGGATTATCGAAGCTACTCTATCTGCCTATAGGCTTATTGATTTTGCTTACCGTCTTTGGCCCGCTGTTGATGCGCGATCGTAGATTATCGGAGCATGATGCAAACCAAGGACGCACTTAGATCGACTGCGATGCTATTTTACTATGCAGCTGCAGACAGTTTATTTAAATTCGGCCCGATGTGCGTTAAAAATCCTCTGATGCCTTTAACCGGGATTGCCATCTGATAAATCGCAAGGACTACAAGCAAACTTTCTGGGCCTGCGGCTCCCGTCAATCTGCCAGTTCACACCTTCGTCTCCAATTCATCCTCACGACCGAGCAGGCGGAGCGCACGCTTAGCGACGGGTGCATCGATCATGCGCCCGTTCAGCACCGTGACGCCGCTTCCCCCCCGCGTTCGCCCAAGCGGCTGCAATGTCTTGCGCCGCACGCACCTCGCTCGCTGGGTCGCTAAAAATCTCGTTGGCAATAGTTACCTGACGCGGATGGATGCACAACGCGCCCGCAACGCCAAAAGCTTTGGCAGCAATCGCTGCCGTCCGCGTTGCGCTTTCGTCGCGGAAGTCCGCGATCGAGACGGCGTCGCATAGGCCACAATGCCCGCAGCTGACGCCGCCAGCGCGAGTTGGCGGCAGCGGAGATCGAGCAGTCCGGGGATGGCTCAACGCCCATCGCCGCCGCAGAATCCTCAGGATCTAGGGCCAGTCCAGCCAAACGCGGCGCGCGAGCGATCTGAGCAGCAGCATCAAGTCCGGACGCGCTCTCGATCAGGGCGATGATCGCGACATTGGCAACTTCATTCCCACCTTCGCCGATCATCTCCGCGATCGTCACAATTCGGTGGGGTGTCTCGACTTTGGACACCATGATCGCGGAAATGGCCGCTCCCAGCGCCGCTTCAAGATCGGCCGCGGCGTCGCGCCATCGGGCATTGATGCGAAGCACGACATCCTTGCCAGCGGCGCGCAACAGCTCCGCTGCAGCGCGTGTTTCTCGCCGCGCTTCACCCTTGTCGTGCGGCGCGACGCCGTATTCGCCGTGGCCTCGCCCGAGTCTGCGGCGAGCCTCGTCGATGCTGCGATCGCGTCGTTCGGCGTGATCGACTACCTCGTCAACAACGCGGCTATCTTGCCGGGAAGCGCAAGGAAGGATTGCTCACCGTCGATCTCGAATATTATCGGCGGTTCATGGCGGTCAATATAGATGGCGCGCTCATCGATAAGCGCGCCGTATTCCCTCCAGCTTGTCGCGCGCGGTGGTGGTGCGATCGTCAACCAGTCGTCGAGCGCCGCTTGGGCAGCGGGTGATTTTTACAGTCTGTCAAAAAGCCGGAACCAACGCGCTGACGCTATCGCTTGCCAAAGAGCTCGGGCCACAAAACATTCGGGTTAACGCGATCGCGCCTGGACCGACCGACACCAAGGCGAGGCGCACCGCGGTGAAACCGGAGGTGCTGGACAAGCTGCTGGCGGCTATGCCGCAGGCGCTTGGGGACGACGAGCGATATCGTCGACGCTTGTCTTTTTCTCCTGTCGGACAAGGCAAGCTGGATTACCGGTCAAATACTGTCGGTCGATGGCGGAACGATCCTCAGGCTTTGATCTGACGCACCCCAAGCACGTTCTCCGCCGAACGATCTTGTGCCGGTGCAAGATCAACGTGGCCGGTTGCTGAAGCTAGAGCGTCGAGCGCAAAATCTGAATCGAGGGATTCTCGCGGGCGCTGATGTG
>CAXTEO010000187.1:0-5320 GCA_964243205.1 uncultured Sphingomonas sp.
TGTTGCGGATGCAATTGCCGCTGGTCTGGATGGCGTGCATCTCGACCGTGGCGAGTTCGGCAAGAATGTCGGGCGCGTCCTCGAGCTTGATCCAGTTGAACTGGATGTTCTGGCGCGTGGTGAAATGGCCATAGTCGCGGTCATATTTCCGCGCGATATGGGCGAGCATGCGCATCTGGCGGCTGTCGAGCGTGCCGTACGGGATCGCGACGCGCAGCATGTAGGCGTGGAGCTGGAGGTAAAGCCCGTTCATCAGCCGGAGCGGCTTGAACTGGTCTTCGGTGAGCTGGCCGGCGAGGCGCCGCTTCACCTGGTCGCGGAACTCCTCGACGCGTGTGTCGACGATCTGCTGGTCGTATTGGTCGTATTTATACATGTTTGTGCTCGCGGAAACGCGGAGAGGCGGAGGAAAAGGAAGATGGCTTCATGCGAAGGCGCGAAGCCGCGAAGCAGGCAGAAGACGGGTTCGCGTGACCCAAATTCATATCACCCAGCCCCCGCCGCAGGATCGGCCGGCTTGAGCGTCAGATCGGTGCGCACGGTGGGGCCAAGCGCGCGGATGCGATCCTTGATATGCGCGGGCCGCGGGCCGTCGGCGGTCGGAGTCGCGTCGATCACATAGGGCACGTTGACGCGGCGCGCGCCTTGCTCGGCATTGGCAATGCTCTCGCCTTGGTCGCCGACGTCGGTCGCTTCCGCGATATGGCGTGACCAGGCGGAGCCCGTCCACCACACCACGTCGCCGGTCGGCAGATCGTTCCCAGTCAACACTCTCACGCAACCGACTCCGCAATTTTGGCCCAGGCGCCGAGTTTGTCCTCGGCATCGGACAATTCGACCACCTCGCCGACGACGATGATCGCCGGCGACGCGACCTTCTCGCGCGCTACCATCGATCCGAGATCGGCCAGCAACGTGCGGATCGCGCGCGCGCCGCTCAGCGTGCCGCGCTCGAGTACCGCGACCGGCATCTCCGGGGCAACGCCGTCGCGCATCAATTTGTCGGCAATGTCGGCGGCGGTGGCGACGCCCATATAGATGACGAGCGTGCGGCCCTTGCCGGCAAGCCCCGACCAATCCTGCTCGGCCAACCCCTTGCATTGCCCCGCGACGAAGCTGACCGCGCTCGAATGATCGCGGTGCGTCAGCGGCAGCATCGCCTCGGCCGCGCAGCCGAGTGCGGCGGAAACGCCGGGAATGACCTCCACGGGTAACCCGGCGGCACGCACCGCTTCGACTTCCTCGCCGCCGCGGCCGAAGATGAACGGGTCGCCGCCCTTCAGCCGCACGACGATCGCGCCGGTCTTCACATGCGCGACGATCAGCGCGTTGATCGCTTCCTGCGGCAAAGTGTGGCGCGCGCGCTTCTTCGCGACCGAGATGCGCTGTGCCGCGGGCGGCGCGATGTCGAGCACGCGCGGATCGATCAGCCCGTCATGCACGACGATATCGGCTTGGCGCAGCGCTTCGACGGCGCGCACCGTCAGCAGCCCCGGATCGCCGGGGCCTGCACCAACGAGTATCACGCGCCCTCGCGCGACGGGATCCAGGAGCGTGGCCATCGTTGTCAGATGGGCTGGACCAGCGCGCGCTTCAATTCAAGCTTGCTTGTGCATCGGGTAGGCAAACTTTCGCCGACTCATCCGCTGGGTGATCAGCGCTTCTCGCCCAGTTCCTTGACGCGGCGCGCCAGTTTGGCCGCTTCGTCGATCAGCATCGCGGCGATTTCGGGCTCGCGCTCGCGGATCGCGATGGCGAGGCAATTGTCCGATTCCAGTTTGAGCTTGCGGGCGCGGGGAGTGGGGCCATTGGCGGCTTGATCGTGTTTCACGTCTGGCGAAAAGCACCACGCAGCCGCATGTTCCATCGCTTTGCGACCAATCGTGGCTCAGTCGAGCAGATCGGCGATTTCGCGCGAGAAGCGCTCGAACAAGGCGACGATCGCCGGGGTCGCGATTTCGCGCGGGCGCGGATCGATCGCGCACAAGGTCCCGAAGAAACTCCCGTCGGCAAGCATGATCGGAAACGAGATATAGCTTTCGAAGCCGTACAGGATCGGGGTCGGGTGCGAGCGCCAGGCAGTGTCGGCGGAAACGTGGTCGATCACCACCGCCGTGCAGTTTCCGCGAATCTCGTCGCAGATCGTTGTTTTGAGGTCGAGCTCGTCGCCCGGTTCGAGTCCGAATTCGATCCGGTCGAGAACTTGGCACGCCACCCAGCGCGTATCGGTGACGCGCGCGACCGCGGCGAAGCCCATTTCGGTCGCGGCGCACACCTGTTCGAGCATTGCGCGGATCGCGATGTCGTGCTGCAATTTGTCGACGCTCGCCGCTACATCATCCATCGCGAAGGCCGACTCCGATGCTCGCCCGCGCTTGGTCTGCCTCGCTCGACACGACCGGATAGGCGCAATAATCCGCCGCATAATACGCGCTCGGCCGGTGATTGCCCGACCAGCCGATCCCGCCGAACGGCGCGCCCGAGCTGGCGCCGTTGGTCGGCTTGTTCCAATTGACAATGCCGGCGCGCGCATTGGCCCAGAATTGATCGTACAATTTGGGATTCTGGCTGAGCAGCGAGGCCGACAGGCCGTACCGCGTGTTGTTCGCCTCGACGATCGCATCCTCGAAACTGGATTTGCGGATGACCTGCAGGATCGGGCCGAACAATTCGATGTCGGGCCGCTCGTTCAACTCGGTCGTGTCGATGATCGCGGGGCGCAGGAACGGGCGGTCGGCGATCGGGCGTTCGAGATGCTGGATCGGCCGGCCGCCGCGCATCATCAATTCCATGAAGCTTTCGGACAGCAGATCGGCACTCTCATTGTCGATCACCGGGCCCATGAACGGGGCGGGGCTGGCGTGCGGCTCATCGACGATGATGCGCGCCACGATCTTGCAGATCTCGGCCATTAGCGGGTCGTAGAGCTTTTCGTCGACGATCAGCCGGCGCGCGGCGGTGCAGCGCTGGCCCGCCGAAGTGAAGGCCGATTGCACGACGACGACCGCGGCGGCGTGCAGATCGGGCGATTCCCACACGATGATCGGGTTGTTGCCGCCCATTTCGAGCGCGAGGATCTTCTCCGGGCGCGTCGCAAAGGCGCGGTTGAGCGCGATGCCGGTATGCGCCGAGCCGGTGAACAGCAGGCCGTCGATGCCGTCATGCGCGGCGAGCGCCTTGCCCTCGGCGGAGCCGCCGATCAGCAGGCGGATGACGCCCTCGGGTACGCCGCCGGCATGGAAGCAGGCGACGAGGAATTCGCCGGTGGCAGGAGTCTTTTCCGATGGCTTGAACACCACCGCATTGCCGGCGAGCAGCGCGGGAACGATGTGGCCGTTGGGCAGATGCGCCGGGAAATTATACGGTCCGAGCACGGCAAGCACGCCGTGCGGCTTGTGGCGCAGCGCCATGCGGCTGCCCATCGCCGCCTCGAGCCGGCGTTGCGGGGTGCGCTCGGCATAGGCGCCGATCGAGATGTCGACCTTGGCGACGACCGACTCGACCTCGGTGCGGGCTTCCCATAGCGGCTTGCCGGTTTCGCGCGCGATCACATCCGCAAACGCCTCGGCACGGGCGCGCACGACATTGGCGACGCGGCGCAGCGCTTCGACTCGATAGGCGAGCGGCTGGGCGGCCCAAACCGACCAGCTCGCCCGCGCGGCGGCGACCTCGGCATCGACATCGCCGATCCTGCCGCGCCACAGCTCGGCCCCGGTGGCTGGTTCGTAGGAAAGGAGTTCGGAGGACATTTACCGGTTCTTTGCCTGAGATTGCTTCGGGAATCTACTATATCTCCCTCTCCCCTTGTGGGAGAGGGAAGGGGCCCATCCGCTCTTGCGGATGGGAAGGGTGAGGGGGACGCGATAGCGCACCCGCGGGTCGACCCCCTCACCCTTCCGTCGCTTCGCTCCTCCCTCCCTCTCCCACAAGGGGAGAGGGAATCTTCAAACGAGCGCTTCGCCCATCTGGCGAATCGCCGCCACCTTCGCCGCGAATGGCCCCCAATCGTCGCGCTGGTCGATTGCGGCCCAGATCGCTTCGACCTCGTCGATCAGCATCGAACACGGCGCGCCCTGCCAATACGACTGGTCGCGCCCCTTGCGCGCGCCGTACGGCTCGAGCGCGGCCCGTACCTCGGCAAACGCTTCGCCGTCCGGCGCCACGCCACCGAACGCGTCGAAGAAGAAGCGGTCGATCCCAATCCCGCTCTCGCGCAATCCACGTTCGATCGCCTGGACCAGCGCGCGATCGCTGGCCGGATCGCGAGGGCTGACGCCAAGCCGCCACAGGATCGCGGCGGCGACCGCTTGTTGATACCGCTCCGGGAACGTCTCGAGCACCGCGATCAGCGGTTCGGCCTCCACGAGCGCGCGCAACGATATCGCCAGTTGAGCCACGTCCCAGTGGATCGCTTCGGCTTGGCGACCGAAGGCGTACAACCCGGCATGGTCGAAATATGCGGCGGTGAAGCCGGGGTCCCATGTCGGCGCGAACCGCCACGGGCCGTAATCGAAGCTTTCCCCGGTCACGTTGATATTGTCCGAATTGAGCACGCCGTGGACGAACCCCGCCGCCATGTAGCTGGCGGCGAGCGTCGCCGTGCGATCGACCACCAGGTCGAGCAGTCGCACGGGCGCATCGGCACCCGGTTCCTCCTCATAGAGGTTGCGCAGGACATAGCCGACGAGCCGCTCCATCGCCTCGGCATCGCGCAGATAGGCGAGTCGCTGGAAGGTGCCGATGCGGATATGCCCGTGGCTCAAGCGCACCATCACTGCCGAGCGGGTGGGGGAGGGCTCGTCGCCGCGTTCGAGCGCTTCGCCGGTCTCGATCAGCGAGAAGGTGCGCGATGTGTCCACACCGAGCGCCTGCAGCATTTCGGTCGCCAGCACTTCGCGCACGCCGCCCTTGAGCGTCAGCCGCCCGTCGCCGAAGCGGCTCCACGGCGTCGTGCCGGACCCCTTGGTGCCGAGGTCCATCAACCGCCCGTCACGATCGCGCAGTTGCGCGAACAGGAAGCCGCGGCCGTCGCCGATCTCCGGATTATACTGGCGGAATTGGTGGCCGTGATAGCGCAGCGCCAGCGGCTGTTCCAGGCTGCCGGGAAGCGGCGCGAATCGACCAAAATGCCGCAGCCACTCGGTTTCGCTCAGCCCGCCCAGTCCGACCTCTGCCGCCGCCGCCTGGTTGCGAAAGCGCAGCGTGGTCGTCGGGAAGTCGGCAGCCTCGACCGGATCGTAGAAGGTGTCTCCCAATTCGAGGATGGTGGTTTCGGGCCGACAGCCTTGCGGGGGAATGCTCATGCGTGGATATGGAGGGC
>CAXTEO010000188.1:0-5288 GCA_964243205.1 uncultured Sphingomonas sp.
TGCTGCGAGATGCAGTGGAAGCTGCCGCCGCCGGTCAGGATCGCGTCGGCGCGCAGGCCGACCGCTTCGCGATCGGGGAACAGCCCTTGCACCGCCGCCACCGCCGCCGCATCGTTGGGTGCGCCGTACAGCGGCACCACCACCGCGGCATTGCCGATATAGAAGTTCATGTAGCTGGCCGGCACGATCTCTTCGTCGCGCAGCACGCGGCCGGGGGACGGGATCCGCACGACGCGCACGCCGTCGGTCGCTTCCGCGAGGTGTGCGGCGTGCTGATAGATTCGCCAGTTCGGATCGTTGTCGGCGGCCTCGGGAATCGCCAGCACCCCCGGCGCGACGAAGCGCGCGAGATTGTCGACATGCCCGTCGGTATGATCGTGCATCAGCCCCTCGGCGAGCCACAGCACGCGCGAAAAGCCGAGATCCTCGTGCAGCTTCTGCTCGATCTGCGCCTTGCCCAGGCCGGGATTGCGATTGGGGTTGAGCAGGCATTGCTCGGTCGTGACGACGAGGCCGGTCCCGTCGCCGTCGAGCGCGCCGCCCTCGAGCACCCAGTCGCAGCTTTCGACGCGCAACGACTTGGACGCGGCGAGGCGCCGCCCGATATCGTCGTCGCCCGGAAGATCGTATTTGCCGCCCCAGCCGTTGAACCGGAAATCGCGCGCGCTGTGGTCCGACAGGATGATCGGCGCGGTGTCGCGCAGCCACACGTCGCCGAACGGCTCGACCAGGACGGTCGCGAACGGCGCCATCTGCCGCGCGGCGATCGCGCTGTCCTCGTTCGCAGCGACGAGGATCACGCGCTCGCCGTGCCCCTCCGCATGCACCGCGCGCGAGAATGCGGCCACTTCGACCCGCGCGGGCGCGATGTCCGCTTCCCACAAATCCGGATGGCTCGGAAAGCCGATCCAGACGGCCTTATGCGGAGCCCATTCGGCGGGCGGAAGCGGATGCGGCATCGTTCATTTCCCTGCGCGGCTCTTGTCGCGAATGGCGCGGAATTCCGCGGTCTTGTACCAATTGGGCCAGTCGCTGCCGTCGGCCAATTGCCGTCCCAGCCCGTAATAGAGCTGGAGATCCTCGACCGCGCCCGACCAATCCCATGCCGCATTATATTCGTCCTGCGGCTTGTGATAGCGGTTTTGAATGTAATCGAGCGTGGCGGCGTGCCCGGCCGCTTCGCCACCGACGCGCAGATCCTCGCCCGCCCCGCCGTCGAACATCGGCACGCCCAATTTGGCGAAGCTGAAATGGTCGGAGCGGAAATAACTGCCGCGCTCAGGATTGGGCTCGGGCTTGATCACCCGGCCCTCGGCCTCGGCCAGCACCTTCATGCGATCCTCGAGTTCGGACTTGCCCGCTCCAGTGATGACGAAGTCCTTGGCGCGGCCGTTGACGCTCAGCACGTCCATGTTCACGCCGCCGACGGTCTGCGCCAGCGGATAGACCGGATGCTCGGCATAATAACGCGAGCCCAGCAGACCGCACTCCTCGCACGTCACCGACATGAAGACGAGCGACCGGCGCGCCGGCCCGGCCTTGGCATTGGCCTCGGCGAGCGCGACCAGCCCGGCGACACCGCTCGCATTGTCGAGCGCGCCGTTGCAGATGTCGTCACCCTTCACCGCGTCGCAATGCCCGAGATGATCCCAGTGCGCGGTGAACAGGACATAGTCGTTCGGCGCGGTCGTGCCGGGAAGGATGCCGATCACGTTCTTCGACGCCTGCCGCTTGATCGTGTTGGTGAAGCCGACCGAAGCGGTCACGCCGAGCGGCACGGCCGTGAAGCCCTTGACCTTGGCGGCCGCGCTCAGCGCGTCGAAATCCTTGCCCGCGCTGGCGAACAGCTCCTTCGCCTTGGGAAGCTGCATCCAGCCGATCGCCTGGCTCTGGTCGGCATGATCACCTGGCTCGTCGAGTTCCAATTGCGGTCCGGTCCAGCTCGACTGGACCACGCCCCAGCCATAAGCGGCGGGTTCGGTATCGTGCACGATGATCGCCGCGGTCGCGCCATGGCGCGCGGCTTCCTCGAACTTGTAGGTCCAGCGCCCGTAATAGGTCATCGCCTTGCCTTCGAACAGGCCGGTGCGGCCCGGGGTCTGCCAGTCGGGGTCGTTGACCAGGATGACGACGGTCTTGCCGTGCACGTCGATGCCGGCATAATCGTCCCATCCGCGCTCGGGCGCGGTGATGCCGTAGCCGACGAACACCACGGGCGAATCCTTGATCGCGACACTCGGCGTGACGCGATACGTCGCCAGCACCAGATCGCTGCGATATTGCAGCGTCACCGGCGCCTTGCCGCCGCTGAAGGTCATCGGCGTTACGCCGTGCGCGGTCAGTTCGACCAGCGGCACCGGCTGGAACCAGCTGCCATTATTGCCGGGCTTCAATCCAGCTGCCTTGAAACGCTCGACGATATAATCGGTCGCCTTGGTCTCGCCCGGCGTGGTCGGCTTGCGCCCTTCGAACGCGTCGGACGACAACGTCTTGGTCACCTGCTTGAGCGTCTCGACCGAAATGGCGGGCGCCGCGGGCCGTGCTGGCTCGGCCAGAGCGGGGCCGGCGACCACCGCCAGCGTCAGCGCGAAGATCGTAGTGGCGTTCGTAGGCATCGCATCCCCCGTAGATTTGATCGCTGTTCTGACAGTCGTGCGGGCGCCGCGCAACTGCGCAGCAATGCGGTTGCGCGCTGCGCGCATCGGGCGCTATCCTGCTGCCCAGGGGGGACTTTATGATGAAGTGGCGATGGCTTGCGCTCGGTGCCGGTTGTGCGGCGGTGCCGCTTCATGCCGCCCCGGGTGAAGATGCGACGCGGTTCGGCGCGCGCGAAGCGGTCCGGCAGATGAGCCTGTCGCCCGACGGGACGCGCGTCGTCATTCTGATGACGACGGGCAATCGCGGCGTTCACGCCGTCGTCGCAATGGTCGACGATTCGAAGCCTACGGTCTCGGTGGTCACGTCCAATGGCGAAAAGGAGCAGCTCGATTATTGCGAATGGGCCAATAACGACCGGCTGGTGTGCGGGCTGAGCTTCACCGCCGGTCGCGTGAGCGACATGATCGGGTTCGACCGGCTCATCACGGTCGGCGCCGACGGCAAGGATCTCAAACTGCTCAGCGCGCGCAGCTCGGGGGACGCACTGGGCGTGATGCAGAATGGCGGCCGCATCATCGACTGGCAGGGCAATCCGGCCGGCGGCGCGGTGCTGATGACGCGCCAGTTCGTGCCCGAATATGGCACCGGCACGCTCACTGCGTCGACCGCCGAGGGTCTCGGCGTCGAGCGCGTCGATCCCGTGACGCTGCGCCGCACTGTCATCGAACAGGCGCGCGGCGATGCCGAGGAATATATCACCGACGGCCGCGGCGCGGTGCGGATTCTCGGCATCCGCCCGAAGGTGCTCGGCGGTTATGGCGCGACGCATATCGATTATTCCTACCGCAAGGCCGGCACGGCCAAGTGGCTGCCGCTCAGCACGGTGAAGGGTGATGCGCAGAGCGAATCGGGTTTCGATCCCTATGCGGTCGATCCGACGCTCGACGTGGTTTACGGTTTCGACGACCAGGACGGGCGCCGCGCCTTGTTCAAGATCGCGCTGGACGGCAGCATGAAGCGCGAATTGGTCTATGCGCGGCCCGACGTCGATATCGCCGGGCTCGTCCGGATCGGGCGCCAGCACCGCGTGGTCGGCGTATCGTTCGTCACCGACCGGCGCCAGACCGACTTTTTCGACCCCGTCCTGAAAAAGCTTTCGGCAAGCCTGTCCAAAGCGCTGCCCGGAACTCCGCTGGTCCGCTTCGTCGATGCCAGTGCCGATGAATCGAAGCTGCTGCTGTGGACCGGCAGCGACGTCGATCCCGGCCAATATCGTGTGTTCGACAAGAAGACGCGGCATCTCGACGGCCTGGTATTGTCGCGGCCGCCGCTGGAGAAGCTGGCGCTGGCGCCGGTCAAGGCGATCACCTTTCCCGCCGCCGACGGCACCGCCATTCCGGCCTATCTGACGCTGCCGGTGAACGGCACGGGCAAGAACCTGCCCGCGATCGTCATGCCGCACGGCGGTCCGGGTGATCGCGACGAATGGGGCTTCGACTGGCTGGTGCAATTCTTCGCTGCGCGCGGCTATGCCGTGCTCCAGCCGAATTATCGCGGCTCGACTGGCTATGGCGATACCTGGTTCCAGCAGAACGGCTTCAAATCGTGGCGCGTCGCGATCGGCGACGTCGATGATGGCGGACGCTGGCTGGTCAAGCAGGGGATCGCCGCGCCGAGCGAACTGGCGATCGTCGGCTGGTCCTATGGCGGCTACGCCGCGCTGCAGTCACCAGTGCTCGATCCCGATCTGTTCAAGGCGATCGTCGCGATCGCGCCCGTCACCGATCTCGACATGTGGCGCCACGAGCACGACCATTACCAGAGCTTTCGGCTGATCGACGCCTTTGTCGGCAAGGGGCCGCACGTCCGTGAGGGATCGCCCGCGCTCAATGCCGCGAAGATCACCGCGCCGGTGCTGCTGTTCCACGGCGACATGGACCAGAATGTCGGGATCGGCGAGTCGCGCACGATGGCGAGCCGGCTGCGCAATGCCGGCAAGAGCGTCGAACTGGTCGAGTTCAAGGGCCTCGACCATCAGCTCGAAGACGATGCCGCGCGCACCACGATGCTCGACAGGACCGATACCTTCCTGCGCGCGAAACTCGGCATCAAGTGACCAAGAAAAAGGGCGGCCCCGGATGGGACCGCCCTTGTGTCGTCGTCGCTGGATCGAACGATCAGCGCGAGTAGAATTCGACCACCAGGTTCGGTTCCATCTTCACCGGATACGGCACTTCGTCGAGCGCGGGCACGCGCGTGAAGGTGACCTTGGCCGGACCGTCGGTAGCGACATAATCGGGGATTTCGCGCTCGGCGAGCGTCTGCGCTTCGAGCACCAGCGCCATTTCCTTAGCCTTGGTGCCGAGCGTGATCTCGTCACCGACGAAGCAGCGACGCGAGGCGATGTTGCACTTCACGCCGTTGACGCGGATGTGACCGTGCGAAACGAGCTGGCGCGCGGCCCAGACGGTCGGCGCGAACTTGGCGCGATAGACGATCATGTCGAGCCGCTGCTCGAGCAGGCCGATCAGGTTCTGGCCGGTGTCGCCCTTCATGCGCGCGGCTTCGGTGTAGCAGGCGCGGAACTGCTTCTCGGTCACGTCGCCATAATAGCCCTTGAGCTTCTGCTTGGCGCGCAGCTGGATGCCGAAGTCCGAGACCTTGCCCTTGCGGCGCTGGCCGTGCTGGCC
>CAXTEO010000189.1:0-5099 GCA_964243205.1 uncultured Sphingomonas sp.
CGCCGGGACCACCCCGGCCACCGCCGCCGGGGCCACCGCCGCCCGGTCCGCCGGGCGGCGGCCCGCCCTGATCATCGGGCCCGCGGTCGCCACCCGCTTTGACGCGTTCGGCGCGCGCCGCGGCGATCTGCCGCTGGACGCTGTCGGGCACTTTCAGCCCGGCGAACGGATTGGGCCCCTTGCCCGCGCGCCACGCCGCGATCTCCTTCTGGATCTTGGACTTTAGCGGCATCGAGAAATTGATGCCCCAGCGCAGCTCCGACCGGCTGCTTTCGGCGAAGTTGACTGGCCGGGTGTCGATCGATTTCAGAACGCCGTCGATGCGCGTGAAACGCTGCGGGAAGGCCGCCTCGATCGCCGCGCTCGCGCTCGGGAAGCTCGCAATCGGATTGTCGGTGCGCGAATCGATGTAATTGGCCGAGAGCGACAGGTCCTTGCTGCTCCACGGCTTGAGATTGAAGCTGATCTTCTTGGTGTGCGTGCTGCTCGCGATCAGATTGGGATTGCCACCCGAGATCGTCGTCACCAGCGCATTCTCGCCGCGCACATAATCGAACACGTTGACGCTCGGCGTGATGATCTGCGGGTTGCCGAGCTGCGCCGCGCTCGGCGCATTGTCCTGGTCGGTCGCCGATGCGATGATCCTGAGGGCCACGATCGGCGACCAGTTGAGGCCGTAGCCGATCGTCGTCAGCGTGCCGAAATCGGAATAATGGTTCACCGCGACATTGCCGTTGACCGACAGGGTGCCGATCGCGCCGAGCACGTTCTTGGCGCGGCTGGTCAGCGGCACGTCGACGTTGAGCTGCCCGTTGACGATGTTGCGCGACACGTCGCCAGCGCTGTTGCGCGGGCCATAGGCGCCATCGGTGAGCACCGTTCGATACGATCGGCTGCTGAGGCCGCTGATATCCTCGCCGACATGCACGCTGGTCGACACGTCGCCGGCGGGCAACTTGAGCAATGTGCCGTTGAGCAGCACATCGACCTTGCCCTCGTTCGAGGTCGAATAGCCGCGCGTCGCCGGCAAAGTGCCGATCTGCCCGATGCCGAGCGCGCCGAACGGATTGGCGGTCGGATCATTGGCATCGAGCCGATCCTGGAACGCGGTCGCGTCGAGCCCGGCATCGGTGAAGGTCTTCGCTTCGGAATGGTCGTAGGTGCCGGTCACCGACCATTGCCATTTCTTGCTGAGCGCGCCGTTGAAGGTCGTCCCGAGATGCGCCGCGATCGTCGAATTGCGTTGCTTGAGCGGGCTGAAATCGCCGCCCAGCGTGCGATCGACCGTGAGCGGTGCGCCGGTGGTGTTGAACGGATTGGCCGCCGAAAGCTTCAGATCGGTGGACGGCAGGCCGAGCAACCCGTTCGTGTCGCTCGCCGACAGCGTGGCGTTGAGCGTCCCCGAAATATCGCCGAAGCTGCGCGCATAGGTGCCGTTGGCGTTGAAGGTACGGCCCGATGCCAGCAGCGTGCGATACGGTGTCTGGTCGACCACATCGGTCGCGACCGTGGTGGTGCCGGCGGTCGCCTCACGTGTCGTCGGCGCGATGCCGCGTTCGTTCTCGGTCAGCGCGTCGACCGGCTGATATTCGAGGTGCAGGTTGACGCGGCCCTTGTTGGCGATTTTGAGCAGGTCGAGTTCGGCTTGCGGCGCATTGCGCCCGCCTTCGGTCGCGAGCTTGTCGGACAGCTCGACCGTCGCCGCGCGGAAGCGGCGGCGCAGCACGATGTTGACCACCTTCTGGTCGGCCGGATAGCCGTATTTCAGCGCGACTTCCTCGGGCAGGATCTCGACGCGCGAAATCGCCTCGGTCGGCAGATCGCGGATTTCGGAGAAGCCCGAAATGCGGTGACCGTCGAGCAGCACCACCGGTGTGCCGCCACTGCCGCGGTCGCTGCGGATCTGCGGCGCGAGTTCGTCGAGCAATTCGGTGATCGAACCGACGCCATAGGAGCGGATGTCGGCCTGCCCCAGCGTCTGTTCGGGCGGAATGTCGCCGATCACCGAACCCGGCTGCTTCTGGCCCTGCACGACGATGTCGGGCCCCTCCTCGCTATCATCGGCGACGGGCGCTGGTGCCGGCTTCTTCGCCGCTTTGGCTGCCGTCGCCTTGGGCGCAGTTGCCTGCTGTGCCATGGCGAGCGCCGGGGTCGCCGCAAGCGCGAGCGTCAGCAGTGTCGTCGTTCGTGTCATGGTCGTCCCGTGAAATCCGTGTTGCGCGGCGGTAGCGCCGTTGTGTCGCAAGAGTATGCCGGGAATGCCGACACTGGCCCTGGCGGCGCCGGTGCTTTAGTCTGCTCGCATGAGTGAAGACCGATTCGAACGCCATCGCCAACCCTGGACCACCGACGAGATCCAGAAGCTGCACACGCTGGCGAAAAAAGGTATGGCGCTCAAAGCCATTTCGAAAGCGTTGAAGCGCAGCGAGGAATCGACCAAGGACCGCGCCAAGGCCGACGGCCTGACGATCGCCAAGCTGCGTTGAGCTGCCGCGGCGTAGCGGCATCCGCGATTAAGACCGCACCGGGACAGTTGATCTGCCACCGGAACCATCGCTACTAGGCGGCGTTTGGCGTCGGTTGCGTAGGGTGTCAACCGTGCGCCACCTCCCTCGGAGCGGTGGACGATAATGACGGTTCGGTTTCTTCCCCTGCGCGCGATCGGGATTCTCGGCGGCTCGGCATTGGTGCTCGGCGGCTGCGGCGGGGGGACCCAGGCCAAAGGCGGGCGCGGTGCCGACAAGGGACCGCCCGAGGTCGGCTTTGTCGTCGTCCAGCCGAGCAGCGTGCCGCTCGTCACCGAACTCGCCGGCCGCACCGCCGCCTATCAGAGTTCCGAAGTGCGCCCGCAAGTCTCGGGCCTGATCCGCAAGCGGTTCTTCACCGAAGGCGCGATGGTCAGGAAAGGTCAGCCACTCTACCAGATCGATCCAAGCCTCTATCGCGCTTCGACCAACGAAGCGCAGGCCAACGTCTCCGCCGCTGCCGCCAATGCCGAAGCGGCCAAGGTCAAGGCCGATCGCTACAAGCCGCTCGCCGACATGCAGGCCGTCGCCAAGCAGGATTATACCGACGCAGCCGCCGCCGCGCGCCAGACCGCTGCCGCAGTCGCGCAGAGCAAGGCCGCGCTCGACACAGCCAGGATCAACCTGCGCTTCACCACCGTCCCCGCGCCGATCAGCGGCCGGATCGGGCGCTCGCTTTTCACCGAGGGCGCGCTGGTCACCGCGAGCCAGACCGATCCGCTGACGACGATCCAGAAGCTCGACCCGATCTATGTCGATATCCAGCAGGCAAGCGCCGATCTGTTGCGCTTGCGACGCGCGCTCGCATCGGGCGGGGCGGTCGCGACTCGCGCCGATGTGCGCCTGAAGCTCGAGGACGGCACTGATTACGGCATGAACGGCGATGTCGAATTTGCCGAAGTGGTGGTCGATCCCGCGACCGGCACGGTGACGCTGCGCGCCCGCTTCCCGAACCCGCAGGGGTTGCTGCTGCCGGGCATGTTCGTCCGCGCGAGCTTCGCGCAATCGACCGATCCGCACGCCTTCCTCGTGCCGCAGCAAGCCGTGTCGCGCGACCCCAAGGGCAATGCGACGGTGTTCGTCGTCGGTCCCGACGGCAAGGGCGGCTACAAGGCGGTGCAGAAATCGGTCACCACCACGACCACGCAAGGCACCAACTGGATCGTCACCGCCGGCCTCGCTCCGGGCGACAAGATCATCACCCAGGGTGTCGGCAAGGTGAAGGTCAATCAGGCGGTCAAGCCGGTCGCCGCGAGCGCGCCGGAGACGATCAGGCCAGCGCAGGCGGGCGACGCATCCGCCAAGTCGAAGAATTGAGCGCGCCGCTGTGATTTCGCGCATCTTCATCGACCGGCCGATCTTTGCCTGGGTCATCGCCATCATCATCATGCTGAGCGGGATCGGCGCGATCTACACCCTGCCGGTCGAGCAGTTCCCCGACATCGCACCGCCGCAAGTCAACGTCCGCGCGACCTATCCCGGCGCGTCGGCGCAGACGCTCGAAAATTCGGTCGCGCAGGTGATCGAGCAACAGCTGACCGGCGTCGACGGGCTGCTCTATTTCGCGACCAGCTCCTCGTCGAAAGGCTCGGTCACGATCACCGCGACCTTCGACAAGGGCACCGATCCCGACATCGCGCAGGTGCAGGTGCAGAACAAGGTGCAGCAAGCCCTGTCGCGCTTGCCGCAACAGGTCCAGCAACAGGGCCTGACCGTCACCAAGTCGAACCCCGACTTCCTGCTGATTGCGGCGATCTACGACACCACCGACAAGACCACCAACCAGGACGTGTCGGACTATCTCGTATCGAACCTGCAGGACTCGATCGGCCGCATCAAGGGCGTCGGCGACATCAACGTGTTCGGCGCGCAATATGCGATGCGCATCTGGCTCGATCCCAATCGGCTGGCGAGCTACAGCCTGATGCCGAGCGACGTCGTCACCGCGATAACCGCGCAGAATGCGGAAGTCGCGGCGGGCGAGATCGGTGGCGTGCCCAACGCGCCCGATCAGGTGCTCGATGCGACGGTCACCGCGCAATCGCGATTGCAGACGCCGGAGCAATTCCGCAACATCGTACTCAAGACTCAGCCGGACGGCTCGGCGGTACATCTGTCCGATGTCGGGCGGATCGAGCTCGGGTCCGAAAACTACAGCGTCACCAGCCGCGTCAACGGGCACCCCGGATCGGGCATCGCCGTCAGCCTGTCGCCGGGTTCCGACGCGCTCAGCACCGCCGAACTGGTCAAGGCCGAGATCGAGAGCGCGTCCAAGAGCTTCCCGAACGGCTATGCCTACAGTTTCCCGCAGGACTCGACCGCCTTCATCAAATTGTCGGTCGACGAAGTCGTGAAGACCTTGTTCGAGGCGATCGTCCTCGTCGTCATCGTGATGTTCGTCTTTCTGCAGAATTGGCGCGCGACGCTCATCCCGACGATTGCGGTGCCGGTCGTCCTGCTCGGCACCTTCGGGATCTTCGCGCTGGCTGGTTTCTCGATCAACACCTTGACCCTGTTCGGGCTGGTGCTCGCGATCGGCCTGCTGGTCGACGACGCGATCGTCGTGGTCGAGAA
>CAXTEO010000190.1:0-5014 GCA_964243205.1 uncultured Sphingomonas sp.
AGACGCTGAAAGAGGGCCTCGGACCGGTGCTCCAGGGCGTCAGCAACGGTCAGTTGGGCGGATCGGCCTTCGCGTCCATCACTGGCGGCAAGAACGATCCTCTGGCATCCGGGATTGGTGGGGCGCTCGGCGAAAAGCTGGGCGATAAGCTTAGCAAACCTATCGGTGACATTTTCGGCAAGACCCTAGGCAGCTTCGCCGGCCCGCTCGGCGGCATCCTTGGCGGCGTGTTGGGCAACGTGCTCGGCGGCCTGTTCAGCAATCCGAAGTTCGGCACCGCGTCGGTCTCGCTCAACCAATACGGCGACGTCGTCGGCGGCAAAGGTGCTGGCAACAACGACAACGCCGCGGTCGCCGCCACGGGCCTAGCGTCGTCGGTCGCCTCCGGGATCAATGCGGTCGCCGATCAACTCGGGGCGAAGATCACGAACCTCGCCGCGGTCACCGTCGGCGACTTCGATGGCAAGTATCGCGTTGCGACGACCAACACATCGGCATCGCTGAATTACAACAATTTCGACGCGAGCACGTTGAAGAACTTCGACGGCGACCAGCAAGCCGCGATCGAATATGCGATCAAGTACGCCCTCTCGACCTCGGTCATCAACGGCGTCAGCCAGGCGTCGCAGAACATCATCAAGGCAGGTTCGGACCTGTCGGTTTCGATCCAGAAGGCGCTGCTGATCGAGTCCGTGCCGAAGGACCTGAAGGCGGCGCTCGACCCGGTCGGCGCGGCAACCGACGACCTCAACCGCAAATTCCAGAAGATCAAGGATGCCATGGACGAGGGCGGCGCGACCGCCGCGCAGTACGCGCAGGCGCAGCAGCTCTACAATATCCAGCTGGCGAATATCAAAAACAGCACGGACTCGGCGTCGCAATCGCTGAAGGACTTCATCACCTCGCTCAAGACCGGCTCGGACTCGCCCTATTCGCTGCGCGACCAGGAGAGCACGGCGATGACGGCGCTCAAGCCCTTCCTCGACCAGATCGCAGCGGGGCAGACGATCGACCAGAGCAAGTATCAGGACGCGGCCAAGAGCTACCTCGACGTCGAGCGGAGCCTATACGGATCGACCGACAAGTATTTCGCGGCGCTCGATGCGGTGCAGGCGGCCACCAATCAGGCGATCTCCTCGATCGACAATGCGGTGCCGATCACGCCCGGCGTGCCTGACCCATTCACCAAGGCGACGGCCGCGAGCGCCGCGGCGACCGCAAGTGGCGTCCAGACCGTCGCGGAGATCGGCACGGATACCAATACCCTGCTGCAGCAGATCGCGGCCCTGATGGCGCAGGTCGCGGCGAACACCGGCACCTCGGCCGGGGCGTCGTTCATCGGCACGGGCCGCGCCTTCTCTTCAGCGGCGGCCGCCTGATGCCCGCGCTCGATAGCGATATCGCCGTCGCATCGCGCGACGTGGCGGTCGCCACCTTCACCAGCGCGACCATCGCCGCGCGCTACCCCGATGCTCGCGACGGTTCTGTTGATGCGGCGGCCGGGTATTTCGACAACATTGCCGACGCGCAGGCGGTGGTGAACGCGCGCGGCGCGCTGATCGGCACCGAGCGGCGGCGGTTCACGGTCATTGCGCAGGACCTAGCGTGGCCGTCGGTTTCGACTGCCCTGCCCCAGGTGAGCCTGATCGACGCCGAGCAGGATGCGAGCGGCTCGTTCCTTGTCGCGCGCGTCGAGCTCGACCTCGAGGCCGACACCACCACCTACGAAGTGTTCGGATAGCCGATGGCAAATGCCTTTCTCCTTTCCCCGTTGGCGATTGTCGGCGCTTCGTCTCCAACATCGTCAACGGTGGCGGGCGCATTTCTCAACGTAGCGAACGATTACGCGGGTGTGATCTGGCGGAGTAACATCGGGATATACGGCGTCCCGTCCATTGATCTCGATCTTGGCGCCGACTTCGTCTTCGACACCGTGATGATTTTTGGCATCACCGGAATGGGCGCCGCGGCGTCAGCGACCGTCACGGTAGTGCCCGACTCCGGAGGGAACTTCGCCAGCAACACGCAAGCTTCTGGCAGCCAAGCTCTCTATGCCGGCACGGTGATGCCGGTGAGCGGTTTCGGCGTCGCTATTCTCGATGCGCCGAGCGGGGTGACGGGGCGCAATCGACGTGTGCGACTGATCTTCAATTCGGGCGCCGGGGATTTCATCCAAATCAGCCGGATCGTCGTCGGGAAAAAGATCCAGCTCGGCCGGAATTTCGGGTTCGGCGCGACCTTCGGCGTTCGCGATCTCGGATCACTCGACTTTTCGGCCCGCGGCGTCCTGTTGCGGCGCCGCGCCAAGAAGCTGCGCACGGTCGCGCTGACCTTTTCGAATATCCGCAAGGACGAGGTCGAGGCGACAACCAAACCACTGCTCGAGCAAATCGGTAATACTGAAATGGTCGCGCTGGTCACCGATCCATCGGTCGACGCGCAGCGCCAGAACCGCTGCTACTATGGCCCGCTCGTCGGGGACCTGTCGCAGGCTTGGCGCAACGCGGCCGCGTTCGAGGCCAAGGTCAATCTCGTGAGCATTTTCTGATGGCCGCGCACGTCCAGATCGACGCATGGGACCCTGTCGCCGCGGCGACGGTGACGCTGTACGCCGGCAGCCACGATGACGTCGCTACGTGTCATTTCGGCGGGCTGACCTGGTGGCCGATGATCGGGAAGCTTCCGACGCTGCGATACGACCTGTTCGACGGTGCGTTCGCGGGGCAGATTACCGCGCCCTCCTCGACCATGACGCTCCGCACGGAAGCGTGGCCGGACTTCGCGCGCTACTCCTTCCCCGATGCCCGGTTTCGGCTTTGGACCGGAGATGCGACCGGCACGACCTGGACGCTGCGCTTCGACGGCAAGGTCACCTCGCAGCCGCAGGTCGTCGATGGCGCTGCAGAGATCGATTTCGCGGTCGATGATGCATGGCTCGATAAGCCGCTCCTCGCGACTTATGCCGGCACCAGCGGCGCCGAGGGTGCGATTGCGATGAAGGGCCAGGTCAAGCCGCTCGCCCTCGGCGCGCCGCTCTATGTGTCCGGGAAGCTCATCGACAGCGTGAACAGCGTGTTCCAGATTTCGAGCTACGGCGTGATGAGCGGGATCGATGCGGCGCTGGAGAAGCTGAGCCGCTTCAGCGCCGCGATCGGCGACTATGCCAGCTATGCCGCATTGGTTGCGGCGACGATCCCCGCGGGAAAGTGGGCGACCGCCAGGGCGGTTGGCATGGCGCGCTTCGGTGCGCCGCCGACGGGGCAGATCAGCTTTCTGGTTTCCGGTGACGCGGCCGGGCCGGACGGGTGGGTGCGGACGCCGGGCAAGGTCATTCGCCGGATCGCCGGCATTCTCGGCGCGAGCGCGAAGCTCGACAACGCCTCACTCGACGCGCTCGACGCGGCCATGCCCTATCCGATCTCGCTGTACCTCGATGCCCAGTCGACGGCGCGCCAACTTATCCAGCAGATCGCCGCTAGCGTGAACGCGGTCGCGGGTGTCTCCTGGCTGGGGCTGCTGTTCGTCGCATCGGTCGGGATCGGCACGCCGACGATCACCTTGGCGGCCGACGGCTCGTCGATGCCCCCGGTCAAGTCGGTTACGCAGATCAATATCGATTCGCCGTGGCAGAAGCTGACGCTGGCCGCGCAGCGCGCCTGGACAGTGCACGCGCTCGGCGACATCGCCTTCACCGCCCCGCTCGTGCCGCTCGGCCTCTATCTGGCCACGACGACCTATCGCGAGGGCAACATCGCCACGCTCGCGGACGGGTCGAGCTGGCTCTACGTCTCCACCACGCCGACGGCCGGGAACGCGCCGGGGGCTGGCAGCGCGTTCTGGAGATCGCAGGATCCGGCGACGGTGGTCGACTGGAATACGGGCGTCGCGCCCGGAAACGGCAAGCCGGCAGACGGCGCCACGCGCAATGACGACGGCGCGAATATGATTCCGGCGCCCGCCTTGCTCGACAAGTGCGTCTTGACCGGCGGCGCCTACATTGAGACCCCTGGCGGCGCGACGCGCCCGGCCGAGTATCGGCGCGCGGTTCTTGATAGTGTCGGCGCCACTGTCGCATGGTGTGGCCCCGGATCGATCCCGTGTATTCCAGGCGAGACGCTGTGGTACGCGGATTCGGTACAGGCGCCCGGCACCGGCACCGATGTTATCAATGCGGCGATGAACTTCTACGCTGCCGATGGATCGGCGCTGTCGCCAGCGATCCTTAGCCAAGCGGCAACGACCTTGACCGCCGCAAATGGGATTTGGCTCCGCCGCGTCGCATCGTTCGTCGTGCCTGCCGGCGCTGCTACCGTGCAGCCGACTGCGACGCGGCCGACAAAAGCCAATTCGGTCCGCTTCAACGTGGGCGAGTCTTGGCTTGGTGGCTGGCAACCATCCGCGGGCGTCACGGCGACGGCGCAAGTAAATATCACCGTTCCGACCGCAACCATCAACGCCACGTCGGGCGGCGCGATCATAGCCGGGCAGCTTCCCTACACGGTCACCCCGACGATCGTTAAGGGGGCGGTCGACGTCCGCACTGCCGCGACGTCGTCCTATGCGCTGGCGAATATCTCGTCGAACCTTAGCCCAGGCGGAACACCGGCCGTTACCGTCAGCAATGCCAGCGATTCGACGCGCGGACAGGTCACAATCGGAACTGGCATAACTGGCGGCGGAACGTACACGCTTATCGCCACGGTCGATGGCATTGCGCGCGCTGGCGTCGTCGGCAACGTTCTGCAAGTCAACGCGCCCCCCGCCACGACCGGCGCCGGGACCGGCGGCGGATCGGCGAGCGTCGACCTCTCGGGCACGTCGATCCCCGTTGCCAGCACCGTGCTTCAAACCTTCACCGGGCTCATCGTGGCGTCCGGCAAAAGCCTCGCCGCAACTTGGCCCGCGTCCTATGACATGCGCGGCGCGGTCGCATCCGGCGCTCGATCCAGCCAGCTCAGCGGTCAGTGGCAATATTCTCCGGCCGGCGCTGGGACATGGACCGCGTTTGGAAGCG
>CAXTEO010000191.1:0-4939 GCA_964243205.1 uncultured Sphingomonas sp.
ACCAGTTGCCGAAGCCGCCGATCATCGCCGGCATCACCATGAAGAACACCATGATCAGGCCGTGCGCGGTGATGAGGACGTTCCACAGATGGAGCGAATGATCCAAGCCCTGCTCGCCGCCGGGCAGGAAGCTCGCCCAATAGCCGAGATACTGGATGCCGGGATGCGCCAGCTCGGCGCGCATCAGCCCCGAAATGCCGCCGCCGATGATCCCCGCGGTGATCGCGAAGATCAGGTACAGCGTCCCGATGTCCTTGTGGTTGGTCGACATGAACCAGCGCGCGAAGAACGACATCTGGTGATCGTCATGCGCATGCGCGTCATGATGCGGGTGCGCGTCGAAGGCGTGCCCAGTGATCGGGCCAGTGAGTGCGGAGTCGGTCATGGCTTATTGTCCAACGTTGCCGGCGCCGGACGGGTTCGCCGTCGAGCTGGTGGTGCGTACGGGGCCGGTCGCAGTGCCGGCTTCGACCGGGCCGGTGACGTTTGCAGTCACGTCGGCGGCAGGCGGTGCGGTTTCGGCGGGCTTGGCGCCAGGCATCGTACCGCCCTTCGCCTTGACCCATTGCGCGAAGACGGCAGGTGAAACCGCCTCGACCGTGATCGGCATGTAGCCGTGGCGCGCGCCGCACAGTTCGGAGCAGACACCGAAATAGACGCCGGGCTTGTCGATCGTGAAGCTGGTCTCGTTCAGGCGGCCGGGGACCGCGTCGAGCTTGATCCAGAAGGCCGGGACAGCCCAGCTGTGGATCACGTCATTGGCGGTGGTGATCAGCCGGATCGGCACGCCGACCGGCAGCACGACGCGATTGTCGGTCGCCAGCAGGCGCGGCCCGTCGATCGCGGTGCGGGCGCGCTCGCCCTTGCCGACTTCACTTTGCTCCTTGAGCATGTTCGAGGTGATCTCAAACCCGCCATGGTCGGGATATTGATAGGTCCAGTACCATTGGTTGCCGATCGCCTTCAGCGTGACGGCGGTCTTGGGCGGCGCCTTGAACTGCGCCTGCAGCAGCCCGATCGAAGGGAGCGCGAGGCCAAGCAGGATCAGCACCGGCAGTCCGGTCCACAGCACTTCGAGGATGGTGTTGTGCGAGGTCTTCGACGCGACCGGGTTGTTCGAGACGCGGTAGCGGATCACCACCCAGACCAGCAGGAACAGCACGAACAGCGTGATGATCGTGATCGTCGGCATCAGCAGCCAGTCGTGAAACCACAGCGCGCGGGTGCCGTTCGGCGTGACCTGCGGCTGGATCGTGATGAGGCCGGGAACCGGCTGGCCGACCTTGGGGTCGATCGCCATTGCCGGCGCGCCGTCGACGGCGAGCATCGGATCGGTGGAGGCGGCGGCAGGCGCTACAGCCGCAGCCGTCGCCGGCGCGGAAACGGGCGCAATCGGCGCAGCGTGCGGTGCAGCATCCGCGCTCCCGATGCCGAGCATCGCGAGGCCTGCGGCCAGCACGATCGTCTTGATCCCGATCATACGCATCTTCTGCTTCTACCCTCTGCAGCACCGCTTTTACGGCATTATCAAGACGGGGATACGCCTTTATACCTCGGCCTATAGCAGGCTATGCCTCGGCCTCAACCCGCATCGCCGCTCTTTTTTGGCGCGGTTCGTTGCGTCGCAACGTGCAGCCCCCTAATCAGGCGTCCTCTTCGCGCAGGACCCGATACGATGACCGACGACGATGTTCTGGCCGAATTCCGCGCCGCCGAGGCGTTGCTGGAAGGGCATTTCATCCTGTCGTCGGGGCTGCGCAGCGGCCGCTACCTGCAATGCGCGCGCGTCCTGATGGATCCCGCGCGCGGCGCGCGACTGGCCAAGGCGCTGGTCGCGCGCCTGCCCGCCGATATCCGCGCGAACATCGCGGCGGTGATTTCGCCGGCGATGGGCGGCGTGATCGCGGGGCACGAAATGGGCCGCGCGCTCGGCGTGCCGGCGATGTTCCTCGAACGGCCCGAGGGCGCGTTCGAACTGCGCCGGGGTTTCCGCATCGCACCCGGCACCAGGGTGCTGATGATGGAGGACGTGGTCACCACCGGCCTGTCTTCGCGCGAGGCGATCGCCGCGATCGCGCGGGCCGGCGGCGAGACGGTAGCGGCGGCGGCGTTGGTCGATCGCTCGAGCGGCACCGCCGAGCTTGGGGTGCCGTTCTTCCCGCTGATCCGGCTCGACGTGCCGACCTATGCCGCCGACGCGCTGCCCCCCGAACTGGCAGCGATCCCCGCGATCAAGCCGGGGAGCCGCGCGGCGTGAGCGAACTCCGGCTGGGCGTGAACATCGATCACGTCGCGACCGTGCGCAACGCGCGCGGCGCGGGCTATCCCGATCCGGTGCGCGCCGCTTTGGTCGCCGCCGCGGCGGGCGCGGACGGCATCACCGCGCATCTGCGCGAGGACCGGCGGCACATCACCGACGACGATATCGCGCGGCTGTCGGAGCAACTGACGATCCCGCTCAACCTGGAAATGGCGGCGACCGACGAGATGCTCGCGATCGCGCTGCGGCACCGGCCGCACGCCGCGTGCATCGTGCCCGAGAAGCGCGAGGAGCTGACCACCGAGGGCGGGCTCGACGCGGCGGGGCAGCACGACCGGCTCGCCCCGTTGGTGGCGGAATTGCGCAATGCGAACATCCGCGTGTCGCTCTTCATCGAGCCCGACGCGCGCCAGATCGACGCCGCGATCCGGCTCGGCGCGCCAGTGGTCGAACTGCATACCGGCCGCTATGCCGAACTCGACGGTGAGGCGCAGACGACCGAGCTGCGTCGCCTGGCCGATGCCGCCGCGTTGGCGGCGAAGAACGGGATCGAGGTCCATGCCGGCCACGGCCTGACCTACGCCAACGTCGCGCCGATCGCCGCGATCCCGCAAGTGCGCGAGCTGAACATCGGGCATTTCCTGGTAGGCGAGGCGCTGTTCGTCGGGCTCGGCGAAGCGGTGCGGCAGATGCGTGCCGCCATGGATGCGGCGCGGTGAGACCAGAAGACGATTCTGTTCGCGCGGAGGCGCGGAGACGCGGAGCAGACAGAAGAGAAAAGATGCGCTTCGCGCCGCTGGCGCACGGCAAAAACATCGCTTTGCTCCTCAAACTCCCCGCGCGAGAGCGTCGCTCCCTTCTGCCTCTTTTCCTTTCTTCTCCTCCGCGCCTCCGCGCCTCCGCGCGAACCGATCTTCCTGGATTTGTGCGATGATCATCGGCCTCGGCTCCGATCTCTGCAACATCGAGCGGATCCAATCCTCGCTCGACCGCTTCGGCGCGCGCTTCGAGCAGCGCGTCTTCACCGGCGTCGAGCTGGCGAAGGCCGCCCGCCGTCCGTTCACCAAGGCCGGCACGCTCGCCAAGCGCTTTGCCGCGAAGGAAGCTTTTTCGAAAGCGGTCGGGACCGGATTCAAGGCTGGCGTGTTCATGAAGGACATCGGCGTCGTCAACGCACGCTCGGGCGCGCCGACCTTGGCGCTGACCGGCGGGGCCAAGGCGAGGCTTGACGCGATCACCCCCGACGGTCACGTCGCAAAGGTACATTTGACCATGACCGACGATCACCCCTGGGCACAGGCTTTCGTGATCATCGAGGCGGTCGCGAAGGACGAGACATGAGCGAGGATTTGGCCCTGGGCACCGAAGAGATAGGCGAGCCCGGCAAGAGCGAGGCCAGCGCGCCCGCCAAGAAGCCGCGGACCGACTGGCTCGGCGAGTTGCGGGGCATCTTCTGGCTGATCCTCGCGGTGCTGGGCTTCCACACCTTCGTCGCCAAGCCGTTCTACATCCCCTCGGAATCGATGCTGCCGGGCCTGCTGGTCGGCGATCAGTTGGTCGTCAGCAAATTCCCCTATGGCTGGTCGTTCGTTTCGCCGACCTTCCATCTGCTCCCCTTCATCCATGGCCGCCTGCTCGGCCATCTGCCCGAGCGCGGCGACGTCGTGATCGTCACGCCGCCCGGCACCGAGACCGACTATATCAAGCGGCTGATCGGCCTGCCCGGCGACCGGCTCGAAGTGCGCGACGGCACCGTCATCCTCAACGGCGTGCCGGTGAAGCGCGGCCCGCTGCACTATGTCGACATCCCCAATTATGGCGGCATCCAGCTTCCGGCGCCCGAGCGCGCGACCTGCGATCTGGGCGACGACGCGTTGCGCACCGGTCCCGACGGCAAGACCTTCTGCCACGTGCCGGTGATCACCGAGACGTTGCCCAACGGGCGGCATTACGACACGGTCGAGCTCGGCGCGTCGGTCGGCGACAATTACAAGGAAGTGACGATCCCGGCGGGCCACGTCTTCCTGATGGGCGACAATCGCGACCGCAGCGCCGACAGCCGCTTCAGCCTTGCCGAACAGGGCCTGGGCGGCCCGGTGCCGTGGGAATATCTCGGCGGCCGCGCCGAGTTCATCACCTTCTCCAAGACCGGGCTCGGCAGCTGGAACCCGCTGACCTGGGGTCAGTCGTTCCGCGGCGGGCGGGCCGGCACGTCCCTCCATGCGGAGCGCAATCCTTGAGCGACGACACCACTGCACCCGACATCGTCACGGAACCCGCACCCAACGAATTGCGCGACCCGTTCGTGCGGCAGGAACTGAAGCGCGCGACGGTGTGGCTCGGCCTGGCCGGCGCGATCGCCCTGGTCGTGCTGCTGGTGCAGCCGCTGCTGATCATCTTCGGCGGGCTGGTCTTCGCCTCGATGCTCGACGGCGGCGTTCGCCTGCTTGGGCGCGTGCTTCCGATCGGGCGGCCGTGGCGGCTGGCGATCGTGGTGATCCTCACCGTTCTGTTCATCGCCGGCGTCTTCTACCTGACCGGCGCGGGCATTTCGGCGCAGATCGAGCAATTGCGCAGCACGCTGACCGGGCAGGCGACCAAGCTGATGGGCTGGGCGTCGCAAAAGGGCATCATGCCGGGCAAGGCCGATCTCAACGGCATCATGCAGCAGGCGCTGGG
>CAXTEO010000192.1:0-4933 GCA_964243205.1 uncultured Sphingomonas sp.
CCGCGAGCAGATTGTCCCAGCCGCCGCGGATGCCGCCGCAATGCGTCTCGATCAGTTCGCGGAAGGTGATCGACATGGCCTCTTCGACCACGCACGGCGTGTTCACATGGCCGCTGATCTGGAACAGCTTGGTGCCGCGGTTGTTCTCCGCGCCGAAGCTGGCGAACCATTCCGGCGAGCGGCGCAGGATCGTCGGGACGACCGCGATCGATTCGACATTGTTGACCGTGGTCGGGCAGCCATAGAGCCCCGCCCCTGCCGGGAACGGCGGCTTGAGCCGCGGCTGGCCCTTCTTGCCCTCGAGGCTCTCGAGCATCGCGGTCTCCTCGCCGCAAATGTACGCGCCGGCGCCGCGATGGCAGAACACGTCGAAATCATAGCCCGAACCGCTGGCGTTCTTGCCGATCAGGCCCTTGTCATACGCCTCGGCGATCGCCGCGAAGAGCACTTCGGCCTCGCGAATATATTCGCCGCGAATGTAGATGTACGCCGCACGCGCGCGCATCGCGAAGCCCGCGATCAGCGCGCCCTCGATCAGCTTGTGCGGATCGTGGCGGATGATCTCGCGATCCTTGCACGAACCCGGCTCGGATTCGTCGGCGTTGATCACCAGGAAGTTGGGGCGATCCGCCTTGGGCTCCTTGGGCATGAACGACCATTTGGTGCCGGTCGGGAAACCCGCACCACCACGGCCGCGCAGGCCCGAGGCCTTGACCGCGTCGATCAACGCGTCCTGGCCAAGCGCCATCAGGCCCTTGGTGTTATCCCAATCGCCGCGCTTCTGCGCGGCGTCGAGGTTCCACGGCTGATAGCCGTAGACGTTGGTGAAGATGCGATCCTTATCGGCGAGCATCAGGCCCACTCCCCCCGATAGTCATGGTTGTCATCGACCATCGCCTTGAGGTTGGTCGGACCGCCCAGCGCGGCGCTGTCGCGGCGCCCAGTCTGCGAGCCCGGCGTGACGGTGCCGCCCGAAGCGAGCGCCTCGAGGATCGCGACGGTCTTGTCGTAATCGAGGTCTTCGAAATTGTCGTCGTTGATCTGCACCATTGGCGCGTTGGCGCAGGCGCCGAGGCACTCGACCTCGGTCAGCGTGAACAGCCCGTCGGGCGTGGTGCGGCCCTTGACGAGCCCCTTGTTCTTGCACGCCGACAGCACGTCGTCGCTGCCGCCGAGCAGGCACGGCGTCGTGCCGCACACCTGGACGTGATAGCGGCCGACCGGCGCCATGTTGAACATCGTGTAGAAGCTGACGACTTCATAGACGCGCATGTACGGCACGCCGATCGCGCGCGCGACGAACTCGATCACCGGGACCGGCAGCCACCCTTGCGTCTGCGTCTCGGCGCCGACCTGGCGCTGCGCGAGATCGAGCAGCGGCAGCGACGCGGATTGCTCGCGCCCCTTGGGATAGCGGCCGAGGATCTCGTTCGCCTTGGTCTGGTTTTCTTCCGTCCACGCGAACGCGCCCCAGCGGGCGCGGGTTTCGGCTTCGTCAGGGATTTTGGGCGCTTCGGCCATTAGCGGATGAACTCCACGCGGTCGACCTTGTCGCCGACGAACGAATAGATGGACATGACTTCGAACGCTTCACCGCCCGGTGCGCGCGAGACGGTCTCGTGCAGCACGACGGTCTCGCCGAGGACATAAGAGGAGAGCACGCCGGCGTGGTTCTCGGGGTACTGCGCGAACATCGCCTTGAGGCCGGCGCGAACGCCTTCCTTGCCCTCGCGCACGACGGCGCCGCGATAGGTCGCTTCGCAAGCGTCGTCGGTCATGCACTCGACATAACCGTCGGCGTCCTGCGCATTGTACAGCGCGATCATCTTGTGCGTGGTTGCCAGCTTGCTCACCGGTCGCACTCCCCGAACACGATATCCATCGCGCCGAGGATGGCGGTGATGTCGGCGAGCATATGGCCCTTCGACATGAAGTCCATCGCCTGCAGATGCGAGAAGGCGGTCGGGCGGATCTTGCAGCGGTACGGCTTGTTGGTGCCGTCGGCGACGAGATACACGCCGAACTCGCCCTTGGGGCTTTCGGTCGCGACATAGACGTCGCCCGCCGGCACGTGGAAGCCCTCGGTGTAGAGCTTGAAGTGGTGGATCAGCGCTTCCATCGAGCGCTTCATCTCGGCGCGCTTGGGCGGCACGACCTTGCGGTCGAGCGACGCGATCGGCCCCTCGGGCATCTCGTTCAAGCACTGCTTCATGATCCGCGCCGACTGGCGGACTTCCTCGACGCGCACCATGAACCGGTCATAGCAATCGCCGCGCGTGCCGACCGGCACGTCGAAGTCCATCCGCGCATAGACGTCATAGGGCTGCTGCTTGCGCAGATCCCAGGGAATGCCCGAGCCACGGATCATCGGGCCCGAAAAGCCCCATTTGATCGCATCGTCGCGGCTGACGATACCGATATCGACATTGCGCTGCTTGAAGATGCGGTTGTCGACGACGAGCGACAGCGCGTCCTCGAACAGCCGCGGCAGGCGCGTGTCGAGCCATTCGGCGATATCGGCGAGCAATTTGACCGGCGCATCCTGATGGACGCCGCCCGGGCGGAACCAGGCCGCATGCATACGCGCGCCGGAAATGCGCTCGAAGAAGTTCATGCAATCCTCGCGGATTTCGAACAGCCACAGGTTCGGCGTCATCGCGCCGACGTCCATGATGTGCGAACCCAGGTTGAGCATGTGGTTCGAAATGCGCGTCAGCTCGGCGAACAGCACGCGCAAGTATTGCGCGCGGAGCGGCACTTCGAGATCGAGCAACTTCTCGACCGCGAGCACGTAGCTGTGCTCCATGCACAGCGGCGAGCAATAATCGAGCCGGTCGAAATACGGCAGCGCCTGGAGATAGGTTTTGTGCTCGATCAATTTCTCGGTGCCGCGATGCAGCAGGCCGACGTGCGGATCGATCCGCTCGATGATCTCGCCGTCGAGCTCGGTGACGAGCCGCAACACGCCGTGCGCCGCGGGATGCTGCGGGCCGAAGTTGATCGTGTAATTCTGGATTTCGACGTCGCCGACGGTCTGGTCTTCCCCGTCGAGCCGCTTTTCGAGCTGGTCGAGATAGTCGGTCATTGGTTTTGTCCCTTGGAGGGAACGACATCCGGATCCGCCGGCCTGGCGCCAGCGTCCGGACCCGGCTTGCCGGCGCCGGTCTGTGCGGTGGACTCGCTGGTCTTCGGCTCGGTCGGCGCAGCCTTGGCCGAGACGTTCGCATCGGCCTTGACGATCGCGTCGGCCTTGAGCGGCGTCGGGGCGCCCTTCTCTTCCGGCAGTTTCGCTTTTTCGTCACCGGGGAGAATGTATTCGGCACCCTCCCACGGGCTCATGAAATCGAAATTACGGAAATCCTGCGCGAGCTGGACAGGCTCGTACACGACGCGCTTGGCCTCTTCCGAATAGCGCAACTCGACATAGCCCGACAGCGGGAAGTCCTTGCGCTGCGGATGGCCGCGGAAGCCATAATCGGTGAGGATCCGGCGCAAGTCCGAATTGCCCGAAAACAGCACGCCATACATGTCGTACACTTCGCGCTCGAGCCAGCCGGCGACCGGCCACAGGCCCGTCACCGACGGCACCGGCTTCTCGTCGTCAGTCTGCACGTGCACGCGGATACGATGGTTGCGCGTCAGCGAGAGCAGGCAATAGACCACTTCGAAGCGTTCGACGCCGCGATCGGGATAATCGACCCCGGCAATCTCCATTAGTTGCTGATATTCAAGGCCGGGCGTGTCGCGCAGCGCGGTCATCGTCGCGACCAGCGAAAGACGATCGACATGCAGCGCGACTTCGCCGACGGCTTCGACCGGCGCGAGCAGGCTCGCCCCGAGCGCAGCCTTCGCCGCATCGATCACGCCGTCATTGGCGGCATAAGCGGGAGCCGGCGCCCTCACCGTTCGATCGTCCCGATGCGGCGGATCTTCCGCTGCAGCTGCATGATGCCGTAGAGCAGAGCCTCGGCGGTCGGCGGACAGCCCGGCACGTAAATGTCGACCGGGACGATCCGGTCGCAGCCGCGCACGACGCTGTAGCTGTAATGATAATAGCCGCCGCCATTGGCGCACGAGCCCATCGAGATGACGTATTTCGGCTCGCTCATCTGGTCATAGACCTTGCGCAGCGCCGGAGCCATCTTGTTGCACAGCGTACCCGCGACGATCATCACGTCCGACTGGCGCGGGGAAGCGCGCGGCGCGGCGCCGAAGCGCTCGAGGTCGTAGCGCGGCATGTTGACGTGGATCATCTCGACCGCGCAGCAGGCGAGACCGAAGGTCATCCACCACAAGGAGCCGGTGCGCGCCCAGTGGAACAAATCCTCGGTCGAAGTGACGAGGAAACCCTTGTCGCCCAACTCGCCGTTCAGATCATTGAAGAACGCCTGATCGGGCTGGATGATGTCGCTGCCGCTGGGCTGGCGCACCAGCTCGACGGGCCCGGAATGACCGGGGAGGCTCGGTGCTACTCCCATTCGAGCGCTCCCTTCTTCCATGCATAGACGAGGCCGAGCGCGAGTTCGACGATGAACAGCATCATCGAGCCCCACGCGACCCAGCCGAGTTTGAAGACCGAAACGGCCCAGGGATAGAGAAACGCCGCTTCCAGATCGAAGATGATGAACAGGATGGCGACGAGGTAGAAACGCACGTCGAACTGGCTGCGCGGATCCTCGAAGGCGGGGAAACCGCACTCATATTCGCTGAGCTTTTCCTGCGTCGGCTTGTGCGACCCGGTGAAGCGCGACGCTATGATTGGCAGGAAGACGAAGGCGCTCGACAGCGCCAAAGCGATACCGAGGAACAGCAGAATGGGTAGGTATTGCGACAGGTCGACCAAGGTGCTTCTCGCATGTGCGAAGGGATGCCCGGGGCTTTAGGACCATGCCCTTGAACGGGCAAGGCTCTGGGACGTGAGAATGACTCGCAA
>CAXTEO010000193.1:0-4918 GCA_964243205.1 uncultured Sphingomonas sp.
GCAAGGGCGCGCAGGATAAGAAGCGCTCGGGCATGTTCTCCAAGCTCAGCCGCGAAATCACCGTCGCGGCGAAGATGGGCCTGCCCGATCCCGACATGAACCCGCGCCTGCGCATGGCGATCAACGCCGCCAAGGCGCAGTCGATGCCCAAGGACAATATCCAGCGCGCGGTCGACAAAGCGGTGAAGGGCGATACCGAGAATTACGAGGAAATCCGCTACGAGGGTTTCGGCCCCGGTGGCGTGTCGCTGATCATCGAAGCGCTGACCGACAATCGCAACCGTACCGCCACCAACGTGCGCACCGGCATGGCCAAGAATGGCGGCAACATGGGCGCGTCGGGCTCGGTCAGCCACGCGTTCGACCGGATGGGGCTGATCTCGTATCCGGTCGGTGCGGGCGATGCGGAGAAGGTGTTCGAGGCGGCGCTCGAAGCGGGTGCCGAGGATGTGCAGTCGAGCGAGGAGGGCCATGAGATCTGGACTTCGAACGAATCGTTGCACGAAGTCGTCACCGCGCTGACGCCGGTGCTCGGCGAGCCCGAGGGTGCAAAGCTCGCGTGGCGGCCGCAGACGATTGTCGACGTCGGCGAGGACGATGCCGCGACATTGTTCAAGCTGATCGACGCGCTCGACGACGATGACGACGTGCAGACCGTGTGGGGCAATTACGAAGTGTCCGATGCGATCCTCGAGAAGCTGGGTTGAGATTCTTCTCGCGCGAAGGCGCGAAGACGCGAAGCAGGGAAGAAGGTTTGTTCGCGCGGAGACACGGAGGCGCGGAGGTGTTGCGCTGGAGATCGGGCACCGCCTCCCTCCCGTCATGCCGGGCTCGTCCCGGCATCCACCGTTGGCTCAAAAAATTCCGCTTCCTCGGCGAAGGCCGGGGCCCAGTCGGGAAGGTCGCGGTAACGAAGCGCTGTCGCTCGCAATCAAGTGTTTCCCGACTGGGCCCCGGTCTTCGCCGGGGAAGTGACTCAAAGCAGGTCGCGCCTTTTCCTTCTTCTCCGCGCCTCCGCGTCTCCGCGCGAACCAAATTCTTTTCCGCGCCTCTGCGCCTCTGCGCGAACCAAACCTTCTTCTCCTTCGCGCCTTCGCGTCTTCGCGTGAATCAAAGTTACGCGGTGCAATGCTGATCCTCGGCCTCGACCCGGGCCTCGGCACCACCGGCTGGGGGCTGATCCGCGCCGAGGGCAACCGCCTGAGCCATGTCGCCAACGGCAAGCTCAAGACCGACACCGCCGCCACGCTCCCGCGCCGGCTCGCGCATCTCGACGCGATGCTCAGCGCGCTGATCATCGACCATGCGCCGGAAGGCTGTGCGGTCGAGGAAGTGTTCGTCAACGCCAACCCGCAATCGACGCTCAAGCTCGGCCAGGCGCGCGGCGTCGTGCTGTGCGCGGGCGCGCGGGCCGGTCTGGATGTCGGCGAATATGCCGCGCGGCTGGTCAAGAAAGCGGTGGTCGGCACCGGCAATGCCGAAAAGGCGCAAGTCCATGCGATGGTCTCGCGCCTGCTTCCCGGCGTGAAAATCGACGGCGCCGATGCGGCCGATGCGCTCGCGGTCGCGATCTGCCACGCGCACCATCTGGCGAGCGCGCGCCGCATTCCCTGATTTCGCTTTCCCGCAGCCACGCGTTCCTGTTACGTACCTGGCATGATCGCCCATCTCAAAGGCCGCCTCGACGCAACCGGACTCGACCATGCGGTGATCGACGTCGGCGGCGTCGGCTATCTGGTCGGTGCGTCGTCGCGCACGCTGGCGGCGATCGGTCCGGTCGGCGAAGCGTGCATGCTCCACACCGAAATGCTCGTCGCCGAGGATTTCATTCGCCTGGTCGGCTTTTCGAGCGCGGCCGAGCGCGACTGGTTCCGCTTGCTCACCGGCGTCCAGGGCGTGGGCGCGCGCGTCGCGCTGGCGATCCTGTCGGCGCTGGAGCCGGCCGATCTCGCCCGCGCGATCGCCAGCCAGGACAAAGCGATGGTCGCGCGCTCCAACGGCGTCGGGCCGAAGCTCGCGGAACGCATCGTGCGCGAGTTGAAGGACAAGATCGGCGGCGTCGAGCTCGGCAGCGCGGGCCAGTCGATCGCGCCGGTTGGAGCGGGGGCCGATGCCGTATCGGCTTTGCTCAATCTCGGCTTCCGTCCGGCCGAAGCGTCGGGCGCGGTCGCGGCGGCGGAGGAGGAACTGGGCCCCGGCGCGACGCTCGACGCGCTGGTGCGGCTGGCGCTCAGGAAGGCGGCGAAGTAGGATGTGGGTAGGAGACACGCAATGCAGGTAACCGCAGTCCTCACGCCAGAAGATGATGGCTATGTCGCTTACAACCCGGAAACGGGAACGGCGTCGCAGGGCGACACGATCGAGGAGGCCCTCGTCAATTTGCGCGAGGCAGTCGAGCTCTATCTCGAGGATCAGCCTTTTCCCTCCGGGCGACCATCCCTGGTAACGTCGATAACGATTGAGGATCATGCCTAAGCTACCGGTTTTGTCGGGCCGGGAGGTCGTGCGTGGTCTTGGTCTGTTGGGGTTTGAAGTCGTCAGTCAGAAGGGCAGCCACGTGAAGCTGCGCCGTGGTGGCGCAACCGTAATCGTGCCGGATCATCGCGAAGTGCGCAGGGGCACGCTCGCCGCGATCCTGCAGCAGGCCGGGGTCACGATCGATCATCTGATGACGGCGTTGTCGCATTGACCGACGACCGCCTCCTCACCCCCGCCCGCAAGAGCGAGGATATCGACGCCGCGTTGCGCCCCAAATCGCTCGACGATTTCGTCGGGCAGAAGGCGGCGCGCGAGAATCTGCGGATCTTCATCGCGGCCGCCAAGGCGCGCGGCGATGCGCTCGATCACGTGCTGTTCTTCGGGCCGCCCGGCCTCGGCAAGACCACGCTCGCGCAGATCGTCGCGCGCGAGATGGGGGTGGGGTTCCGCGCGACGTCGGGGCCGGTGATCGCCAAGTCTGGCGATCTTGCCGCTTTGCTCACCAATCTCGAGGATGGCGACGTCCTGTTCATCGACGAGATCCACCGGCTCCAGCCGGCGGTCGAGGAAGTGCTCTATCCGGCGATGGAGGATCGCGCGCTCGATCTGATGATCGGCGAGGGGCCGTCGGCGCGCTCGGTGCGGATCGATCTGCCGCGCTTCACGCTGATCGGCGCGACGACGCGGCAGGGGCTGCTGACCACGCCTTTGCGCGATCGTTTCGGCATTCCGGTGCGGCTGAGCTTTTACAGCATCGAGGAACTCGAAAAGGTCGTGTCGCGCGCCGCCGGCTTGCTCGATCTGCCTTTGTCGCCCGATGGCGCGACCGAAGTGGCGCGGCGCTCGCGCGGCACGCCGCGGATCGCCGGGCGGCTGTTGCGCCGGGTGCGCGATTTCGCGCATGCCGCCGGGCACGACCTGGTCGATGCAAAGGCGGCCGATGCCGCGCTCAACCGGCTCGAGGTCGACAAGCTCGGGCTCGACGCGATGGACCGGCGCTACCTGATGATGATCGCCGACATCTATCGCGGCGGTCCGGTCGGGGTCGAGACGCTCGCCGCCGGCTTGAGCGAGCCGCGCGATACGATCGAGGAAGTGATCGAGCCGTATTTGATCCAGCTCGGCCTGGTCGCGCGGACCGCGCGCGGGCGGTGTCTGAACGCCGGGGGATGGAAGCATCTCGGGCTGACCCCGCCCGAAGGCGCGCAGGAGAGCTTGTTCGATACATAAGGCGGGGCAAGCAAATGTTGTTGCGCCGCACGATAGCCAAGCCCCGCAACAATCTGTTAGCCCAGCCTTATGCCAACTGCCGCCGCCTCCGCCCGCGAAATCCTGGTCCGTCTGCACGACGTGATGGCCTCGCGCACCGCGCCGCAGGCCAAGCTCAATGCCGTGGTCGGCATCGTCGGCGAAGGCATGGCGAGCGAAGTGTGTTCGATCTATCTGCTGCGCGAGGGCGTACTCGAACTCTTCGCCACGCGCGGCCTCGCGCAGGAAGCGGTGCATGTCACCAAGCTCGCGCTCGGCGAGGGGCTGGTCGGCACGATCGCCGAGCAAGCCGAGATCCTCAATCTGGACGAGGCATCGAGCCACCCCGACTTCGTCCACAATCCCGAGACGGGCGAGGAAAAGTTCCGCAGCTTCGCCGGCGTGCCGATCATCCGGCGCGAACGCGCGATCGGCGTGCTGTCGGTGCAACATGTCGACCCGCGCAAATATGACGATGTCGAGATCGAAGCGCTGCAGACCGTCGCGATGGTGCTGTCCGAACTGATCGCCAATGCCGAACTGGTCGATGCCAGTGGCGCCGCGACGATGCGCCCGCAGTCGACCGCGCCGATGCGTATCCCCGGGCTCCGCTTGGTCGAGGGCATGGCGAGCGGCTATGCCGTGTTTCACCAGCCGCGCGTCCATGTCGAGCATACCGTTGCCGACGATACCGAGGCCGAGCGCCACCGCGTCTACGCCGCGTTCGACAAGATGCGCGCGCAGATCGAGCGGCTCGCCAGCCAGGCCGAGTTCGGCGGCGGCGGCGAGCATGAGGAGGTGCTCGAAACCTACAAGATGTTCGCCTATGACGAAGGCTGGAGTCGCCGCATCAACGAGGCGATCGACAGCGGGCTCACCGCCGAGGCGGCGATCGAGCGCGTCCAGCAGCGCACGCGGATGCGCATGCGCCAGATCGACGATCCGTTGCTCGCCGACCGGATGCACGATCTCGAGGATCTGTCGAACCGGCTGCTGCGGATCGTCTCGGGGCAAATGGGCACCGCGGCACAGATGGGGCTGCGGCAGGACACCATCCTGATCGCGCGCAATTTGGGCCCCGCCGAACTGCTCGAATATGACCGCCGCCGCCTCAAGGGCGTGCTGCTCGAAGAGGGGTCGCTCACCGCGCACGTCACGATCGTCGCGCGCGCGATGGGCGTGCCGGTGCTCG
>CAXTEO010000194.1:0-4872 GCA_964243205.1 uncultured Sphingomonas sp.
GGAACAATGGGCGGGATCATCTCGGAATAGACGGGCGGCATCGTCGGAATCCGCAACCGACGAACAACGGCTTGTCCGGAAGCGCTGATGATCCGCATCCGATGAGAGCAAATGAGAGAATGGTCATCGGCCATCGCGGTTCGGGCTTCATATTTTTCGACGATAGCGGTTTACGCTGCGTCCGCAATTAGGCGGTTGCAGCCCAAACATGTCGATTTTGCCGTATGGCCACGACCCTATCATTTTATCTCGATCATGACGGCCACGACGGCTGGCGTAACGGCGAAGCATAAGAGCGTGATCACTTCGAACCAGAATTCGCCCGGCTCTCGGTGTCGGTGATAGGTTTTTAGCCGAAACTCGGTCTTTAACGGAACCGTGATCCGCCCACAAACGAGCGCCCAGGCAGCCCAACTCGCGGCTGCGAGCGACATCCCCAGTAGCGCAAATTCAGCCAACATATTCCGACGATACTCGATACTCGAAGCTCGGGATATCCGCTATTGGTCGATTTCAACTCGTCCGCTTTTCCGCCCGATAGCCGCCAGTCGGCTTTTGGGAATCATGATCGCGCGGGCGGATCGCGAACGACGATAGGTGGTGGAGAGCGGTCGTTCGGTGTTAGGATCGTGGGATGTCCTTCCCCATCTCGGAACGCGGTCTGAACGCAATCTCCTTCCATGAGGCGACGATTGTCGCGCTTCAGCGAAATGGCTCAAACATCGAGTTGCGCTTGGAAGGCGTGTCATCGGCAGATGGATCACGGGCTGCCACGCTAGTCCTCGAAAATATCGTCCATTGTCAAATAGATGGTGTCGTTGGCGCTTCCCCCATCATGGAGGCTGGCGACGGCGAGGTGCTGAAGTTGACCGTCCGAGACGATGGTATCGCGATGCTCATCGAATGGAACGAATGGGAAACCAAGTCGCATTTCGTCAGAAGCTATGATCTTAAAGCGGACGCGGTTCATGTAACTCTCGCCTGTTAAAACGAACTTCCGCTTCTGGTCGCTTGCCGCCCGACCGCTTTCCCGACCCGAACCTGCCAGTCGGCTTACAGGCGGGATAATCGCGCTGGCGACGGTCGAACGGCTTGGCGTGCTGGGAAGCCGCCATTAGCCATCCGCGCTTGCTCGCTTGCTGGGGCCCTTGTGAATCGCCAGATCATCGGTCAGTTCGAGCAAAAGGAAATCGCGAAAATTATTAGCAACGAACGTGTCCGGCAGGCCGCCGATCAAGGCGATCTTTCCCCGATTTGGCCCGTTGGAACAGCAAATTGCCCAAGCGTAACACCAGATCAAATAGTCAGAGAATACAAGATAAGCGTCTTTCTCCTTCTCGATCTCATGAGTAATTTGACCGGGCGGACCATCCGAGCATTCGTCAGTAATAGATTTAATCTCGCTCGCCGCCCACCACTGAGTGCCAATGTCGTCCATGAATGTTGTGCTCGGCGCGGCATGGATCAGATAGGTCCGAAAATCTTCCGGCAGTTGGATGGCATATCGCTTCTCCAACGCCTCTACATCTGCGCTCGTACCCCGGCGCGTGTAGGTGTTCGGATCAGATAACGCCCAGTGATTGCTGAGAGCCTCATATAGGCTCGCTCCTCCCTGCTCGAACAACGCGGGGTCGATCGGCAGCGTCTTTGTCGAATGCAAAAGTGAAGATCGCTTCGTTCTTTTCAGCCAATCGAACACGCGACCCTCCTGATTTCTGTCTGACGATAGCGGCGTTTGGAACGTCCGCTAGTGGTCGATCGCGTCTGGCCAGCTTCCCCACTCGCTAGCCGTCGGTCGGCTTTCGGGCAGGCCGATCGCCCCGGTACACCGGGAACGCGGAAAATTGGTGGAAAGCCAACATTCAGCCGCGTTCGGTCTCCATCACATTAGCGAAGTCCGCGACCGCCTCGGGAAGGCTGTCGAACCAGCGCGCCACTCCTTCCGTTATAAAATGCTCCGCTTGCACTCGTGCGTGGAAGACCAGCGTTTCGTCGTCCTGTGGAACGGTCAGCACCTCTCCGCTCGAAACGGAGAACTGACCTGTCGTTAGGTTTTCGTAGCAGACGTACCGGATCGCTTTGGCCGCGTTCAATGGCTCGAAAACGAATATCTGTCGATGAAAGGCGGCCAACGGTTCGTGCTCCAGCAATTGAGAATGTCCCGTCGATCTGCCAATGCGGCTTTGATGCTGCCTCGGTGCAGCAGTAGCAGCCGTTCCATTGTAGAAAAGGGCCACTGTCAGCAGTTGCAGACCTCTGAGCCAGACTTTGCGCACTTCCCGTCCCGCCCCATGATTTCGTTGCAGTAAATGCTGCCAGCTTGCAGCGACAAGCACCAGTCTCAGGGAACGGTTTCACATCATTGCTCGCCATTTTCCAAATGCCCGCCTTCCACCACCTCTTGCCGTTGCGAACGTCGCGGCCTGGTGGAGAGCAGACCTACCCCTTTTTGTCCTTATGGTAGCCAAAGGCCGCACCATAAAGCGCCGCCAGACTCACGACCGCGACAAAGAGCGCGTACAGCCCAAAATAAACGGGATGCGATGTTTGCGTGAGGTGGGTACCGTGCACGCTGATCTCCCCAGCGAGGGTGTCATGCGTGAGCAACGCAAGCATTCCAATGCCGACGCATCCAGACAGTAGTCGTTTGCCGGTCTGTTTCATCGCGTCTGCCCCGCTCTTCTCGACAGCCTAGGCCTGCGGCGGAGCGTCCACAATTTGTCGCTATCCGCCGCCCCGGCGTCGGTCGTCGTCAACTCTAAGCCGGATCGTCGCAAACGCCCCTGCTCCACCGATTCCGAAAAGCGGCGCCATCCACCACCAGTTCTCGATACCCGGCCTCGTCCAAATCGTGACCACAACGACCACTACGCAAACAGCCCCCAAAACCCGTAAAGCTTGGAGATAGCGGCGAGATCGGGGCGAAAGAACCATACCCGAGGCTACACCGAAGGAGGATGCGCGCAAGGACCGCAATTGGTCGCAGGCCGCCTGACCGCTCTTCCGCCTGATAGCGGACAGTCGCTTTTTTGGGAACGATGACCGAGCGGAGGACGACGGAGCGCCGATCGCTAGTGTTAGCGGATGGACGGCTTAGATTTCGAGGAGAGGGGCGATGCCACCACAGAGGCTCGGTTCAGGGCCCTGGCTTACAGACTCACATCGACCGCTGCAGGCCGCGGAAAACCTCATATTTTAGCCTGCCGGCTAATCCGTGGTCCCCGCGTGGCCCACCGAAAATTCGGTCCCAATTCCGGCTTCGCACCGATGCCGTATGGGACACCGTGCATTGCTTTTTGGGCGCCGTGCAACCGGCGATTCGGTTAAGGCTTGAAACTTCTCCCAGCCGGCTTCCGGGGCTGCACGAGACGGCTGAGAGAGAGTTGCGTCATAGCCCCATCTGTTGACGCCCCTTCGGTTGCAAGCGGTACTTGGAAGGTCTGGCGCAGCAGTTGGATGTTCCATCTTTCCGGACTGTGATGCAGCGATAGAGCTGCGCCCTGTATGAGAGTTTGCGAACCGGATGGCTTTCTCCACGATCAGCGTCGATTATGGCGGCCGCGGCATTCGCGATACAAAACCTTGGTCATTGCATATAAATACCGAGGACTTATATCAAGTCGCATGAAGCCGACAACTCATCGAGAACGGGCCCTGGAGGTCATTCGGCACCGCGGCATAGCGCGGGGACGCGATTTCGACGCGGCCGGCGTCACGCGGGCGACCCTGCAAAGGCTGCGCGACGAAGGCGTCCTCCAGCAGGTCGGCCGTGGACTCTACAAGCTCGCTAATGCTGACGTCGACAGCGCAACGAGCCTGGCCGAGGTCATTCGCATTCAGCCTCGCGGCGTCATCTGCCTGCTCTCGGCGCTGCAGTTCCACGAGCTGACCACGCAGACGCCCCATGCGGTGTGGATGATGCTCGGCCAAAAGGAGTGGGCACCGGTCAATCCGTCCGTGGCGCTGAAGATCGTTCGCGCGAGCGGCGAAGCGCTGACAGCTGGCGTGGAAACACATATCATCGACAGCGTTCCCGTCCCCATCACCGTACCGGCCAAAACCGTCGCCGACTGCTTCAAGCACCGCAACAAGATCGGTACCGACGTGGCGGTCGAGGCCCTGCGTGATTTCATGAAATCCCGCCCCCGGCCCGACCTCAATGCGATCTACCGTTATGCCCAACTCGATCGGGTCCAATCGGTGATCCGGCCCTACCTCGAAGCCATGACATGAGCCGACCGCCGAAGAACATGGCGATCTCGGTGCGGGATCGGCTGACGGCGCGTGCCCGCGAGCGCCGCGAAAATGCACAGCTGCTGATGACCCGTTACGTCATCGAACGCCTGCTCTTTCGCCTGAGCCTGTCGCCGCATCGCGAGCGTTTCGTGCTCAAGGGCGCGATGCTGTTCAGCCTGTGGGCGGCCGCACCCTATCGCGCCACAGGCGACCTCGATCTGCTCGGCATAGGGGAAAACGCGCCTGACCAGCTCGCGGCGGTTTTTCAGGAAATCCTCGCAGTCGCGGTCGATGACGACGGCATCGTGTTCCGGCCCGAAACCCTGCGCGCAGTTGCCGCCCGCGCCGAGGATGAATATGCCGGCATCCGTATCGACTTCGTCGCCGAACTCGCCGGCGCGCGCCTGCCGATGCACGTCGATATCGGCTATGGCGATGCGATCACGCCGGGCGCGATCGAGATCGAGTATCCGTCGCTGCTCGGCCAGCCCACCGCGCATCTTCGGGCCTATCCGCCCGAAACAGTCGTGGCCGAGAAATTCCAGGCTATGGTCGCGCTCGACATGCTGAACACGCGCCTCAAGGATATCTACGACATCTGGGCGATCGCGGGATCGTTCGCGTTCGATGGCGCCG
>CAXTEO010000195.1:0-4711 GCA_964243205.1 uncultured Sphingomonas sp.
CCCGATCGTCGAGTTCATGACCTTCAACTTCGCGATGCAGGCGATCGACCACATCGTCAATTCGGCCGCCAAGACCAATTACATGTCGGGCGGCCAGATGCGCTGCCCGATCGTGTTCCGCGGCCCCAACGCTGCGGCGAGCCGCGTCGGCGCGCAGCATTCGCAGAATTATGCGCCGTGGTACGCCAGCGTCCCCGGCCTGATCGTGATCGCGCCGTATGACGCGGCCGATGCAAAGGGCCTGCTCAAGGCGGCGATCCGCACCGAGGATCCCGTCGTGTTCCTCGAGAACGAACTGCTCTACGGCCGCACCTTCGACGTACCCAAGCTCGATGATTACGTCCTGCCGATCGGCAAGGCGCGGATCATGCGCGAAGGCAAGGACGTGACGATCGTCAGCTATTCGATCGGCGTCGGGCTCGCGCTCGAAGCCGCCGACAAGCTGGCCGAGGAAGGCATTCAGGCCGAAGTGCTCGATCTGCGCACGCTGCGCCCGCTCGACACTGCCGCCGTGCTCAAGAGCCTCAAGAAGACCAATCGCCTCGTCGTCGCCGAAGAAGGCTGGCCGACCTGCTCGATCGCGTCGGAAATCCAGGCTTTGTGCATGGAGCAGGGCTTCGACGATCTCGACGCACCGGTGCTGCGCGTCACCAACGAGGACGTGCCGATGCCCTATGCCGCGAACCTCGAGAAACTGATGCTGGTCAACGCCGACAAGATCGTCGCGGCGGTGAAGCAGGTCACCTACCGCTGAACTGCACTCTGAGCCGGCGACGCAGGCGCCGGCTCAGGCGGCGTACAGATTGCAGGTCGCTTTGGCCGTGACCGGGGACGTCACCGGATTGAAGATCTGGCCGAAATCGCGCTTGTCGCGCACGATGAACGACGCAATGTAGTGAATGCGCGTCGGCCCCCACAGCCAATTGCCCACGGCCGGCTGATAGAGATAGTTGATCTCCACGAAGATCACGCCGCCGCCGCTCGGAGCCGTGACCGCATCCGCTGCACTGTCCCCCATCCCCGACAGCACGGGGCCGCCTGCCTTGCCGATCGCTAAACTACCGGGATGCGACGCGGAATTGTCGGCGGGCAAAGTGGATGTATTGACGCCGGCGGTCGGATCGTAGGTCGATCCCGTCGATTGGTTATTCGTCGCGGTGATCCCGTACGTGGAATCGTACCCGGTGCCGCTCTTCAAGCCAGCACAGCGTTGCCAATGGATACGCTGCGTGCCGGTGGCATCGGCCTCCAGACTCGAGACGATGATCCGCCCGTTCGTGGTGAGACCGATCGTCGCCCCTTGCGCGCGGGCAGCCTGAAGCACATCGTTCATATCGGCTTCGCGAAGCTGCTCGATCTGCGACGACGTGTCGATCGCGCCGACCCTGGAGGCGTTGTCTGCAAGGTTGAGCGCGATCTGGCTGACCTTCAAATTGGCCAGTGCCAGATTGGCGGTCTCCAGACCGTACAAGCCGATCATCAGGACAATCGGCGCCGCGAAGGCGAACTCGAGCATCGCGACACCGCGCGTGTCGCGCGAAAGACGGGCGGCCACGCGGCGTAATGGGCGATTCACGTGCACACCTGCTTCGAGGGGGTCAACACCTGCGTTGCGTAAGGCTGATTCTTGAGCATCGTCGATGCGGTAATCTTGTTGACCGTAGGCCAGCCGAACAGCGTGGCGACCGGGAAAATTCGCGGATAGGTGACCGATACCGTGTAGACCGTCACGTCGTTCGCGCCGCCCTGACCGACGCTGCCGGGGTCCGCGTCCCACTGGCTGTTGGCATTGACATCGGTGTAGCATTCGCCCGCATCGCGCACGCCGTTGCCGTTGGTGTCGGTGAACGGCTCCGCCCGGGCGGCACCGAAAGTGTCGTAATTCTTGCGCGTCGCACACCAGACCGCCGCGTTGCCGGTCCCGGCCGCACAATTGTTGGACAGGTTCGCGATGATGAGGCCAAGCGTCGCTGCGACCTTGGCATCGATCGCGGTGGCGTTGCTCGCCGCGTCCTGGACGGTCGAATCGCGCCCGGCCTTTTGCACCGCGCCGTTGAGAATCGACTGAGCGTAGATCTGATAGGCGAGATCACAGATCCCCATCAGCATCAGCATCATGACCGGCGCGATGATGGCGAACTCGATCGCGGCCGCGCCGCGACGATCGCGCGCGACGGAGGGCGTCCGGCGCTTCACTGCGAAATCCGCAATTGGGCGATCTGCTGTGCGATGTTCTGGAACGCGGTGTTGAGACTGGCCGTATCGGTCGCGGCGAACGACAGACCCTGCCCGTTCTTGGCGCAGGTCTTGAGGTCCGTCGTGAGCGACGTACCGAAGGCGACGACATAGACCTTGATGCCGCGGTTCCCGGCGGCGGTGCATTCGGCAAGGAAGCGCGCGGTATGATAGGTGATGTCGCCGTCGGCGCCGCCGATGCGCTTGTCGTAATATTCGATTCCGTACAGATGATAGGCTTTGGCGGTGTTGGTCATCGTGCCGTCGGTCATGAACACGATGTAGCGATTGGGCTGGTTGCGGTTGGGCCACGCGGCCGTGTCGGCCGAGAACGGGCCGGTCGGAGAGAGCAGGCGGGTGCCCCAGATCATGCCACCGTCATGATAGGTGTAGCCGCCCGGCCGGAAGTCTCCGCTGGGGGACACGTAGGTCTCAACGTCGCTACGCGTCATCACCGACAGGCGCTTGGCGGCCTTCGGGCATGCGACGTAATCGCTGTTATAGTTGAAACCGAGCCAATATCCGGCGCTGGTGACCGAGCCCGAGGTGGTGTTCCAGTCGCTGCTCGAACTGGTGCTAGTCGGGCCGGAGCTGCTCCAGTCGGCTCCGGTGCCGCGCCAGTAGCTCAGTTCGGGCAGCGCCGGGCGCCATCTTGTGGCGTCCGACGACGGGGTCAGATCGGGGTCGAGATCGCCCGGCAGTGCGGACTGGTTGAAGGTCGTCGCCCCCGCGGTGGTATCGCGCTCCTCGATACAGCCATTCCAGGTCACCTTGCCGCCGCCATATCGCGTCGGATCGGTCGAAGCGGCGAAAGTCTTGATCTGCGAAACGTCGACGTCGGTGTTGGTGTAGAGCCACGTCACCTTCAGCTTCTCGGTCTTGACGGTGCAGGTGCCCGGTGCCTTGCCACTGCCGCTGGTCTGCGCGGCCCAGGTCGTCGTGACGCGCACTGCCGTCGCAGTTGCGGTGGTGCCGGTGCCAGCTTCGGTGTAACCCTTTGTCGGCGTACGGACGACACCCGTCGCGCAATTGCTCTGCGCCTTCTGGTCGGTCGCCACGATTGCCGTGTTCCATACAGCGTCGTTATTCTCGACGGTGTTGGTCTCGATACCCATGGGTTCACGCGTGTTATAGGCGTAGTGATCCACCAGGAAGGACGGGTCGCGATCATAGATCGCCTTGCCGACGTTCACCGACACGCTGTACGGCACGAAGCCGTAGCGGATATGGGTGCTGCTGTCGGAAGAGCTCGCCAGCGTGTCGTAAAAGTTGAGCACGGCGGCGCGGACGCCGGCGATTTTCGAACCCGATGATGCCTCCGCATTGGCATAGCTGGTCGTGCCGTTCTCGCGCGTATAGGCGTATTTCGCGCCGCCGCCGGTGTTGTCCGGCTTGTCCGCCATCGAGCCGGTCGTATCGAGCACGAACATGACGTCGGTGTCGGCGACGTCGTATCGCGCCTGGCATGAGACGGAGAGCGCGACATCGGCCGCCTTGAACATCTTCATCACCGACATCTGGACGGTCGTGGCGGCGGTGCCGAAGACTTGATTGTCGGCGGTTTTGACGGGCGTGAAACTGGTCGTGTTGGTGTTCATCCAGCCGGTTTTGAAGTTGTTGCGGAAGAATGTCTGCGCTTGCCCCGTCGAGGACGTGTCGAGCGGCGAGCTCGAATCGATAAGCGATTTGCGTCCGGCAAGCACGCCTGCGTCGCAGGCCTGTTGCAAACGCACCTTGACGACATAGACCCGCGCGGTATCGACGCCCGAACCGATGATCGCGCAGATCGGAATCAGAGAGATCGCCATGATGGCAAGCGTGTTGCCACCGGTGTGGCCGGCAAGGCGGGACAGCACGCCGCCGCGCGGCTTGCTCTGGTTCCACTGCGTTGACTGCATCGCGCCCGTACCGATCCCCAAGGTCCTGAAGACGTCCAATGGAGCGGCAGCCGATAAATCCCGCTGAAAGAATATGGTTGATGACATGGTAACCATTGTGGGTCGGCGGTGAGCGAAGCCTTGGAACCCGAGCGCGACCTGGCGATCGGCTATGCGCCGGTCGCAGCCCGCGCTGCCCTCGTCGCGCTCTTCGCGCTCGACGATACGCTGGCGCAGATCCTGCGGACCACGCGCGACCCGCTTGTCGGCCAGATGCGGCTGACCTGGTGGCACGGGGCGCTGTCCGCGCTCGATACGGCGGCGCCACCGGCGCAGCCCGTGTTGCAGGCGCTCGCCACGACGGTGCTGCCCCATGGCGTCACGGGCGAACACCTCGCCGGGATGATCGACGGCTGGGAGGCCTTGCTCGAGCCCGAGCCGCTCAACGACGCCGCTTTGTCGGGCCATGCGCGCGCGCGCGGTGGTTTGCTCTTCGGCGCCGCGAGTCGCGTCCTGGGATGCGCGGCCGCGGACCCGGTCGCTGCGGCCGGGGAGGGCTGGGCGCTGGCCGATCTCGCGCGGCACGTGCGCGATCCGGG
>CAXTEO010000196.1:0-4601 GCA_964243205.1 uncultured Sphingomonas sp.
ACGCGGTCGATGACGATCGTCACCACCAACAACGAGGCCGAGGCGCTGCTGCTGGAGGCGCAGCTCATCAAGCGCTACCGCCCGCCGTACAACGTGCTGTTGCGCGACGATAAGAGCTTCCCGTTCATCCTCCTACGGGGCGACCAGACCTTCCCCCGCGTGCAGCTCCATCGCGGCGCGCGGCGGCTGCCCGGCGACTATTTCGGGCCGTTCGCCGGCGCCGGGCAGGTGCGCAAGACGCTCAACGCGCTGCAACAGGTGTTCCTGCTGCGCTCGTGCACCGACGGCTTCTTCAAGACCCGCGACCGGCCGTGCCTGCTCTACCAGATCCGGCGCTGCTCGGCGCCGTGCGTCGGGCGGATCGACGAGGCGGCCTATGCCGAGCTGGCCGAGGACGCGCGGACCTTTCTCCAGGGCAAGTCGACCCAGGTGCAGGGCAAGCTCGGCGCGGCGATGCAGGCCGCCGCCGAGGCCATGGATTTCGAGCGCGCGGCGGTGCTGCGCGACCGGCTGAAGGCGCTGACCTTCATCCAGGGGTCGCAGGCGATCAACGCCGAGGGGCTGGGCGACGCCGACATCTTCGCGCTCGCCTGCCGCGAGGGGGTGATGGGCATCCAGGCGTTCTTCATCCGCGGCGGGCAGAATTGGGGGCATCGCAGCTTCTTCCCGGCGCACACCGCCGACGTGCCCGAGGACGAGATCCTCGCCGGCTTCCTCGCGCAATTCTACGAGGAGGTGCCGCCGCCCAAGACGATCTTCCTCGATCGTGAGTTGGAAGAGGGCGAACTGCTTGGCGAGGCACTCGGGGCAGGGGTCGGTTTCAAGGTGTCGCTGTCGATGCCGCAGCGCGGCACGCGCCGCCGGCTGCTCGACCAGGCCAAGCGCAATGCCGAGGAGGCGCTCGACCGCCGGCTCGCCGAGAGCACGACGCAGGCCAAATTGCTGCGCGAAGTCGCCGAACTGTTCGACCTGGCCGAGCCGCCCGATCGGATCGAAGTGTACGACAATAGCCATATTCAGGGCACCAATGCGGTCGGTGCGATGGTCGTCGCGGGGCCCGAGGGCTTCCGCAAGGGGCAGTATCGCAAATTCAACATCAAGAATCCGGACACGATCCCGGGCGACGATTTCGGGATGATGCGCGAAGTGTTCCAGCGCCGCTTCGCGCACGCCCAGGCCGAGGATCCCGATCGCGACGCCGGCGACTGGCCCGATCTCGTGCTGATCGACGGCGGGCGCGGGCAACTCAACGCCGCCAAGGCGGTGCTCGAGGAGATGGAGATCGAGGATGTGTGCCTGGTCGGCGTCGCCAAGGGGCCGCTGCACGGTCGCGACGGGCGCGAGGTGTTCCACATGCTCGACGGCCGCGAGTTCCAGCTGCCGGTCAATGCGCCGGTCTTGTTCTATCTCCAGCGGCTGCGCGACGAAGTCCATCGCTTCGTCATCGGGGCGCATCGCGACAAGCGCTCGAAGGCGATCATCACCTCACCGCTCGATGAGGTGCCGGGGATCGGGCCGGCGCGGAAGAAGGCGCTGCTGATGCACTTCGGCACCGCGCGCGCGGTGAAGGGGGCGAGCCTGGAGGATTTGCAAAAGGCGCCGGGGGTGAGCGCGATGGTCGCGCAACAGCTATACGACTTCTTTCACGCGCGGTGATGGGCGGGCGGGTCGGGGCTTCTCCAGCGTGACACCTTCCCGTTCGAGCTGAGCGTGTCGAAGTCCTGCTCCCCACTCGCGTCCGTGTGCGTGCAGAGAGAGGCCCTTCGACAGGCTCAGAGCGAACGGAGAATGCTGTCAGGCCTCGGCGGCGGGTGCCAGCGCGAGTTCTTCCGTAGCGGGCGTTTCGGCGGCGCTGCGGGTGGTCGCAAGGCGCACCAAGCCGAAGATGCCGAGCACGGCAGGAATGAGATTGAGGTAATTCGGCGCACTCACGATGTGCAAGGCCGACAGCAAGACAAGCGCAGCTACCACGGCAAACGACCCGATACGGTCCATCATCACTCTCCATCTTTTTTTATTGCGATGAAGCTGCAGTGCGATTCGAAGGGCGTCAATCCCTAAGTTTTCGAGCGGCTTGTCTTGGCGATATTGTACATGTCTGTGGTGCGAGTTGTGCGATGCAGCATGAATAGCGTATTCGGCCGAGCCGAGGGCGGGCATGTTGAGGTCGGTCGTTTGTTATCGCCTGTCTGGCCGTCGCCCCGGCGAAGGCCGGGGCCGTTTGCCGGCTAGGCGTACGGTGTGGACCGAACCCAGCGGCCCCGGTCTCCGCCGGGGCGACGGATGGGGTCAAGCCCACCCCTCCAGCACCTGGTCCGGCGGGCGATGCCCGTCCGCCCACATGCGGATGTTGGTAATCACCTTCTCGCCGGTCGCCATCCGGCCCTCATAGGTCGCCGATCCCATATGCGGCGTCATCACCACATTGGGCAGCGCGAGCAGGCGCGGGTCGATCCGGGGTTCGTGCTGCCATACGTCGAGCCCGGCGCCCGCCAGCGCGCCCGCTTCCAGCGCCGCGACCAGGGCATCCTCGTCGACGATCCCGCCGCGCGCCGCGTTGATGAGGTGGACGTGGGGACGCAGCAACGCGATCCGGCGCGCGTCAATCAGCCCCTCGCTATCGGCATTGCGCGGCGTGTGGATGGTGAGGATGTCGATCCCGCCCAGCATCTCGTCGAGATTGGGATGCCATTGCGCCTGCAATTCGGCCTCTACCACCTTGGGCAAGCGATGGCGATTGTGATAGTGGATCGACAGCCCGAACGCGCGGGCGCGGCGGGCGACGGCCTGGCCGATCCGCCCCATGCCGACGATGCCGAGCGCCTTGCCGCCGATGCGATGGCCGAGCATCCCGCCCGGCGTCCAGCCTTTCCACTCGCCCGCGCGGACGAGCTTCTCGCCCTCCGCCAGCCGGCGCGGGACCGAGAGGATCAGCGCCATCGTCATGTCGGCCGTGTCCTCGGTCAGCACGCCCGGCGTGTTGGTGACGATGATGCCGCGCGCGCGCGCCGCCTTGAGCGCGATATGGTTCACGCCCGCGCCGAAATTGGCGATCAGCTTCAACCGCTCGCCGGCGCCGGCGATCAGGTCGGCATCGATCTCGTCGGTCACGGTCGGCACCAGCACGTCGCAATCGGCCATCGCCGCGGCGAGTTGGTCGCGCGTCAGGCCAATCTGGCCGCGGTGGAAGTGCGTGTCGAACAATTGCGCCATGCGGGTCATCACCGCGTCGGGCAATTCGCGCGTCACGGCGACTTTGGGGTTCGGCGCGTGTCTCGTTTCGGGCATGGGCTAGGCTTGGCGGAGCGCTCCGGCATCGTCAACGGTGTTGAAGCGGCCACCCAAAACACGGTAACGAACGGTTCGAGTTGTGAGGAACAGGCATGCGTATCGGGGCCAGGATTTTGCTGGCGATGGGGGCGATCGGGCTCGGCGCGGCGGCTATGGCGCCGTCGTTCGCCGGCTTGGTGCAGAAGAAGGTGCCGTATTTCGGCTCGATCTCGGCGGGCAAGGCGAGGATGCGGACCGGCCCCGGGCGGGCCTATCCGGCGAGCTGGCTGTACCAGCGCGCCGATCTGCCGGTAAAGGTGCTCGACGTGTACGACCATGGCGCGTGGTACAAGGTCGAGGATCCCGGCGGCATCCAGGGCTGGATGATGGGGACGCTCATCAGCGAGACCCGCACCGCGCTGGTGATGGGCACGATCGCCGAATTGCGCGATTCTCCGCGTGACGGCGGCCGCGTGGTGTGGCGCGCGGCGCCCGGCGTGGTCGGGCGGCTGAGCCGATGCGCGCGCGGCTGGTGCCATTTCGACGTGCGCGGGCGCGGCGGGTTCGTCGAGGCGAACCATCTGTGGGGGGTGGATCCGGGCGAAGAGCTGCCGTGAGCATTGCTTCGGCCGATCCCGACTGGCGGATCGTTCGCGACGATCTTTCGCATCCCGACGTGGCGGCGCTGGTCGAGCACCATCTGCGCACCGCGCACGAAAATTCGCCGCCGGGCAGCGTGTTCGCGCTCGATGCGAGCGGCCTGCGCGATCCTTCGGTGAGCTTGTGGACGGTGTGGGAAGGGGCGGCGCTGCTCGGCATGGGGGCGCTCAAACAGCTCGACGCGACGCATGGCGAGGTGAAGTCGATGCGGACGGCACCCGCGCAACTGCGGCGTGGCGTAGCGCGGGTGCTGCTGGACCATCTGATCGCCGCGGCGCGGGCGCGCGGCTACAGTCGGCTGAGCCTGGAGACGGGGTCGAATGCGCCGTTCGCGGCGGCGCACGCGTTGTACGAGAGCGCCGGGTTCGTGGAGTGCGAACCGTTTGCCGGGTATAGCGACCGAGATTTCGCGCGATATTACGCGCTGAGCTTTTAACCTTACTGCATCAGCTCCACCGCCATCGCTGTGGCTTCGCCGCCGCCGATGCAGAGCGAGGCGAGACCGCGCTTCTGGCCGGTGGTCTGCAGTGCCGACAGCAAGGTCGCCAGGATGCGCGCGCCGCTGGCGCCGATCGGATGGCCGAGCGCACAGGCCCCGCCATGCACGTTGAGCTTGTCGTGCGCGATGCCGAGGTCGCGCATCGCGATCATCGCGACGACGGCGAAGGCTT
>CAXTEO010000197.1:0-4565 GCA_964243205.1 uncultured Sphingomonas sp.
CGCCCGAGAACACGCCCCAGCGCCATTTGTCGATCAGCAGCCCGAACGGCAGGAAGGCGACCTTGTCCATCGCCTGCCGCAGCAACAGGCCGATGTCCTTGTCGGGCGTCGGCACCTTGGCGGGATCGAGCAGCCCGATCTTGACCAGATAATCGGGTGTGATCGAGAGCGCGACGAAATCGCCGATCGCTTCGTGGAAGCCGTCGTTCGCGCCATTCTCGTAAAGGAAGGGCTGGGTGTTGTAGGCGCGCTGGTAGTAATTGTGGCCCATCTCGTGATGGATCGTGGTGAAATCGTCGGCATTAACCTTGGTGCACATCTTGATGCGCACGTCGTTCTTGCTGTCGACGTCCCACGCCGAGGCGTGACATATCACTTCGCGGTCGGCCGGTTTCACGATCTGCGAGCGCGCCCAGAAGGTGTCAGGCAGCGGCTTGAAACCGAGCGAGGAATAGAAGCCTTCGCCGGCCTTGAACATCTTGATCGGGTCATAGCCCTTGGCCTTGAGCAGATCGCCGACGTCATAGCCGACATCGCCCGCGCCCGGGGGCGCGACGACGTCATAGATGTTGCCCCACTCCTGCGCCCACATATTGCCGAGCAGATCGGCGCGGATCGGGCCGGTCTTGGCCTGCACCGCGTCACCGTACTTGGCGTTGAGCTTCCAGCGGACATAGGTGTGCAGCGCGAGATACAGCGGCTCGACCTGCTTCCAGAGCTTGTCCGTCGTCGCGGCGAACTGGTCGGGCGTCATGTCGTAGCCCGAGCGCCACAGCGCGCCGGTATCGGCATAGCCGAGCTCCTTGGTGCCCTGGTTGGCGATGACGACTTCGCGCGCGAAATCCTTGCGCATCGGCACGCCGACCGAATCGTGCCAGCTGACCCACATTTCCTTCGATTTGGCGGGGTCGCGCGTCGTGCCCATCGCCGCCTCGATGTCGCTGCCATTGATCGGCTTGCCGTCGAGCGTGCCCTTGCCCTTGCCATAGTCCGAACCGAGACGCGTCACGATCGTCGAAAGCTCGGTGGCGGCACCCGGCGTGGTCGGCGCGGGCAGCGTCAGGCCGGTGCGCAGCAAGTCGATCTTGCGGCGGGTGTCGAACGACAGGCCGGGGACGCCGGCGTATTTGGCGGCCTCGAGCGCGAGCCGGACCTGCATCTCGGTGCCCTCAGCGCCGAACTTGGCGGCGATCGCGTCGGTATCGTCGGTAATGTAGGTCGCGTTGATCCAGGCGGCCTGCTGTGCCGGGGTCGAAAAGGCCTCAAGCTCCTTTTCGGCGCGCGCGACGAAGGCATCGGCATCGGCGGTGGTCGGCGTGGCGGCCGCGGCGGGCGGCGCCGCGCTCGCCACTGCCGGCATGGTCGCCAGCGCCAGAACGAGCGCGAGCGAAGAAATTCCAGTGCGGATCATGTCGGGCCCCATATATCGTGATGCGGCAATCTGTGCCGCGCCACGCCGCCGGTCAAGCCGCGAGAAAGTCGGCGATTGCCGTGCCCAGCTCGGGCTTGAGCACCGCGCTCATGTGATTGCCGGGGATCGACTGGAAGCGCCCGTGCGGCAACGCCTGCGCCAGCGCCGCGCCCGAGCCATTGTCGTCGTCATCGACTCCGGTGAGCACCAGCGTCGGTGTTTCGATCGCGTGGATCGCTTCGAGCGGCGTATCGACGAACGTGTCGAGGATGCGCAGCAGCGCGAGCGGGTCGCCGCCGGTGGTCTTGAGGAAGGCCTCGGTCAGCCACTCGCTGGTGCCGCGCGCGAAGCTGCCGAGATTGGTCAGGACGTTGTGGAAATAGCTGCCGCGCCCGGCGGTATGGAGAATGCCCTCGAGCCCCATGCCCGACAGCACGGCGCGGCGCGGTCTGGCGCCATTGGCGAGCATCCGCATCGTCGTGCGGCCGCCGAGCGAATAGCCGGCGAGATCGTAATCGGTGAGGCCGAGCTGCTCGACCAGCGCGAAGCCGTCGCGCATCAGCACGTCGGGCGGATAGGATGCGGCATCGTGCGGCCTGGCGCTGTCGCCGTGCGCGCGCAGGTCGGGCATGATCACGCGGAAACCCGCCTCGGCGATCCTCGCGGCATGGCCGTATTTGATCCAGTTGACCGTCGCGGTGGAGAAGAAGCCGTGGATCAGGACGACCGGCCGCCCCTCCCCCGTTTCGCGCCAGGCGAGGCGGGCGCCATCGAAACTTTCGAAAAACTGCGGTTCAATCGGGGAGTTTGCCAAGGGCTTCGATCCAGCGGTCACGGGTGGCGGGGTTCTCGTCGAGCCTGTGCTCCGCGAGACCGCGCGTGTCGAGCCACTCTTCGTGCCATGTCTCGGGCGAGCAATGGCTGGTCGGATGGAAGCGGTAGGAATCGTCGAAGCTGCCGACCGTCAAATCCATGGTCTCGCCGGGCTTGAGAAATTCGAAGGTAAGCGGCGTGCCGCAGGTCGCGCAGAAGCCACGCTGCGCGATCGGCGAGGATTGGAAGCGGTCGGGCTCGCGCGTCGTCCAGGCCAGATCGGCGATCCTGACGCTCTTGAACGCGATCGACACGCCGCCGGTGGCGCGCTGGCACATCCGGCAATGGCACAGATAGGCATCGTCATCGTCGATCGCGACGCTGTAGCGCACGCGGCCGCACTGGCAGCCGCCGGTGACGGTTTCGGTCATGGCGCCGGCCGCGTCATGATCGCGATGAACTCGGCGGGCGGCGGGTTTTCGGCAAAGGCCGGCACGTCGTCTGCGATCGTCACCCAGGGCTGCTTGCGCTTCACCCACATATGCAGGCGCGGGCTGAGCGTGTCGCTCGCATCGAGCGTGCCGGCGCGCAGCACCGCAAGCTCGGGGCGCATCGTGTTGGTATTGTAGATCCGCGCATGACAGACGCCGCACAGCCGATGGTGCGATTCGAAACCGCTCGGGGTGGTGAAGCGATACTCGACCACCGGTCCGGTGACCGCCAGCGCCTCCCCGCGCAGCAGCGCCTGCTCGCTGAACGCGCTGCCCGACCAGCTCTGGCAATCCAGGCAGTGGCAGCAATAGACGGGCGGCGCCACGTCGAGCGCGAGCGTGTAGCGGGTGGCCCCGCAGCGACAGCCGCCGTTGATCATGTTCCTGCAACTAGCAGCGCATGTTCGAGACCTGCGGCCTGCGCGACCTGATGCAGCTTCTTGTCGGCAGTCAGCAGCTTGGCTCGCTCGCGCAGCGCAAGCGCCAGATAAAGGCAGTCGTAAACCGAATGTCGGAAACGAAGCGCCAGGGAAAATGCGTCTGTTGTCAGCCCAGCGGCGGGATAGAGGCGCGCAAAGAAGGCCGGCAGGCGTTCGAGACTATATTCGGCATGAATTTGCAGGAGTTCGGAATGCTTGACCTTGTTCCACAGCGCGTGGGCGACCTCGGGCAAAATCCAGTCGGGCGCCACAAACAATTCGGGCCCGGCAATGAACGCACGCACCTCCGTGGTTCCAGGCTCGCGAAAAACGAATTTCACCGCTACGCTGGCGTTAACCACCAGCATCGTCATCGGCCCAGCCGTCGTCGACCCATTTCCCGTGATTGGTGTCGCGATCCCATCGTATAAACAAAGTACTGTCGCTGCGGTCCGGTCCTTCGGGCGTCATCGCCTGAAGCTCATCAGCGAGCAGCAAGAGCGCCGCAGAGTCTTTTTCCCGAAAAGGTCGATTGCGTTCGATCAACTCGCGAAGCGTATCCTCCATCGACCGCCCTTGAGCGGCTGCGGCGAAACGGTAATCGTCCAGCGTGTCCTCACGCAGTTCGCGGATAACAGCCTCTGCCATCCGCGAACGATATCAGTCCTCTATGCGAAGCTCAATCGCCCTTGTTCAGGAACCTGCGCCCGAGCAACTCGGCGATCTGCACCGCGTTGAGCGCCGCGCCCTTGCGGAGGTTATCGCTGACGCACCACAGCGAAAGCCCGTTCTCGACGGTCGAATCCTCGCGCACGCGGCTGATGAAGGTCGCATACTCCCCGACGCATTCGACCGGCGTGACGTACCCGCCGTCCTCGCGCTTATCGACCAGCATCACGCCGGGCGCCTCGCGCAGGATCTTCTGCGCCTGGGCGGCCGAAATCTCGTTTTCGAACTCGATGTTGATCGCTTCCGAATGGCCGACGAACACCGGCACGCGCACGCAGGTCGCGGTGACCTTGATCCTGGTGTCGAGGATCTTCTTGGTCTCGACCACCATCTTCCACTCTTCCTTGGTCGAGCCGTCGTCGAGGAAGCTGTCGATGTGCGGAATCACGTTGAACGCGATCTGCTTGGTGAAGGTCTTCGCTTCCGCGCTGTCGCCGACGAAGATGTTGCGGCTCTGCTCGAACAGCTCGTCCATCCCCGCCTTGCCCGCGCCCGACACCGACTGATAGGTCGCGACGACGACGCGCTTGATCTTCGCGAAATCGTGCAACGGATTCAACGCCACCACCATCTGCGCGGTCGAGCAGTTCGGGTTGGCGATGATGTTGCGCTTGGTATAGCCGGCGATCGCGTCCGGGTTCACTTCCGGCACGATCAGCGGCACGTCGGGGTCCATGCGGTAGAGCGACGAATTGTCGATCA
>CAXTEO010000198.1:0-4498 GCA_964243205.1 uncultured Sphingomonas sp.
CATCCCGACGATGCCGAGGCGCGCGCTGCCGGCTATCCGCGCGGCAAGGACGAATCCTGGGTGATCCTGGCGGCCGAGCCCGATTCGACGATCGCGATCGGCACGCTCGAACCGATGACGGCGGAGCAGCTGCGCGCCGCGGCGCTCGACGGATCGATCGAGCATCTGCTCGACTGGAAGCCGGTCAAGCCGGGCGACTTCATCTACAACAAGGCCGGGACGATCCACGCGATCGGCGCGGGGATCACCTGTATCGAGATCCAGCAGAACGTCGACCTGACCTATCGGCTGTACGATTATGGCAGCGACCGCGAATTGCATCTCGATGCCGGGGTCGCGGTATCGGACGCCGAGCCGTTCGTGCCGCTGCCGACTCCGGCGCCCGATGGCGGCGATCACCAGGTGCTGGCGGAAGGCCCGAAATTCGTGGTCGAGCGCTTCGCCGGCGGGCACCGCGTGGTGGAACTGCCCGCCGGGCTGAGCGGCTGGTTCGTGCCGGTGACGGGCGCGGGCACGGTCGATGGCGTAGCGTTCAAGGCGGGCGAATGCGTGTTGCTGAGCGGACGCAGCGAGATTTCGGCGGATGTCGGGAGTGACTTGCTGCTGGCCTATCCGGGCAACAAGCGGATCTAGCGATCTCCCCTCCCGCAAGCGGGAGGGGAGGGAATTGTAACGTCTTCCGCGCTACACTCCGAACATGCTGCGCGTCCTGACTCTCTCCTCTCTCTTCCCTGACGCGTCGCGCCCCAATTTCGGGGTGTTCGTCGAGCGCCAGACGCTCGGTCTCGCCGCCCACCCGGAGGTCGAGCTGCGCCTCGTCGCGCCGGTCGGGTTGCCGCTTTGGCCGCTGTCGCGCCACCCGCATTACGCGGCGCTCGCCGCGCTGCCCGAGCATGAGGTGTGGAAAGGTCTCGACACGTTCCGCCCGCGTTTTACCACGCTCCCCGCGACGCAGGGCCGCTTCCACGCCCGCGCGCTGATGCGCCGCCTCCTCCCGCTGCTCACCGAAATCGGTCGCGATTTCGCGTTCGATGTGATCGATGCCGAATTCTTCTTCCCCGACGGACCTGCCGCGGTCGCGCTGGGCCAGCATTTCGGCGTGCCGGTGTCGATCAAGGCGCGCGGCGCCGACATCCACCATTGGGGCACCGCGCCCGCGACCGCGCGCCAAGTCGTCGCGGCGGGGCAGGCGGCGGACGGTCTGCTCGCGGTGTCGCACGCGATGCGCAGCGACATGGCCGCGCTCGGCATTCCGGCCGGGAAGATCCGCATCCACCATACCGGCGTCGATCTCGACCGCTTCGCGCCGCGCGACCGCGCACCGGCAAAGACGGCTTACGGCGTGCGCGGCCCGCTGATCGTGTCGCTCGGCGCGCTGATCCCGCGCAAGGGGCATGACGTGGTGATCGGCGCGATGCCCGCGCTGCCGGGAGCGACGTTGCTGATCGCAGGGGAGGGGCCGTCGCGCGGCGCGCTCACCGCGCAGATCGCGGCGCTGGGCCTGAGCGAGCGCGTGCTCTTGCTCGGGTCGATCGCGCATGGCGATCTGCCGGCCTTGCTCGCGGCGGCCGACGTGATGGCGCTGGCGTCTTCCTCCGAAGGCCTCGCCAATGCCTGGGTGGAGGCGCTGGCGTGCGGCACGCCGATCGTCGTCACACCCGCCGGCGGGGCGGCCGAGGTGGTGACCGATCCCGCTTTCGGCCGTCTCGCGGAACGCTCGTCCGCCGCCTTTGCCACCGCGATTTCAGCAATCCTGGCCGATCCGCCCGGGGCCGAAGCCGTTCGGCGCGGCGCGGCGGGTTTCACCTGGGCCGCCAATACCAGCGCCTTGTTCGATCACCTCGACGGCTTGGTCTCACTGCGCCGGTGACGGCGCCTGCCGCGCGGCCCAGGCCCTGGCCTGCGCGTCGCTCAGTTCGACCAGGTTACCCATCGCGACCGGCATGTCGATCAAGTGCAGTCCCCAATCCTTGAGCGTCCGGCCGCCGACGACGACATCGCCGACGATCGTCTGGGTACGCTTGTCGGTCGGTTTGGCGTTCACCGTGACCGCGAGATAGCGGAACTTTCCGGTCGTCGCGCAGGCCGCGCTGAGCAGGCCCGGCACCTTGACGAAGGGCGTCGTCACCGCGGCGCCGTCGCTCGACCACGGCCCCATCGGCGCGCTCGCCAGCCCGGCGCCCTTCGCGCCGAGATAGGCGTCGGTCACCACCGCGGCGCCGGCCGCAGCGATGCGCGATGCGCCGCCCTGCGTCGGCAGGAGCGCCGCCGGATTGACGCAGGCGGCCTCCATTCCCGGCTGCGCGACCGCGCCGAAGCGGCTGCCCTCGGGCGGCGGCGCATCGGCGCGGAAGGTGACGTAGCTGACGACGCAGCCGACATCCTTCGCGCTGTGGCATAACGGCGTCGATTTCAGATCACCGCCGACATCCCCGCCCGCGGGCACCGCGACGTTGGTGCCGGGGATCAGCACCGAGATGATCAGCTTCTGCTCGGGGCTGCCCTCGATCGCATCGGCGACCAGTTGCTTGAGGATCCCCGAACCCTGGCTGTGCCCGATCAGCACCACCCCGCGGCCGTGATTGTCGTAAGCGAGATATTCGTCCCAGGCCGCCTTCACGTCGCCATAGGCCATCGCACGATCGGCCACGACCGGCTTGCCCTGCAGGATCGCCTGCAGCGCGGTGAGCGTGACCTGGCGGTAGAGCGGCGCGAACATCCGGCAATGCCTTGCGAAGCGTCCCGCCTGGAAGGCGGCGACGGTGTTCTCCTCCGGCCCCGCGATCATGTCGCTATTGGGCGTGGGGTCGAGCGAGACCGTCGGGTAGACATAGAAGCAGTCGAATTTGGGGTCGGTCGTGGCGCTGAAACGCTCGGTGCTGCGCGATCCGTCCGCCTTGATGACCGTCGCGTCCTGGTTGGCGTCGCAGGCATCGACCTTGCCGGGGCGGCACAGCCAGCTTTCCGGCTTGCCGTAATCGGGCTTGGGTGCGGGCGGATCGGCTTGCGCCGTGGCAAGCGAGGGGGTGGCGAACAACGCCAGGGCAACCAGAACAGATTTCATACGGCGACTCTCCCCAAGCCTGTTCTCAGGAAGATAGCAGCCACCGGCGCCGGCTTCAAAGGGGATACAGCGCGCCCACGACCCAGCGCGTCTCACCGCGCAGCACCGCCCAGGCGCGCGCGGCGGCGCGGCTGTCCATTGCCTCGACGCCGATGCCGAGCGCTTCGCACGCCCGCACGAAAGCCGGGGGCGGGCGCTGCATCGTCGCGCCGGTGCCGAGCAGCAAGAATTCGGGCCGCGGCTGGATCGCGAGCAGTGTGCCGAGCGCGGCGGGGGTGAGCGTCTCGAGCGGTGGCGGCGCCCATTCCTCCGACCCGTCGGGCCAGATCAGCAGCCCGCGATACACGCCGAGAAAGTCGTCGGTCTCGACCTTGAACCCGCCGCCGGAAAAGCCGGTGATGACCGGCCCGGCGCCGCGCTCGCGCTCGATCCGCATCAGCGCGCCTTGGTCGGCCCGGCCGGCGCGGGGACGTCCTCGATCTTCGGATCGGGCCGCAGCCCGAGCGAGATCAGCAGCGACGACGACACGTAGATCGACGAATAGGTGCCGACGAAGATGCCGAGGATCATCGCCGCGGTGAAGCCGCGCAGCACGTGCCCGCCGAAGATCAGCAGCGCGAACAGGGCAAGGAGGATCGTCAGCGAGGTCATCACCGTGCGCGGCAGCGTCTCGTTGACCGACAGGTCGACGATTCCCGGCATGTCCATCTTGCGATAGCGGCGCATATTCTCGCGGATGCGGTCGTCGATCACGATCTTGTCGTTGATCGAATACCCGATGATCGTCAGCACCGCGGCGACGATGTTGAGGTCGAACTCGAAGCGCGTCAGCGCGAAGAAGCCGAGCGTCATCAGCACGTCGTGGACGATCGCGACGACGGTCGACACGCCGAACTGCCATTCGAAACGGAAGATCGCGAACAGGCCGATCCCGACGACCGCAAGGACGACGGCGAGCACGCCCTTCCAGATCAGTTCGTCCGACACCTTGCCGCTGACGACGTCCTGTTTGGAGAATTTCGCGTCGGGGAAGCTCTTGACGACTTGCGCCTGGACTTGCGCGACGACGCGGTCGGTCGCGCCCTTGTCGGTGCTCTTGGGTGGGGGCAGCTTGATCGAGATGGTCTTGCCGTCGGTGCCGACGGTCTGCAGGCGGACCTCGCCGAGGTTGAGCCGGTCGACCGTCGTGCGCAATGTGTCGAGCGACGGCGGCGTGGCGAACTTCTCCTCGATCATCAGCCCGCCGACGAAATCGACGCCGAGGTTGAGCCCGCGCGCGAAGACGAGGCCGATCGCGGCGATCGACAGCAGCAGCGTCAGCCCGAACGCCCACTTGCGCAGCGAGACGAAGGGGAGGTTGGTGTTATCGGGAACGAGTTTCAGCAGGCGAATAATTACCTCGTCGCCCCGGCGAAGGCCGGGGCCGCTGTGGGG
>CAXTEO010000199.1:0-4478 GCA_964243205.1 uncultured Sphingomonas sp.
GCGGACACCGACAGCCTGTTCGACCAGTTCCGCAAGCATGTCGCCGAGTGCGAGAACGCTTTGTCGCGCGAACTCCCGATCCCGGGGTACGAGCAGGCGATCAAGGCGAGCCACGTCTTCAACCTGTTGCAGGCGCGCGGGGTGATCTCGGTCGCCGAGCGCCAGGCCTATATGGGCCGCGTGCGCGATCTCGCGAAGGGCAGCTGCCAGGCGTGGATGGACAAGAACGGATGGACGGCGTGAGCATGGTATACACCGTCGCCCCGGCGAAGGCCGGGGCCGCCGCGTCGTTTCACATGACGGGTGCCCCAAAGCATGGCGGCCCCGGCCTTCGCCGGGGCGACGTTTCGTGACCGACTTCCTCCTGGAGCTGCGCTCCGAGGAAATCCCCGCGCGGATGCAGGATCGTGCGCGCGAGGATCTCGCCAGGCTATTCGCCGCCGAACTCGCCAAGGCCGGCCTGCTCCCGGGCGAGGTGCAAACCTACGCCACCCCGCGCCGCCTGGTGCTGATCGCGCGCGACCTGCCCGTCGAGACCGCCGCGGTGTCGGAAGAGACCAAGGGCCCCAAGGCGAGCGCCCCGCCGCAGGCGCTCGAAGGCTTCCTGCGCAAGACTGGCCTCACCCGCGAGCAACTGGTCGAGCGCGACGGCGTGCTGTTCGCCGTGATCGACAAGCCCGGCCGCGCCACCGCCGACGTGCTCGCCGAGGCGATCCCCGCGATCATCCGCGCCTTTCCCTGGCCTAAGGCGATGCGCTGGGGCGGGGAATCGACCACGATGGAATCCTTGCGCTGGGTCCGCCCGCTGCAGGGCATCGTCGCCTTGTTCGGCGATGATGTGATCCGTTGCGAGATCGCCGGCGTGACGAGCGGCGCCGCGACGGTCGGGCATCGCTTCCACCATCCGCACATCATCACGATCGGCAGCGCGAACGACTATGTCGAGAAATTGCGCGCCTGCCATGTGATCGTCGACCAGGCCGAACGCCGCCAGATCATCGCGCTCGGCGCGACGATGGCGGCGCGCAAGGCCGGGCTCGAGCTGGTGCAGGACGAGGGCCTGCTGACCGAGAATGCCGGGCTGACCGAATGGCCGGTGCCGCTGCTCGGCCGTTTCGATGAAGCGTTTCTCGCGGTGCCGCCGGAGGTGATCCAGCTCACCGCGCGCGTGAACCAGAAGTATTTCGTGTGCCGTGACGCAGACGGCGCGCTGGCGAATACGTTTGTCTGCACCGCGAACATCGACGCGGCCGATGGCGGCGCGAAGATCGTCGAGGGTAATCGCAAGGTGCTGGCGGCGCGGCTGTCCGACGCGAAATTCTTCTACGAGACCGATCTGAAGGTGCCGCTCGAGGAGCAGGCGAAGAAGCTCGACCGGATCGTGTTCCACGAGAAGCTCGGCACGGTGGCCGATAAGGTCGACCGCGTCGCTAAGCTCGCGCGGTGGCTGGTGGAGGAGGGCATCGTCGGGGGTTCGATTCCCGGTCGGATCTCCATCGTCGCCCCGGCGGAGGCCGGGGCCGCTGCGTTTGTGGCACCCGGCAAGTCCGATGACCCAGCGGCCCCGGCCTCCGCCGGGGCGATGGCTTTGGCCGCGCTCGCCGAACGTGCCGCACGCCTCTGCAAGGCCGATCTCGTCACCGGCATGGTCGGCGAATTCCCCGAGCTGCAGGGCCTTATGGGCGGCTATTACGCCGCCGCGCAAGGCGAGGACGCGGCCGTCGCCGCGGCGATCCGCGATCACTACAAGCCGGTCGGGCAGGGCGATGAAGTCCCCACCGATCCGGTGACGGTGGCGGTGAGCCTGGCGGATAAGCTGGATACGATCGCTAGCTTCTTCGCCATTGGAGAATTGCCCACGGGATCGAAGGACCCGTTTGCATTGCGGCGAGCGGCCCTCGGATCAATATCATTGATTATGCAGAATGGCATTAGGCTCCCCCTTGGAGCACTTGGCTCTAGATGGCTGCTTTTCTTCAACGTGGAGCTACAGGCGCACATTGTTCGCGCTATCTCGTTGATGATTCGGCGCACCATTTTCGATCGACCAAATCCCCACAAGCCAGAGCATTTCTTTTTCGGGCTCTCCGCGCCTGAGTTGTCGAAAAGCTTCGCCGACACTCGATTCAAAAAGGACGTTGAATCTGCCAATAAGGCACTCCTCGACTTCTTCGCCGACCGCCTAAAAGTCCAGCAACGCGAAGCCGGCGTCCGGCACGACCTGATCGACGCGGTGTTCGCGCTTGGCGGCGAGGACGATCTCGTCCGCCTGCTCGCCCGCGTGCGTGCGTTGCAGGCGTTCGTCGGCACCGAGGATGGCGCGAACCTGCTCGCCGGGTACAAGCGCGCGGCGAATATCCTGAAGAAGGAAAACTTCGTCGCCCCGGCGGAGGCCGGGGCCGCTGCATTTGTGGCACCCGGCTCGCCCGGCAACCCAGCGGCCCCGGCCTTCGCCCGGGTGACGCGGATTTCGCTGTCCTACACGCCAGAACCGGCAGCGACTGCGCTCGCCGCCGCGCTCGATTCGGCCGAACCCGCCGCCGCCGACGCGATCGGGCACGAGGATTTCGAAGCCGCCATGGCCGCCCTCGCCACGCTGCGCGCCCCGATCGACGCCTTCTTCGAAAGTGTCATCGTCAACGACCCCGAGCCCGCCAAGCGGTCAGCCCGGCTCGGTCTGCTTGATCGCGTTCGTGCTGCGGTGCACAATGTCGCCGACTTCTCCAGGATCGAGGGCTAGCCCCGCGATGGTGTGACTTTACTGCGCCTTTTGCCGACGCCTCCCCAGCGAATTCAGGCACTTAGTAGGGATTATCCATGACGTACGTATATCGGTTCGGCGGCGGCGTTTCGGACGGGGGCAAGGGCGACCGTAACCTGCTCGGCGGCAAGGGCGCGAATCTCGCCGAGATGGCGTCGATCGGCCTGCCGGTTCCCCCGGGCTTCACCATCTCGACCGATTTCTGCGCAGTCTATTATGACGAAGGCGGCCAATTCCCGCAGGGCCTGAAGGACGAAGTCGCCACCGGCCTCGCGCATATCGAGGGCATCACGCAGAAAAAGTTCGGCGACGCTGCCGACCCGCTGCTCGTCTCGGTCCGCTCGGGCGCGCGCGCGTCGATGCCCGGCATGATGGACACCGTCCTCAACCTCGGCCTCAACGACCAGACGGTCGAGGGCCTCGCCGCCACCTCGGGCGATGCGCGCTTCGCGTGGGACAGCTATCGCCGCTTCATCCAGATGTATTCGGACGTGGTGCTCGAGCTCGATCACGGCAGCTTCGAGGAAGCGCTCGAGATCGCCAAGGAAGACCGCGGCTATTTCCTCGACACCGACCTCAGCGCCGATGATCTGCGCGAGCTCGTCGCCGAATATAAGGGCCTGGTCGAACAGCAATGGGGCAAGCCCTTCCCGCAGGACGTCCATGACCAGCTCTGGGGCGCGGTCGGCGCGGTGTTCGGCTCGTGGCAGTCGGAGCGTGCGAAGGTCTATCGTCGCCTCAACGACATTCCCGCCAGCTGGGGCACCGCGGTCAACATCCAGGCGATGGTGTTCGGCAATATGGGCGAAACCTCGGCCACCGGCGTCGCCTTCACGCGCGACCCGGCCAAGGGCGACCGCGCCTATTATGGCGAGTTCCTGATCAACGCGCAGGGCGAGGACGTCGTCGCCGGCATCCGCACCCCGCAATATCTCACCACGTCCGCGCGCGAGGCGGCCGGCGCCAAGCCGCTGTCGATGGAAGAAGCGATGCCGGTGGTGTTCGCCGAACTCGCCAAGGTGTTCGACCTGCTCGAGACGCATTATCGCGACATGCAGGACATCGAGTTCACCGTGCAGCAGGGCAAATTGTGGATGCTGCAGACGCGCAGCGGCAAGCGCACCGCCAAGGCCGCGCTGAAGATCGCGGTCGACATGGCCGAAGAGGGCCTCATTTCGCGAGAAGAGGCGGTCGCGCGGATCGACCCGATGGCCCTCGACCAGTTGCTCCATCCGACGCTCGATCCCAAGGCCGTGCGCGACGTGCTGACCAAGGGCCTGCCGGCCTCGCCCGGTGCGGCCTCGGGCTATGCGGTGTTCGACAGCGACACCGCCGAGAAGCGCGCTACCGCCGGCGATGCGGTCATCCTGATCCGCACCGAGACCTCGCCTGAGGACATCCACGGCATGCACGCGGCGCGCGGCATCCTGACGGCACGCGGCGGGATGACCAGCCACGCCGCGGTGGTGGCGCGCGGCATGGGGCGGCCGTGCGTCTCGGGCGCGGGCTCGATCTCGATCGACGCTAAGGCCGGCGTGATGCGCGTGGGCGACCGCGAGATCCGCGCGGGCGATCTCGTCACGATCGACGGCACCACCGGCGAAGTGATGGCGGGCGAAGTGCCGACCGTGCAGCCCGAGCTGTCGGGCGATTTCGCGGCATTGATGGTGTGGGCCGATGGCGTGCGTCGCCTGAAGGTGCGCGCCAATGCCGAGAC
>CAXTEO010000200.1:0-4418 GCA_964243205.1 uncultured Sphingomonas sp.
GTCAAGCGGCTGTCGGAAAGATTTGTATACACTTTGATGAGTTAGATCAGGGACTTTCAACGATCGATGATCGTCGAAAGGAAATGATAATAGGCTTAATATTGGCGATTCGTTCCATCAGAAGCAGCAAAGAAGGAAAAGTAATTTTTCCTGTTTTTTACATACGCACAGACATTTGGGACGAGCTTAAATTTTCCGACAAGAATAAAATATCTCAATCGTCTGCGGTTTATCTCGAATGGGACTCGAACACACTACTGGAAATGATAAATCAAAGAATTAAAGCTAAATTGGGCGTTGAATTTTCGTGGAAAAATATTGAAGATGAAGCGTTGATGCGCGGGTCTCAATCCAAGTGGGGCCATATTATCGCCAGAACATTTATGCGCCCTCGCGACGTAATCCAGTTTCTAAATTTTGCGCTACGCAAAGCGCTAAACGAAATGCCTGATGCAGACATATTTGATAACGATGATATTCAAGCGGCGAGAGAACCATATTCTCGTTATCTAAAGCAGGAGTTAGATGACGAAATTGAACCCCATTGGGGAAAGTGGTCAGAGGCCCTCCAAGCTTGCTCCGAACTTGCCACGATGACATTTTCGCGTGACGCGTTTAGAGAAGCGTACAAAAAGAAGAAGTCCGCAAAAAATCCGCTCGACGCAGATGAAGCGCTGGAACAGTTATACGGATTTTCCGTAATTGGTTATCGCCGGGGTATTGGGAGCGGAGGTAGCGGCTGGGTCTTTCAATATACTGATCCAGACGCAGGATGGGACAATGTTGCCACGCGACTTAAGGTACATCCTGGTCTTAAGGAATTTGCGAAACTGCGAGAAGAGCGAGCTGCGTAGCCGCCGCGTCATCCTCTCATTCATAATGTATTGCGCGGCCTTGGCTTGACAGCCTAGCCAGCCGGATCGACACGCACGATTGACTGCTGCCCGCAGGGTGGGCAGCTACCCCGACACAAAAACTGCACTGTCGTTCACCCCCGCAACCACGACAGCACAAACGGCCGCCGCGGCGCGCTCGTCGCGTTCGGCGCCGCCACGTCGATGTCCTGCCGATAAAACTGCCGATACAACACCATGCTCAGCACCGCGGCATAGAAGCACCACACCGACGCGAACGCATAGCCCTTCACCAGGTGCACGATCGTCAGCCCGATCACGTTCAGCACGCCATATCCCCGCACCACGCGGTGCGTCGACAGCAGCAGCGCGCCGCACGTCGCGAGGATGTACAGCAAAGACACCCACAACTGGCTGGTGATCGGGTTGCTATAGCCGATCGAATGCCACTCGATCCGCGCACAGGTCGGCACGACGACCAGCCCGGTCATGTCCCACGCGAACACGAACGCCCCCACCCCGGTCAGTGCCAGGATCACCGGCCTGCGCCACCCCGGCGGCTCCATCAGCGCGACCGCGGCGGGCATCAGCAGCGGCAGGATGCCGATCGCATACAGCGTGTAGAGGAAGACGAGATGATCGAGCGCGATCGTGCCGAGCCGCCCCTCGAGCGCGAGCCACACCATCCCTTCCGAGAATTGGTGCACCGCGAACAGCAAGGGCACGCAGGCGAACAGCAGCGCGCGGGGTTCACGCACGTGCCGCAGCGTCGCCACGCCGATCGTCGCCAGCGCGCCCGCGGCGGTGAAGCTGGCGGTGGCAGAGAAGCACATGGCGGGGGCTTTCATGGGGCGGTGGGTGACGCCCAAGTGCCGGTGATAGCGAAAGATTGCCAGCGCCTTCTCCCGTCACCTCGGGCTCGTCCCGGGATCCACCGCGCACCGTAAGCCTTCGCGGCAGGACGCGCGGCGCCGTAGATGCCGCGACAAGCCCGGCATGACGAGGTCGGGAGATGTCCTACACGAACCATTTGGGTTAAATGGTTGTGCTCCAACTCTCAGGAGCCATTCCCATGTCCGACTTCGACGACCTCTACCCGCAATCCTACCTCCAGATCGAAGCCGAGCGGCGAATCAAGGCCGAAATGGCGGAGCAGCGCCTGCGCGTCCGCAAGGACGGCTGGACTGCCGAGCGCCAGCGCGATTTCCTCGCGGCGCTCGCCGATACCGGCTGCGTCTCGCTCGCGGCGGATGCGGTGGGGATCCGGCCGCGCTCGGCCTATCGGCTGCGGCGCCATCCCGCGGGCGCGGGCTTCGCCAAGGCGTGGGACGAGGCGCTGATGGTCGCCGCCGGCCGGCTGACCGCGATCGCCTTCGAGCGCGCGGTGCTGGGCACGCCGCGCGAGATCTGGCGCGGCGGCCAGCTGATCGCCGAGACCAGCATCCCGTCCGACAAGATGATGATGTTCCTGCTCCAGCATCTGCTGCCGAGCACCTTCGGCGGCAAGGGCCTTGGCCAGCAGAGCGTCGAGCAGCGCATGGCCGATGCGCGCTTCACGCTGCCCGACTCGCTCGAGGCGCTGTGCGACGTTCCCGGCGATGTCGATCTGCTGATGGCGCCCGACTATCGGCCGCAGCCGCCGCGCGACGAGGGCGCGCGAGACGCGCCGATGGTGCGACTTTCGTGTGACTTTCCGGAAGGCATGCCGAAGAAGGATAGCGTCAAGAGCGCCGCCTCCTCCCCCACTCCGCTTCCCCGGTGAAGGCCGGGGCCCAGGCGTGATGGCCGAGGCAACGATGCGCAGCGTCCGCCACCAGCCGGCCACGGCTGGGCCCCGGCCTTCGCCGGGGAAGTGAGAAAGCGTTGAGGGGAGCGCGCGCGCCTACGCCCGCGCGCCCTCGACCACGCCGCCCGAATTGTGGCGCAGCGCCTTGAGCACCGTCTCGACGATCGCGTCGGCATCGAGCCCGGCCTGCGCATATTGCACGTCGGGCTTATCCTGGTCCTGGAACAGGTCGGGCAGACGCATCGTGCGCAGCTTGAGCCCGGCGTCGATCAGCCCGGCATCGCTGGCGAAGGTGAGCACGTGCGCGCCGAGCCCGCCGACCGCGGCTTCCTCGATCGTCACCGCCACTTCGTGCGTGGTGAGCAGCTTGCGGATCAGATCCTCGTCGAGCGGCTTGGCGAAGCGCAGATCGGCGACGGTGGTCGACAGCCCCCTGGCTTCGAGTGCGTCGGCCGCCTTGAGCGCCTCGCCCAGCCGCGTGCCGAGCGACAGGATCGCGACCTTGTGCCCGTGCCGCACGATCCGCCCCTTGCCGATCGGGAGGTTCTCAGGGATCTCGGGCAGCGCCACGCCGGTGCCGTTGCCGCGTGGGTAGCGCAGCGCGATCGGGCCGCTGTCGTGCAGGATCGCGGTGTGCGTCATGTGCACCAGTTCGGCTTCGTCGGCCGGCGCCATCACCACCATGTTGGGGAGCGTGGCGAGATAGGTCACGTCGAACGACCCGGCATGCGTCGCACCATCCGCGCCGACCAGGCCGGCGCGATCGATCGCGAAGCGCACCGGCAGGTTCTGGATGCAGACGTCGTGGACGACCTGGTCGTAGGCGCGCTGCAGGAAGGTCGAATAGATCGCGCAGAACGGCCGCATCCCCTGCGCGGCGAGACCGGCGGCGAAGGTGACGGCATGCTGCTCGGCGATGCCGACGTCGAAGAAGCGCTCGGGATGCGCCTTGCTGAACGCATCGAGCCCGGTGCCCGAGGGCATCGCCGCGGTGATCGCGCAGATCCGCGGGTCGGCCTCGGCTTCCTTGCTCAGCTGCGCGCCAAACACGTTCTGGTACTGCGGCGGGCCTGGCGGCGCCTTCGCCTGCGTACCGGTGATGACGTCGAACTTCTGCACGCCGTGATATTTGTCGGCCGCGGCCTCTGCGGGCGCATAGCCCTTGCCCTTCTTGGTCACGACATGGACGAGGATCGGGCCCTGGTCGGTGTCGCGGACATTCTCGAGCACCGGGATCAGCTGGTCGAGATTATGGCCGTCGATCGGCCCGACATAATAGAAGCCGAGCTCCTCGAACAAGGTGCCGCCCATCGCCATGCCGCGCGCGAATTCGTCGGCCTTGCTCAGGCCGGAGGCGAGCGGGCGCGGCAAGCGCTTGGCGAGTCGCTTGGCGAGATCGCGCAGGCCCAGGAATTCGCGACTCGACACGATCCGGCTGAGATAGGCCGACAGCCCGCCGACCGGCGGCGCGATCGACATGTCGTTATCGTTGAGGATCACCACCAGCCGGTTGCCGGCCTGCGCGGCATTGTTCATCGCCTCATACGCCATGCCGGCCGACATCGCGCCGTCGCCGATCACCGCGATGCCCTTGCCCGGCGTGCCGGCGAGCTTGTTGGCGATGCCGAAGCCGAGCGCCGCTGAAATCGAGGTCGAGCTGTGCGCCGCGCCGAACGGATCATATTCGCTCTCGCTGCGCTTGGTGAAGCCGCTGAGGCCGCCACCCATGCGCAGCGTCCGGATCCGGTCGCGCCGGCCGGTGAGGATCTTGTGCGGAT
>CAXTEO010000201.1:0-4283 GCA_964243205.1 uncultured Sphingomonas sp.
CGCCGGGCATCGCCGAGGCGCTGTTCGCGACCGCGATCGGGCTGTTCGCGGCGATTCCGGCGGTGATCGCGTACAATCGTTTTTCGCACGGGATCAACCGGATCGAAGCGCGGCTTAACCGCTTCGCCGATGGTTTCCACGCGACGCTGAGCCGCCAGCTCGAGAGCGAAGGGGGGCGGCGATGAAGGCGCTGCTGCTTCTTCCTCCCCTCCCGCAAGCGGGAGGGGAAGGATAATGTCCATCAACCTTCCTTCTCAAAGGGGTCGTGGGCGCCGCGCGCCGATGGCCGAGATCAACGTCACCCCGCTGGTCGACGTGATGCTCGTGCTGCTGATCATCTTCATGGTCACCGCGCCCTTGCTTACCGCAGGTGTGCCGGTGGCGTTGCCCGACAGCCGCGCGAAGGCGCTCGACCAGGACCAGAAGCCGCTGACCATCTCGCTCGACGGCACGGGCAAATTGTTCGTCGACAAGGATCCGCTCAACGAGGCGCTGCTGCCCGACATTCTCGCGCAGATCGCCGCCAAGGGGGATCCGGCCAAGCCGCCGCAAGTCTTTCTGCGCGCCGACCGCAAGCTCGACTACGGCCATGTAATGCGCGTGATGGGCGAGCTCAACCGTGCCGGGTATAATCGCGTCGCGCTGGTAACGGTGGGCCAGGACGGGAAATGACACGGGGCGAGCAATACGGACTCGGGCTGGCCGTCGCTGGCCATGTCGCCTTGTTCGCGCTCCTTTCGCTCGCCTGGAGCAGCGCGCCCGAGCTGCCGCCGGTGGCCAAGCCGATCCAGGTCTCGCTGGTCGACGACGTCGCGCTCGACCAGCACGCGCCCGCCGCGCCCGAGCCGCCCGCGCAATCGACCGCGCCCGAGCCGGGCCCGCCGGCTGACGCCCCGCCGCCGCCCAAGGTCGAGGAGGTCGCGCCCGATCCGACTCCGCCCAGGCCGGTCGTGCAGCCCAGGCCTGCGCCGCCCGCGCCGAAGCCCGCGCCGGTCGCGTCGCCCAAGCCCGCTCCGCCAAAGCCCAAGCCCGACGCGGTGCCGCCCCCCAAGCCGGCGCCGAAGCCCGCCGCTGCGCCGAAAAAGCCGATCGCCGAAGCAGCGGCCAAGCCCGCCAAGGCGAGCCCGGCCAAGGCCGCGCCCGCCAAGAGCGCCGCCCCCGCAACCAAGGCGGTCGCGACCACGAAGGCAGTCGGTACGGGCAGCAACCCCAAGGCGAGCAAGGCCAAAGCGACCGGATCTTTGCTCGACGACGATTTCCGCAAGGGCCTGACTCAGTCGCCGTCCAAGTCGAAGGCGCCCGACGCCGCGCCCGGCGCGACGATGAATGCCAAGGCGGCGGCCGATATCGGCTCGGCGATCCAGCGTCAGGTGCAACCGTGCGCCGATCGTCAAATCAATCCCGGGCCGGGCGCGTCGCGGATCGTGGTGACGATCCGCCTGTCGCTCAATCGCGACGGGACGCTCGCCGGGCGGCCGACCGTGTCGGACGATCATGGCGGCGTGGACGACGAGAACAGGCGGTATGTCGATGCGGTCGATCGCAACGCGATCGCGACCTTTGCGGGGTGCGCGCCGCTGCGCGGGCTGCCGCCCGAGCTTTATGACGTGCCACGCGGGTGGAAGACCTTTATCCTGCGTTACAAACTTCCGGGCTGAGGAAAGAACCATGCTCCACAAGACCCTGATCGCGTTGCTGCTCGCTTCGTCCGCGGTGAGTGCCGTGCAAGCGCAGACCACGCCGCCGCCCGCTCCCGCCGGCGTTCCGGCGCAAGCGCCCGCCAACCCGCAGCAGCAAGGCGAGCTGGTCGTCGATGTCGTCGGCGGCGTTTCCGCCCCGCTCGGCATCGCGATCCCCGTCATGCCGACCGCGGAGGCGGTCAATACGCCCGCGGGCCGCACCGACGAGCTCGGCCGGCAATTGTCGGCGATCGTCACCACCGACTTGCGCAATTCGGGGCTGTTCAAGCCGCTCGGCGGCGACGCGCTGCGTGGCATCGCCTATCCGGAAGTGACCGCGCCGACCTTTGATTATTGGGGGCCGGCGGGCGCCTCGGCGCTCGTCTCGGGGTTCATCCGCGCCAATAATGACGGCACGCTGACGGTCGGCTGCTATCTCTACGACGTGTCCTCGCGTGCCGAGCTCGCGCGGCAGGGCTTCGTCGTGCCGCCCAGCGAGTGGCGCCGCGCCGGGCACAAATGCGCCGACATGGTCTATTCCAAGCTGACCGGCGAAGGCCCGTATTTCGACAGCCGCGTCGTCTACGTCTCGGAGACCGGGCCGAAGGGCAAGCGCATCAAGCGGCTCGCGATCATGGATCAGGACGGCGGCAACCACCGCTTCCTCACCAACGGCCAGGCGATCGCGCTCACGCCGCGCTTCTCGCCCGACCAGCGCTCGATCGTCTATATGAGCTACCTCAACGACCGCCCCGCGCTCTACGTGCTCGACGTGGCGAGCGGCCACCAGCGGCTGCTCGTACCCAATGCACACCTCACCTTCGCGCCGCGTGTGTCACCGGACGGCCGCTGGGTGCTGTTCTCGATGGCGGTCGGCGGCAATACCGATATTTATCGCGTCGCTTTCGGTGGGGGTACGCCGCAGCGGCTGACCGATTCGCCCGGGATCGACACGGGCGGCACCTATTCGCCCGACGGCGCGCGGATCGTGTTCGAAAGCGATCGCTCGGGTACGCAGCAGCTCTATGTGATGAACGCCGACGGATCGCAGCAACAGCGGATCAGCTTCGGCAGCGGGCGCTATGCCACTCCGGTATGGAGCCCGCGCGGCAATCTCATCGCCTTCACCAAGATCGGCGGGTCGTTCCGCATCGGCATCATGAGCCCGGCCGGCGGCAACGAGCAATTGCTCACCGACGGCGCGCAGGACGAGGGGCCGAGCTGGTCGCCCAACGGCCGCGTGCTGATGTTCTTCCGCCAGGGGATGGGCGGGGGCGGGCGCGCCGATCTGTGGTCGGTCGATCTCACCGGAGTCAATGTCCGGCGCGTGCCGACCGTGCTCGATGGATCCGATCCGGCCTGGGGACCGTTACGCCCCTGAATCGTTTTACGGGCGTTGACTCGGCCTCGCGTCGGCCCGACGCCCTGATCCAGATTGCCGTTCACTACTGGGAGAAGCCGCTATGGCGAAACTGACCACGACGATCCTCATCGCGACCGCTTTGCTCGCGACCTCCGCTTGCTCGAAGAAGCGCCCGGCCGAGATTCCGCCTGCCCCCGGCGGCCCGGTCGACCAGGGACCCGGCGGCGGCAATGGCCAGACCAATGGCGGCCCCGGCTCGCGCGCCGATTTCGAACGCTCGGTGACGAGCAATACGGTGAACTTCGCGCTCGACAGCTATGGCATCGACGACCGCGCGCGCGCGATCCTCGACAGCCAGGCGGCATGGCTGACGCGCTATCCCAACGTGGCGGTGAGCCTCGAAGGGCATTGCGACGAACGCGGCACGCGCGAATACAATCTCGCGCTCGGCGATCGCCGCGCTTTGTCGGCGAAGAATTATCTCGCGACCCGCGGCGTGGCGCCGGGGCGGATCTCGACGATCAGCTACGGCAAGGAGCGGCCGCTGGCGCTAGGGTCGGACGAAGCGAGCTGGGCGCAGAACCGCCGCGCGGTGACGATCGTGCTGAACTGACGTAATCCCTCTCCCTTCGGGAGAGGGAGGGGCCCGCTCGGCAAAGCCGAGTGGGAGGGTGAGGGCGACGCTGGCTTGGCTGGCGTCGCCCTTGCCATGTCCGTCACCCTCACCCTTCCTGCGCTGTGCGTTTCCCTCCCTCTCCCGTTGGGAGAGGGACTTGCACCATCCCAAATTCCGATATAAATGTGATATCACATTAACGGGAGGGCAAGATGATCGAGTCGGGAACCCGCGATACCGCGCTGACGCTGTCGCACGAACACACCGCATCCACTTCGAGCGGCTATGCCATGCTGCTCGCCATGCTGGTCGCGCTTGGCTTCGGCCTGTTCGGCGGAAGCCTGATCCCCGACGAGCCGGCGCTCGGCGGGACGCTCGTCGCGCTCGCGGCGATCGTCTTCGTCTTCCTCGCCTGCGGCTTCTACATGCAGCAGCCTAACCAAGCGACCGCGATCACCCTGTTCGGCGCGTACAAGGGCACCGATCGCAATACCGGCCTGCGCTGGCTGCTGCCGTGGCTCGGGCGCAAGAAAGTGTCGCTGCGCGCCAACAACATGATTTCCGAGCGCCTGAAGGTCAACGACCTGCGCGGCAACCCGATCGAGATCGCCGCCCAAGTCGTCTG
>CAXTEO010000202.1:0-4075 GCA_964243205.1 uncultured Sphingomonas sp.
TTGGGGATCTTGCCGCCGAGGCGCGCGAACTTGGTCGGGTCCTTCAGGAACTCGACGATCTCCTGCAGTTCCTCGCGCGCTTCGTCGATGCCGGCGACATCGTCGAAGGTCACGCGGCCCTCCTTCTGCGTCAGCATCTTCGCCCGGCTCTTGCCGAAGCCCATCGCGCCCGAGCCGCTGTTCTTCTGCATCTGACGCAGCACGAAATAGCCGAGACCCAGGAACAGGAAGAACGGCAGCGAATTGACCAGCAGCACCTGCCAGATCGGCGCGCCTTCTTCGGGCTTCGCCGTGATCGTGACGTTCTTCTCGCGCAGGCGATCGGTCAGCCGCGGATCCTGCGGGGCATAGGTGCGGAACTTGGTGTTGTCGGTCAGCGTGCCGGTGACGACTTCGCCGGCGATGTTGACGTCCTTGACCTGACCGTTCTGCACGCGGTCGAGGAATTGCGAGTAAGCGATCCCGTTGACGTTGGGGCCGACCGCGCGATTGTCGATCAGCGTGACGAACAAAGCGAGCGCCACCAGGATGCCGACCCAGATGAGCAGCGACTTCATCCACGGGTTGGGCCCGCCAGCGTCGGAGCCGGGCTGCTTGTCGTTGTCGTTCATGGGCACGGGATACCTTTCGTCGCCCATAAGATAAGCACAGCTAGATTAATGGCAATGCAACGGACCACGCAAATCGTCGATCAGAGCGCGCGACGGGGCGGTTGTGGGACAAAATGCCATGATTGCGCGCGTGCGCTGACCATCACGCCGGCTTGAGTCGCAGTGTCGCCGGCTTCGAGCGCGTCGAGCAGCGGCTCGATATTGGTCGAGTCGGTGAAAGCGGGGCGCGTGATTCCCTGAGCAGCCCGGACGGCGTGAATCGCGCGCCTGCACAGGCGGCGTTTGAGTTCGCGTGGCAGCGCCGAGGTGTCGAGCTTCAGTTCGAGGACAGTCCCCTCTCGAGTGGCGGTGGACCCCGCGACGAGTCCGGAGTGACGGTTGGCGGGTCGGACCGTGCGCGTTTCCCATAGCCACGCTTCCACCGCGCGGAGCGTCGCGTCCGCCTCTGCTGCATGAGCAGCGGCGTGTGCGATCTGCACCGGATCGAGCCATGGCGCAGCGCGCAGCAATGCACGAAAGCGCGTCCGGTCGTAATGCGCGTCGCCATTGCTCGGATCATCGACGAACGGCAGCGCGCGCGCCACGGCGAGCGCGCGCAGTTCCGCCACGCGCCAGTCGAGCAACGGCCGGATCAGGTCGATCGCGCCGATCCGCTGGCATGCGCGAATGCCACCCAGCCCCGCCACGCCCGATCCGCGCGCCGCGCGCATCAGGAAGGTCTCGGCCTGGTCGTCGGCATGGTGCGCGGTGGCAAGCCACGCGGCGCCCGCCTCGGTCGCCCATTCGAGCAGCAGCGCATAGCGCCGGTCGCGGGCCAGCGCCTGGACATTGCTCGAACCGATCGCGTCGTCGATCGTCAGCGTGGTGTGGGGAATGGCGTGGCGGCCGCACCACTCCGCGACCATCTGCGCTTCGTCCGCGGCTTCGGCGCGCAGGCGGTGATCGACCGTCGCCGCGAGCACCGCGCCGGGAAAGGCGGCCGCGGCGAGCGCGAGCATCGCCATACTGTCGGGTCCACCCGACACCGCAAGCGCGATGCGCTCGCCTCGCTCGAGCGGCCGCACCCGCGCGACGTCACGCCGGAAGCGCTCGACCAGCGCCGGCTCAACCGGCACGCGGTCGAGCGCGGTCATCTCACGAACAATTGGAGGCGGCACGGCCCTTGGCGACGCCCGCCTTCATTCGCGGGTCGGCATCTACCTTCGCGCCATAGCTGCGCTGCAGCTCTGTATAGACCTTGCACACTTGCGCGGCCGGCTTGTCGAGCTTTACCAGCGCTTGCGCCAGATAGAACAGGCTCTCAGGCGCGCGGTCGCCATCGGGCCATTTCTTGTAATTGTCGTAGAAAGCGAGGCTGGCGAGCGAGGGCTTGCCGTCTTCGAGATAGGAGCGGCCCAGCAGATTCTGCGCATAGCTCGCGCGCTTGTGCGTCGGGAATTTGGTGGTGACCGTGGTGAACTGCGTCTCGGCCTCCGGGTACAGCTTGGCCGCCCACAAGCGATAGCCGTAGAGATAGGTGTCTTCGGCCGCATCGCCCGTCTCGGGGCGTTCGACCGCAGCCACTTGCGCGGCATGCGCCGGATCCTTGGCGGTCGCCGCCGGCGTCACGGTGGCGCCGCTCTTGACCGGCGCCGGTCGCGCCGCGCCGGCCTTGTCGACCGTCGTCGGACGGTCGGCGGCGGGACGGTCGGCAACCGGACGCGCGGGAACCGGGCGATCGAACCCGCCGCCCGTATCGCCCTGCGCGATCGGCGCGGGTGCCGCGGCGGCGTCGGCCTCGAGCCGCTTTAGGCGATCCTCGATCAGTTGCAGCCGATGCGTATTGGCCTCGAGCTGCCCGGTCATCCCGCGCAACTGCGTCTCGAGCGAATCGACGCGCGTCGTCAGGTCGGCGACCGGGCTGATCGGCGATCCCGGCAGGATCGCCTCGGGGTTGGCGGGGCGGTTGTCGGGCTCGACATATTGGCCGGCACCGCCGGGAAAGACCTTGCGCTGCACCGCGCGCATCTCGCCCTCGAGCCGGCCGACGCGCCCCTCGATCGCGCCGCGGTCGCTTTGCGCGAGCGCGGGCAAGGGGCCGAACGCGGCGCCGCACAACAGGATCGCGGTCAAGATTCGATTACGCATTAGGGACACCCCCCGGTGTTGGTGAAGCGGGCAACATAGCTGACATGGTTATGCTGTCGCTAGCCTTAAGGGGTAGGCGACGTGGCGGGCGACGGCGTTGCCGGTTCGGGCGCGACCGCCGCCGGCGCCGCGATGTTGAGCGGTTGCGTCGTCGTGGAGGACGATTGCGAATGCGCGGTCGTGCGGGTCGCCGAGCGCGACGTGGCATGGGCCGCGGGCATCGCGCCGGCGACTGGCGCTGCGCCGCGCGCGGTGAGCGAAGCGGCGTCGATCGGCACGTCCTTGATCGCGACCCGGCCGCTGCCGAGCGGCGCGACCGCGGTGCCGCCGACGCTCACCTGCAATTTGTCGGGCCGGCCGACATTGATGAGCGGGCCGTCCGCATCGGCGGGCACCGCATAGGTTTCGCCGGGCTTCAATGTCCCGATATGCAGCGTCTTGCCGGCCTTGTCATAGACCTTGAGCCACACTTCGTCGGTCGCGGTCAGCACGACGGCGCCGCTCGGCGCGGCCGCGGTCGGGGCTGCGGCGGGGGCTTCGGGAACGCTGCTTTCCGCCGCGACCGGTGCGGCCGGTTCGCTCTCGCCGCGGAACAGGCTGGTGCCGAAGAACAGGCCCGCGCCGAGCAGCAGCAGCAGCGCGACGATCAGCGCGCCGATCGCCACGCCGCGCGGCGGAACGCGCGACGGCTCGTCGATTTCATAGACTTCGTAATCGGTGCGCCGCGTGCTCGGTTGATCGCTCGCACCGCGGACTTCGCGCGCGATCGCGACTTCGTCGAGGCCGACCGCGCGGGCATAGGCCTTGGCGAAACCGACCGAATAAGTGATCGACGGCAACGCCGCATAGTCGCCCTTCTCGATCGCCTCGAGCTGCCGCACCGGCACGCGTGTCCGTGCGGCGACCTCGGCAAGCGACAGGCCCTGGCCCTCGCGCGCTTCGCGCAATTTCTCGCCGGCGGTCTTGGGAAACAGCGTCGCCTCTTCGGCCGGGATCGGTTCGGTCATTGCTATCTCCGGCAGGCGCGATCGCGGCCCCTTAAGCATCCTGCCCTCACAAAGCAGACGCGGCAAGTCAACGCCCCGCGACGCCGCTCACCGCGCCATCATGCCAGTTCGACAGCGTTTTCGTTCGCCCAGGCGAGCAACGCACCGCGCATGTCGCGTGGCGGGGCCTTCAGCAGATCGGCCATGTGCGCACTCAGCGCGGCGCGGTCGAGCGAACGCACCATCGCCTTGATCGGCCCGACCGCCGCCGGGGTGATCGAAAGACGATCGATGCCGAGCCCGATCAGCGCCATCGCCTCGAGCGGACGCCCGCCCATTTCGCCGCACACG
>CAXTEO010000203.1:0-4055 GCA_964243205.1 uncultured Sphingomonas sp.
AGGAGGGACTTGAACCCCCGACCCCAGGATTATGATTCCCGTGCTCTAACCAACTGAGCTACTTCGCCATGCCCGCTTGCGTGCTAGATCGCTACTGCGAGGCGCGGGCTATAGGTAGGCGTTGGCGGACGGTCAAGCGAACATGTGGCGCGACAGCGGCTCCCATGGTCCGCCGCGATACCACCATGTCGCCAGCCCCGCGATCCGCACCGCGCGCGGGCGGAAATCGCGGTCGAGTTCGGTTTGTAGCGCCTTGGCGACGGCCGGCTCGACCTTGTTCTGCACGGTCACGTGCGGGCGCCAGCCGGCGCGGTCCTGCGGCGTCAGCAGCGGCGCGAACGCCTCCGCCAGGCGATCGCGAATATCCTCCAATTCCGGCGATTCGATCCGGAACGCGACGCCGCGGCCGAGCGACATCACACCGGCGATCCGCGCGTCGGGCGCCCGCACCTGCCTGGTCTCGCTTGCGAGGCGCTGCTTGAGCTCGCGTTCCAGGCTGGGCGCGAGGTGGTGGAACATCGTCAGATGCGCCTTCAGCTGGTTCCGCTCGGGCGGGAAGTGCCGCACGCGCAGATCGTCGAAGAACGCCGCATCGCCCGCGCCGAACAGCGCCGTGACGATGATCGGCGCCAGGATCGATGCGGGCTCGCTCAAATCTCGAGCTGGCTGCCGAGTTCGACCACGCGGTTGGTCGGCAGGCGGAAGAACTCCATCGCGCTTTCCGCATTGCGCAGCATCCACGAGAACAGTTTCTCGCGCCAGATCATCATCCCCGGATGTTCCGATGGCAGCAATGTCTGCCGCGACAGGAAGAAGCTGGTGTCGATCATCCGGAAATCCGCGCCGCAGCGATGCACGTTGGCGAGCGCGACCGGCACGTCGGGCTCCTCGATGAAGCCGTATTTCAGCACCATGCGGTGGAAGCCCGCGCCGAGATCCTCGATCGCGCAGCGATGCCCCTCGGTGACATAGGGCACGTCGGCGATCTTGATCGTCAGCAGGATGATGCGCTCGTGCAGCACCTTGTTGTGCTTGAGATTGTGCAGCAGCGCGTGCGGCACGCCCTCGGGCGAGGAGGTCATGAACACCGCCGTGCCCGGCACGCGCGTCGCCGAGGTCGCGGCCGACTGGATGAACACCTTGATCGGCATCGCGCCCTCGCGCATCCGGTCGATCATCAGCTTCCGCCCCTTCGACCAGGTCGTCAGGATCGCGAAGATGATCAACCCGACGAGCAGCGGGAACCAGCCGCCCGCCGGCACCTTGGTCATGTTCGCCGAGAAATAGGCGCCATCGACCAGGAAGAACACGGCAAGCAGCGGGATCGAGTAATATTTCGGCCAGTTCCACAGCTTGAACAGCACCACGCTCAGTAGGCAGGTGTCGATCAGCATCGCCCCCGTCACCGCGATCCCGTAGGCCGAGGTGAGGTTGGACGAAGTGCGGAAGAAGATGACGAGCAGCAGCACCATCACCAGCAGCAGCCAGTTGACCAGCGGAATGTAGATCTGCCCCGCGGTCGCCGCGCTGGTATGCTCGATCCGCAGCCGCGGCATGAAGCCCAATTGGATCGCCTGCTGCGTCACCGAGAAAGCGCCCGAGATCACCGCCTGCGATGCGATCACCGCCGCCATCGTCGACAGGATGACGAGCGGCAGCTGCAGATGCTGCGACGCGAGCATGTAGAACGGGCTCTCCAGCGCGGGATGGCCGACGCGCGACAGCAAGGCGCCCTGCCCCATATAATTGAGCATCAGCGCGGGCAGCACGAAGAACAGCCACGAGACGCGGATCGGGTTGCGCCCGAAATGCCCCATATCGGCGTAGAGCGCCTCGGCCCCGGTCACCGCGAGCACGACCGAGCCCAGAGCGAGAAAGGCGCGCAGCGGGTCCATCGCGAAGAATTCGACCGCATAATGCGGCGAGAAGGCCCACAGGATCTCGGGCGTCTGCGCGATGCTGAGCACGCCGAGCGTGGCGATCACGGTGAAATAGACCAGCATGACCGGGCCGAAGAACAGGCCGACCTTGGCGGTGCCGCTGCGCTGGATCGAGAACAGGCCGATGATGATCGCCATTGCGATCGGCATGACGAGCTTGCCCAGGCCCGGCGACACGACCGCGAGGCCTTCGACCGCCGACAGCACCGAGACGGCGGGCGTGATCATCGAATCGCCGTAGAACAAAGCCGTCGCGAACACGCCGAGCAGGATGATCCCGCTCGACCAGCGCTTGTTGCGGGTCTTGCCGTTGACCAGCGCGAGCAGCGCCAGGCTGCCGCCCTCGCCCTTATTGTCGGCGCGCATGATGATCGTCACGTATTTGAGGCTGACGACGATCATCATCGACCAGAACATCAGGCTGACCACGCCCATGATGTGCGCCGGGTCGAGCGCGAGCTTGTGGTGGCCGGCGAAGGTCTCGCGGAAGGCGTAGATCGGGCTGGTGCCGATATCGCCGAACACGATGCCGATCGCGCCGAGCGCGAGCTTGGCGAGACCGTCCTTGCCGTGATGGTGACCGCCCTCTTCGCCGATATCGGGCACGGAGTCGCGGGCGGCGGGCAGATCGCCCGCGCTGGCTGTGGAGCTGGTCACGTTAGGGTTATCTTGCCCGGATGTGCTGGAAAGATCATGGATGACGGCATGTGCCTATGGTCCCGATGGTGCGGCGCAGTAGCACGCGCCTGTACGCCCCGCAACGGCGCGTACATCCGCGGTTCAGGCAGCGTCATTCGGGTAACACTCAACCCCGGCGCCCACGTCATACGCCTTCCCGGCGAAGGCCGGGACCCAGGAGTGGCGCAGTCGATCTGCGCGCGCCGCGCCTCGTTAGATCCACCTTTGCTACTGGGCCCCGGCCTTCGCCGGGGAAGCGGATACGGTGACCGAATCAGTCCTCGCTTGCCAGCGTGCGGATCGTGAACTGCGTCACCAGCCGGTGCACCCCAGGCAGCGCCGACAGCACTTCGCGGTGGATCCGCTCGTAACTGTCCTCCTCGCGCACCAGCACCTTGAGCAGATAATCCGATTCGCCACTCATCAGATGCGCCTCGCTGACTTGCGCGGTGCGCGCGAGTGCTTGTTCGAAAGTCTGCATCGTCGCCTGGCGCTGGTCGGTCAGGGTGACCGCGACGAACACGGTCGAAGGATTGCCGCGCGCCGCGCGCGACAGCCGCGCGCGATAGCCGAGGATCATCCCCTGCTGCTCAAGTGCCTTGACTCGGCGGTGCGCAGCCGAGGGTGACAGGCCGACGCGCGCGCCGAGCTCCTCGCTGGTGAGTCCCGAATCCTGCGCCAGTTGCGCGATGATCTTGCGGTCGAGGGCATGCGGGATGCTGTTGCGCATAAGCCCCTATATTTGCAATCCCATCCCGTAAAACAAGGGTACATGCCACCAGATTGCACGCCGCTCTCGCCTGCGCCGGTGTATAAGCGCGACAAACATAGGAGAGTCTCGATGCGCATCGGTGTCCCCAAGGAAATCAAGAATCACGAATATCGCGTCGGGCTGACCCCGCCGTCGGTGTCCGACCTCGTCGCCGCTGGCCACACGGTCGCGGTACAGACCGGTGCCGGTCTCGGCATCGATTTCGAAGACCAGGATTATGTCGCCGCGGGCGCGACGATCCTGCCCGATGCCGCCGCGGTGTTCGCGCAGAGCGACATGATCGTGAAGGTCAAGGAACCGCAGGCGAGCGAGATCGCCTTGCTCGAGCCGCGCCACCTGCTCTTCACCTATCTCCACCTCGCCGCCGACAAGCCGCAGGCCGAGGGGCTGATCGCGTCCGGCGCGACCTGCATCGCGTATGAGACCGTCACCGCCAACGACCGCTCGCTGCCGCTGCTGAAGCCGATGTCGGAAGTCGCCGGCCGCATGTCGATCCAGGTCGGCGCGCATTATCTGGAGAAGGAGCAAGGCGGCCGCGGCATCCTGCTCGGCGGCGTGCCGGGCGTGGCGCCGGCCAAGGTCGCGATCCTCGGCGGCGGTGTCTCGGGCGTCAACGCCGCGCAGATGGCGGTCGGCATGCGCGCCGACGTGACGATCTACGACAT
>CAXTEO010000204.1:0-4045 GCA_964243205.1 uncultured Sphingomonas sp.
TCACCAAGGCGTCGCTGCAGACCCGCAGCTTCATCTCGGCGGCGTCGTTCCAGGAGACCACGCGCGTCCTCACCGAGGCCTCGGTGCAGGGCAAGAAGGACACGCTCACGGGTCTCAAGGAGAATGTGATCGTGGGTCGTCTGATCCCGGCGGGTACGGGTGCGGGGATGCATCGCCTGAAGGTCACCGCGTCTTCGCGCGATGCGGCGATGCGCGTTTCGCAGCGTCGCATGGCCGAAGTGGCGATCGTCGCGCCGAACTCAGCCAAGGAAGAGCATGACGCCGAGCTGGCCCGCTCGGTCCGTGACGCGGGCGGCACCGGCGACGATGCGCTGGCTGCGGTCGTGACCAGCGGCACCGGCACCGATGCCGATGCCGGCGAGTATCTGAACAAGGAGTGATCCTGGTTCGGGTTCCAGCCTGAAGACTGAAAACCGCCGTCCGGGGAAACACGGGCGGCGGTTTTCGTTTGTAGCGGTCGGCACGGCGCAGACACGTGCTTGCCGGCCGGAGGATATTGAATCCCCGTCATTTTTCCTTGCCGGCACCATTACGAGCTGCCACTGTGTTACTAGAACAACACGGGGATTCGGACATCCTGGCGTTTCTTACTGCGGCCTTGATCGCCAGCCTCCCGCCTGGTTCCGCGCCGCTCGATGCCGTCCCGCAAACGCGGCTCGATGCGGACTTGCGGTGCCTGTTGGGGGCCTATGCGCTGCCGGCCGGCCGTATGGTGACGATCACCGGTGCCGGAGGGCAACCGCGCCGCCTGCAATACACACTCTCGAACGGCCAATTCGGCACCCTGCAACCGGACGCGAGCGGCGCGTACGTCGCCGGGTCGCTCGCGATCCGCTTCGCGCCGTGCGCCGCAGGAACGCTCCAACTGAGTCAAGGCGCGACTGCCGAACGCGGCGTTCGTCTTCGCCTGGTCGAGACTCAGACCCGTTTCGAGAGCGACGGGCTCACGCTGCACGGCAAACTGGTACGGCCTCCCGATGGCCGCGCCAAAGCGATGGCGGTGCGGATCGAGGGGTCCAACAACGATCCCTCGACCGACGATAGCGTCTGGCAATATGAGCTAGCGCGCCGCGGCATTGCGGTTTTCGTTTACGACAAGCGCGGGACTGGCACCTCGGCCGGCGCGCTGCTGTCCAATTTTCCTGCGCGTGCGCGCGATACCGCGGCGGCCGTCGCGGCGGCTCGGCGGCTGGCACCGGCGATCCGGCTGGTCGGCGTGATCGGCGGCAGCCAGGGCGGATGGGTCGCACCGCTCACCGCGACCCTGGTGCGGCTGGACTTCGTGATTGCCGCCTTTGCGATGGCGGAGGGCCCGATCGCGCAGGACCGGGAATTGGTCGAGCAGCAGCTCGCTCAGGCACGGTATGACGAAACCGTGCGGGGCGAGGCCCGTCAGTTGACCACGATCACCGAACGAATCGTGCGCTCGAACATGCGCGACGGTTTTGCCGAGCTGGAGGCCTTCAAGGCCGGACATGCCGGTGTGGCGTGGTTCAAGGCGATCCAGCCGCGCTCGTATACCGGGCTGTTCCTGAAATTCTCGACCGCCGAGCTGAGAGCCAATGGGCCCGCGCTGGCGCAGGGCCTGAGCTTCGATTACGAGCCGCGCCCGGTCATCGAGGCGATCACGCCGCGCCAGCTCTGGCTGCTCGCCGGCAGCGACCATCAGGCGCCGAATATCGCCACGCAAGCCATCCTCCGGCAAGTCCAGCTGCGCCGACCGGACATTGCGGTAATGGTCTTCCCCACCGCCGACCATGGACTGATCGAGCGCGCCAAGCGAGCCGATGGCGTGGTAACCGCTTATGCCGCGCGCGTGTTCGACCTCACCGCGCAGTGGATCGCGGATCGCAGCCGGCCTGCACGCGCGCGCTTCGTCGTGATGCCGCCAGCAAGCCCCCGCTAGAGCGTGATCGCGCCCTTCAGCCCCAGCACTACTACATCCCCCGCCGACTTCACGCCGCCCGGCTGGTGGATATATTGCACGTTCGGCTGCAGCTCGAGCCACGGCAGCGGCGTCAGGCCGTAATAGATTTCGGCGGCATATTCGGCATCGCGCGCCGGCGTGCCCGGCACCAGCCGGTCGGCCGCCTCGGCGCGACCGTTGACGTTGGTGCGTCCCACCGCGACGCCGAGCACGTCGCCCGGCAGCCACGTCGCCAGCCCCTTGTAGAACAGCCCGAACACCGCCTGATTGTCGGTCACGCTGGTCGCGCGATCGGTCTGGGTGAAGTTGCCGAACAGGCCGAGACCGGTCAGCGCCTTGCCGTCCTTCGACGTGCCCGTGATCTGCTGCTGCACGCTGACATAGCCGCCATAGCGCCCCGAATGCTGCAGCGGGGCGAGGCCGGTGATCGCGATCGGCTGGCGGTTGATGTCGTAATAGACGTCGCTGCCGTTCGCCGTAGTGTACCAGCCGCCGACCTTGTACGACCCGACATGGCCGCCATCGCCACCGCGTGTCCAGCCGAGCTCGGCCGGGATCAGCACGCCGGTCGCGCCGTGCCAGCGCGCGACGAAGAAATTGTTCTTCAGATTGAGCGGATTGACCTCGTAGATCCCGGCCTGAAGGTACACCCCCGGCGCGACATCGACATGCAGCCGTGCGCCCCATTGGCCGACCGGCCAGTTCTGCCAATAATCTCCCGCCAGATTGCCCGGCTGCGCACCGCAGAAAGTGAGGTTCTGGAAATGGCAGGAGAAGACCGCGAAATCCGAACCCGGATTGGTCCGGCCGAGCTTGAGTTCGACCTTGTCGCCGATCTTCTGTTCGTACCACAACTCGGTCACGCGCACGGTCTGTCCGCGGCCATAAACTTCCTGCACTTGCTGCAGCGTATTCAGCCCGGCGACGTCGGAGAGGTTGTCCCCGCGTCGCCATGTCAGCGTCGCCTGCAGCGTGCCGCCCTCGATCCCGACGAGCGTGTCCATGTCGACCTTGGCGCCGAAATCGAGCTGCCCGGTCTCGGTGATCGCGCGGCGCGTGCCGCCGGTCGGGTTATACGCACTTTCGGTGGCGTAGCGCGCCGATACGTCGATGCCACGCGCGCCCAGCCACTTGCGCGCATTGTGCCAGTCGCCGAACAAACCGGGCGGCGCCGCGCTCTGCGTATCGCTGATCTGCGCATTGGGCGAGGTATCGCGCTGGTGCAGCATGTGGCTGGGGCGGCGGCGCTTGGCCGTAGTCGGCGCAGCGGTCGTCGCGGGGGATTGCTTGGTATCGGCGGCAAGTGGGGTATTTGTGGTCGCGGGTGGAGGGGCCGGCTCGCCGAGATCGACTTGTTGCGCCGCAACACTCGTCGCTGTGAATACGACCGCAAGTGCGGTCGCACCGGCGCAAATCTTCCAAACCGTCATGCCATACCCTCACGCCTATATGCGTTGTGCGATGCAACCAAAAAATCGCGAAGGCTATTGCAGTGCGGTAAAATGAAAGGAAATTTTCGAAAAATGTGGCGATTATGCCGCCCCGCCCGGCCGATCTGGCCGGGCAGGGCGTGCACCGAACCCGTTCAGCGCGCCTGCACGCGTCCGGTCCGCACCAATTTGCCCCACCCCACGCTGGGCCCGCGGAGCGCCTGGGTGATCGCCTTGATCACCACGTAATACATGATCTGGCGATACCCGATGCGCTGTGGGATCAGCAGCCACAGCAAGCGCCACTGTTCACGCCGTTCGAGCGCGAACGCGACCGTGGCCGCGAGCAAGTCGATCGCGGTGAACACCAGCCAGTAGATCAGCATCTTCTCGACATCGTGCTGCGTCTGCGCCCAGCCGTGCGCCTGCACCGCGATATACGTCATCACGAAGCTGACGATCAGCGCCAGATCGATGATCGGCGAAATCGCCGCGAACACGATCTGGAACAGGATCGCTTGCGGCAGGCCGACATGCGCGAGGCCGCGCGGCTTGCCGGTCGCCATGATACTGCCATGCTTCCACAGACATTGCAGCGTGCCGAACGCCCAACGGAAGCGCTGCTTGGCGAGGCCCTTGATCGTCTCGGGCGATTCGGTCCAGGCGA
>CAXTEO010000205.1:0-3894 GCA_964243205.1 uncultured Sphingomonas sp.
CCATGTCGGCGGTGGTCATCATCGTCGGCACGCGCTTGCCGGCGGTGTGCGCGGCGGGCGCGAGCGTCTCGTCGGGATTGCCGACCGGCTGCCACTGGTTCGCACCGGCGGGGCTCTTCACCAGCTCATACTCGTGGTCGAGCAGCATGTCCCAGTAGGTGTTGTCCCAGGTGATCGGCGTCGGCGTCCAGGCGCCTTCGATGCCCGAGGTAATGGTATGGTCGCCCATCCCGCTCTCATGGCTCGAGATCCACCCGAGCCCCTGCGTGGCGATATCGGCGCCTTCGGGCTCGACCCCGACCAACGACGCGTCGCCCGCGCCATGCGCCTTGCCGAAGGTGTGGCCGCCAGCGGTGAGTGCGACGGTCTCCTCGTCGTTCATCGCCATCCGCGCGAAGGTCTCGCGCATGTCGCGCGCCGAGCCGAGCGGGTTGGGGCAGCCGCCCGGGCCTTCGGGGTTCACGTAGATCAGGCCCATCTGGATCGCGGCGAGCGGATTTTCGAGCGCACGGCCCGATTCCTCCTCGATCCGGGTCTGGCCGAGCCATTCCTGTTCGGTGCCCCAGTAAATGTCCTTGAGCGGCTCGAACACGTCCTGCCGGCCGCCGCCGAAGCCGAATACCGGTCCGCCCATCGATTCGATCGCCATGTTGCCGGCCATGATGAACAGATCGGCCCAGCTCAGTTTCTGGCCGTATTTCGCCTTGATCGGCCACAGCAGGCGGCGCGCCTTGTCGAGATTGCCATTGTCCGGCCAGGAGTTGAGCGGCGCAAAGCGCTGCGCGCCCGACGACGAGCCGCCGCGGCCGTCGCCAGTGCGATAGGTGCCGGCGCTATGCCACGCCATGCGGATGAAGAACGGGCCGTAATGCCCGTAATCGGCCGGCCACCACGGCTGGCTGTCGGTCATCAGTGCGCGCAGATCCTGCTTCACGGCGGCATAATCGAGACTGTTGAACGCGGCGGCATAATCGAAGTCGTCGCCCATCGGGTTGCCCGAAAGGCCGTTCTGCTGGAGGATTTCGAGGCTGAGCTGGTTTGGCCACCAGTCGCGGTTGGTGCGGCCGAGCAAGGAGCGCAGCGCGGCCGGTTCCTTGTTGGGATCGCTCAGCGGGCTACCTTCGGTGATTGCGTCCATGACTCTCTCCAATCGAGCTTCTTGATCTCGAGGGGAGAGTGCCACGAACGATTAGATCGAGGAAATGCATTAAACCGCAGAGAGTGATCGGCTGGGTGATATTCGCGATGGGTGGTAGGCGTGGCGGTGCCTGCCCCCTTCTTCCCCGGCGAAGGCCGGGGCCCGGTAGCGAAACGATAGGATGCGGGGGACAGCGCTCCGTTACCTCGATCTTCGCTACTGGGCCCCGGCCTTCGCCGGGGAAGCAAAGAAGGGTCAACCTTCCTCGGGTTCCGGCTTGGGCGGGTGCAAGCGCAAGCCGAGTACGCGCCGCGTGTCGGCGGCAACCACTTCCAATGTCCAGCCGCTGTCATGCACGATGCACTCGCCGACCTGCGGCAAATGTCCCGCCAGGACCGCGGCGAGGCCGCCGATCGTGTCGATATCGCCATCGACTTCGGCGAGGCGCGGGTCGATCGTTTCGCCGACATCCTCGAGCTCGGCGCGCGCATCGGCTTCCCAGGCGCCGCCGTCGAGCGGGACGAGCAGCGCCTCGGGCGCGTCGTCATGCTCGTCCTCGATATCGCCGACGATTTCCTCGATCAGGTCCTCGATCGTGACGAGCCCCTCGGTGCCGAAATATTCGTCGAGCACGATCGCGAGATGCACGCGCTTCTGCCGCATGTCGGCGAGCAGATCGAGCGCGCCGCGCGACATCGGCACGTAGAGCGGCTCGCGGATCAGCGCGGCGATGCTGGCCGGATGGTCCGCGCCCGTGGCGAGGATCGCGAACACGTCCTTGATGTGGACCATGCCGATGATCGTATCGAGCTTCTCGCGATATACCGGGATGCGGCTGTGGCCCGCTTCCGCGAACAGCGCCACCAGATCGGCGAAACTGGTGCTCTCCTCGACCGCGACGATATCCGCGCGCGGCACGCCGACATCGCCGGCATCACGCTCGCCGAAATGCAGCAGGTTGCGCACCATCGTGCGTTCGAGCGGGGAGAGATCGCCCTTGGCGTCGGGGGCGGGGTCGTCCTCATGCGCGTCGATCGCTTCCTCAAGCGTGGCGCGCAGCGATTCGTCGCCGGTATGCCCCGAAATCCAGCTGCGGAAGCTCCGCCAGATGCTGGTCTCGACAGGATGGGCACCGCCGAGATGGCTAGCGGTGCCGGTCGTACTTTGGCCGTCGGGCATGGCGGTCGGTCAGTCCTCTTCGATCAGATAGGGGTCGGCGAGGCCGAGACTCTTCAGCGCGTCGATCTCGATCGCCTCCATCGCCTCGGCCTCGGCGCCGACCATATGGTCATAGCCTAGCAAATGCAGCGTGCCATGCACGATTAAATGGGTTGCATGATCTTCGAGGCTGACGCCTTTTTCGCGCGCCTCGCGCGCGCAGGTCTCGTGCGCGAGCACGATGTCGCCGAGCAGCACCTCGCCATCGTCCGAATTCTGGCCGATCGTGTCGAGCAGGTCGGCCTGGACCATCGGGAAGGACAGCACGTTGGTCGGTCTGTCCTTCTGGCGATATTGCGCGTTGAGCGTCTGGACCTCGGCATCGGTGGCGAGGCGGACCGAGATCTCGACCGAGGCCGCGCCGATGACGAGCTCGCCATGCGGGGTGCGCGAGAGCGCGGCGGTGGCGGCGCGGGTGGCGAGCGCTTCCCAGTCGTGGGGGGGCCAGACGGCTTCGTGGGAGAGGGCGATTTCAAGCATCAGGCGAGGTCCGTCTTTGCAAAGTCGTCGCCCTTGTAGAGCAACGTGGCGTTATTGGCTTTGGCGCACGCGTAAGCGAAGCAATCGCCCATGTTGAGGCTCGCGGGGTGTCGGGTGCCTTTACCGTATCGCCGGTGGGCGTCCACGGCGAAACGGGTTTCGGTCTCGCCGATTGGCACCAGCCGGAAGCCAAGTTCATCAAACCATCGGTCGATCACCGCACTGGCTTCGACAATATCGACAACACCGATGCGCGCGACTGCGCGCGCGGCTTCCCAGGCGCCCGTCGCGCAATAGAGCCGCTCGCCGTGGCGATCGAGCGCGTTCCGCAAGGTCACGGAATCCGCCTCCTTGGTAATCATGGCGACGATGGCGGACGCATCCGCGAGTACGGTCAATCCTCGTCTTCGTCGTTGAGACTGTCATAAAACGCTTTGTCGGCCTCCAATCCGGTCCTTTGCAGCAAACCGGGATGGTCGCGCCACAGCTTCTCCAGCACTTCCAGGACGGATGGCCGAGGCGTCACGCGGTCGAGTTCCGCTTCACGCGCAGTCGCAAGTTCGCGCACCAAAGCCGTTTTTGTGAGGCCGGACCGCTTGGCAAGGCGCGTGACCAAAGCGGCTGTTTCGTCATCCTTGATATAAAGCGACGCCATCTCTGACCTCCGAGGATATCCTAAAATATAGTAAGGAATATCCCGCCGTTTCAACTCGCCCCCTCATACGCCTCGACGATACGACCAACAATAGGATGGCGCACCACATCGCCCGAGCCGAAGCGGCAGATCGACAGCCCCTCGACGCCTTCCAGGCGCCCGACCGCGTCGTTCAACCCGGACGCATTCATCCCGCCCGGCAGATCGGTCTGCTTGGGATCGCCGCACACCACCATCCGGCTGTTCTCGCCGAACCGGGTGAGGAACATCTTCATCTGCGCCGGCGTGGTGTTCTGCGCTTCGTCGAGGATGATGAAGGCATCGGCCAGCGTGCGCCCGCGCATGAAGGCGATCGGCGCGATCTCGATCTCGCCCGAGGCGATACGGCGCTCGACCTGCTCGG
>CAXTEO010000206.1:0-3850 GCA_964243205.1 uncultured Sphingomonas sp.
CGCTGCTCAGCCTGTCGGGCGTAGCACCTGAGAGGCAGCGCTACAGAGATGAACGGACGGCTGCTCTTGGGGAGCGTTCCGACCGCATCGCATGACGCACTGGGTCTCGCCCTCCGCGCCTAGATTATCCCCGATTGTATCCTTTGTTGCGAGAGCGCCGCGTTGCCATTGCGCCGTCGCGCGTCCTGATCCTGGAAAACGCAATCGAGAACAAATTTCGGGAAAGCGACTTTACCGGACGAGCGCCAGCACGATCAGATGACCCGCTCTGCCATGCAGGGTCCTTTGCGGGAAGCGGACCCTTGCAGGTCGCACGGTTGGTTAGACGCTGATCGCCACATTCCTGGTGGGTGACATGAAGACGAACCCCAGAGCACGTTCCTGCCGATCGTCATGATCCCTGCGATCCTGCCGGCTGCGCTGATGCCGGCGGCTAGGCCCTATGTTCCGGCATATCTGCTTGCCGCCGCGATGGGTATCTCGATCGGTCTGGCGATCGTCAGCATCGCTTAGATGATTAAGGGCGGGCGAACGGGCACTACGAACTGTTAGTTGATAATGGCATTCAGTTCGCTTCCCGAAACCTACTCCCAACGAATAGACTTTCCCGTTCTCACTCTCCTTTTTTCCTTCACAACGTCCACGGATCATCGGTCTAGCGCTGGGTCCCGGCCCCCCCCCCTTTCCCCTTGCGCCTAACATGAACAAATGGCAGAAGCTTGGGAGCCAGAAATAGCTCGCAAATGGATAAAACTTGGGAATATTTTGGTCGCGGATGGTTAGACGAAGGGCCGTTAGTCATTCTCGTGCAAGGCCCCATAGGGATAGATCAGCTTGGGTGACTTGCCGTTGACGGCGCTCGGGAAGACGGCGTTAAACAACGGATGGACGCAGAGCATGTCTTGCGTGGAAACGACCATCTCGCCCGGGACTGTGTATTCGAATTGGCATTCCCAAAACATTTCGGTTTCGTCGATCTGCTTGCCGAGAACACCCGTCTCGATGAGCATCCGTTTGAAGTCGTGGTAGCTCATCTCGGCATCGCCGCCAGCGTCGCCGATCCGCTTCAGCACCCCTTTTACCGATTGATTGAACACCGTGTGGAGATCACCATCGGCAAACCGTCGGCGCAGTTCCGGAATGGCCGCGGCGCAAATCTCGTTAAAGTGGGGATAGCGGTAGAAGAACGCGCTGCGGATTCCGTCGGCGATGATTGGCTCGGCCTCGCCGACCCCGTCGACTACCATCTTCGGAGTAATCTCGCCAAGGGCGCCCGTTCCCGGCATAATCGCCCGCGAGACGATGCGATTGAGGATGTGGATTAGATCGCGCGGCAGCAACTGGGTATGCCGCGCGATGTGGGTCAGCGACTGCTCGACATGGGTCTCGCACTCGATCGTGTTGGGCAGCAGCTTGAGGAAGAATGCAATCGCTCCGGCACGATCGTTGGACGCGTTATCGGCATCCAGCAGGTCGAACGTCGCTGGATCGTGAACCTCCAGGTAGAGTGCTAGGCGGTGTGCGGCGATGCGCCAGAGCTCGCCGGCCGACCAGTGCAGCACGGCTTGAGTACCGAAATCCTTGGCCGAGTTCGATGAGGCGCGCCTGAACGTCTCGTAGAGTTCAGCCGGCAGGCAGAAGCGGACGTCGATCAGCTGCTCGGTCGGCGCATGGACGCCCAGATAGCGGACCAGTCCGCCGAGCGCGTCGTTGGCGACGTCCTGCTCGAGGCGGTAGTCCTCCATCGTGTCCATGAGAACGAGAATTTCGGCCTTTCGACGCGATCCGGTCGGCGAGCCGATGATCTTGTGGGCAGCCTGCAGCGCGTTGGAATATAACTCCTGATGCCCATTGGCGAGGTCGAGTAGGTCGAGCCGTGAGTCGATCGATGATCCAAAAGCCGCGGATCTAGCCTTCAGGCCGTTGACGACTTGGCGGATGACCTGGGCCGGTGCGTCGGCCTCGGAGAAGTCGAACTCATTCGCGAACCGGCGAATGCCGACCTGCCGCGCGTCACCGGTGCCGCGGAGAAGCGTTGCAAAAACCGCCGACCAGATCAGCATCTCCCATAGGTGGGCCACAACCTCGACCGGCGGTGAGTTTACGCCGAACACCCCGCGGATCGACTTGAGGATCGAGGGGAAGACGTCGGGCGCGCTCAGGTAGACGACCTCGTTCACTCCGCGCGATGCGCGGAGGTGGTCGAGGAAAGCGGTTTTGCCGGCGCCGCGGCGGCCAATGACGATGCCCGACGCGCTGAAGAGCTGCGAATGAATGTCGTTCTGTCGCTCGAACAACTTTCTTGCCGCCAATTCGTGATTGATCATGCGCTCGGCGGCGATCGGTCCAAGCGGCTCGTTGCGGGTCAGGAAGCGCGCCAGCTCCCCCTTCTCGAGCTCGTTCAACGGCCTTTCTTCTTTTGCCATCGCGAAACGCCCGCTGCTGGATTGATCCGTAACTCGATCGCCAAGCGCGTCACTTGCGAACGTCCAAGCGATGCAATCGACTCGGTATCGGCCAAGGGCCAGCTTACCAGTTTCTTGTCCTCGTCGTTGAGAATTGCATCCACATCCAGATCCTCAGCGGTGGGCGTCCGATACATTAGCCGCGTGATCATCGAGATGATCAACAGGTCATAGATGTAGACCCGCCAGAGCACCGGCAATGCGACCGGGTCGAGATAACGTATGACGTGATCGATGCCATTCGCAGCCTTCCGCACCGGGCTTTCCAACTCGCCATACGCTTTCACGAATGCTGGGAGCGGCATCAGCGCGCCGTCGACGATCATCGCGCTGGCGAGCGTGTCCAGCTGCTCATAGGTCAATCCCTGATGCTGATGGACCGACGGGTCGGCACCGTCGACTTGGTTGGGCTCATAATTCAACGCACTGCTCGTCATCCGCTTCGCAAGTTGCTGGTCGCTCGTGAACGCGTCGCGCAGCAGCCTGCCCAAGCCGAAGATGGCGTGAATCCGAGGAGCGAGCGTCAGATCGTACGCGGTAAGGGTGTTGCTGATCTGGTTATAGGTCGCGACCGGCGCGAATAACCGATATATCGTGCTGACCCTACTCTCCTCGTTGGCGAGCCATGCGGCGAGCTGTTCCTCGCGGGCCAGCGCTGCGATCAGGACGATGCGGTTGCGAGCCAACTCGCACTCGCGAATGAATCTGAAGACGGCCGGCTCGCACTGCTCGTACAACCGTTTGCGGGCCTCATATTCATAGTCAAGTTTGGCCTTGCGCAACGCCTGGCGCTCGACGAGCTCGGATCGCATCCGCTCTAGCGCACGGTTGCCCAGCAGCGTGGCCATCGCACCGATCAGGCCCGCGCCTGCACCACAAATCGAGGCGATTGCTGCGATGCGGGCCACGGTTACGCTGGCGATCGCATTGACTTGTGCCGCCGTGAGAGCGGGGGGCTCCGGGTGCGATCCCGCGGCCGCAACTAGTTCGAGCCATCCACCCATCATTCGTCGATCGCGCTGGCGGCGGGGCCGATCGCTCCGCGCGGCGAGAATCGCGAGCTCATATCATCGGACGGCTCGAACGACTCTGCAGACCATCCGCTGCTCAACTTCGTCCCCCGACCGCCGCTGCTCTCGCCGAATTCATTCCAGAATATTAACGTCAATTGCCCGGTGTGAAAGAGTCAAGAAGAACATGGACCAGATTGGAGGATGTCTTGCGGCGGCGATGAAGGGGTCGTGGCCGCACAACGCCTTCGGTCGCTGGCATGCGATCCGAGTCAATTACTGGCGGTGATCCAAGGCTACCCTTGCGCTACCAACATGAATGGATGGCCGAAGTTGGGAAGTGCTCGCGGCACACTGAACGGCCACAGTGGGTCG
>CAXTEO010000207.1:0-3780 GCA_964243205.1 uncultured Sphingomonas sp.
CATCGCGCGGATGATCGGCAGCTGGCGGAAAGCGTTGTTGAGATGGTCGTCGCCGCGGATGACATGGGTGACGCCCATGTCGTGATCGTCGACAACAACCGCCAGCATATAGGTCGGCGTGCCGTCGGAGCGGAGGAGGACGAGATCGTCGAGCTCGGCATTCTGCACGGTGACCGAACCCTGGACGCGGTCCTCGATCGTGGTGGCGCCGTCGAGCGGCGCCTTGAGGCGGACGACGAAGGGGCGGCTCTCACCGGACGAATCGGCGTCGCGGTAGGGGCTGCGGACGCGCAGCGGCTTCTTTGCGGCGTCGGCGGCGGCGCGCATCGCGGCGAGCTCGTCCTGCGTCAGGTAGCAGCGATAGGCGTGGCCATGCGCGACCATCTGGTGCGCGACTTCGGCGTGGCGCTCGGCGCGGGCCGATTGGAACACTTCCGTGCCGTCCCAGTCGAGGCCGAGCCAGCGCATCGAGGTCAGGATCGCGTCGATCGCCGGCTGAGTCGAGCGCGCGCGATCGGTATCCTCGATCCGCAGCAGGAACTGGCCGCCATTATGACGCGCGTACAGCCAGTTGAACAACGCGGTGCGCGCGCCGCCGATATGCAGAAACCCGGTCGGCGAAGGCGCGAACCGGGTAACCACCTTGGGATTGGCGCCGGCGGCGGGGGCCGCGGCGGGATCAGATATTGCGCTCAATCGCGCATGCTCCCAGACTAGAGAAGGAATGGCCGGATCAGCCTTCAGCGCCCCTAGCACGCACCTCCCCGCGCTTCAAATCGGCGCGCGCCGGCGCGCGGTCATGATCAACAGTCGGCTCGAGCAGTGGCTCGAGGCGGAGCGCGACCAGCTCGCTTTGTGGTTGCCGGTGGCATTGGGCGGGGGAATCGCCTTGTGGTTCGTCCTGCCCGATCGTGCGGCATGGGCCGCGGCGGAATTGCTGGCGCTGGCGAGCGCGTTGTTCGGGGTCGCGGTGTCGCGCTACGGACGCGCGGCGCGCGTGGTGGCGGTCGGCGGGTTCGCGGTCGCGCTCGGGCTCGGGCTGATCTGGTGGCGCGCCGAGCATGTCGGCCACGCCGTGCTAGCGCGAGCGACCATCGCGACCTTCACTGCCCGCGTCGAGCGAGTCGAGCCGCTGTCGGCGCGCGATCTGGTCCGCGTGCGGCTCGCGCCGCTGCGCGTGCTGGCGGTGCCCGAGACACGCGGCCCGACGCGGCCTTTGCCGGTATTGCCGGCGCATTTGCGCGTCAACCTCGCCCAGGCCGACGTGCCCGCGGGCCTGGCGCCCGGCGCGACGCTCAAGCTTTCGGCGCGGCTGATGCCGCCGCCCGAGCCGGCGGTGCCCGGTGCGTATAATTATGCCCGGACCGCCTGGTTCGACGGGATTGGCGCGACCGGGCGCGGGTTCGCGCCGGTCGGCATCGTCGCAGGCGGTGGCGTGCGCAAGACCGGGTTGCGCCAGCGCCTGTCGCAGCACATCCAGGCCAGCGCCGGCGGCGGTGGCGTGGGCGGCATCGCGGCGTCGCTCGCGACCGGGGACCAGGGCGGCATACCGCTCGCAGACAATGATGCGATGCGACGTTCCGGCCTCGCGCACCTGCTTTCGGTCAGCGGGTTGCACATCACCGCGGCAGTGGGCGCGGTGATGCTGCTGGTCGGCCGCTTGCTGTCGCTCAGCCCGTGGGTCGCGCTGCGCTGGCGCGTGCCGCTGATCGCGGCGGGGGCAGGGGCGCTGGCGGCGATCGGTTACACCTTGCTGACCGGGGCCGAGGTGCCGACGATCCGCTCGTGCGTCGCGGCCTTGTGCGTGCTGGTCGCCCTGGTGCTTGGGCGCGAAGCGTTGACCTTGCGGCTGGTTGCGGCCGGCGCGGTGGTCGTGTTGCTGCTCTATCCCGAGGCACTGGCCGGGCCGAGTTTCCAATTGTCGTTCGCGGCGGTCGCCTCGATCATCGCGCTGAACGCGCATCCCGGCGTACGCGCCTGGTTCGCGCCGCGCGAGCAATCGCGGATCGCCGCGATCCTGCGTGGTACCGCGTCGCTGTTGCTGACGGGTATCGTCGTCGAACTGGCGCTGCTGCCGATCTCGCTGTTCCACTTTCAGAAAGCGGGCATTTACGGCGCCGTTGCCAATATCGTCGCGATCCCGCTGACCACCTTCGTGACGATGCCGTTCGAGGCGCTTGCGTTGCTGTTCGATTGCATCGGCGCGGGCGCGCCTTTCTGGTGGGCGACCGCGCGCTCGCTCGATCTGCTGCTGTGGATCGCGCATACCACCGCGGCCATTCCCGGATCGGTCGCGCCGCTGCCGGCGATGCCGGGCGGGGCCTATGCTTCGATGGTCGTGGGCGGGTTGTGGATCGCTTTGTGGCGGACGCGTTGGCGGCGGCTCGGCGCGATCCCGCTGGCGCTCGGCGCGTCATGGGCGCTGGCGACGCCGGCGCGCGACGTGCTGGTCACCGCCGACGGGCGACACGTCGCGATCCGCACCGCGAGGGGCGGACTGGCGCTGCGGCGCGATCGCACCGGGGACTATACCGCCGACATGCTCGCCGAAAATGGCGGGATCGAGGGATTGCCAGTGCTGATGTCCGAGCAGCGCGACGCGCGCTGCAGCCGCGACCTGTGCCTGATGACGCGTAGCGCAGGCGGGCGCGCGTGGCGCATCCTGGCGACGCGCAGCCCGTATCTGGTGTCGACCGCGGAACTGGTTGCGGCGTGCGACGCGGCGGACATCGTCATCAGCGAACGCGGCCTGCCGCGGGGTTGCCGTCCGCACTGGCTGCGGCTCGACCGCGCGACGCTGGCGCAGACGGGCGGGGTGGCGATCACGCTGGCGACGCGCGGCGTGCGCATCGTGCGGCATGCGGGCGATACGCATCCGTGGGTTACTGCGCCGCAGGTGATCGCGCCGCATGTGCGGAGTGGATATCGGCGTTGGCTTCGGGGGGAGGGGAGCACCCGCGCGCGCGACATCCCCGCGGCTGCTCGCCAGGGATCTCCGCCTTGAGACAAACACGCTTTTCCCGGCGAAGAGATAAACGGCGAAGAATTGGAACACGCTTCCCTGGCGAAGGTCAAGGCCCAGGAGCGCAGCGGAAGAATGCGGGCGACTGCGCTTCGTTACCTCGGCCTCTTCCATTGGGCCCCGGCCTTCGCCGGGGAAGGGATTGGAGTTGGCCGGTCCAATTCAACCCATCTCAACTCGACTGTGATCGGCGCGGGGCCGCTTGCTCCGCTCCACCCCAACCGCTCAATCGTAGCGGCGCAAGATCCCGGCAAGCTTGCCCTGCACCCGCACTTGCGCCGGGGCGTAGCGTTGCGGGTCGTAAGCGCGGTTGGCGGGATCGAGCCGGACCATCGCACCTTCGCGGCGGAAATATTTGAGCGTCGCCTCGCTGTCCTCGATCAAGGCGACGACGATCTCGCCGTCGCGCGCGACTTCCTGCCGCTTGATCAGCGCGTAGTCGCCGTCGAGAATGCCCGCCTCGACCATCGAATCGCCCGAGACTTCGAGCGCATAATGCTCGCCGCTGCCGAGCAACGCGGCCGGGACGGCGAGCATCGACGCGCCCTCGAACGCTTCGATCGGCACGCCGGCCGCGATCCGGCCGTGCAGTGGGATTTCGATCACGTCGTTGGCGGGCTCGGGCATTGCGCGCGGCGGGGCGAGCGGCGCGGCCTTGGTCGGCGCCTTGGTCCCGCGTTCGGGCATCTTGAGCACTTCGAGTGCGCGCGCGCGGTTGGGCAGGCGGCGGATGAACTGGCGCTCCTCGAGCGCGCTGA
>CAXTEO010000208.1:0-3777 GCA_964243205.1 uncultured Sphingomonas sp.
CTCCCAATTGCTCGACAGAGCAATTGGGAGGAGCCGGAAATCCAGATAGCTTCTTTATCGACAGCCCCTGCGAAAACGAAGAGCGCGGCCGGCGCACCGCCCGCACGGATGCCACGACCCCGCCGCCCTGTAATCTATCGGATCTGTAATCCCGCTCCGAACATGTCGAGCTTGGTTTTTGTGACATTACCGCCCGCAATTTCCGATTGACGGGCAGGGAAATGTTGCTCAAATGTTCTCGTCGCGGGAGACAGCGGGGGCGGCATGATTCAGATATTCGACAGCGAGCGGCGACGCGCTTTCTCGAGCTGGTTGCGGACCGGAAGACTGGCGTAACCGTCTCGCCCTTCATTGCCTAAGGCAAACACGCAACGGCTAATCTCCCAAATGGCTGGGGTGGCGGAGGCGGAGGCGGCGGCGGCGCGGGCGCGTCGGGAGACTAAGGCGATGATTCGCCAAGGCAGCCGCAGGGGGCGAATGTCACCGTGAAAATCGGGTCAAGCTATGCTGGCGCGTCCAAGCGTCCTGCGGTCATCGACATCTGGTTTAAAATCGATGGCCTCAGGCAAAGTGTGCAAATTCCGAACGAGCCAAGGGAGAAGCGTCGTGGCAAATGACGAGACGGATCGCCTGCTCGGCGAAATTGGCCGGATTCTGGCGGAGGACACGGCGTATCCGCTCGATGGCACTTTGCTCTATGCCCGGGTAAGATCGACCATGGTTGCACCCTCGATCTTCAAAAATCGGGGAAACAACATCGTGTACCGCGATCCCGACTTGAACCACTTGTGTGGGGTATTACTCGACCTTTGGGATGCCGAGGAGCCGAATAACCGCTGGGCGGAAATCAAGTATCTTATCCAAGGCAATACAATCAAGGTGGCATATATTTATGCCGACGGGATCGACCCGGACGAGGATACCTTCGTCCGGCGTGATCGAATCGTGAAACGGCATTTCGGGGCAAGCCGATTGTTTATCCGTCTTGGTCCCCTGAGGATGACGGGATACCAAGCTACGATCTTTAGTCACCCGGACCGCTGCGAAGGAGTTCGTTGGACCGAAATTTTCCAATGCTTCGAGGGCCCGGCCTACCCCCCATGGGGCACAACGTTTCACAGCTGTTCGACCATGCACAATATGCCGTGTCGTGGCCCACGTCCCGACGCCGTCGCGCGTGCGCAATATCGCCGGTCTTTGCGGATCGTACGCGCTGGCGTAGCGTTGTCACCGAACCGGACGTACCGCCGGCCCCGCGAAAGCCCCGCTTGCCCACATTTGCCCATATCGCCGCGATCGGCACTGCCGTACCCGACCACGACATTCACGAGGCCTTTATCGGCTGGGCGCGCGCACGCTTGCCCGATCCGCGCGCTGCCAAGGTGTTCGACCGCATGGCCAGCCGTGCGGCGATCGGTCATCGCTGGTCGGTGCTGCCGATCGGCATGGACGGCGGCTCGCCGGTCGATGCAGGCGGTTTTTACGCGCGCGACGTATTGCCCGGCACCGGCGAGCGGATGCGGTTCTATGCCGAAGCCGCGCCTGCGCTGAGCCTGGCCGCGATCGCCGCGCTGCGCGCGCAAGTCTCGCTCGACGGCATCACCCATTTCGTCGTCGCCAGTTGCACCGGCTTCGTCGCCCCCGGGATCGATCAGATCGTTGCCGCGCAGCTCGGGCTCGCGCCATCGGTCGAGCGGCTGCTGGTCGGTTTCATGGGTTGCTACGCCGCGGTCGCGGCGCTGCGCAGCGCGCGCCATATCGTGCGCTCCGACCCGCACGCCCGCATCCTCGTCCTCTGCGTCGAACTGTCGACGCTGCATTTGCAGGACAATCCCGCACTCGAGCCGTTGCTGGCGATGCTGCAATTCGGCGACGGCGCCGCCGCTGCGCTGGTGACGGCGGAACCGATCGGGCTCGCGATCGGCGCACCGTTCGCGACGACGCTACCCGATTCGGCGGATCTGATCCGATGGGACATCACCGACAGCGGTTTTGCGATGCATTTGTCGGGCGAAGTCCCGGCGCGAATCGCGGCGGGCCTGAGCGATGCCGCCTTCGCCGCCGCCGCGACCGGCGGGCGCGACCCGAGCGAGATCGACGGCTGGGCGGTGCATGCCGGCGGCCGCTCGATCCTCGATGCGGTCGAGAACAGCCTCGCGCTCGTGCCGGCCGCGCTGACCGATTCGCGCGCGGTGCTGGCGGATTATGGCAATATGTCGTCGGCGACGCTGATGTTCGTGCTCGCGCGGCTGCTCGCCGGACCGCCGATTCGTGAAGGCGTCGCGCTCGCTTTCGGACCCGGGCTGGCGGCCGAGGGCTTCGGCTTCCGGAGTGTCGCATGACCCTTGCCCACCGCGCCATCGCCGACGAACTGATGGACGCCGACGATCTGTCGGCCGAAACCTATGCCGCAGTGGTCGGCGATCTCGCCAAGGTGAACGGCGTGACCATGGCGGCGCGGCCGACGCTCGATTTCCTGCGGCGCGGCACGGCAGCGATGAAGCGCTTCAAGCTGCTCGACGTCGGCTTCGGCGATGGCGACATGCTGCGGCGGATCGCACGCTGGGCGGCGCGGCGCGGAATTGCGGCGGAACTGGTCGGCATCGACCTCAACCCGCGCAGCGCGCTCGCCGCGAGCGCGCATACCCCGCGCGATCTGCCGATTCGCTATGTCACGGGCGATTATGCCGACCATGCCGGCGTGGGGTGGGATTTCATTGTCTCTAGTCTGGTCGCGCATCACATGACGCACGACCAACTGGTCGGCTTCCTGCGCTTCATGGCGGCCGAAAGCAATCGCGGCTGGCTGGTCAACGATCTCCACCGCCACGGCTTCGCGCATAGGGGTTTCCCGTTGCTCGCCACGCTCGCGCGCTGGCATCCGATCGTGCGGCATGACGGCACCTTGTCGATCGCCCGCTCCTACCGCCCCGCCGAGTGGCCCCCGCTGCTGGCGGAAGCCGGGGTCGAAGGCCGGATATATCGCGCGTTCGCGTTTCGATTATGCGTCGAACACCTGCGCTGATCATCGGCGGCGGGCCCGCCGGTGCGAGCGCGGCGATCATGCTCGCGCGTGCCGGCGCGCCGCATCTGCTGGTCGAGCGTAGCCGCGAGACCGGCGATGCGATCTGCGGCGGCTTCCTGAGCTGGCGGACGCTCGAATCGCTCGCGCGGCTCGGCATCGAACCCGAAGCGCTGGGGCCGGCGCGCGTGGCCAACGTCCGGCTGGCCGCCGGCACGCGCATGGTCGAAGCAGCGCTGCCACGCCCGGCGCACGGCGTATCGCGCCACTTGCTCGACACCGTCCTGCTCGAACGCGCGATCGCCGTCGGCGCCGCGGTCGAGCGCGGCGTGAGCGTGCGCAGCCTCGACGGACTGACGGCAAGGCTCGACGACGGTGCGGATCTGGCGAGCGACGCGCTGTTCCTCGCCAGCGGCAAGCACGATGTTCGCGGCATGGCCCGCCCCGCCGCGGCCCGTGGCGACGATCCCGTGCTCGGGCTGCGCGTGCGGCTTGCCGCCGCGCCCGGGCTCGACCGCCTGATCGGCGATGCGATCGAACTTCATTTGTTCGACCGCGGCTATGTCGGCATCGTCCGGCAGGAGGATGGCAGCGCCAATTGCTGCATGGCGGTGCATCGCTCGGCGATGCTCGCCGCGGGAAACCCTGCCGCCTTGCTTGACCAGCTCGCGCGCGACCATCCACGGCTGGGCGAGCGTCTTGCATACCGCCTCGGCAATGAGCCGATCGATGCGATCGCCAACGTCCCCTACGGC
>CAXTEO010000209.1:0-3756 GCA_964243205.1 uncultured Sphingomonas sp.
GAATGGGAAGGGCGCACGATCCCCGAAGTGTTGCGATCGGGGGATCATGCGAGGATTTCGGCATGGCGCAAGCACATGGCCGAGACCGAAACACGGCTAAGGCGGCCGGATCTGTGGGAGCGCCATGAGGGTGCTCGGGTCCAGTCGCCCTCTGGCGCGCGACGAACGAAGAAGGACGCATGAGATGAATCTCATCCAGACGATCGAAGCCGAGAACATCGCCAAGTTTCTCGAAACCAAGAAGATCCCCGAATTTCGCCCCGGCGACACGCTGAAGGTCGGCGTCAAGGTGGTCGAAGGCGAGCGCACCCGCGTCCAGAACTATGAAGGCGTGTGCATCGCACGCTCGAACAAGGGCATGGGCAGCAACTTCACCGTGCGGAAGATTTCGTTCGGTGAAGGCGTCGAGCGCGTTTTCCCGCTCTACTCGCCCAACGTCGACAGCATCGAAGTCGTTCGCAAGGGCGCCGTGCGTCGCGCGAAGCTGTATTATCTGCGTGGCCGCACCGGCAAGTCGGCGCGTATCGCCGAGCGTCGCGACACGCGTCCGGCCAAGGGCACCGCAGCCGCCGAGTGATCGGTTCGCATCGCTGCGAGGCGAAGAAGGGCGCGGGGGCTTCGGTCTTCGCGCCCTTTTTGCGTTCGGCGTCTGGTGTTTGATCGATGTCTTATCGTCACCTCGGGCTTGTCCTGGGGTCCACCGCGCCGCGTATTCCAAGCCGTAAATTGCGCACCACGGTGGAGCCCGGGGCGTCGGTTGAAAGGTGGTGGATCAGACCCTAGCCCAGCCTCACCACAACACGCCTCCGGCATCGGGCTTGAGCGGCACGGGCGCTACGTCGCCGATCGCCTGCAGCAGGTCGATCTCGATCGTCCGGCACATCGCCAGCAGCGGCACGTCGTGCACGGTGTTGGCGAACGGGTCGACCAGATCGTCGCCGATCGCCAGCACTGCCAGGAACATCACCCCCGCGATGGTCGAACCGAGCGGCGTTGCGAGGCCAAGCGTGTCGACCAGGCCGATCGGCAGCAGGAGGCAGAGGAGATGGGCGAACAGCGTCGGAAGGAAGCGATACTGGCTGGGCAACGGCATGTTCTTCAGCCGCTCCATCCCGCCTTGCGCATTGGCGATGTCGATCAGCACGCGCTCCATCGAGCTTTGCTGGATCGAATCGAGCCAGCCGCGCGCTCGCGCCCCCTCGATCCGGCGCCCGGTGCCGTCGACGATGCCGTTGGCGACATTGGTGCGCGCGAGCGCGAAATCGGCCTCGCCGCGCGACAGGAAGCGCAACACCTCCTCGTCGGGCGCCTGCCGGCGCAACTGGCAGCGTAACGCATTTACATAGGCGATCTGGCGCAGCACGATCGTGCGCTTCAAATCCTTCGCCTCTTCGGGCAGATAATTGCGTGCCTGGCGGGCGAGATTGCGGCTGGCGTTGATCATGCTGCCCCACAATACGCGGCCCTCCCACCAGCGCTGATAGGCCGAATTGCTGCGAAACCCGAGGAATAGCGCGAGCGCCGAGCCGAACAGCGTGAGCGGCAGCGACGGCGCCGTGAACGGCACGTAATAATAGGTGACGGTGACGATCACGTCCCAAACGAACAGCGCCGCCAAAGGCCGCCAGATCTCGCGGATGATGTGCTTGTAGCCGGGGGTCGCCGTTACGATCATCGTGTTTCATGCCTCGGATGTGGGTGCGACGTGCGGGCGGGCCGCGATATGGAAGGCGGAGTGACGTGTACCATAAACAGGCGGTGACGTTCTGGTGCCGAGCGGCCGCAAAGGCGCTTCAGAGCACTCGCAACCCCAATTCCCCCAACAACTGCCCGGCCTGCTCGCGCGAGATCGTCGCGCCGCGGAACTGGCGCGCATCGACCAAGGCGATCCCGCCCAGATCGCAGCCGCGCAGATCGGCGCCCTCGAAGCGGCATCCCCCGACGGCGGCATCGCGCAGGCTGCACTCCTCGAACGTCGCCGCGCGGAAATCGCTTTTGCGCAGGTCGGCCTGGCCGAAGTCGAGCTTGCGCAAGGTCTGCTTGCGGAACGAGAAGCCCGGCAGCTTGGCGTTGATCAGCAGCGTTTCGTCGAAGTGCAGGTCGAAAGTCTTGGCGTCGGTCAGATCGGCGCCGGTCAGCTTGCAGCGTTCGAAGCTGGCGGCGGTCAAGGTCGCATTGCGCAGGCTCGCATTGTTGAGATCGCTTGCCTCGAACCGCGCGTCGCTCAGGTCGGCGCGGACGAAGGTGACGAAGGCGGCACGGCAGGACTTCCAGATCGTGGCCTCCAGCCGCGCACCCGAGACATCGGCGCGGCGCAGGCTGCAGCGCTCGAACGTCCAGTGCGACAGATCGAGGTCCGACACATCCACGTCGTCGAGATCGCAATCGATCAAATGCGTCGGGCCCGGCAGTGCTGCGAGACGCTCGACGTCGGGCCTTGCGAGCAATTGGTCGTGGAGCGCAGGTGCAGCGAGAGGATCGTTCATCACCGCGTCGTAGCCGCGTCGCGAGCATTTGGCACGCTCAGGCCAAGCCGATGCGCGTCGCCGGTGCATCGTAATTGCGCATACACTGCGAACCGCTATCGCCGCGGCCGATTTCGGGTCATGGGGACCGACATGGCCGACGTCGCGATCACTACCGCCGCCGAACCCGATGGCGCACCGCGCATCGCGATCCTCGACATTTTGCGCGGAGTCGCGATCCTCGGCATCCTGTTCATGAATATCAACGACATGGGGCAGTCGATGTACGCCTCGTTCGACGACATCCGCCATCTCGGCTGGTCGGCGAGCGACCAGGTCGCGTGGTGGCTGCGCGCAGTGCTGGCCGACGGGACGGCGCGGGCGATGCTGGAAATGCTGTTCGGCGCCGGCATGGTGATCCTGACCGATCGAGTCGCCGCGCACGCCGCGGGCTGGGTGGTGTTGCGGCGCTATTACGCGCGCAATCTGATCCTGTTCGGGTTCGGGCTGGTGCACGTCTTCGTGCTGCTGTGGCCGGGCGACATCCTGCACACGTACGGACTGGCGGCACTGATCGCCTTCGCCTTTCGGCGGTTGCCGGCACGCGGGCTGATTGCGATCGGCCTGAGCATGGCGGCGATGCAAGCGTTCGGCGGGGTGATCAATTATGTCGACATGCGCCAGAATGCCGCGCAGATCGAGCGGGTGGTCGCCAAACAGCAAGCGCACCGGACGCTGGATGCAAGCGACACGACGGCGCTGAAGGCATCTCAAGAGCGCCAGGTCGCCCGAGCGAAGGACGCCGCCGAGACACGGCGGCTGGTAGCGGCCGAGGATGCCGGGCGGCGCGGGACCTTTGCCAGCTGGGCGCAGACGCAGTGGCGCACCTTCCTGGATCTCGAGCGGCAGTGGCTCGAAATCCTGTTCGTGTGGGAGGCGGCCGCGACGATGCTGATCGGCGCGGGGCTGTTCAAGCTCGGGGTTCTGCAAGGCCAGCGTTCGCGCCGGTGGTATGGCGTGATGACGGTGATCGCTTATGCGCTCGGCGGGGCGCTTCGTATCTTCGGCGCCTATGAGCAAACGCGCTTCGACGGGCTGGTGCACCTCAGCTCGGCGACGCAGGAGGTTGCGCGCCTGACGATGACGCTCGGCCATATCGGGCTGATCCATCTGCTGGCGGGCACGCCGCTCGGCGCGCGGTTGTTGCGCCCGTTCGGCGCGGCGGGTCGGACTGCCCTGACGATCTATATCGCGCAGACGCTGATCTGCCTGTGGGTACTGTACCCGCCGT
>CAXTEO010000210.1:0-3728 GCA_964243205.1 uncultured Sphingomonas sp.
GTTGCCGTCCCGAGCACCTCCATAGCCTCCGCCATAAGCCCGTCATCGAACTCGATATTCGTCCGCATGTGTATTGCTCCGTCGACCTTTACACATACCGCAATTCGACCGTCATGCCAGCCCGGCCCGCGCGATCAGATCGGTCGTCGATACGTCGAACTCGCCGCCGCCCTTGTCCGCGGCCTTCGCCATTTCCTTGCCCAGCTCGACGCCGAACTGGTCGAACGAATTAATGTCTAGCAGCACGCCGTTCACGAACACGCGCTGTTCGTAGAAGGCGATCAGCGCGCCCAAGGTGCGCGCATCGAGATCGTCGAGCAGGATCGTCGAAGACGGGCGATCGCCCGAATAGCTGCGCGCGAGATCGTCATTGGCGCGGCCCTTCATCAGCGCCGCCCCTTGCGCGAAGGCGTTGAGCAGCAGCTGGCGGTGATGATCCTCCGACAGCGTGTCGCCCGCTTCGATCACCGCGACAAACTCGACCGGGACGAGATGCGTGCCCTGGTGCAGCAGCTGGAACACCGCATGCTGCGCGTCGGTGCCGACGCCGCCCCAGGTGATCGCCGCGCTCGCGCGCTCGAGTTTCTTGCCCTCGATCGTCGTGCCCTTGCCGTTCGATTCCATCTCGAGCTGCTGGAGGTACGACGGCAGCAGGCGCAGCCGTTCGTCATAAGCAAAGGTCGCGCGCGTCTCGGCGTGGCGGACTTGCGTGTAATAGAGGTCGGCGAAGGCGGCGAGCGCCGGCGCATTCTGGCTGAGCGTGGTCTGCTGGAAATGGCGGTCCATTTCGGCCGCGCCTTCGAGCATCTCGGCAAAGGCGTCCCAGCCGAGCGCAATCGCCGCCGGGAAGCCGATCGACGACCAGAGCGAATAGCGCCCGCCGACCGAATCGGCGAACGGCAGAATGCGCGTCTCGTCGACGCCCCATTCGACCGCCTTGTCGGGCTCGGCGGTCAGCGCGATGACGCGGCCATAGGCGTCCTCGACGCCGCCCTCGCCCATCCATTGCAGCACCGATTCGGCGTTGGTCAGCGTTTCCTTGGTGGTGAAGGTCTTCGATGCGATCACCAGCAGCGTGGCCGCCGGATCGAACTTCTTGAACACCTCTTCCAGTGCCGCGCCGTCGATGTTCGACACGATCGCCACTTCATAGCGGCTGTCCTCGCGTCCCAGCGCATCGACCAGCAGATCGGGGCCGAGAGCCGAGCCGCCGATGCCGACATGCAGCACATGGCGGAGCTCGCCCAGCGCGCCCGCCGCGATCGCGTCGATCAGCGCGCGCATCCGCGCATGCAGCGCGGCAGCCTTGGCATTGTCCTCTTCCAAACCCTCGCCGCGCTCGGCGACATGCGTGACCGAGCGGTTCTCGGTGACGTTGATCACCTTGCCCGAGAACAACGCCTCGCGCTTGCCATTGAGGTCCTGCGCCTTGGCCAGCGCCTCGAACGCGGCGACCGCTTCGGTCGTGAGATGTGTCTTGGACCAGTCGAAATGGATTCCCGCCACATCGGCGCTGAATGTCGCCAGCCGGTTGGCATCCTCGGCAAACAACGTTTCGAGCTTAAGCGAGGCCAGTGCCTCGATCGCGGTCCAGTCGGCAGACATCAAGGCACCTCGTTGGTCGTGGGGAGAGAAACGATTCCCGCGCTAGATCGCCCTAGCCGCGCGGCTTTACAACCACCAGCTTGACGATGCGGGTCCGCGGCACCAAACCGCGGCTCATGGCCGATTCCATCCGTATCCGCGCTGCAAAGCCGCCCAAATCCGAGACTCGCGAAACGCTCGTCTTCTTCCTGAAGCTCGCGATCGTGGTGTTCGTGTTCCGCAGCTTCGTGTTCGCGCCGTTCAGCATCCCCTCGCAATCGATGCTGCCGCGCCTGTATATCGGCGACTATCTGTTCGTCTCGAAATGGAATTACGGCTATTCGCGCTGGTCGCTGCCGTGGGGCGTACCGCTGATTCCGGGCCGTGTCCTCGGCCGCGATCCGGCGCGCGGCGACGTCGTCGTGTTCCGCGGCCCTCCGGGCGACGACCATGACGTGATCAAGCGCGTGATCGGCCTGCCCGGCGACAGCGTGCAGATGCGCCATGGCCAGGTGATCCTCAACGGCAAGCCAATCCCCAAGGTCAAGATCGCCGACTTCACCATCCCGCTGACGCCGAATTACCCCGGCGGCAGCGAATGCCCGGCCGAGTTCGAGGATATGGCGGCAGGCAAGCCGATCTGCCGCTACCAGCAGTTCCGCGAGACACTGCCCGACGGCAAGAGCTACAATGTGCTCGACCGCGGCGAACAGATCAATGCCGACGAGACCGGCGTCTATGCGGTGCCCGCCGGCCATGTCTTCGTGATGGGTGACAATCGCGACGATAGCGGCGACAGCCGGTTCGATCCGCCCGAGGGCATGGGGATGGTGCCGATGGAGCGGATCGAGGGCAAGGCGGTGGTCTCGTTCTTCTCGACCGACGGCAGCGCCAATTGGTTCCTGCCCTGGACCTGGTTCTCGGCGGCGCGCTGGAGCCGCATCGGGGAAGGTTTTTGAACGCAGCCCTGAGCGACTGGATCGCGACGAGCCTCGGCCATCGCCCGGTCGAGCTCGCCCCGTTCGAGCGTGCGCTGACGCATGGCAGCCAGGCGGCGGCCAATTACGAGCGGCTGGAGTTTCTGGGGGACCGCGTGCTCGGCCTGGTGATGGCGGAGTGGCTGTTCCAGCTCTTTCCAGGCGAGCCGGAGGGCGCTTTGTCGAAACGCTTCAATGCGCTGGTAACGGGCGCGGTGTGTGCCGATGTGGCGCGCTCGCTGGGTGTTGCGGCGCAATTGCGGCTGGGCAAGCAGGCACGCGACGATGGTGCGTCGGACAGCGACAATGTGCTGGGTGATGTGATGGAGGCGCTGATCGGCGCGCTGTATCTGGAGACTGGGCTGGAGGGAGCGCGGATCGCGATCCGCTCGGCATGGGGCGACCGGGCGAGCCGCGAGCTGCTGGTGCCGCAGCACCCGAAATCGGCGCTGCAGGAATGGGCGGCGGCGCATAACCGCAAGGCGCCGGTATATGAAGTGGTCGAGCGCTCGGGGCCGCACCATGCGCCACGCTTCCGGGTGAAGGCCGCGATCGGGACTTTCGCGGAGGCCGAGGCCGAGGGAAGTTCGAAGCAGGAAGCGGAGACGGCGGCGGCGACGGCGTTGCTGGGCCAACTCAAAAAGTAGCCCCCCTCCCGTTCGTCCTGAGCTTGTCGAAGGACTGCACTTTCTTCTAAGCTACGCATATGGCGTTCTGGGCTTACATGCTCCATTGCAACGGAGGCCGACTCTATGTCGGTCACACGGATAATCTCGAAGGCAGGATCGCCCAGCATCATTCCGGATCGATCCCAGGCTTCACTCGCGATTACGCGCCCGTGACGCTCGTCTGGTGCCAAGACTTCCCTTCCCGCTTGGAGGCGTTGGAAGCAGAGCCCAGGATCAAGGGCTGGAGCCGTGCCAAGAAGCTGGCGCTGATCCGCGGCGACTGGCCGTTGATCCCGGCGCTGGCGAAGAAGAAAGACAGCCCTTCGACAAGCTCAGGGCGAACGGAAGAAAGTACGTTACCTGATGACTGACACCCCCGCCCCCGCGCCCCAACACTGCGGCCTAGTCGCCATCCTCGGCGCCCCCAACGCCGGCAAGTCCACCCTCGTCAACGCGCTGGTCGGCCAGAAGGTCGCGATCGTCAGCCCCAAGGCGCAGA
>CAXTEO010000211.1:0-3658 GCA_964243205.1 uncultured Sphingomonas sp.
GCTTCTTCCTGCTCAACAACAGCTTCGGCACGACGCCGCCGAAGCCGGCATAAGACGTGTTGATGTCGCGCAGCACGACGGAGAACTTCGGGTTGGGCGTCGTGCCGAAGCTGTTGTTGAGCAGGAAGAAGCCGCGCTGGTCGAACTCGGTGGTGTCGCGCGATTCGAAGTAGATGCCACCGATCTGCCACTTGAAGCGGCCGGTGCCGTTGCTGGCCAAGCGGACTTCCTCGCTCAGCTGGTCGAGATCGCGCACGCGGCCCTGGCTCTCGCCGTAGAATTTGCCGCCGGCAAAGTTGCTCGCGGCACCGCCATCGGTGTCGCCACGGCTGTAGCCCGAGGTGGTTTCATAGGCAGTGATCGAGGTCAGCGTGACGGCGCCGAAATCGTTCTTGGCGTTGAACGAGCCGCCATAGGTCTTGTAGGCTTGGACGTTGCCATCGCCCTCGTCGAGCGCGACCGACGCGCGCGGTGCCGCGCTGACGTCGTTGGTGCCGAGCGTGATCGCGCCGCGGTGGAAGATCGTCGAGGTGCCCGAATAATCACGCGCATGCGCCGACAGCAGGCCGGTGAAGCCGGTGTCGGGCGGAGTCAGCATCAGCTGGACACGGACGTCCTTCTCTTCGAACCCGCCGAGCTTGTTCTTGCCGCCGACCGTGCCGTCGTCGCTCGGGCCGGTATAGGTGTTGTCGATCCAGTTGTCGCGACGCTGGTACAGGCCCGACACGCGGAAGCTCAGCACGTCCTTGACGATCGGCCCGCCGACGCCGGCATCGACGCTGACGGTGTTGTAGGTGCCATAGGATGCGGTCGCGCGGCCTTCGAAATCGTTGGTCGGGCGGTTGGTGTCGAACTTGATGATGCCGGCGGTGGTGTTGCGGCCGAACAGGGTGCCCTGCGGCCCGCGCAGCACTTCGATCTGGTTGACGTCATAGACCGGGTTCGACTTGAGCACGACATGCTCGAGCACGACATCGTCCTGGATGATCGACACCGGCTGCGACGCGCCGAGATAGAAATCGATGTTGCCGAGGCCGCGAATGTAGAAGCGCGGGAATATCTTGCCGGTCGTCGTCTCGGCATAGAGGCCGGGGACGCGGTTGGCGAGCTCGAGCAGCGTGTCGCCGCCGCCCGCGGTATAGGTGCGCAGATCGGCGCCCTGCAGCACGCCGACCGAGATCGGCACGCGCTGGAGATTCTCGCTGCGGCGCTCGGCGGTCACGACGATGTCGCCGAGGTCGCCAGAGTCGGCGGGCGCCTGCACAGCGGCGGCGGCGGCGGGCACGTCCTGTGCGCTGGCGGCGCTGGCGCCGGCGAGCGCAGCAAAGGCAGTGCCGAACAGCAAGATGGACTTGGCGGCGAGCGACGTGGTCATGGTGTTCCCCATTTCGAAGATATGTCTGCGGACATGAAAGTGATCGCGCGGGGCATTGATGCCCCTGCGCGGTGGTTCGAGCCGTCTTTATCTCGGTAAAGTCTTGCCCCAGCCGCGCCGCTAGGCCGGCTTTGTGACGGTATGATGACAACCCTTCGCGGATGAAGCGATTGCCCGGCCGGTGTGGTTTTTGGGTCGCGGCGTGCGTGCGCCTTCCCGGCCATATTGATCGACCGCAACGACAATCCGATCCCGCGGCGCTAGCGAGACCGTCCAGCCAAGGAAAGCGAAGTGCGTCGAATCCTGTATGTGAGTGTCGGCACTGCGCCCGGAAACGCAGCCGATCTGTCCGCCATCCTGCAACAGTCGCGGCACAACAACGCGCTCGACGGGATCACCGGACTGTTATGGTCGGATGGCAAGCGCTTCGTGCAAGCGATCGAAGGCCCCGCCGACAGCGTGACCGCGACCTTCGAGCGCATTCGCGCCGATCCGCGCCATGACGCGATCGTCGTCCTGCAGGACGAAATCATCACCGCGCGCGACTTTGGAGGCTGGACGATGGCGCATCGCCGCGCGAGCGATTCCGCAGACGCAGCCGACGCACACATGGCCCGCATCCTGGTCAATGCGTCGGACGCGATCCGGGATCAGTTTCTGAGCTTGATCGCCGACGTCGAGACCGCGCCCCGCGGCGAATCAGCGTCAAGCGAACGTCCCGCCATCTGAGCTCCGCGACGCGCGGATCGCTCTTTGGTCCGGTGCGCGAAGCGTGCGCAATCACCGCAAAACCGCTCGACGCCGACCTGCGGCGCGGCAATAGCACGTATATGTCGAACCCGCCGTTTCCGCCGATCTCCGTCGATGAAGCACAAGCCCGCTTGTTTGCGCTCGGCGTTCCGCTGCCGAGCGAGCGTGTATCGCTCCGCGAGGCGGCCGGGCGATGGGCAGCGGCCGACGTCGTCGCGTTGCGGACCCAGCCCGCCACCGATCTCTCGGCGATGGACGGCTACGCCGTGCGCGTCGACGATCTTGGCGGCCCGCTCGCGCTGATCGGCGAAAGCGCCGCCGGGCGCGCCTTTGCCGGCCCCGTGGCGCCAGGCCAGACCGTTCGCATCTTCACCGGTGCCGCGATGCCTGCCGGCACCGACAGCGTATTGGTGCAGGAAGAAGCGGCGCGCGACGGCGACACGGTGCGCCTGGCGGGCGCCGGCCCGGTGCGTGGCGGCAACGTCCGCCGTGCCGGGCTCGATTTCACCGCGACGGAAAGGCTCGTGACCAAAGGCGAACGCCTGACACCGGCCCGGCTCGCGCTCGCAGCGATCGCCGGGCATGGCATGCTACCGGTCGCGCGGCGCTTGCGCGTCGCGATCGTGGCCAGCGGCGACGAGCTCGTGCCGCCGGGCGCGCCCTTGCCGGACGGCGCGCTGCCCGAATCGAACGGTGTGATGCTGGCGGCGTTGCTCGGCGATCTGCCGGTCGAACTGATCGACCTCGGCATCCTGCCAGATCGGCTCGACGCCATTGCCGATGCCTTCGCACGAGTCGATGCCGATCTGCTCGTCACCACCGGCGGCGCGTCGGTCGGCGACCACGACCTGATCCGACCCGCGCTCGAGGCGGCGGGCGGCAGCCTCGATTTCTGGCGGATTGCGCTCCGTCCGGGCAAGCCGATGCTCGCCGGGCGTTTGCGCGACACGATCGTGCTGGGGCTGCCGGGCAATCCGGTCTCTGCCTTCGTAACGGCGATCCTGTTCCTCCGGCCGCTGATCGCGCATCTGAGCGGCGCGGCAGATCCGCATCCGCGGCGGCGCACCGCGACGCTCGGCGAAGCACTCCCGGCCAACGACCGTCGCCAGGATTACCTGCGCGCGCAGACACGCGATCAGCGCGTCTATTCGGCCGCACGGCAGGATTCGTCGATGCTGCGCACGCTCGCGCGATCGGATTGCCTGATCCTGCGCGCGCCACATGCCCCGGCCGCGGCGGCAGGCGACTCGGTGGAAATCCTGGAGCTCGCCTGAAAGGCGTCGCTTGACGGACGTTTTTTCGTTCCGTATAGGTTCGTCGTCTGTTCCGACGAAAGGGCGCCGCGATGCTTACCCGCAAGCAGCATGAGCTGATCTGCTTCATCAACGACCGGCTCGACGAGACCGGAGTGTCCCCGTCGTTCGAGGAAATGAAGGAAGCGCTCGATCTCAAGTCGAAGTCGGGCGTGCACCGCTTGATCAGCGCGCTCGAGGAGCGCCAGTTCATCCGCCGCCTGCCCAACCGCGCGCGCGC
>CAXTEO010000212.1:0-3621 GCA_964243205.1 uncultured Sphingomonas sp.
AAATAGACGCGGATAGTATTGAAGACTTACAAAGTAAGTCCATGCCTGTGCAGGATGAAAAAAGCCACGTGTTCGTTATCGATGACGACCAGAACGTCTGCGAGGCGCTGCGCTGCACGTTGGAAGCCGCAGGGCATTCTGTCACCACCTTTTCGTCAAGCGAGGCGTTTCTGGCCAAATACGAGCCCGGCTTTGGCGCCTGTCTGATCGTAGATGGATTCCTTCCTGGGATGAGCGGGCTGGAACTTATAAAAGAGCTCCACGAAAAAGGCGCGGTGCTTCCGTCTATAATGATCACCGGGCGGGGAGATGTCGCTATGGCGATCGATGCCTTGAGATCGGGGGCTCGCGACTTGATCGAAAAGCCAGTAGCCGCTAACGAACTACTCGTTAGATTGACCCATGTCATTGATCAAACAAAGGATGCTTCTAAGCTTGCGAAGACACAGCGCGACGCAGCAAAACTGATATCAGAATTGACGCTCCGACAGCACGAAATTATGGAGCTCGTACTCGCTGGCCATCCGAGCAAGAATATCGCTGCTGATCTTCACATTAGCCAGCGTACGGTCGAAAATCATCGCGCTACCATAATGAAGCGGACGGCCTCAAAAAGTCTACCGGCGCTTGCTCGACTGGCAATTATTGCGGCCGAGGATACGCAAAAATAGCAGTTAGCATCCGGTGAGGACCGCGTCGCGGTCACTCAAGCTGCCTGATCGACCTGCTGGCTGCTGTCGCGCCAATTCCACGGTATCAGTTCGTCGAGCCTGTGGGCGGGATGCTCGGCGATTCGCGTCAGGACGTCGGCGAGCCAGGCCTGCGGATCGTATCCATCCGGCGTGGGCCGTGGGGGTGTAGCAGTACGACCTCATCGCTTGAGCAGCGAGGGGTCTTCTTTGTACATTTTGATGAGCTCGATGAGGTTTTCGATTCCGAAGTCCGTGAAGGCCTGCACGCCGTCCTCGCCTACGCCGTAGACCCAGATCGCGCCGTCTTCGGTTTCCATTTCGGAGGCGACGTCGAATAGCCAATCTTCGTTTTCACCAAGGTCGCTGGCTACTTTGCTGATCGTCGTAACGTGGTGGACCTTGTTAACGTGCACGGTCAGGCGGCGCGTGCAGAAGCCGATGGCGGCGGCGTCCAGCGCCACGGAAGCAGCTCATCCAATCGATGGGCCGGATGGGTGGCAATACGAGCCAGGATATCGGCGAGCCAGGCCTGCGGATCGATGCCATTCATTTTGGCCGTGACGATGAGACTATACATCGCAGCCGCTCGTTGCCCGCCACGATCGGATCCGCAAAACAGCCAGGACTTCCGGCCAAGTGCGATCCCTCTCAATCCTCGTTCGGCAGCGTTGTTTGACAGGCAGACGCGCCCGTCTCTGAGGAACAGGGTAAAGGCCGCCCAACGCTTCAGGACGTAGTTGATCGCTTTGGCGAGGTCGTGTCCTCGCGCCAATCGCGCAAGTTGCGTGCGCATGTAGAGACCGAGATCGTCAACCAACGGCTGGCTCAACGTCCGCCGGACAGTCAGACGCTCCTCGGCACTTTTGCCATTGATGGATCGCTCGATCTCGAACAGCGCGTCGATACGGCGCACGATCTCGATCGCGATCGGCGACAGCGCGATCTCTTTCTTGCCGGAGGCTCTGCGCCGCGCGTTCTCCTCGATGTCGGCCATGGCGAAGAATGGTCGTCGGGCGTGCACCCAGCACGCCGCTTCCAGTATCGGCCCGGGGCTCCTTCCGACCTGATAGAGCTTGTTATACCCGTCGTAGGCGTCCGCTTGCAGGATGCCTGCGTAGCCAGCCAGGTGGCCCTGAGGGTGTTCACCCCTGCGATCGCGGGAGTAGTAAAACATGGCCGCAGGTGGCCCGGCTCCGCCAAACGGCGCGTCATCTCGCAGATAAATCCAGCATCGGCCGGTATCAGTCTTGCCCGCGGCCAGAACCGGTACCGTTGTATCGTCCGCATGCATGCGTTCTGCCGCCATGACATGGCTCTCGACGAGGCGAAGCAACGGATCGAGCGCTGCACAAACTGCCCCCACGGCGTCGGCTATGGTCGATAGCGCGATCGGCACGCCTTCCAGAGCATAGCGCTCAGCCTGGCGATTGAGCGGCTGATGCTGGCCAAACTTCTCGAACATAATCATGGCCAGTAGGCTCGGCCCCGCCCATCCCCTTGCAATAACGTGGAACGGCGCCGGTGCTTGCGTGATCTTCTCACAGTCGCGGCAGGTGAACTTCTCCCGCACCGTCTCGATGATCTTCCAACGACGAGGCTGCGTTTCCAGGGTTCGCGTTACGTCTTCGCCGAGCTTGCGCAGACGGTTGCCGCCGCAGCACTCACACATCTTTGGAGCTTCGATCACCACACGCTCGCGGGGAAGGTGATCGGGAAAGGTGTTGCGCTCGGAACGCCTGCGCGCAAAACCGCGCACCAACGTTGTCCTGGCAACCGCCAGTTCCGCCGCAAGTTCATCTTCCGTGGCGCTGGCTTCCAGTTCCTCGAACACCAGCGCCAGTTGATCGATCAGACGCGCTGAACGCTCTGACCGTTGCCCATACACCCGGCGCTCAAGCTTTGCGATCCGCAGCTTTTGCTGGGCGATCAGTGCCAAATCTTCCGATGCCTTGGCGTGCGCGACCGCCAATTCTGCGGCGAGTATCACTCCACTGGCGCGCTCGATGATCAACGCTTCCTTGAGCGCGTTGATGTCGTCGGGGAGTGCGTCGCGAGCTGCATCCATGGCGACAAGAGAATCACAAAATCTGTGATTTGTGACGCCCAAAAATACTTGTCGCCCGATATTTTATTCGGCCTAGCCGGCGCTCACGGGCCGCCATGTCAGTTGCGGATTTCGCCAGTCGATCCCTTCCAGCATGTAAGCCATCTGAGCCGGCGAGATCGATACCGCACCGTCCACAGCGGACGGCCAGATGAATCTCCCGCGGTCCAGACGTTTGGCGTACAGCGACAATCCGATCCCGTCATGCCACAGGATCTTGGCCAGATCGCCACGGCGACCGCGAAAGATAAAGAGATCACCGCCATGGGGGTCGCGCTTGAGACCCTCTTGAACCTGCAAGGCCAGCCCCTGCATGCCCCGCCTCATGTCGGTGTGCCCCGTCGCGATCCAAACCCGACAGCCCGATGAAATCGGGATCAAGATCGCAACGCCTTCAACGTCGCGGCGATCATTGCGGACTGCGCGTTAGCGCCGATCCGAATCCGCGCATTCTTCAATTCCACCAGGATAACCCCAGCGTCCAGGCCCACCGTCGGCGCCGGCATTGATGCCGGTTGATCCACGACAACCGAGGCAAAGCCCGGCGGGGTTGCCGGGCTCCGCGCTTCACGCCGCCACTTGTAGACAAGACTGGTGCAGACGTCCGCGCGTCGAGCAACCTCCGCCACGACCGCCCCGGGCTCATCGACCGCCGCCAAAATCTCCGTCCGCTCTTCACGGCTCCAGCGCCGCCGCCGCTCTATCCCCGTGATCAACGTCATCCGGCCCATGCTCCGTAGCTAACCTCGCTCATAACTGCGATTTAGCTGTGCAGCATCGCCTTTTCGGCCGTCGCGACAAGGCGGCCTCTCCCGGAGGGATACC
>CAXTEO010000213.1:0-3611 GCA_964243205.1 uncultured Sphingomonas sp.
ATTGGCGCGCCCGGAGGGAGTCGAACCCCCGACCGAGGAGGTAGAAGCTCCTTGCTCTATCCAACTGAGCTACGGGCGCGCACCGGCTTTGCCATTAGCGCGGATTGCGCGGGCGCGAAACCGGCTTCATAGCTTCGGCTGGGCAAGGGGCGAAGCTGGGGGCGAAGCGGACATGGCGGCACTCGAGACGATCACCGCGGACGAGACGCGCGGCCGTGAGTTTCGCTATTTCGATTTCGTGATGGTGGCGTTCGTCGTCATCCTGTTGCTTTCCAACGTGATCGGCGCGAGCAAGCGCGCGGTGATCGATCTGCCGTTCGTCGGGCTGTGGCCGTTCGGCGCCGGCATCCTGTTCTTCCCGGTCAGCTATGTGATCGGCGACGTGCTGACCGAAGTGTATGGCTATGCGCGCGCGCGGCGTTGCGTGTGGGCGGGGTTCGTCGCGTTGCTGTTCATGGCGGCGATGGAGCAGGTCGTCGTCGCGCTGCCGCCGGCCGAAGGATGGAGCGGGCAGGGGGCGTATGACTATGTGTTCGGCTCGGGCTGGCGGATCATCTTCGCCTCGATCGCCGCTTTCTGGGTCGGCGAGTTCGCCAACAGCTTCGTCCTCGCCAAACTGAAGATCGCGACCGAGGGGCGGATGCTGTGGACGCGCACGATCGGCAGCACGATCGTCGCGCAGGGGTTCGACAGCCTGATCTTTTATCCGCTGGCTTTCTATGGCGCGCCCGACTGGCCGGTGCAGGCGATGCTGGCGGTGATGCTCAGCCAGTTCGTGCTGAAAGTGTCGTGGGAGGTGATCCTGACCCCCGTCACCTATCTCGTCGTCGCTTTCCTCAAGCGGCGCGAGGGCGTGGACGTGTACGATCGCGGAACGGATTTCTCGCCGTTCCGGGCGCGGGTTTAAGCCGCGACCAGCTCGAACAGTCCCTCGAACATCCGCCGACCGTCATCGCCGCCATGCGCCGCCGTCTCGATCCGGCGTTCGGGGTGCGGCATCAGGCCGAGCACGTTGCCGCCGGCATTGAGCACGCCGGCGATGTTGCGCGCCGAGCCGTTGACGGGCCCCGCATAGCGGAACGCGACACGCCCTTCACCCTCGAGCCGGTCGAGCGTCGCCTCGTCGGCGGAAAAATTGCCGTCATGATGCGCGACCGGGAAGACGATCTGCTCGCCGGCGTCATAGCGGCTGGTGAACGCGCTCTGCGCATTCTCGACCGTCAGCGCCACTTCGCGGCAGACGAAGTCGAGTCCGGCATTGCGCATCAGCGCGCCCGGCAGCAGCCCGGCCTCGGTCAGCACCTGGAAACCGTTGCACACCCCGAGCACCGGAAGCCCGCGCTCCGCCGCCGCGATCACCGCGCGCATGATCGGCGATCGCGCGCCGATCGCGCCCGAGCGCAGATAGTCGCCATAGGAAAAACCGCCGGGGATCGCGACGAGGCCGATGCCATCCGGCAATTCGGTGTCGGCATGCCACACCATCGTCGGCGCGGTGCCGCCGACCGCGTGCAGTGCGGTCGCGATGTCGCGGTCGCAATTCGAGCCGGGGAAGACGATGACGGCGGTCTTCATACGCGCTCGACCCGATAGTTTTCGATGACGGTGTTGGCGAGCAGTTCGCGACACATGCCGTCGATGCGGTCGTCGGTCGTGTCGTCGGCCACGTCTAGTTCGATCAGCTTGCCGGCGCGGACGTCGTTGACGCCGGCGAAACCGAGATTGCCGAGCGCCTTATGGATCGCGCGGCCCTGCGGATCGAGCACGCCGGGCTTCAGCGTGACGAAAATGCGGAGCTTCATGAGGCTTGTCCTGGCTGCTGAGCGGTAGCGCGCAAGCCTATGGCCCCGTGCGGCGTGTGTCGCAAGCATCATCCACGGTTCGCTTCACGGCGACGGGGTCGCCGGGTCGCGAAACCACGCCGGCAGGCCGAACGAGACCTGGATCGCGTAGCGCGCGAGCGGCGTCTTCGGCCACGGACCGGTCAGATAGAGCGGGGCATAGCCGCCAATGTCCTTGCCTTCGAGCTGGGCGCGGACCCGATCGTCGCCGAGCCAGCGCTCGTTGCCGGCAAACGGCCGCCGCAGCGCGACCGCGCGCACCCGGCCGTCGACGAGGATCTGGTGATAGTCGAACGAATTGCGCTGTTCGCCGCGCGCATCGGTCAGCCAGGCGGTGGCGAAATAGGTCGGCAGCCATTTGGCTTCGCGCGGAGCGGGGAAGACGACCATGCGCGCCGGCACGTCGCCCGGCACCAGCACCGGCGCGAGGCGAATCGTCAGCGCGAGCAGCACCGGCGCGAGCGCGCCGAGCAGGATCGGGCGGCGTCGCGCGTCGAGCACGAAGCGCAGCGCGAACAGGCCGAACAGCGGGAAGACCCATTTAAAATAATGGAGATTGTTGAAGCGCCACAATCCGGTCGGCAGCAGATCGACATAGGCCAGCATCAGCACGGCATAGGTCACGCCCGCCGCGGCGACGGCGAGCGTAACGGGCCGGCGCGCGCGCGGGGTGGCGACGGCCGCGGCGATCAGGCCCGCCCCGCCGAGCAGCAGCCACGGCGCATATTCGAGCAGCCCCATGCCTTCGCCGAACCAGGCGCGCGGATCGACCAGAAGCACATATGCCTTCCAGCCGAACCAAGCGAAGTTGAAGCCGTAGAGCGCGGAATAACGCATATAGGGGCTCGGGCCGAAGCCGTAGATCGCGACGAACACCGCCCCGAACAGGGCGAAGGCGACGGCGAACGCGCCGATCGCGTGGCATGCGGCGCGAAGGTCGCGCGCGCGGTAGAGCGCGGCGGCGGCGGCAAGCGCGATGATCGCGCCGATGATCGCGTCGCCGGGGCGGGCGAAGGGGAGCAGGCCGAGTGACAGGCCGAGGATGATGGCGCTAGATCGGGCGCGATCCCTTGTCGCACCGCTTCCCCGGCCAAGGCTGGGAAGCGCAGGCGGACGGGGCGCCGTGAAATCCCACAGCCGCGCCATCGCGCCGAGCGCAACCCACAGCAACGCCGCTGCCGGCGTCGTCGTCCACGGCTCGATCCACAATTTGGCGATGTCGAATTGCGCCAGCGTCGTCGCGCCGAACAGCAGGACCGCGCCCCATAGCGGCAGTCCGAAGGCGCGCGCGACGCCGCGAAAACCGTGGAACGCCAGCAGGTAGCATGCCAGATTTGCGAAGAAGAACGGCTGGCTCGGCCACACGTTCAGGAAGGGCAGGCCGAGCACGGGATAGAGCAACGGATAATAATGCAGCGCCGGATCGAGATTGCCTGCCGCCAGCGCGCTCGCCGAGCGCACGTAGAGCCCCTGGTCCTGCCAATCGTGCCAGTACAGAAACATCGGGTCGCGCAAGCCGGCCAGCCCGACCACGCGCACTACCGTCAGCAGCCAGGCCAGCGCGAGCAGCGCGAACGGCCACGCCGCCCGCGCCGCTGCCCGCCCGCGCAAAGCTTATTTGCCCTTGTTCAAGCGATGCTGTTCGAGATCGAGCACCGCACCGTCGGTCTCCTCGGTCAGCAGGCCGAGCCGGCGCGCGACTTCCTGATAGGCCTCGACTTCGCCGCCCAGGTCGCGGCGGAAGCGATCCTTGTCGAGCTTCTCGTTGGT
>CAXTEO010000214.1:0-3510 GCA_964243205.1 uncultured Sphingomonas sp.
GTGCCGACCAGCACCGCGCCGCCGAGCGACGCCGCCAGCAGCAGCCGCCAGCGCCCGACAGGCACCGCGCGCCACAGCCGCAGGGCGACCAGCAAGACCGTCGGCAGCACCAAGACGAAGCCCGGCCCGAGCAGCCAGAACGCACCGTCGGCAACCAGCGCGCCGGGCTTGCCGAGCCAGTTGCGCGCCGCCGCGCCCGACGCGGTGTTGAGCGACGGGTCGCTGGCATGATAGCTCGCCACCGCGACGACGATCAGCGCGACGCACGCGACCAGCACGATCGCGGTGATGAGCGCGCTGCTGCGCACGGCGCCGGCGCGGACGGTCTCCCGCCATAACGGAGGCTGCGCGCGGCTCGCCATGTCTTCTGTCCCGATGTTCGCTGTCTGTGCTGGCGGATTCATCGCGCGGCGGCGCTGCGACGTCAAGGCTTTGCAGGGTGGCGAGGCCCCCGCCGAGCCGCTACAGCAGCGCGATGGACACAGCAGACGTCATCATCCTCGGCGGCGGACTCGTCGGCAGCGCACTCGCCGTGGCGCTCGACGCGCACGGACTGAGCGCAATCGTCATCGATATTGCCGACCCCGACATCATCCTCGCCGCCGGTTTCGACGGCCGTGCCTCGGCGATCGCGGGCGCGCCGTGGCGGATGCTGCAGGCGATCGGGGTGGCCGAGCGGCTGAAGGATGTTGCCTGCCCGATCCAGGGGATTCGCGTCAGCGACGGACTCGAGCCCGGCGCGCTCGATTTCGCGCCCGAGCCGGGCGATGGCGCGCTCGGCCATATGGTCGAGAATCGCAAGCTGCGCGCCGCTTTATTCGAGGCGGCATCGGCCGCGCCGAATGTCGACGTGCGGATGAAGACGCGCGCCGTGGACGTCGATCGCGGTGCGACGGGGGTGACCGTCACGCTCGATTCCGGCGCGGTCATCCAGGCGCCGCTGCTGATCGCCGCCGAGGGGCGCAACTCGCCGACGCGCGAGACGGCGGGCTTGCGCGTCGCGCGCTGGAGCTACGACAACGCCGCGATCGTCACCTCGCTCCACCACGAACACGCCCATGAGAACATCGCTCTCGAGATCTTCTATCCCGACGGCCCGTTCGCGATCCTGCCGCTCAACGACGACGAACGGGGCCATCGCTCGTGCATCGTCTGGTCGGTGACGCGCGACCAGGCACCGGGAATGATGAAGCTGTCCAACCGCGGCTGGCTCGCCGAGGCGGACAAGCGCATCGGCGGCTTCCTCGGCAAGCTCGGGCCGCTGGGCGCGCGGATGAGCTATCCGCTCGGCTTCCACCATGCGCCGAAGATCGTCGCGGACCGGCTTGCGCTGGTCGGCGACGCCGCGCACGGCATCCACCCGATCGCCGGGCAAGGCGTCAATGTCGGCTTCCGCGACGTGGCGACACTTGTGGAGGTGCTGGTCGAGGGCAAACGCACCGGGCTCGACCTCGGCGACCCACACTTGCTCGCGCGCTACGACCGCTGGCGCAGCCTCGACACCTTCATGGTGGCGGCGGCGACCGATGGCCTGACGCGGTTGTTCGGCATTCCCGGCAAGACCGCCAATGCGGTGCGGCGTTTCGGGCTGTCTGCGGTGCAGCAGATCCCGCCGCTCAAGCGCCGCTTCATCGCCGAAGCGCGCGGCGAGAGCGGCGACGTGCCGAAGCTGCTGCAGGGGATGACGGTTTAATCGCAAACGCGGGCACGCGGTGCGCTGTCGATTTGATTCGCGCAGAGGCGCGGAGGACGCAGAGGGCGTGTTGCAAGGCGCATTGCCACAGCAACCTCGCTTCCCCGGCGAAGGCCGGGGCCCAGTCGAAGTGTCTCATGGGATCGAGTGCAGCCTCCCTACTGGGCCCCCGGCCTTCGCCGGGGAAGGAAGGAGCCGGGACTGTCGATCACAGCGCAACGCCTCCGCGTCCTCTGCGCCTCTGCGCGAACCAGATCGACGTTTGCGCGAGAGACGCGCTATGCGTCGCGCGCAGCTCGCTCCGCAGTCGGCGGCGCACCGGCGGTAGCGGCAATCCGATCGCTCTCGCTGCCAATGCGCGTCTGCGTATCGATCTGCACGATCGCCGCTGCCGTTTTCGGGTCGAACAGCGTCGCGAAGAACAGTCCGATTATCATCGCAGCCCCGCCGACTCGGCCCTTGCGCTTCGCCTTGCCCATCGCGCGCGCTCCTATTGCAGCGTCACCGAATCCTCGCCGTCATGCCGGCCGAAGAACTGCATCAACTGGATGATCAGCTCGGCGCGATCCTCGATTCGCGCCGCCTCGAGCAGCGCCTGCTTCGCCGCCACGTCGAACGGCGCGATCTGCGCGATGCCGTTGACCAAGGCTTCGTCGTCGAGCCGCGTTACCGCGTCCCAATCGACCGCATAGCCCTGCGAATCGGCAAAAGCGCGCGATTCGCTCTCCAGCGCCGAACGGCGCGACAGCGACAGGATTTCGGGCTCGCTCGGCCCCGGGATCAGCTCCGCCTCGATCTGACGGAAAGCGGTCGCCACGTCGAGTTCGCGCACGATACGGAACAGCGACAGGCCCTCGAGGATCAGATTGTAGCGGCCGTCCTCGCTCGTCTCGACCTCGGAAATCTTGCCGACGCAACCGATGTCGAACAGCAACGGCTTGTCGGGCCGGGCCGGCACGTTGGGCCGCGGCTGGACCATGCCGATCCGCCGGTCGCGCGCCATCGCGTCGGAGATCATCGCACGATAGCGCGGCTCGAAGACGTGCAGCGGCAAATGCATGCCGGGGAACAGCAACGCCCCCGGCAGCGGGAAGATCGAGAGCCGCGTGATCGTCATCCGAACAGGATCGCCGAGAGCTTGCGGCGCTGCGCCGAGACCCACGGATCCTCGAGCCCGACCACTTCGAAGATCTTGAGCAATTGCGCGCGCGCCGCGCCCTCGTTCCAGCTGCGGTCGGCGGCGATCATGCCCAGCAAGGTCGCCGCCGCGGCATCGCGGTCGCCCGCCGCCATCTGCCCGCCGGCAAGCGCGAAACTTTTGTCGTGATCGTCAGGATTGGCGGCGACCTCGGCCGCCAGCCCTGCCAAGTCGTCCACCGGCTGCACTTCGCGCGCCAGCGCCAGCGCGGTGCGTGCACGCTCGATCTCGGGCAGCTTGGCGATCTCCTCGGGCAAGGCCGCGATCGCCGCTTCGGCTTCCTCGGTCCGTCCGGCCGCGACCAGCGCGCGCACCATCCCCGACAGCACCGCGGGATGCTCCGGCGCCATCTCGGCCAATTGCGCGAACACGCTTACGGCGCGCGCGGCATCGCCTTCGGCCAGCACTTGCTCGCCCATGGCGACCAACGGCTCGAGCTCGGCCTCGATTCCCGCCGCCTCGCTTTCGATCGGCAATTGCTTGAGGAGCTGGTCGAGCATCGTGCGCAACTGCGTTTCGGTCCGCGCCGGGGTCAGATCGGCGACGAGCTGGCCCTGGAACATCGCATAGACGGTCGGGATCGACTTGATCTGGAATTGCGCGGCGATGAACTGGTTCT
>CAXTEO010000215.1:0-3465 GCA_964243205.1 uncultured Sphingomonas sp.
AGCTATCCCAGATCGGCGAGATCTACGCTTCGCAGCTGTTCTGGCTCGCGATCGTCTTCGCGCTGATCTATTTCGGGATCGGCAAGGCGATGGTCCCCAAGATCGAGGCGACGATCGACGATCGTAAGAGCCGGATCGACGGGGATCTCGCCGCGGCGGAGGCGGCGCGGGCGACTGCGCTCGCGTCAGAGCGCGATTATCAGGCGGGGCTCGACTCCGCGCGCTCGAAGGCGACCGCGGCGACCGGCGCGGCCAAGCTGCGGGCGACCGCCAGCACCGAAGCCAAGCTCAAGACGAGCGACGCCGCGCTGCACGACCAGTTACACGCGGCGACCACGCGGATCGAAGGCTCCAAGACGCAGGCGCTTGCCGACATCGAGGTGGCGACGACCGATGCGGTCGAGCAGATCCTCGCCAAGCTCTCGGGCGTGGCGGTCGACCGCGCCACGATCGAAACGCGCGTGAAGGCGGAACTCGCACATGGCTGAGGCAAGCGCAGTCAAAACCGTGGAGCATACTGGCGTGGTCGAACTGCATCACGAGCCGTCGGTGTTCGGCATCACCGCACCGGGCTTCGTCGCTTTGTCTATGCTGGTCGTGATCGGCATCATGATCTGGCAGAAAGTGCCCAAGCTGATCGCGAGCGCGCTCGATGCGCGCATCGCGACGATCCGCACCCAGCTCGACGAAGCGTCGAAGCTGCGCGCGGAAGCCGAGGCGCAACTCGCCGAAGCCAAGGCGCGCAACGCGGCGAGCGCGGGCGATGCCGCGGCGATCGTGGCGCATGCCGAGGCCGAGGCGGCGGCATTGCTGGTCAAGGCCGAGGCCGACCTCACCGACCTGATCGCCCGTCGCCAGACGATGGCCGAGGACAAGATCGCGGCCGCAGAGCGCGGAGCGATCGCCGAAGTCCGCGCGCTCGCTGCCGATGCGGCAGCGCGGGCTGCCGCCACTATTCTGGCCGAGCGGCACGGCGCAGATGCCGACAAGGCGCTGGTCGATCGCACGATCGCCGGGTTGGGACGGCTCAACTAATCCCGCTCCATCACCCCGGGCTCGTCCCGGGGGCAATTATGGCGCGCATCCTGCGCCGGAGATCGAGGCCGACAGCGGACCCGGGCCAAGCCCCGGCGTGACGCTGGAATGTCGTCAAACCGCTTGCGGCATCATGATCGAACACGTTCCGTTTCGCTACTGATCGCGGTAAACGTGCGTCGGCGACGATTCGCGTCGCTTTCCCGTTCGAAAGAGGCTGCCCCATGAAGATCGTCCTTCTCGCCGCGTTCGCTTTGTCGGCCGCGCCGCTCGCCGCCCAGACGACGCCTGCGCCCGCCGCCACGACCACGACGACCACCACCACGACGATGGCCGCGACGACGAAGTTCAATCTCGATACCCCGATCGAGACGATCGCCGCCGACCCGAAGGGCAAGGCCGTGCTGGACACCGACCTGCAGAACATCACCGCGCACCCGATGTACGACCAGTTCAAGCAAATGTCGCTCGCGCAGGTCCAGCCGATGTCGCAGGGCGCGCTGACCGACGCCGCGCTGGCCAAGGTCAAGACCGATCTGGCGGCGATCAAGTAACCGCGTGACCTGAAGGCGGCGCCGCGCCGCGACGTTGCCTTCAGGTCGCAATTTTCCTATCCAGCATCGCGACACTTTTCCTACTCATGTCTCGGGGAGGAAGAGGCATGACGCGTGGTATTTTCCTGGCGACGAGCCTTGTGTGTTACGGCCTGTTCCTCGCCACCTTCCTTTACTTGATCGGCTTCGTCGGCGGGTTCGCCGTCTTGCCGCGCACCGTCGATTTCGGACCCGCGGCGCCGGCCCCGCTGGCGATCGCGGGCGACCTTGCGCTCATCGCCGTGTTCGGGCTCCAGCATAGCGTGATGGCACGTCCGGGCTTCAAGCGCCGTTGGGCTCGCATCGTGCCGCCGGTGCTCGAACGCAGCATCTACGTTCTGCTCGCCAGCCTGGTACTGATCCTGCTGTTCGCTGGCTGGCGCCCCATCCCGATCGTGCTGTGGGCAGTGGCCGATCCGGTCGGCACCCCGATCCTGTGGGCGCTGTTCGCGACGGGCTGGGGGATCGTGCTGGCGAGCACCTATATGATCAACCATTTCGAGCTGTTCGGGCTCAGCCAGACATGGGCGCATTTTCGCGGGCGGCAGCCCGGCGCGGCGCGGTTCGTCACGCCGATCTTCTACCGGGTGGTGCGGCATCCGCTCTATTCGGGCTTTCTGCTCGCCTTTTGGGCGACGCCGGTGATGACGGTGGGGCATCTGGTGCTTGCGCTCGGCATGACGGCCTATGTGCTGATCGCGATCTGGCATGAGGAACGCGACCTGGTCGACATGTTCGGCGACGAGTATCGCGACTATCGGGCGCGGGTCGGGATGCTCGCGCCGGGGATCGGGCGCCGTTCTGCCTGACGGGTCTGGCGCGCGCTACCGGTCGCACAGTTTCTTCCCTGACGAAGTGAACGCGCGGAAAGCGGCGCCGCGCGCTCGCATTCGGCGCAGCATGATCAATCCCGTGGCATCTGCCGCCCGGAATCCCTAGATCGTCTCCATGTCCTCGCCCAACGCGCCTGATCGTTTCAACGAAGAGAAATCCACTTTCGCCGTCCGCGGCAGCGGCGATACGCCCGATCTCGATGCGGGGATCGCCGCGATCCGCAACGTGCTCGCCACGCTGCCGGCCCGCCCCGGCGTCTACCGCATGCAGGATGCGCGCGGTGACGTGCTGTATGTCGGCAAGGCCAGGGCGCTCAAGAACCGCGTCACCAACTACACCCAGGTCGAGCGGCTCTCGAAGCGGCTGCAGCGGATGGTCGCGCAGACGCGCTCGATGACGATCGTCACCACCAACAACGAAGCCGAGGCGCTGCTGCTCGAAGCGCAGCTGATCAAGCGCTATCGCCCGGCGTACAACGTGCTGTTGCGCGACGATAAGAGCTTCCCGTTCATCCTGCTGCGCGCCGACCACGACTTCCCGCGCATCCAGAAGCATCGCGGTGCGCGGCGCGCGAAGGGCGAGTATTACGGGCCGTTCGCCAGCGCCGGGTCGGTCAACAACACGCTCAACGCGCTCCAGAAGCTGTTCCTGCTGCGCTCCTGCACCGACGGCTTCTTCAAGAATCGCGACCGGCCGTGCCTGCTCTACCAGATCAAGCGCTGCTCGGCGCCATGCGTCGGGCGGATCGACGAGGCCGGCTATGCCGAGCTGGTCGGCGACGCCAAGGCGTTCCTCGGTGGCAAATCGACGCAAGTGCAGACCAAGCTCGGCGGGCAGATGGAGGCCGCAGCGCAAGCGATGGATTTCGAGCTCGCCGCGATCCTGCGCGACCGGCTGCGCGCGCTGACCTTCATCCAGGGCACGCAGGCGATCAACGCGGAAGGGGTGGGCGATGCCGACATCTTCGCGATGGCGTGCAAGGACGGCCTCATCGGCATCCAGG
>CAXTEO010000216.1:0-3465 GCA_964243205.1 uncultured Sphingomonas sp.
CGGCGCCTATTCGCCGACGACCTGCGACGGCACGCAATATCAGGTGCGCAACCAGGAGGATTTCAGCGGCGAAATCCGGCTCGCGTCGCAGGGGAGCGGGCCGCTGTCGTGGCAGTTCGGCGGCTATTATCTCCACATCAACCGGACGGTCGGCGTCAGTCTCGGCGGCGACACCGGCAACGGCGTGATCAAGCAGCTCTACAATGCGCCGGATTCGGACAACCCGACCTCGCAATTGTTCGCCGATCGCTTCCGCACCAACGTCTATGCCGCGTTCGGCTCGGCCGACTACAAACCGACCAGGGCGATCGATCTGAGCGTGGCATTGCGCTACGATATCGAAGAGCGGCACGATCACAGCCTGGTGCCCAATGCGATCGATCCCTTCACCGGCGGGCCGATCAACCCCGGCCAGGCGTTCGGCCCGTTGACCGACAAGAGCGCGACCTTCCGCCAGCTCGAGCCCAAGCTCAGCGCGCGCTGGGAAATCGCGCCGCGCACCAATCTGTTCGCCAATTGGGGCGTCGGGTTCAAATCGGGCGGGTTCAACAACCAGGGCTCGGCGGCGATCGTCAACGCCAATTTCAACAGCACGGTGATCCCGGCGATCGATGCCGACGTCACGATCAGCGACCAGTATCGCAAGGAGCGGTCGAGCGCGTACGAGGCGGGGATCAAGGGGCGGCTCGGACGCATCTCGTACAGCGTGGCGGGCTATTACACCCAGGTGCGCGACATGCAGTTCTTCGAATTCTTCGTCGGCAGCTTCGGCCTGCTGCGCGTCGTATCGAACATCGACCGGGTCGATCTCAAGGGTGTCGAGGCCAACATCGATGCGCGGATCGTCAAGGGCTGGAACGTCTACGGCGCGTTCAACTACACCGATTCGGAGATCAAAAAGAACAGCTCGCGGCCTTATACGGTCGGCAACAAATCGCCCTACACGCCGGATTACACGATCAATTTGGGCAGCCAGATGGAGGCGCCGTTGTCCTCCACGCTCAATCTGCTGTTCAAGGCGGATTATCGCATCACCGGCCCAACCTGGTTCAGCACGGTGCAGGCGCAGACGCGGCCGACGCTGTTCAGCGGGCTGATCCCGATCTCGGCGCTCAATACGCTGCCCGCGTCGTTCGGCGACGCCAATTACGCCAAGGCCGAGCGCAAGGCGTATGGCGTACTCGACCTGCGCCTCGGGCTCGAGGGCAAGACGTGGAAGGCAAGCATCTACGCCGACAATTTCCTCGACGAGAAATACCTCAACGAGGTCATTCCGGCGATCGAGTTCGGGGGCTCGTTCCTCTCCCCCGGCGACCGCCGCTCTTATGGATTCGAACTCGGCTACAAGTTCTGAAGGTGCGCGATCTGCAGGTCCGGTCGCCATTGCAGTGACTCGGCCGGGCTGAACATCGTTTGGCAAATCACCGGACGCGGTGGCGTGGCGTAAGCCGGGTCGTCCGAAGGGGATGAATTCAACGGGCGGACTGCAAACTCAAATCCGCAGGTATCGGAAGTACCACACTTCGCGCCCCTGCCGGCGCGCCTTGCGTTCGTAGCGCGTCTCGGGCCAGTCGTCGGGGCGCGTCAGGAAATCCGCCGCGGTCTGCGCGGTCCATACGAAATCGCGGCGCTTGTTCAGCACCATCATCGCCCAGCGGCAATAGGTCGGGTCATCGGTGCCGAGGCGGAATTCCGCGCCCGGCGCGAGCTTGGCCGCGATCAGGTCGAGCGGGCCATGATTGACCATGCGCCGCTTGGCGTGGCGCGCCTTGCGCCACGGATCGGGGTGCAGCAGGTAGACGCGCGACAGCGACGCGTCGGGCAGCCGCTCGAGCACGTCGAGCGCGTCGCCCATGTGCAGGCGGACATTGTCGAGCGCTTCGTCGCGGACATGGTTGAGCGCGCCGACCACGCCGTTGAGGAACGGTTCGCAGCCGATAAAACCGGTGTCGCGCCGGGCGGCGGCCTGGCCGGCGAGATGCTCGCCGGCGCCGAAGCCGATCTCGACTTCGAGCGGGCAGGCCTTGCCGAACAGCGTGACGGCATCGAGCGGTCCTGCTTCCGGCACGCTGATTTCGGGGAGCAGCCGCTCGACCAGATCGGCTTGGCCCAAGCGCAGCTTGTGCCCCTGGCGGCGGCCATAGAGGCGGCGGGTCGTCATCGGATCGGTCATCCGCGCAGGCCTTAGCCGGGGAGACGCGCGGAGCAAAGCGCCGTTGCGGCCGTTGGAGGCGTTCAACAATTCGGTGAGCGCGATGGCGGACGATATGGAACACCCGCTGGAAACCGGCGCGGACACCGGAAACGAGACCGGCGACGTCGAGGAACTGAAGGCCGCCAATGCGAAGGAACTGCATCGGGCGGTGCGCGAGGAAGGACAGGAGGAACTCGAACGCCCGATCGGTTCGCTGTTCTGGTCGGGCCTGGCGGGTGGCCTGGCGATCACCGCTTCGCTGATCGCCGAGGGCGCGATCGCGGCGCACACCGCGCCGTCGCCTGCGCGCCCGCTGCTGATCGCGATCGGCTATCCGATCGGCTTCCTGATGGTCATCCTCGGGCGGATGCAATTGTTCACCGAGAGCACGGTGACGGCGATGCTGCCGCTGGTGACCAATCCATCCTGGGGCGCGCTCGGGCGGACGCTGCGTTTGTGGGGCGTGGTCCTGGGCGCGAACTTCATCGGCACGGCGCTTGCCGCCTTGGCGTTCGCGACGCTCGAGCTGGGCGATCCGGGGCTGCACGCCGCGATGCTCGAAGTGTCGATGAAGATCACCGAGCATGGCGTGCTGGCGACGTTCGTCAACGCCGTGCCGGCGGGCTTCCTGATCGCGATCGTCGCCTGGACCTTGCCCAATGCGCGCGAACAGGCGTTTCTGGTGGTGTTCGGCATCGTCTATGTCGTGGCGATCGGCGGGTTCAGCCATTCGGTGGTCGGATCGACCGAGACCTTCCTGCTGCTGTTCGCCGGCAAGATCGGGGGCGGGCAGGCGCTCGCGTTCCTGGTGCCGGCGGTGCTGGGCAATCTGTTCGGCGGGGCTGGACTGTTCGCGCTGCTGGCGCATGCGCAGGTGCGGGGGGAGGGGGTGTAACGCTGCCGGCACCGCATGAAAAAGCCTCCCGTCACCGAAGTGAGGGGAGGCTCGTTCAACCGGAGCCGCTCAGTGCGGTTTAAGCGACAGCCGCCTTGAGCGCATCGACCAGATCGGTCTTTTCCCAGGTGAAGCCGTCGGCATCGGGCTCGCGCCCGAAATGACCATAGGCCGCAGTGCGCTTGTAGATCGGCGCGTTGAGCTTGAGGTGCTCGCGAATGCCCTTCGGGGTCAGGCGGACCAGCTGCGGCAACACTTCCTCGATCTTCGCTTCCGGCACGGTGCCGGTGCCGTGCAGGTCGACATAGAGCGACAGCGGCTCGGCGATGCCGATCGCATAGCTCAGCTGGATCGTGCAGCGGCGGGCGAGGCCGGC
>CAXTEO010000217.1:0-3377 GCA_964243205.1 uncultured Sphingomonas sp.
CCGCGGTCGGCATCGGCGGCGATCCGGTCAACGGCACCAACTTCATCGACGTGCTCGAGCTGTTCCTCGCCGATCCCGAGACCAAGTCGATCATCATGATCGGCGAAATCGGCGGTTCGGCTGAAGAGGAAGCCGCGCAGTTCCTGCGCGACGAAGCCAAGCGCGGCCGTTCGAAGCCGATGGCAGGCTTCATCGCCGGCCGTACCGCGCCTCCGGGGCGTCGCATGGGCCATGCCGGTGCGATCGTGTCGGGCGGCCAGGGCGGCGCCGAGGACAAGATCGCGGCGATGGAAGCGGCGGGTATCCGCGTGGCGGACAGCCCCTCGGAATTGGGCACGACTCTGTTGGCAGTGCTTAACGGTTAATCTCGGGCGTCGCCCCGGCGCAGGCCGGGGCCGCTGCTTTACTGTCACGCAGCGGTTGCCCCAAACACAGCGACCCCGGCCTGCGCCGGGGTGACGAGGACTCGATATGGGCTTTGAAGGCCAGGATTTCGCGGATGTGGCAGGCGGCGTAAGCCCGGCCTTTATCGAGTCGCTCTATGCGCGCTTCAAGGCGTCGCCCGACAGCGTCGAGCCGTCGTGGCGCTCGTGGTTCGAAGGTCTCGAAGGGTCGACCGAAGGCGCCTCGTGGCAGCAGCCCAACTGGCCGCTGTCCTCGACCGACGACCTCACCTCGGCACTCGATCCCACACAGATGGAGCCAGCGCCCAAGCCCGCGCGCGGTGGCGCCAAGCCCGCGCCCGCAGCGGCTGCTGCCCCCGCGCCCTCGCAGGACGACATCCTGCGCGCCGCCAGCGACTCGATCCGCGCGATGCTGCTGATCCGCACCTATCGTGTGCGCGGCCATCTCGGCGCCAACCTCGATCCGCTCGGCCTGTCGACGCGCGAGATGCCCGATGATCTCAAGACCGAATATCACGGCTTTTCCGACGGCGATATCGACCGCAAAGTCTATCTCGGCGGCACGATGGGCCTGCAATGGGCGACGATCCGCGAAGTCGTCGACATCCTGCGCGCGAATTACTGCGGCAATGTCGGCCTCGAATATATGCACATCGCCGACGTCGAAGAGCGCCGCTTCCTGCAGGACCGCATGGAAGGCAAGGACAAGGCGATCGAGTTCACCGATCTCGGCAAGAAGGCGATCCTCAACAAGGTGATCGAAGCCGAGCAGTGGGAGCGCTTCTGCGGCAAGAAATATGTCGGCACCAAGCGCTTCGGCCTCGACGGTGGCGAGAGCATGATCCCGGCGCTCGAAAGCGTGATCAAGTATGGCGGTTCGCTCGGCGTCAACGAGATCGTGTTCGGCATGGCGCATCGCGGCCGCCTCAATGTCCTCACCAACGTGATGGCCAAGCCGTTCCGCATCATCTTCCACGAATTCGGCGGCGGTTCGGACAATCCCGACGATGTCGCCGGTTCGGGCGACGTGAAGTACCACCTCGGCACCTCGACCGACCGCGAGTTTGACGGGATCAGCGTGCACATGTCGCTGGTCGCCAACCCGTCGCATCTCGAGGCGGAAGATCCGGTCGTGCTCGGCAAGACGCGCGCGATCCAGACGATCGCCGGCGATCTCGCCGAGCATAAGGCGTCGCTCCCCGTCCTCATCCATGGCGATGCGGCGTTCGCGGGCCAGGGGATCGTGTGGGAGTGCCTCGGCTTCTCGGGCATCCGCGGCTACAACACCGGCGGCTGCGTCCACTTCATCATCAACAACCAGGTCGGCTTCACCACCAGCCCGCAATTCGCGCGCTCGTCGCCTTACCCGTCGGACGTCGCCAAGGGCGTCCAGGCGCCGATCTTCCACGTCAATGGCGATGACCCCGAGGCGGTGACCTTCGCCACCAAGATGGCGATCGAATATCGCCAGACGTTCCACCGCGACGTGGTGATCGACATGTGGTGCTATCGCCGCAACGGTCACAACGAGGGCGACGAGCCGTCCTTCACCCAGCCGTTGATGTACGACGTGATCCGCAAGCATCCGCCGGTCAGCGAAGTCTATGGCCAGAAGCTGATCGAGCAGAAGGTGATCGACCGCGCCTGGATCGACGACAATATCACCCAGTTCACGACTCTGCTGGAAGGCGAGTTCGAGGCCGGCGCGACCTACAAGCCCAACAAGGCCGATTGGTTCGCCGGGCGCTGGTCGGGGCTGCATGCGCCAGCGGATGCCGAAAGCGCGCGCCGCAACGTCGAGACCAGCATTGAGCAGAAACTGTTCGACTCGCTCGGCCGCACGCTGACGACGATCCCCGCCGATCTGACCGTCCACAAGACGCTCAACCGCGTGCTCGACGCCAAGCGCACCATGTTCAAGACCGGCGAGAATTTCGACTGGGCGACCGGCGAGGCCTTGGCTTTCGGGTCGCTGCTGTCGGAAGGCTATGGCGTGCGTCTGTCGGGCCAGGATTCGGGCCGCGGCACCTTCTCGCAGCGTCATGCGGTGTGGGTCGACCAGACCGACGAGCACAAATATCGCCCGCTTGCGACGGTCGAGCATGGCCGCTTCGAAGTGCTCGATTCGCCGCTCAGCGAATATGGCGTGCTCGGCTTCGAATATGGCTATGCGCTCGCCGATCCAAAGACGCTGGTGCTGTGGGAAGCGCAGTTCGGCGACTTCATGAACGGCGCGCAGATCATGATCGATCAGTTCATCGCGTCGGGCGAAGCCAAGTGGCTGCGCGCCAACGGCCTGGTGATGCTGCTGCCGCACGGCTATGAAGGGCAAGGGCCGGAGCATTCGTCCGCCCGCGTCGAGCGTTTCCTCCAGCTCTGCGCGCAGGACAATATCCAGGTCGCCAATTGCACCACGCCGGCCAATTACTTCCACCTGCTGCGCCGGCAGATGCACCGCTCGTTCCGCAAGCCTTTGGTGATCTTCACGCCCAAGTCGCTGCTGCGCCACAAGATGGCCGTGTCGAAGACCGCCGACTTCCTCGGCGACAGCCACTTCCAGCGCATGCTGAGTGATCCTTCGGCTCCGGCCGATGGCGACGTGAAGCGCCTCGTGCTCTGCACTGGCAAGGTCGCCTATGATCTGATCGAAGCGCGCGATGCCGCGGGCGACCAGAACACCGCGATCGTCCGCGTCGAGCAGCTCTATCCCTTCCCGGGCGAGCCTTTGGTCGAGCGTCTCAAGAAGATGCCCAACCTCGAGACGGTGGTGTGGGCGCAGGAAGAGCCAAAGAACAATGGCGCCTGGAGCTTCGTCGATCCGTTCATCGAGGAGTGCCTGGTCGAAGCGGGCGGCAAGGTGCTGCGCGCCAAATATGCGGGCCGCGCGGCGTCGGCTTCGCCGGCAACCGGCCTGATGAAGCGGCACCAGACCGAGCAGGCGGCGCTCGTCGCCGATGCGCTCGGCCACAGCGT
>CAXTEO010000218.1:0-3303 GCA_964243205.1 uncultured Sphingomonas sp.
ACCGCCGGGCGCCCTCCGGTCGTCGCGGCTGCGCTCGCCACACGCGCCGCGCGCTTCGTCGCACACGACTGCCGCCTGTCCGAGGCTTCGCGGCTGTGGCTCGTCACGGGTCCGAACATGGGCGGCAAATCCACCTTCCTGCGCCAGAACGCCGCGATCGCGGTGCTGGCACAAGCCGGCAGCTACGTTCCCGCCACCGCCGCGACGCTGGGCCTGGTCGACCGGCTGTTCAGCCGCGTCGGCGCGTCGGACAATCTCGCGCGAGGGCGGTCCACGTTCATGGTCGAGATGGTCGAGACGGCCGCCATTCTCGCGCAGGCGACGCCGCGCAGTTTCGTCATCCTCGATGAAGTGGGCCGCGGCACCTCGACCTATGACGGGCTCGCCATCGCCTGGGCGGTGGTCGAGGCGATCCACGAGGACAATCGCTGCCGCTGCCTGTTCGCGACGCATTATCACGAGCTCACGCGGCTGGCGGAACGGTGCGAGGCATTGTCGCTCCACCATGTGCGAGCGCGCGAATGGAAGGGCGAACTCGTCCTGCTGCACGAAGTGAGCGACGGCCCCGCCGACCGCAGCTACGGCCTCGCCGTCGCCCGGCTCGCCGGGCTGCCCCCGGCGACGATCGCGCGCGCGAAATCGGTGCTGGCCAAGCTCGAAGCGGGGCGCGCGAAGACCGGCGGGCTCGCCGCCGGGCTCGACGACCTGCCGCTGTTCGCCGCGGCGATGGAGGTGGCGGAGGAAGCGTGCGACGCGATCCGGGGCGAAGTCGAGGTGCTCGACGTCGATGCGCTGACCCCGCGCGAAGCGCTTGAGGTGCTGTACCGTCTGAAGGCGCTCTCGCGCGAGTGAGGGCAGGCCCCGCGCTCAATCCCCCGCGTCGGGGGCGGCCGGCACCGTATCGTGGAGCTTGCGCAAGTCGAGATGCGTTACGCCATTTTCGTCGCTGATCACATCGACGAATTCATGATCCGCCAACACATGCTCGCGCCCGTAACGCTTGCCGCCGAGCGACTGGCTGGCGAGCAAGGTGTCGATCCCGCCGATCGTCACCGACAGCAGGAAGCGGTCGTCCTCGTTGGCGAGCGCCGCCAGCACCGGGCTTTCGTCGTCGAGGATATGGACCAGTACCCAGGCGAGCCCGAGCATCGGGTTGGTGCTGCGCACCAGTGGTAATTCGGTCAGGCGGCGCATCGCGCGACCGTCGGGCTGACGGATCGTCTCGAGCCAGCTCATCTGCGCCGTGACTTCGGCGAGCGGGCGCGAGCGCATCGACGCGACGCGCATCATCAGCGCGCGCTGCCCGAGATAATGGCCGATCACCGCGACATTGCTAAACAGGATGCTCTCGCGCGGTCGCGAAAAGCGCGCGAAGATCAGCCCGGTCATCGTCGCCGAAAAGAACAGGCCGGTCAGGATCTCGACCGAGGCGATCGCATGGCCGAGATGCGTCGCCGGCGCCATCACGCCGTATCCGACCGTGCCGAGCGTATCCACCGAGAAGAAGAAGCCGTCGATCACCGACCCCGGCACGGCATTGACGAGGCTCCCCGGAAGCGCGGCGTAGATCAGCCCGAACAGCAGATTGATCGCGAAGAACATCGCCGCGGTCAGTGTGCAGAACCACGGCCAGCTCATCTCCATCACCCAATAATAGAGATCGGCATAAGGCGACGGCGTGCCGGTCTTGACGGCGGGGAAGCCGCCCATCTGGACGATCTGGCGGCGGGGCGGTCTCATCGCGCAAGCCTTGGGCAGCGGCGCGCGCCCGTCAAGTCGCCGGCGCCGCAAGCCGCGTGGACGCGGGCGCGCCGACCCCCTATCTGCAGTCCATGGTGTCCCGCTTCGAATCCGTTCCGCAACGCCGTGCGATCATCGACCGGCGCGGGCTCTCCGACGCGCTCGCGGCGCTTGAGGGCGACAAAGCCGCGTTGCGCGCGCAGGCGACCGCGCTGCTCAAGGCCGCGCTCGACGCGGGCCGCGCCGAGATCGGCCGGCGACTGGTCGAGCATCCCTCGCGCGGGCTGGAGATCGCCGCCGCCCAGGCCTTCCTGACCGACCAGTTGCTGCGCCTGCTCTACGATTTCACGGTGCAGCGGCTCTACCCCAACGGCAACCCGACCGCCGCCGAGCGCATCACGATCATCGCGGTCGGCGGCTATGGCCGCGGCGAGATGGCGCCGTATTCCGATATCGACGTCGGCTTCCTCACCCCGTGGAAGCAGACCGGCTGGACTGAGCAAGTCATCGAGACGATGCTCTACGCGCTGTGGGACCTGGGCATGAAGGTCGGCCATAGCAGCCGCTCGCTCGACGAGATGGTGCGCCAGGCAAAGAGCGACGTGACGATCCGCACCGCCTTGCTCGAGGCGCGTTTCGTATGGGGCGACCAGCCGCTGTATGACGAGGCGGCCAAGCGCTTCAAGCTCGAGGTCCAGGCCGACACCGCGCGCCAGTTCATCGCCGACAAGCTCGCCGAGCGCGACGTGCGCCACAAGAAAATGGGCGACACGCGCTATGTCGTCGAGCCCAACGTCAAGGAAGCCAAGGGCGGCCTGCGCGATCTGCACACGCTCTTCTGGATCGGCAAATATGCCTATAACGTCAGCGAGCCGTCGCAACTGGTCGAAGCCGGACTGCTCAGCCGCGACGAATATCGCCAGTTCCACCGCGCCGAGAATTTCCTGTGGGCGGTGCGCTGCCATCTCCACGCGATCGCCGGGCGTGCCGAGGACCGGCTGACCTTCGACGTGCAGCGCGAGATCGCCGAGCGGATGCGCTTCGCCGACCGGCCGGGCAAATCGGCGGTCGAGCGCTTCATGCATTATTACTTCCTGCAAGCGCGCACCGCGGGCGACCTGACCGGCGTGTTCCTCGCGCATCTCGACGAGAAGTTCGCCGCGCGCGGGCGGCGTTTCGGTTTCTCCGCACTGCGCCGGTCGCCGCGCAAGCTGAACGGCTTCACCCTGATCCGCGGGCGCCTCGCGATTCCCAGCGACGACTTCCTTGCCGAAGCGCCGGTGCGGTTGCTCGAACTGTTCGCGCTGGCCGACAAGCACGGGCTCGAGATCCACCCGCTGGCGATGCGCGCCGCCGCGCGCGACGCGAAACTCGCCGACGATATCCGCCAGGACCCGACCGCCAACGCTTTGTTCCTCGACGTGCTGACCTCGCCGCGCGACCCCGAGACGGTGCTGCGCTGGATGAACGAAGCCGGCGTGTTCGGCCGCTTCGTGCCCGATTTCGGTCGCGTCGTCGCGCAGATGCAGTTCGACATGTACCATCACTACACGGTCGACGAGC
>CAXTEO010000219.1:0-3282 GCA_964243205.1 uncultured Sphingomonas sp.
GCCCATGCCACCGCCCCCGCCGCCGTGGCGGCCGCCGCCACGACCGCCGCCGCCGGATCGAGCACCGCCACCGCCACCGCTGCCGGCCGCCACGCGCACTTCGGGCAGCAGCTCGGATTCGTAATAGTCGATATCGTCCGGATCGATCTCGCCGTCATGGCCGCGGTCGAGCACGGCGAAGAAGCGCATCGCATCGGCGGTGAATTCGGCCGCCGTCAGCGCGCCGTCATGATTGGTATCGGCGCCTTCGAACCAGCGCGCCTCGGGATCGACGCCCCCGCCTTCCGCGCGGAACGGCTCGCCCATCGGGCTGACGAACAAGCGCCCGCCCGGGCCATGCCCGCCGCCTTCGTGCGGCCCGCCCGGACCACCCGGGCCACCATGCCCGCCCGGCGGTCCGCGATGCGGCGCCGGCCGGTCGCCCCCCGCGCAAGCGGATGTCGTCAAGGCGAGACAGGTGAGCAGCAGCAGACGCATGGTCGAACTCCGGTGAAGGCCGTTTCGCCAAGGCTTCCAATTGCGGGCGGCTTCAAGGCATCCGGTCGCGCCTGCGACGATCCGGTCCCCACGTCCGACCAAGCGAGGCGAACGCACCGCATACCGGCCCTATCGACGCGACAGATATTGTCTCGCGCCGTACGGCTTCTATGACGGCGCCTATGACCAGCCCGCGCTCCCCGCTCGCCCGCCCCTTCCCCGTCCTGCCCCGGATTGCAGGGGTGACGCCGCACGTGGCGCGCGCCGGCTACAAGGCATGGGACCGCACCGATCTGACCTTCGTCACGCTCGATCCCGGCACCAGCGTGGCGGGCGTATTGACGCAGAGCAAATGCCCCTCGCCCGAGGTCGAATGGTGCCGCGCCGCGCTCGTGCTCGGCCAGGCCCGCGCAATGGTGGTCAATGCAGGCAACGCCAATGCCTTTACCGGCGCGCGCGGCCGCGCCGCGGTCGAGGCGATCGCCGCGCGCGCGGCGGGGCAGCTCGGGTGCCGGCCGTCTGACGTCTTCGTCGCGTCCACCGGGGTGATCGGCGTACCGCTGCCGATCGACAAGGCCGAGGCCGGGCTCGACGCCGCCTTCGCCGCGACGCCGTGTTCGTGGGAGGATGCCACCAACACGATCGGCACGACCGACACCTTCGCCAAGGCGGCGACGACGACCGCAATCGTCGATGGGCGGACGATCATGCTGGTCGGGATCATCAAGGGTTCGGGGATGATCGCGCCCGACATGGCGACGATGCTCGGCTTCATCTTCACCGATGCGGCCGTCGCCCCCGCCTTCCTGCAAGCCGCGCTGAGCGAAGCCAATCGCGCGAGCTTTTCGTGCATCACGGTCGACAGCGACACGTCGACCAGCGACACGGTGCTCGCCTTCGCCACCGGCAAGGCCGGCAATGCCCCGCTGACGGATGCCGAGGATGCCGGCGCCGATGCGTTCCGCGCGGCGTTGTCGGACCTGTGCCTGCAGCTCGCGCAGCTCGTCGTGCGCGATGGCGAGGGCGCGACCAAGTTCATCGAGATCGCGGTGACCGGCGCCGAAAGCGACGCCAGCGCCCGCACGATCGCGCTGAGCATCGCCAACTCGCCGCTGGTCAAGACCGCGATCGCCGGCGAAGACGCCAATTGGGGCCGCGTGGTGATGGCGGTCGGCAAGGCCGGCGAACCGGCCGAACGCGATTTGCTCGCGATCCGCTTCGGCGACACCCAGGTCGCACAGGGGGGCCTCGCGGTGGTCGGCTATGACGAGGCGCCGGTCGCGGCGCATCTCAAGGGGCAGGATATCGAGATCGGCGTCGATCTGGGTCTTGGCGAAGGCGCGGCGACGGTGTGGACCTGCGACCTGACGCACGGCTACATCTCGATCAACGCCGATTACCGGAGCTGAACCTGAGATGCTGACGATCTGGGGCCGGCTCAACTCGCACAATGTGAAAAAGGTCGCGTGGTTCGCCGAGGAACTGGGACTGTCCTATGTCCGTCACGATGTCGGCGGGGCGTTCGGGATGGACGACGCCTATCGCGCGCTCAACCCGAACGCGCTGGTGCCGACGATCGAGGATGACGGCTTCGTGCTGTGGGAATCGAACGCGATCCTGCGCTACCTCGCCGCGCGCCACGGCGGGCCGCGCTGGTGGCCGGAGGACGCCGCGGCGCGCGCGCGCGCCGATCGCTGGATGGACTGGCAGTTCGACTATGCCGACGCGCAGCGCGGTGCATTCCTAAATCTCGTGCGCCGTGCGCCCGCCGAGCGCGATGCCGCCGCGATCTTGCAATCGGCCGAGGCCAGCGCCAAGCGGATGCGTATCCTCGATCGCCAGCTTGCGGAGACGCCATGGCTTTCCGGCGCCGAGTTCGGCGTCGGCGACATGCCGATGGGCGTTTATGCCCATTCCTGGTTCACGCTCGACATCACCCGGCCGGCGCTGCCGCACCTCACCGACTGGTATAACCGCCTGCAAACGCGCGACGGCTATGCCAGCCAGGTGATGATACCGCTGACCTAAGAGGCGGCGGAGGCGATCCCCGCGCCACCGAGTTCGCCCTCGAGCCAGGCCTTCAGCCGGCCCTTGGGCTCAGCGCCGACCTTGGTCGCGGCGGGTGCGCCGTCCTTGAACAGGATCATCGTCGGGATCCCGCGCACGCCGTACTTGCCCGGCGAATCCGGATTCTCGTCGATGTTCAGCTTCACGATCGTCACTTGCTCGCCGAGCTCGTCGGAGATTTCCTCGAGGCTTGGCCCGATCATTTTGCACGGGCCGCACCATTCCGCCCAGAAATCGACGAGCACGGGACCGGTCGCATTGGTGACGTCGGCTTCCCAGCTCGCGTCGGTGATCGTCTTGGTAGCCATGCTCGAAACTCCTCATGTGTTGCAGCGAAAATAGGGTGTGCATGCGCTACACTCAAGCGCGCGAGCGCTAGCTTTGCTCCGCACCGCCAAAGCCGGGCTTGTGTGTGGCAAGCAAGGCCGGCGGCAAGACGTGCAGCAGCGGGCCGCTGGTATAGAGCAACGCCGCCTCGATCGGACGCTCGGGAAAGATCACCGCCAGCGCCGCGACATAGGCCGCCATCTGCCTGAGATGGTAGACGGGGATGTCCTGCGGCGTCGCGGGCACGCTGCGGCCGGTCTTGAAATCGATCACGCGAATCCGCCCGGCCGTCACCAGCAGCCGGTCGACCGTCCCCGACACGACGAAGCCATCGGACAGCACCGCGGCGATCGGCGCTTCGGCCAGCGCATCACCGCCGAACAGTTCGGCCAAAGCGGGATCGTCCAGCAC
>CAXTEO010000220.1:0-3256 GCA_964243205.1 uncultured Sphingomonas sp.
CCCCGCGATGCAACGCCGGCCCCAGCACCCTCGCATCCGAATGCCGCGAGGTGTCGGCGATCTCAAGGCGAAGCGGCGCGCCGGCCTGCCACAGCCATGTCTCGACGGCATCGACGCGGTGCCAGTGCGAGCGCTCGCCAGCGGCAAGCAGGAAGAGGATGCTGCTCGATGCGCCGCGGCCGCCGCCGGACCCCGCCGCGCGCCAAACCTCCCGATAATGACCGCCTTCGGGATGCGGATCGAGATCCAGCGCGTCTCGAACCGTGCCGGCGGGCAGCGTTAGGTCGCGCAGATCGGGTAGACTTGTTGCAACGCTCATCTGCGCCTCCTGACCGACCCGCGGCCGGATCGTCATCGGTCCGTATGCCGCGAGGAACAAGCGACCGATACAGGCTTCAACCACGTTTGACGGAGCCGCCGAAGATCGACGCCGGCGTGCTGACCATGGAGACCGGCGAAGGCGGTGCACCGCAGCTTCGCGCCGCCCAATATCTTCTTTCAATCTCCACCGATCTACTTGGGTATGCTTCGGGCCGGAGGTGCCCCGATGAGTTCCCCAGCCCTGGCCTTCGGGTCGACCAGATCGCTGCCGACGCGGACAGACGGATCGTCGGCGATCGGTGCGGCGGTCGCGGCGCTCTCCGACGCCCGCTCCGCATGGCTGGCGCGGCAGGAGGAGGCGCGCGACGTCGACAGCTTTCCCTCGCGTGACGCAGTGGAGCGGATCATCGCGCAATTGGCGGCGGCCTTGTACCCACGTCGGCTGGGCCTGTTCCGGGGCCCCGCCGCCGAGACCGATCGCTTCGTCGCCGCGAAGCTAATCGCCGCGCTCGCCGACCTGGAGCGCGAGGTCCGCAGCGAGCTCGACTATTGGCAACCCGAAGCGCGGGCGAACTTCGAGGCCGATCAGCCGGCGACGATCGTGCAGCTGTTCGCGGGGACGCTGGGCGAGATACGGCGGCTGGTCGACACCGACGTCGAGGCGGCGTGCCGCGCCGACCCCGCCGCGCGCAGCGTCGACGAGGTGCTGGTCTGCTATCCCGGTGCGATCGCCAGCCTGCACCACCGCATCGCCCACCAGCTCGACGCACTGGGCGCGCCGATCGTGGCGCGCATCATCTCCGAACTGGCCAACGAGCGCACCGGCATCGACATCCATCCCGGCGCGACGATCGGCGCGCACTTCTTCATCGACCATGGCACCGGCGTCGTGATCGGCGAGACCGCGATCATCGGCGAGCGGGTGCGGCTGTACCAGCACGTCACGCTTGGTGCGCGCAGCGCCTTCGGGCCGGTGGCGGACGGCCCGGCAAGCCGCCACGCCCGCCATCCGATCGTCGGCGACGACGTGGTGATCTATGCCGGCGCGACGATCCTCGGCCGCGTCCGGATCGGCGACCGGGCGACGATCGGCGGCAATGTCTGGCTGTTGTCCGACGTCGCAGCAGATGCAGTCGTCGTCCAGCCCGAGGCGGTGCAGCTGACCGCCGACGGTGCGCGCGACGCGCTGGTTCAGGGAGGCGGGCGATGACGCGGCGGCCGGTGATCGGCGTCCTGTGCTGCAACGAGGTGGCGGTGCGGCCGGTGCAGGTCGTCGCCAGCCGCTTCGTCGAGCCGCTGTCGATCCTCGCCGACGCAACGGTGCTGCTGGTGCCGGCACTGGCCGAGGTCGCCGATACCCTGGCGGTGTCGCGCATCCTCGACGGCCTGCTGCTGACCGGCTCGCGCTCGCATGTCGCGCCGCGTCGCTATGGCGGCCCCGCAGGCTCCCACACCCTCGACGAGGAGCGCGACGAGGTCGCGCTGGGGCTGGCCGGGCGGATGATCGAGGCGGGCAAGCCGGTGTACGGCATCTGCCGCGGATTGCAGGAGATCAACGTCCTGTTCGGCGGCACCCTGTCGAGCGAGCGCTGCGCCGGACGGCATCATCCCGGATCGTGGGACGCCGAATACGACACGCTGTTCGACCATCGGCACGAGGTGGTGCTGACCGACGGCGGAGCGCTGTCGGTCGCCACCGGCTCCCGGCACCTGACGGTCAACTCGGTCCACGAGCAGGGCATCGACCGGCTCGGCCGCGGGCTGTCGATCGAGGCGCTGGCGAGCGACGACGAGCTGATCGAGGCGTTTTCGGCCACTCCCTGCGGCGGCGACGTGCTGGCGGTGCAGTGGCATCCCGAATGGGACGCCGGCCGCTCGCCGGGCAGCCGCGCCTTTTTCACGCTGATCGGCCAGTCGCTGCGGCGCAGCGTCGGCGCTCCCACCGTCATCCCTCCCTTCCCTCGCCATGCCCTCGGTGCGCTGCGCGGCCACTGATCGGTTCACCCAAGGAGAATGCACAGATGAAGAAGTTGATCGCCGCAGCCCCCGTCGTCCTCGCTGCGGCGCTGTCGCTGTCCGCCTGCGCCAAGCATGACGGCGCCGCAACCAACGACACGTCGACCAACGAAGAGGTGCTGGGCGGCGAGGCCCCGCTGGACGCCAATGCGGTCGCCGACAATGGTTTCGGCGCGGACGACGCCACGCTGAACGGCGCCTCCGCCGGCAACGGCACGGACGCTCCGGTCACGAACGTCCAGTAGATCTTCCGCGCTTCGGCGCGACCCGAACACGCTGGTGAAGCTCCCCTGGCGTAACCTCGGCCCGGCGGTCCTCCGCCGGGCCTTTCCTTGCCGTGCGATGGCGCGGTTCGACGACTGGACGATGCCATCGATCGATGGCAGCATGCCTACGCGTGTAAATCAGCCTGGGTTGCTTCGTTGCTGCGCTCTTCGCGATAAAGGCAATCATTTATTGGTAGCGTTGGCGATCACCTGCAAATCGAGTAGATGATGATCGTGGCTACGAGACTGCTACGGATTGCGGCAAGCATGCTGGCGATAGGAATGATTAGCGTGACTCTGCTGGTCACGCTAAGTCCAAATATTGTATATGTACGTACAGAATGTTACAGTCTTTCTAAGACCCTATCGTATCAAATGCCGCGCAAGCCTCTTATTGATAGAGCCAGTCGTAGAGTCTACATATTCACATCTCACGGAAATGGTTCGCTGCTGTTTCGCACAGGGAACCACAATATCCATTCGTTTGGCTATCTGACGGGCGGAATGCCGTCGATCTTCTTCCTGCGCTTTCGGCGTGATTGTAAGATGACCGGGAGCCAGTGGCTCATCATATGACGGTCGTTTTCACCTAAAAGTGGACTAGGTCACGTGGACAAAGGTTGACGCGGTGATCTGCGGTTGATTCAACGCTG
>CAXTEO010000221.1:0-3243 GCA_964243205.1 uncultured Sphingomonas sp.
GAACCCGTGCTTCAGCCGTGAAAGGGCCGCGTCCTAACCGCTAGACGAAGGGGCCGTGCCCGACGATGCGGGTGCGGAGGGTCGGTTAGGCAAAGCGAGGCCGCGGGTCAAGCCGTGGCGTGTGCGATTTTCGATCTCGCGCTCAATAGAGCACGACGCTGCGGATGCTTTCGCCGGCGTGCATCAGCGCGAAACCACGGTTGATCTCGTCGAGGGTCAGCACATGCGTGATCATCGGGTCGATCTCGATCTTGCCGTTCATGTACCAGTCGACGATCTTGGGCACGTCGGTCCGCCCCTTCGCGCCGCCGAACGCGGTGCCGCGCCAGTTGCGTCCGGTGACGAGCTGGAACGGCCGCGTGCTGATTTCCTTGCCCGCCTCGGCCACGCCGATGATGATCGACGTGCCCCAGCCGCGATGGCACGCCTCCAGCGCCTGGCGCATCACAGTCGTGTTGCCGGTGCAGTCGAAGGTATAGTCCGCGCCGCCATCGGTCAGCGCCACCAGATGCGCGACCACGTCGCTCACGTCCTTCGGATTGACGAAATGCGTCATGCCGAACTTGCGGCCCCATTCCTCGCGGTCGGGGTTGATGTCGACCCCGACGATCATGCTCGCCCCCGCCATGCGCGCGCCCTGCAGCACGTTGAGGCCGATCCCGCCGAGGCCGAACACGATGACGGTATCGCCGACCTGAACCTTGGCGGTGTTGACCACCGCACCGACGCCGGTCGTGACTCCGCAGCCGATGTAACACGATGTCTTGAACGGCGCGTCCTCGCGGATCCTGGCGACCGCGATCTCGGGCAGCACGGTGAAGTTCGAGAAGGTCGAGCAGCCCATGTAATGGAAGATCGTTGCGCCCTTGTACGAGAAGCGCGAGGTGCCGTCGGGCATCAGCCCTTTTCCTTGCGTCGCGCGGATCGCGGTGCAGAGGTTGGTCTTGCCGCTGAGGCACGATTTACACTGGCGGCATTCGGGCGTGTAGAGCGGGATGACATGGTCGCCAGGTTTCACCGACGTGACGCCCGGCCCGACTTCGCGCACGATCCCGGCGCCCTCATGCCCCAGCACGCTCGGGAACAGCCCCTCGCTGTCGAGCCCATCGAGCGTATAGGCGTCGGTGTGGCAGATGCCGGTCGCCATGATCTCGACCAGCACTTCGCCCGCCTTGGGGCCTTCGAGATCGAGTTCGACGATCTCGAGCGGTTGGTTGGCCTCGAAGGCGACGGCGGCGCGGGTTTTCATGGGGGCACTCCTAGAAACGGTCGCATTTCGTTTAGGTCGGCCGCCCGCCGCGTCAACCACGCGGGTTCAGGCGATCCGCCGCATCGCCAGCGCGACCCCGAGCGTCGCCACGCCCATCATGCCGATCACGCCGGGAACGTCGCTGCCGAGCGCGAGCATCACGCCGGCGACGATCACCACGGCCACCGTCACGACCGAATTGACGATGTTGTTGGCGGCAATCACGCGCGAACGCTCGGCTGCCGCGGTCACGGTCGAGATCGTCGCATAGAGCGGCACGATGAACATGCCGGCGAAGAACGACGTGCCGGCGAGCCCAACCAGGATGTGCCAGCTTCCCGGCGCCCGGACGAAGTGCGCGATATCGAGGCCCGCGGCGTGCATCTGGTAGCCGCTGGTCGAAACCCACAGGTCGATCATGAAGGCGCCCATCAGCGCCGCCGAAAGCGGCACGTAGCGCGTGGAGACCTCGCCCCTCAGCAAGCGGTTGACCGCCACCGAGCCGATCGCGATCGACACCGAGAAGACCAGCAGGAACAAGGTCACCACCGCTTGCGTCCCGCCCAGTTCGCCGCTCACCAAAGGCGCGAATTCCGAGACCAGCACCGCGCCCGCCGCGAAGAACCAGCTGATCCCGAGGATCGCCGGCCATACGCCGGGCGCGCGGCTCGCGGTGCGCAGGATGTCGCGCGTGCCCTTGAACACGTTCCAGTCGATCTCGTGGTGCGCGCCCGACGGCGGCGCGCGCGGAATGGCGAGGCTGGCGCCGAAGCCGACGCACGCCAGCGCCGTCGCGGCGAGCCCCGCCTCCCACGGCGCAATCAACCCGGCGAGCAATTGCCCGCCGAGGATCGCGAGGAAGGTACCGGCCTCGATCAATCCGGTGCCGCCCATCATCTCGTGCGCGCCCAGATGCTGCGGCAGGATCGAATATTTGACCGGGCCGAAGATCGTCGAATGCAGCCCCATCAGGAACAGGCAGACGAGCAGGATCGGGATCGAGCCGATCCAGAAGCCGACCAGCCCGAGCGCCATGATGGCGATCTCGGCGGCCTTGACGCAGCGGATCAGGATCCTCTTGTCGATCGCGTCGGCGATCTGGCCGGCGAGCGCCGAGAACAGGAAATAGGGCAGGATGAAGATGCCGGTCGACACCGTCGCCAGCATCTCCCCGCTGATCGCGGCCTTGCGGGCCCCGAAACTGGCGAGGAACAGAAGCGCGAACTTCAGCACATTGTCGTTGAACGCGCCGAGGAACTGGACGACGAACACCGGGCCGAAGCGGCGCTTGGCGAGCAGCGAGAAATCGGGGGATGACATTGCCCGACTTGTTCACGCTTGGGGCCGCCGGCGCAAGCGCCCCCCGCCGTCACCCAGGCCGCGTGCCGGCATGACGGTGGAGAGCGCCGCTAGAAGAACAGCTTCCGCACCGTCAGCCGCACCGTGCGGCCGAGCGGGTTGAGATAGCCGGGCTGATAGGCGACCGGGGTTGTGCCGGCCGCGTTCGTGACGGTCTGGCGCGTGTCGAACAGATTGTCGACCGAGACGGCGATGCGCATGCCGCGCACCCAGGGATGCGCCTTCACCAGATCGAGCCGCTGCCCGAGATCGCCGAACAGCCGGATGCCGACCGTGCCGAGCGCCGAAAAATGCAGGTCCTGCGGGTTGCCGACCGTCCCACCGTTGACGTCGGTCGCGCTCTGCCAATTGGCCGACATGCGGACCCCGATGCCGTTGTTGCTATACCCCGCCTGCCCCTCGAGCTCATGGCGCGGCTGCCCGCCGCTCGAGCCGATCGCATCGCCGTTGAGCAGGTCGAGCGCGGGGCCGCCCTGCTGCACCAGCACGCGATCGGTAAAATGCCAGGTGTGATACAGCGCGAACTGCAAGCGCCCGCCGCCACCGCCGGGGCCACCACCGCCGCGACCGCCGCCGCCGAAGCCGCCAAAACCGCCACGACCCCCACCCCCGCCCCCGCCCGGACCACCCGGGCC
>CAXTEO010000222.1:0-3209 GCA_964243205.1 uncultured Sphingomonas sp.
GAAGCCCTTGGGGTGCCAGAAGACCGAGCCCTGCGCCTCGGACTGGAGGTGGAACAGGTCCATCTCCTGGCCGATCTTGCGGTGATCGCGCTTGCCCGCTTCCTCGAGCATCGTGAGGTGCGCGTCGAGCTGCTTCTTGCTGAGCCAGCCGGTACCATAGACGCGGCTGAGCATCGCGTTCTTCTGGTCGCCGCGCCAATAGGCGCCCGAGACACGCGTCAGCTTGAACGCGTTCGGGTCGAGCTTGCCGGTCGAGGCGAGATGCGGCCCGCGGCACATGTCGAGCCAGGCGTCGGCGCCCTTGCCCGCCTTGTAGACGGTCAGTTCCTCGCCCTCGGGCAGTTCGGCGGCCCACTCGGCCTTGAAGCTCTCGCCCTGCTGCTGCCAGCGCGCGATCAGATCCTCACGCGCCCACACTTCGCGGATCAGCGGCTCGTCTTTGGCGATGATCTTCCGCATCTCGGCTTCGATCGCGGGCAAGTCCTCGTCGGTGAACGGGCGGTCCTTCGGCGCGAAGTCATAATAGAAACCGTCGTCGGTCGAGGGGCCGAAGGTGATCTGCGTGCCGGGGAAAAGCTGCTGCACCGCTTCGGCGAGGACATGCGCGAAATCGTGGCGCGCGAGTTCGAGCGCATCGGCTTCGTCGCGCGACGTCACCAAGGCGAGCTGGGTATCGCCCTCGAACGGGCGCATGATGTCGCGCAGCTCGCCGTCGATCCGCGCGGCGATCGCTGCTTTCGCAAGGCCCGGCCCGATCGCGGCGGCCACATCGGCCGGGGTAGTCCCCGGAACTACCTCGCGGACGGAACCGTCGGGCAGCGTGATGCGGAACATGGCGGACATTATAGCGATCTTTCGTGGGTAATATTGGGCCGGCGCGGAAAGCCGGGAGCGCCGATATAGGCAAGCACGCGCGGCGCGTCACCCCGTGACTGGCGCTGCGCCCATTCGCATCGCTTCGCGATGCTTCATGCTGCTCTCCCTAAGCGCACTTCCCCGGCGAAGGCCGGGGCCCAGGAGCGAGCGGGTTATGGCGAGTGCGGCGCCCGATGACCAAGGCCGCATCGCCTGGGCCCCAGGCTTCGCCGGGGAAGCGAGAAGAATAAGACCGCCGCTTTACCGCTCACGCCACCCCGAACGGCACCACCATGTTCCCCGCGCCATGCCCGACCGCAGCGCGCCCGAGATAGGGCACGCCCATCTCGCCGCACCAGCGGACGATCATCGTTTCGATGCTCTCGCCCCAGGCGGGCTCGTTGGCCTGCACGTCGTTGACTTGTCCCAGGCGTACGCCCGCCAGCCCCTTGAGCTGCGTCGCCTGCGCCATCGTGAACAGCATGCGGTCGATCCGGTAGAGCGGTTCGGACACTTCCTCGATCAGCAGGACGTGATCGGTCAGATCGGGCAACCAGGGCGAGCCGATCAGCGCCGTCAGGATCGCGAGGTTGAAGGCCGCGGCCGGATGCCCGTCGAGGCCGGGTTCGAGCACCGCGCGGTCCTGCCGCGCCAGCCACAACAGCCCGCGCGCGAACGCCGCGCCGCCGTCGCCACGATGCGCATCGATGATCATCGGGCCATGGACCGGGCGCCCGATCTTGGCCGCATAGAGCGCGCCGAGCAGGAAGCCGATGTCGGAAAAACCGAGATAGGTCTTGTACCGCGCCGCCGCGCCGAGCTGCGGGATCGCGCTGTGCAGGATGCGGTTCGAGCCATAGCCGCCGCGCGCGAACCAGATCGCGTCGAAGGCGGGGTCGTTCGCCACCTCGACGAAGGCCGCCGCGCGCACCGCGTCGGAGCCTCCGAAATGCCCGTCCGACAGGAAGCATTGCGGGTGGAAGACGAGATCGACCTCCGGCATCGCCACCGCCGCCAGGCCGAGCGCACGCGCCGCCAATGCTTCGTCGATGCCGCGTGCCGGCGCCACTACTCCAATTCGCATGCCCTGCTCCGTTGCGCTTCGCGTCGCCCCGCGATAGCCCGCTCGCATGAACCACGGCAAATCCTACTTCCCCCGGCCTTATTTCTTCGTCGGCATCGGCGGCAGCGGCATGATGCCGCTGGCGATGATCCTCGCCGGGCGCGGCGCGACCGTGGCGGGCTCGGACCGGACACTCGACCGTGGGGCTTTGCCCGCCAAGTTCGCGGATCTCGCGGCGAAGGGCGTGACTTTGTTCCCGCAGGACGGGTCGGGCGTGACCTCCGCCGAGCAGATCGTCGTGGCGTCCGCGGCGGTCGAAGCGAGCGTCGCCGACATCGTCGCGGCCGAGCGCGTCGGCGCGGCGCGGATGAGCCGGGCGGAATTGCTCGCCGGCTTGTTCAACGCGAGCGCGCTGCCGATCGGGGTGGCGGGGACCAGCGGCAAGTCGACCGTGACCGGCATGATCGGCTGGATCCTGCATGCGTGCGGCCGGGACCCGACGGTGATGAACGGTGCGGTGATGAAGAACTTCGCCAGCCCCGACGCGCCGTTCGCCAGCGCTTTGGTCGGCGACGGCGACGCCTTCGTCAGCGAAGTCGACGAGAGCGACGGGTCGATCGCCTTGTACGCACCCAGGATCGCGGTGCTCAACAATGTCAGCCTCGACCACAAATCGCTCGAGGAATTGCGGCGGCTGTTCGGCGCCTTCGCCGGCAAGGCGGAGACGACCGTGCTCAACATCGGCGACGCCGAGACGGCGGCGCTGGCGGCGACGCTCGACCAGACCACGCTGGTGACCTTCGCGCTCGACGCCGCGGCGGACCTCAGCGCGCGCAATCTCAGGCCCGAACCCTTTGCGATCGGCTTCGACCTGATCGCGGACGGCTCGACATATCCGGTGCGGCTCGCGGGGCCGGGGGCGCATAACGTGTCGAACGCGCTCGCGGCGCTGGGCGCGGCGCGGGCCGCCGGGGTGCCGCTCGCCGAAGCGATCGTGGCGATTGCCGGCTTCACTGGCCTCAAGCGTCGCTTCGAGCTGGTCGGCGAAGCCGCCGGCGTCACCGTGATCGACGATTTCGGGCACAATCCCGACAAGATCGCCGCGACGCTCGCCACGCTCCACGCTTTTCCCGGGCGGCTGCTCGTGCTGTTCCAGCCGCATGGTTATGGCCCGCTCAAGGTGATGCGCGCCGAACTGGTCGCGATGTTCCGCGCGGCGCTCGCGCCGGACGACCTGCTGGTGCTCCCCGACCCGGTCTATCAGGGCGGCACGGTCGCGCGCGAGGTGACC
>CAXTEO010000223.1:0-3137 GCA_964243205.1 uncultured Sphingomonas sp.
GGCGCGCGGGCCCCAGCCCTCTTCCGCCCCCCACTCGGCCCCGGCCCCTCGCCGGAGCGCCGCCCCGCCGCATTCAATCACAAGGTTCTCCTACCGCTTGCGCGATCGCCCGCGCGTCATCGGATCGGGCTTGGGCGGCTTCTTCCACCCCGGCGGCGGCGTCATCCGCTGCTGGCTGGTGCCGAGTCCCATCGCGCCGGGCTGCTGCCGGACGAGCCCCTCGGTCTCCGCCGCCGCGGCGGCAGTCTCGCTGGCGCCGCCACGCAGCAACGCCAGCCGGTCGCGCAGGCGCCGCGCTTCCTCGAAGTCGAGCGCATCCGCCGCGGCTTCCATCGCAAGACGAATGCGTTCGATCTCTTCCATGTTCCGCTCAACGCAACGCCACCCGCTTGGGTCCGCGATCAGCGGCCGCTTGCCGACCAGCGCCCCTTCAGCGCGCGCCCCACCAACGCCGGTACTCCGGGCCGCACCAGCAGCCAGTCGCGCAACGCCGGTCCCTGCACCGCGCCGAGCGTCTGTTTGTAGCCGCTGTCGCCCGCGCCCCAATCGACGATGCGCATCCCCGCCGCCCTGGCGTTCACCAGGTTGCGATACGCCAGCAGCTTGCCCGGCGAGTGCTTGGCGAAGGCCGGGTCGTAGCTGTTGGCGATGGCATAGCGAGTTGTGCCGCAATCCACGTCGAACGAGAAGGCTGCCGGCACGCCACCGATGGTCAACATCGCCGCCGACAGCATTTGCGTCAGCACCGGGTCGCGCAGCAGCTCGCGCCAGAACAGGCCGTGCCCGCTGCGCGTGAATTTCGCGTCGCGGCCGTCGGTGCCGGTCGCGATCCAGCTCTTCTGCTCGATGTGCGCCAGCGCGTCGAAGCCCGACCGCCAGTCGCCGTCGCCGAAGAAGCGCCAGTCGAGCGCGCCATGTTCGGCCAGATGCTTTTCATGGAAGCGGTTCTTGCGCAGCGTCGAGCCGCGCGGCCAATCGGGCTGCTGCAGGTCGAGCAGGAAACTGTCGGCGACGAAGCGATCGAGCACTGCCCATCCCTTGGCGCGCGCGCGCGCCAGCAGCGCCGCGAGGCCGGGACCGCCATCGATCGCCGGGCCGATGCGCAGCGCGTTCACGTTGTGCGCGAGCGTGTCGAGCAGCGCATCGACCGCGCGCGGTTCGGCGTCCCGATGCATCGGAAAACCGCGGAACGGCCAATAGCAACCCGGCACCATCGCGATCCGCGCGATCGCCGGGCCGACGCGCACGAACGGCACGGCGATCACCGGCACGTCGTCATCCTCGACCACGATCGTCCGCGCCGCGCCGCCATAAGCCGCGAGTGCGGCCGCATACCAATGATAGCGCAGGAAACGATGCGTCGGCGCCGTGGCGTCCGCCACCGCATCGATCGCGCCCGACAGCCCGTCGAGCACCACAGCGCGCGTCGGCGACGGCAAGCGCGTGAATTCGGCGAGCAGCATCGGCTTGGTCATGCCGCTGCCCTAGCGCGCGCTGGTTACCATTCGGTGGAGGCGCCGGCTTGCGTGCGCCCCCGCGGCAACGCACACTATGCGCGATGAACCCCTATCCCGCCGTTTCGACGATCGCCCAGACGATCCAGCTGTCGCTCACGCCGATCTTCATGCTCGCCGCGATCGGGCAATTGCTCAACGTGCTGGTCGGGCGGCTCGCGCGCGTCGTCGACCGCGCGCGCGTGGTCGAGGAATGGCACCCGCTGTCGAGCGGCCCCGAGCACGACCGCCACGTGTGGGAACTCCGCTTGCTCGACCGGCGGATGACGGTGATCAACCGCTCGCTGGTGTTTGCCGTATCGAGCGCGGCGCTAACCTGCGTAGTGGTGGCTTTGCTGTTCGTCGCCAGCCTGTTCAAGTTGCATCTGGGCACCGTCGTCGCGGTGATCTTCATTCTGGCTATGGGGCTGCTGATCTCGTCGCTGATCGGCTTTTTGATCGAGGTGCGGATCTCGCTGTCGGCGATCCACGTGCGCGACGAGTTGCTGGAGCGGTGAAGCGCCCGCTATCGCTTGGCGATCATCGCGTGCCCGCCAGCCCCGGCCCGGCATCGTTGGTCGCGGCATAACCCGGCACCATGCGCGCGTGCGACGCTTGCTCGTAGACATAGCCCGCATCGAGCACGCGCTGATCGTCCCACGCGGTCGCGATGAACGATAGGCCGACGGGCACGCCGCGCACCAGTCCCATCGGCACGGTCAGGTGCGGATAGCCGGCAATCGCCGGCAATCCCGCGGCACTCGGCCCCTCCCCGCCATCGCCCGAGACGGTGTCGGACAGCCACGGCATGCCATAGGTAGGCGCGACGATCAGCGTGGCGTTCGCAGTGGCGAGCATCGCGTCGATCCCCTCCTTGCCGGCCAACCGCACGGATTTCACGCGCGCACCGAGATATTCGGCGTCGGTCAGGCCGTGCGTCTTCTCCGCCGCCTCGAACGTTTCCTGCTGAAAGAACGGCATTTCGCGCGCAGCATTGGCGCGGTCGAAGGCGATCACGTCGGAAAGCGTGCGCGTCGTCACCGCCTTGGGCGTGGTGGCGAGATAGCTATTGAGGTCGGCCTTCAATTCGGTCTGCAATACGGCGAGTTCCGCCTCGCCCAGTCCGTCGAGCTTGGGCGCCACGACATCGACCAGCACCGCTCCCTGCGCCTTCAACACCGCGAGCGCCGCCTCATATTGGGGCTTGAGCGGGTCGGGCATGTCCGGGTGCAGCACCGCGATGCGCACGCCGTCGAGCGAGGCGGCCGCCAGCGATGCGGCGAAATCATGGATATGCCGGCCAGCCTCGCGCGTCGCTGGATCGGCCGGATCGACCGAGACGATACCGTTGAACAGCACGGCCACGTCCCGCACGCTGCGCGCCATCGGACCGGGCGTATCCTGGCTGTGGCTGATCGGCACGACATGCGTGCGGCTGACCATACCGAGCGTCGGCTTCAGGCCGACCAGCCCGTTCATCGCCGACGGGCACACCACCGATCCGTCGGTCTCGGTGCCGATCGCCGCCGCTGCGAAGCTCGCCGCCACCGCCGCGCCCGATCCGCTCGACGAGCCGCACGACGTCCGGTCGAGCGCATAGGGATTGCGCACCAGCCCGCCGACCGCGCTCCACCCGCTCATCGA
>CAXTEO010000224.1:0-3088 GCA_964243205.1 uncultured Sphingomonas sp.
CGCTCGAGAAGGTCCGCAAGGTGATGAAGATCGCCAAGGAGCCGATCAGCCTCGAAACGCCGATCGGCGACGAGGAGGATTCGCATCTCGGTGATTTCATCGAGGACAAGAATGCGATCATCCCCGTGGATGCCGCGATCCAGGCCAACCTCAAGGAAACCGTCACGCGCGTGCTGGCGAGCCTCACCCCGCGCGAGGAGCGCGTGCTGCGCATGCGCTTCGGCATCGGGATGAACACCGATCACACGCTGGAAGAGGTCGGCCAGCAATTCTCGGTGACGCGCGAGCGTATACGCCAGATCGAGGCCAAGGCGCTGCGCAAGCTCAAGCATCCGAGCCGGTCGCGCAAGATGCGGTCGTTCCTCGACCAGTAACCCACAACCGTCGCCCCGGCCTCGTGCCGGGGTCCACCGTGCCGCCAAACCCCGCGCCGGGGGACGCTGCACGGTGGATGCCGGGAAGAGCCCGCCATGACGCAGCGTGCCGTCCGCTAAGACCTGCAGCTACTTACGTAATTTGCGCACATGCCACGCGAGTAAAACTCTCGTGAGATTGCTCCGTTTTGGCGGCATCCTGTGACGTCCGGCGCCGGCCTTGCGTACGCAAGGCGCCATGCCACTCCCCGCCCCGCCCCGCGATCAGCTCGTCACTTCGTCCGATCTCGTGCGCCATTTCGGAATATGGCAGGAGCGCGCGGTCCGCGCGCCGCTCTATATCCTGCACCGCGGGCGCCCGCGCTTCGTGCTCACCTCGATCGAGACGATGGAGGCGCTGTGCGCTCCGCATGCACTGACCGCGGCGACCGATTCCTCACCCCCGGTCGAGGCCGCGACCTTGCTCGATGCGACCAGCGACCTCGTCCTGGTCGCCGATGCCAAAGGCACGATCACCGCGACGAGCCGCACCGCGCGGGCGCATTTCGGTGCGCTCGCCGCAATCGGCGCGCCGATCGACGCGGTCGCACCGCGCGATATGCGCGCCATGCTCGCGGAAACGCTCCACGCGGTGATCGACCGCGGCATCGGCGACCGGATCGAAATCGCGTCGGCCGCGCGCGAGGCACGCCGCCTGGCGTTGACGATCGAACCGGCCGGGCGCGGCGTTGCGGTGATCGCGCAGGATATCACGCCCCAGCGCGACCTCGCCCGGTGCATCGCTGCCGAACAGGGGCTGCTGACCGCGATGGCGGCGTCCGGCCGGGTCGCCAGTGCGCGGATCGACACACGCGGCCATATCGTCGACCCAAGTCCCGCGCTCGCAACGCTGCTCGGTCTGGATCGCCTCGCTTTGTCGCACGTCCCGTTCGGCACCGTACTCGGCGCCGATGACCGCAGCGCGTTCGACGCTGCGCTGACGCTGGCCCTTTCCGACGAGGCGCCGTCGCAGATCGATGCCACCGTGCGCGTCGATCCGGCAGCACCGATCCCCGTCAGGACCGGGCTGGCGCCGATCCGCACCGGTGCCTGGGTCACGGCCGTCGCGGCGATCCTGGTGCTGCGCTGAACGCGCAACGCGCCAGGTGGTTTCGGTACACTTAACCCCGCCTAAACCAGGTCTTTACGTGCTTCGGTATATCCCTCGGCTGCATCCCTGCCGTCGGGCGAGCCGGTGCGCGACCGCGCAGGCGAGAGAGGGATCACACGAGGACCATGGCGATCGGATCGACACAATTCAAAACGGCGGCAGATTCGGGCGTCATCGCGGCGCTTGCCGCCAAAGACGGCTGCGCGACGCACCCGTTATTTGGTCGTCTGACCGCACCCGGCGCGGCCGGGCGCGATCTCGCCGATGCCGTCCATGCGCTGTGTTCCGTCCACGGCCGGCTCGGCGACCTGTTCGTCGAGGCCGAACGCCGCAGCGTGCCCGAACTCGACAATCGCTGGCTCGCGAGCGCGACCGAGGCGTTCGGTGCCGAGCGCGCCTATCTCGCCCATCTCACCGCCGCGGTCGGACCGCTTCCCTCCACACCCGGCCAGGCCGAGAGCGACGCCGCCTTTGCCGCGCAACGCCATACGTTCGACATGCTCGCTCGCTCGGACCGCGCCGGCTGCGCGACCGGAGCCGCGCTGGCACTGGTGATCGACTGGCATGCCTTCCGGCAAATCCTCGACACCGCCGCCGGTCGCGCCGGGGTGACGATTATCCCCAATCTGTTGCCCGATGCGACCGAACTCGCGACGATCGCCGCGGCGGACGGGGCATCCCCGTCGGTGCAGCGCGCGATGGCATTCGGCGCGCAACAGACCTTCGCGCAACATCGCGGGCTGTGCGACTTGATCGAAGCGCGCGCGGTGGCGCGGGACCGAGCCTGACGGCGCACGTGCGCCGGCCATTTGCTTGCGCTCCCCGCACCCCGCCTCTATCGCCGTACCCGGTATTCAAATGAAACGGGATTTGGCGATGAAGCGCTTCGAAGGCACCCAGGGCTATGTCGCGACCGACGACCTGAAGGTCGCGGTCAACGCCGCGGTGACGCTGCGCCGCCCGCTGCTGGTCAAGGGCGAGCCCGGCACCGGCAAGACCGTGCTCGCCTACGAGATCGCCAAGGCGCTCGATGCCGAACTGATCGAGTGGAACATCAAGTCGACCACCAAGGCGCAGCAGGGCCTGTACGAATATGACGCCGTCGCCCGCCTGCGCGACGGCCAGCTCGGCGACGAGCGCGTTCACGACATCGCCAATTACATCCGCCAGGGCAAGCTGTGGGAGGCGTTCACCCGCCCCGCCGCGCCCGTGCTGCTGATCGACGAGATCGACAAGGCCGACATCGAATTCCCCAACGATCTGCTCCAGGAACTGGATCGCATGGAATTCCACGTCTACGAGACGAAAGAGACCGTTAGGGCGATCGAACGCCCGATCGTCGTCATCACCAGCAACAACGAAAAAGAGTTACCAGACGCGTTCCTGCGTCGCTGCTTCTTCCACTTCATCCACTTTACGAATCGCACTACCATGCAGTCTATCATCGACGTTCATTTCCCCGGTATTCAGAAACTGCTGGTCACCCGCGCGATGGACATCTTCTACGAGGTCCGCGACGTGCCCGGCCTCAAGAAGAAGCCGTCGACCAGCGAGCTGCTCGACT
>CAXTEO010000225.1:0-3075 GCA_964243205.1 uncultured Sphingomonas sp.
CCCGCCCAGGGCGACCGCAAAGATAAAAAGGAGGGATGTCGGGCCGATCGTTTCACCCCTCCCCCCTCCCCCCCCGGGGGTGGGGGCGGGGGGGGGGGGCAGTACCGCAAGCCGCCGCCTCCATACTGCCCCTCTCCCGCGCTTCGGCTTCGCCTCGCTTGCCCTCTCCCCGGAGGGGAGAGGGAAATATGACCGACATCCTCAAACGCTACGCGGCGCTCCTCGCCAGCGGCGAACTCAAGCCCGACCCCGAGCAAGCCGCCGCCGCCCAGCGCCTCGCGACACTCGCCGCCGCGCTGCAAGCCACCCCCAGGCGTGGCTCCACGCTCTGGCGCGTCCTCGGCCACAAGCCCGAGGCCCCGCGCGGGCTCTACATCTGGGGCGGTGTCGGGCGCGGCAAGTCGATGCTGATGGATCTGTTCTTCGACTCGGTCGATATCCGCCGCAAGCGCCGTGTCCATTTCGCCGAGTTCATGATGGAGGTGCACCAGCGCCTCGCGACCGAGCGCGCCAAGGAGCTGGGCGACCCGATCCCGCCGCTCGCCAAGACCTTCGCCGAGGAAACGCGGCTGCTCGCGTTCGACGAGATGATGGTCACCAACAGCCCCGACGCGATGATCCTGTCGCGGCTGTTCACGCATCTGCTCGCGGAAGGCGTGACGGTGGTGACGACGTCGAACCGCCCGCCCGCCGATCTCTACAAGAACGGCCTCAACCGCGAACATTTCCTGCCGTTCATCGCCCTGATCGAGTCGAAGATGGACGTGCTCGCGCTCAACGGCCCGACCGACTATCGTCGCGACCGGCTGGGGCAGGTCGATACCTGGCTCGTCCCCAACGGCCCGCAAGCCACGGCCGAACTCTCCGCCGATTTCTTCCGCCTCACCGACTTCCCGGTCGAGGACCGCGCGCACGTCCCGGCGGAGGACATGATCGTGCAGGGCCGCACGCTCCACGTGCCCAAGGCGATCAAGGGCGTCGCGGTGTTCAGCTTCAAGCGGCTGTGCGGCGAGGCGCGGGGCGCCGCCGACTATATCGCGATCGCGCGGCGCTTCCACACCGTGATCCTCGTCGGCATCCCCAAGCTCGGTCCCGACATGCGCAACGAGGCCGCACGCTTCGTCGCGCTGATCGACGCATTGTACGAACATAAGGTCAAATTGCTCGCCGCCGCCGATGCCGAACCGGCGTTGCTCTATGAAGCCGGCGACGGCCGTTTCGAATTCGAGCGCACGATCAGCCGATTGGAAGAAATGCGCTCGGAAGAGTATCTTGCGCAGGGTCACGGCACCGACTGACGCGGATTGGGCGATCCATTAATTGCACTTGCGAATTAGTTGCAATACCCCTTCTTAACCTTCACGCCTTTACGGTTGCCCCGACTCGCAAACCGGCCTAAGCCGCGCGCCATCTGCCCCGCCGCGTCTCCGCGGCACGTATCAAAACGCCCATGTGCGGGCGATAGTCGGAAGGATCCCAGATGGCTCGCAAGAAGATCGCGCTGATCGGCGCCGGTAACATCGGTGGCACGCTCGCGCACCTCGCAGCGCTCAAGGGCCTCGGTGATGTCGTGCTGTTCGACGTGGTCGAGGGCGTGCCGCAGGGCAAGGCGCTCGATCTCAGCCAGTGCTCGCCGGTCGAGGGCTTCGACGCCAAGGTCACCGGCACCAACGATTACAAGGACATCGCCGGCGCCGACGTGATCATCGTCACCGCCGGTGTCGCGCGCAAGCCCGGCATGAGCCGCGACGATCTGCTCGGCATCAACCTCAAGGTGATGAAGGCCGTCGGCGAGGGCATCCGTGACAACGCGCCCGACGCGTTCGTGATCTGCATCACCAACCCGCTCGACGCGATGGTGTGGGCGCTGCGCGAATTCTCGGGGCTGCCGCATCACATGGTGGTCGGCATGGCGGGCGTGCTCGATTCGGCGCGCTTCAGCCACTTCCTCGCCGAGGAATTCCAGGTTTCGGTCAAGGACGTCACCAGCTTCGTGCTCGGCGGCCATGGCGACACGATGGTCCCGGTCATTCAATATTCGACCGTCTCGGGCATTCCGGTCCCCGACCTCATCAAGATGGGCCGTTCGACCCAGGAGAAGATCGACGCGATCGTCGCGCGCACCCGCGCCGGCGGCGGTGAGATCGTCGCTTTGCTCAAGACCGGCTCGGCGTATTACGCCCCGGCTACGAGCGGCATCGCGATGGCCGAAGCCTATCTCTATGACCAGAAGCGCGTCCTGCCGGCAGCGGCGCACCTCACCGGCCAGTACGGCATCGATAACCTGTATGTCGGCGTGCCGGTGGTGATCGGTGCCGGCGGCGTCGAGCAGATCGTCGAGATCGCGCTCGACGACGAAGCCAGGGGCAACCTTTCGGTGTCGGTCGACGCGGTCAAGGAACTGCTGGTTGCCTGCAAGGCGATCGACGGGTCGCTCAACTGATTTATCTGCCGGTGGCGCACAGGAGCGCCACCGCTTCTCGCATTAGGAAGAGCGCTGCATGAGCATTCTCGTCGACAAGAACACCAAGGTCATCACCCAGGGCATGACCGGTGAGACCGGCAGCTTCCACACTAAGGCGGCGCTGGAATATGGCACGCAGATGGTTGGCGGCGTGACGCCGGGCAAGGGCGGCACCACGCACCTCGATTTGCCGGTGTTCGACACCGTTGCCGAGGCGGCCGCCAAGACCGGCGCGACCGCAAGCGTCATCTACGTTCCCCCCCCCTTCGCGGCGGATTCGATCCTCGAGGCGATCGATGCGCAGATCCCGCTGATCGTCACGATCACCGAAGGCATTCCGGTGCTCGACATGGTCCGCGTCAAGCGCGCGCTGTCGGGCTCCAAGTCGCGGCTGATCGGCCCGAACTGCCCGGGCGTGCTGACGCCGGGCGAGTGCAAGATCGGCATCATGCCCGGCAGCATCTTCCGCAAGGGCTCGGTCGGCGTTGTCAGCCGTTCAGGCACGCTCACCTATGAGGCGGTGTTCCAGACGTCGAACGCGGGCCTTGGTCAGACGACCGCGGTCGGCATCGGCGGCGATCCGGTCAACGGCACCAACTTCATCGACGTGC
>CAXTEO010000226.1:0-3014 GCA_964243205.1 uncultured Sphingomonas sp.
ATCTACATGATCATGGTGTTCGACCCGCAGATCCTGTTCAACGACGGCTTCTACGACCTGATCGAAGTGCGCATACCCGAAGGATCGCTGCTCAAGCCGAAATTCCCGGCGGCGCTGTCGGGGCGGACGCATGCGCTCGGCCGCATCTTCGATATCCTTGGCGGGTTGCTCGGGCAGAAGACGCCCGAATTCCTCAATGCCGCCGGCTTCTCCTCGTCGCCGCATCTGTTCTATTCGGGCACCGATGGCGACGGGCGCTGGTTCCAATTGTTCCAGATCGGCTTCGGCGGAATCCCCGGTCGCCCGCTTGGCGACGGGCCCGACGGGCATTCGCTGTGGCCGGGTTTCACCAACGTGCCCAACGAATTCCTCGAACGCTATTTCCCGCTGATGATCGAACGCTACGAGACCGCGGCGGATTCGGGCGGGGCGGGGCTGCACCGCGGCGGCAACGGCATCCACATGACCTATCGCTTCCTCGAACCCGGCATCATCGCGATCCATGACGATCGCTGGTTCACCTATCCGTGGGGCGTCAATGGCGGCGAGCCGGGCGAGCGCGCGCGGAAGATCATCGAGAAGCAGGATGGCACGCAGACGATCGTCGGCAACAAGAGCGAGGAGATCCAGGTCGAGGCGGGGGATCAGCTCCACTTCATCACCTGGGGCGGCGGTGGCTGGGGCGATCCGCTCGAGCGCGATCCGGCGCTGGTCGCGCTCGAAATCCGCCAGGGACTGGTGACGGTCGCGGGTGCGCGGCGCTACGGCGTGGTGGTCGAAGGGCGAACGGTCGATGTCGCGGCGACCGAAGCGCTGCGCGCCGAGATGCGCGCCGGGCGTCCGGCGGAACTGCCACTGTTCAACCACGGTCCCGACATCGAGACGCTGCGCGCGAACTGCCTCGCCGAGACCGGCCTGCCGGCGCCGCGCGCGCCGCATTGGATCGTCCCCGAATATGCGGTGGCCGCGGAATGACGCTGCAAGCCGCCAACACCGGCCCGCTCAAGGGCCTGCGCGTGATCGAGATGGGGCAGCTGATCGCCGGCCCGTTCTGCGGGCAATTGCTCGGCGACATGGGCGCCGACGTCGTCAAGATCGAGCCGCCCGGCAAGGGCGACCCGATGCGCGACTGGGGCCGCGGCGAATTCCATCTGTGGTGGGAGGTCGTGTCGCGCAACAAGCGCTCGGTCTCGGTCAACCTCCGTATCCCGGAGGGGCAGGCGCTGGCACGCAAGCTGATCGCCAAGGCCGATATCCTGATCGAGAATTTCCGCCCCGGCACGCTCGAGAAATGGGGCCTGTCGCCCGAAGCCCTGCACGCCGAGAACCCCGGCCTGATCATCGTCCGCGTCTCGGGCTATGGCCAGACGGGCCCCTATTCGGATCGCGCCGGCTTCGGCGGGATCGGCGAGGCGATGGGCGGCTGGCGCCACATCGTCGGCGATCCCGATCGCGCGCCGAGCCGGATGGGCGTGTCGATCGGCGACAGCCTCGCCGCCACCTACGGCTGCCTCGGCGCGCTCGCCGCGCTGCGCCACCGCGACCAGACCGGCGAGGGGCAGGTGGTCGACAGCTCGCTCTACGAAAGCGTGTTGCAGGTGATGGAAAGCCTCGTCCCGGAATATGTCATCTCGGGCTATGTTCGCGAACGCTCGGGCTCGAAGCTGCCGGGCATCGCGCCGTCTAACGTCTACAAATGCGCGGACGGCGATTATCTGATCGGCGCCAATCAGGACACGGTGTTCGGCCGGCTGTGCCTGGCGATGGACCAGCCCGAGCTGGCCGCCGACGCACGCTATGCGACGCATGTCGCGCGCGGGCAGAACCAGGTCGAGCTCGACGATCTCGTCGAAGCGTGGACGCAGACGCTCACGGTGCAGCAGGTCGAGGACAGGATGCTCGAGCACGGCATCCCCGCCGGCCGCATCTACCGCGCCGAGGAAATGCTCGACGACCCGCATTTCGCGGCGCGCGAGGCGCTGGTCGACGTGCCGCATCCGCGCTGGAAGGGGCTCAAGATGCAGAACGTCTTCCCCAAGCTTTCGCGCACCCCCGGCGCGATCCGCTCGATCGCACCGCAAAGCGTCGGGCAGGACAATGCTGCGGTCTATGGCGAACTCGGGCTGAGCCCCGCGGACATCGCCGGGCTCGCCGAGCGCAAGGCGATCTGATGACAGGGTCGCTGGAAGACGATTATGCCGGCGCCGGCTTCGACGGCCATCTCCCGTTCGGAAGCAGCCCGGCGCTGCTGATCGTCGATGTGGTGATGGCCTATCTCGACCCCGCCTCGCCGCTCTACGCCGGGGTCGAGGATGCGCTCGCCGCCAATGTCGCGCTCGCCGCGGCGGCGCGCGCGGCGGGCGTGCCGGTGCTGTTCACGCGCGTGGTCTACGGCCCGGGTGGAGTCGATGGCGGGTTGTTCTATCGCAAGGTGCCGGCGCTGAAATGCTTCGATACCGGATCGCCGCTCGGCGCGTTCCCGCCCGGACTGCAGCCCGCGCCGGGCGACACGATCATAACCAAGCAATATGCCTCGGCCTTCTTCGGCACGTCGCTTGCCTCGACGCTGGCCGCGCTGCGGATCGATACGGTGCTGATCACCGGTTTCTCCACCTCGGGCTGCGTCCGCGCGACTGCGCTCGATGCGTTGCAGCACGGTTTCGCGCCGTTCGTCGTGCGCGAAGCGTGCGGCGATCGCGATCCGCGCCCGCACGACGCGAACCTGTTCGACCTGTCGCGCAAATATGCCGAAGTGGTCGGGCTCGACCAGGCGATAGCGCTGCTCGGCGACGCGCAATGACCGGGGCCGGCAAAGTGGTGCACAATGCACCCGAAGGCGGCTTCGAAGCGCATGTCCCGTTGCTGATCGTCGGCGGCGGTGCGTGCGGCCTGACCGCCGCGCTCGCCGCGCATGACGCCGGCGCCGAAGTGCTGGTGCTCGAAGCGGAACCGACCTGCCACGGCAGCAGCGGCATGTCGCTCGGCGCCGTGTGCGCCGCCGGCACGCGCGAGCA
>CAXTEO010000227.1:0-3007 GCA_964243205.1 uncultured Sphingomonas sp.
TGCGGCTCGATCGAGCACAAGATGGGGATCCACGCCAATTCGACCTGCGTGATGAACTATGACGGCGCGATCGGCTGGCTGGTCGGCGAGGAAATGAAGGGCCTTGCGGCCATGTTCATCATGATGAACGCGGCGCGCCTCGGCGTCGGCCTGCAGGGGCTCGGCGTGGCCGAAGTCGCCTATCAGAACGCGGTTCAGTACGCGCACGACCGCCGCCAGGGCCGCGCTTTGACGGGCCCGAAGGAGCCGAACGAAAAGGCGGATACGCTGTTCGTCCACCCCGACATCCGCCGCATGCTGATGGAAGCCAAGGCGCTGACCGAGGGCCTGCGTGCGCTGTGCCTGTGGGGCGCGCTGCAGGTCGATCTCGAACATGCCGCCGGAACCGAGGAGGAGCGCCAGCTCGCCGCCGATCTGGTCGGGCTGCTCACCCCCGTCATCAAGGGCTATGGCACCGACAAGGGCTATGACGTCGCGACCAATGCCCAGCAGGTTTACGGCGGCCATGGCTACATCGCCGAATGGGGCATGGAGCAATATGTCCGCGATGCCCGTATCGCGATGATCTACGAAGGCACCAACGGCGTGCAGGCGATGGATCTGGTCGGGCGCAAGCTCGCGCAGAACGGCGGCCGCGCGGTGCAGGCGTTCTTCAAGGTCGTCGCGGACGACGTCGCGGCGGGCAAGGCCGATCCGGCGACCGCCGAGTTTGCCGGCAAGCTCGAAAAGGCCAATGGCGAACTGCAGGCGGCGACGATGTGGTTCATGCAGAACGGCATGCAGAATCCCGACAATGTCGGCGCCGGCGCGCACAGCTACATGCACATCATGGGCATCGTCGCGCTGGGCGTGATGTGGCTGCGCATGGCGACTGCCGCGACCAAGTTGAAGGCGACGGGCGGGGGCGACCAGGCGTTCCTCGACGCGAAACTGGTGACGGCGCGCTACTTCGCCGAGCGCGTGATGCCGGAAGCCGGTGCATTGCGCCGCAAGATCGAAGCCGGCAGCGAAGCGCTGATGGCACTGCCGCCGGAAATGTTCGCGGCGGCGTGAGCCGATGCCTCCCTCCCCCTCGGGGGAGGGAATGCAAGCCGGCCGGCGTCTGCGCTATTTGCTCTCCGCCGCCGCAGTCGGCTTGACGGCGGGCGCGTCGCTCTTGCGGCGTACCCCGGGGAGACCGTCGGCGACCGGCGGCTCCGCGGCGGCCGCGCCATCCGGCTTCGCTTTCTCGCTGCCGTGCAGCGGCGCGATCAGCAATTGCGGCTTCATGCACTGCGCCAGTTCGGGGCGGCGATATTCGGTGCAATTCCACAGCGTGCGTTCGAATGCCTGCGGCAGATCGCGCAAATAGCTGAACGACATCGCCGCTTGCTGGGCCGGCTGCAGCGGCAGCATCGTGGCCATCTTGGTCTTATCGCTCCACGCCATCACTTTGCAATACGGCCGGTCGGCGCACAGCCTGGTCGCCAGCGCGGCGAACGCGTCGGGGGGCAAGTGCGGGTCGAGCGTGATCAGGAAGGTGTTGGGGTCGCCGGCCAGGGTCGGCGATACGCCATCGGCCAGGCTGGTCGCTGCCGTATCGCCGACCCCGGCGACAGCCTGCTGCGCTTCGAGCAGCGCCGCGCCGGTCTTGTGCGCGTCGGAATATGCGGCGAGCGCGTCGATGACCGGCTCGTCGGGCGAGACGTGGCGGTTGAAGGCGGGCGGCGTGCCCCACCAGCCGGTCCAGCGGAAGAACAGATGCGTGTCGACCGCGGCGATCTTGTCGAGGCTCGACTGCCAATAGGGCACCACCCAGTCGGTGTGATAATGCGTGGCATAGCCGACGGGCTTGAACACGCTGCCGGTCAAAGCTGCGGTCGCGACCTGGCGCGCGCGGGTCCACTGCACGTCGAGCCAATGGTGGCGCTCCAACGCGCCATCGCACGTGAAGGTAAACTGACACCCGGTCGAGCGCTCCGCGCCTTGGAACACCACGCCGCAGATCGTCTTGGGAAAAGCGGGGTGGCGAACGCGGTTGATCACGACTTGCGCGACCGCGCGCTGGCCGAGCGGATCGTCGCCGGCTTCGTACAGCACGGCGGCCGCCATGCAGTCGATCGCGCGGGCGCGCTGCATCGCGTCGCCGCTGAGCTTGAAGGGACGGGCGGCCGGATTGGGGCCATCGACGAACGGCACGCTCGCGTTGAAGGTGCGCGCATCGTCGGGGTCGAGATCCTGGAACGCGACCGGCTCGACCGGGGGGAGCTCGGCCGCCGGGACGACGCGCAGCGGCGCAGTGCGAACGACATGGTGGCGCACGAGCGGCGGGGCGAAGCGGATCGCCAGCGCCGGGACGATGATCGCCAGCGCGGCGATCAGCAGCAGGATCGCCCGCAGGACGGGGCTGGGGGGAGAATTGGCGGTCATGCGATCAGGAACGAAGCGAAGGCAGGGAAGGGGGCACGTACGGCTCCTGACCGGGGACGGCCGCCGCCCTTAGCGCAATCGGCGGAGAATGCGAAATCGCACGTCCACCGCGTCATGCCGGGCGCGTTCCGGCATCCACTCCGCCGCGCATCCCGCTGTCGTCCGATTCGCGGCACCGTGGACCCCGGCACCCGGCCGGGGGGACGGATCTCCTTCAGCTCTCCGGCAGGAAGTCGGGCACCGACAGATAGCGCTCGCCGGTATCGTAATTGAAGCCGAGGATGCGGACGCCTTCGGGCAGGTCGGGCAGTTTCTGCAGGATTGCCGCGAGCGTCGCGCCCGAGCTGATCCCGACCAGCATGCCTTCCTCGGCCGCGGCGCGGCGCGCCATGTCCTTGGCGACCTGCGCATCGACCTTGATCGCGCCGTCGATTGCCTGAGTGTGGAGGTTGGCCGGCACGAAGCCGGCGCCGATCCCCTGGATCGCATGCGGGCCGGGCGAGCCGCCCGAGATGACCGGCGAGGCGGCGGGCTCGACCGCATAGACCTTGAGGTTCGGCCAGTCCTGCTTGAGTCGCTCGGCGACGCCGGTGATGTG
>CAXTEO010000228.1:0-2946 GCA_964243205.1 uncultured Sphingomonas sp.
CCTCGGCGGCACCGCGGCATGCCAGCACGTCCATGCCGTCGACCTGGATGCCGGGGATGCGGAACGATTCGCCGCGACGGAACAATTGGTCCTCGGCCGACGAGCGATTGACGCTCGTGCCCATCGCGTACTCATTGTTTTCGATCACATAGATGATCGGCAGCTTCCACAGCTCGGCCATGTTGAAGCTCTCGTACACCTGGCCCTGGTTCGACGCACCGTCGCCGAAGTACGCCATGGCGACGCCGCCATCCTCGTTATATTTGTGGGCGAAGGCGAGGCCGGTGCCGAGCGACACCTGCGCGCCGACGATGCCATGGCCGCCGTAGAACTTCTTCTCGGTCGAGAACATGTGCATCGAGCCGCCCTTGCCGCGGCTGATGCCTTCGCCGCGCCCGGTCAGCTCGGCCATGATCACTTTGGGGTCGATGCCGTAGGCGAGCATGTGGCCATGATCGCGATACCCGGTGATGACCGAGTCCTTGTCGCCGTCGAGGCCCGACTGCAGGCCGACCGCGACCGCTTCCTGGCCGATATAGAGATGGCAGAAGCCACCGATCAGGCCGAGGCCGTAAAGCTGGCCGGCTTTCTCTTCGAAGCGGCGGATGAGGAGCATCTGCTTATAGAAAGCGAGCAGTTCGTCCTTCGAGGCCTCGTACAGTTTGGGCTCGTCGGGGCGCTCGCGGTTCGGCACCGGGGGTTGTGCCTTTACGGCAGCGGGGGCTTTTGCCACGTCTGGAAGACCTCATGACCTGGGGAGAGGGACGCGAGCCTATAGGCGCGATCCGGAGCGGTTATCAATCGCTGGCATGAAAACGATGCGCGGCGCGGGAAGTTTCCCCTTATGCGCCCTCACAATCGAGCCGCTTCCCCGGCGAAGGCCGGGGCCCAGGAGCGATACGATCGAGTGCTGGCGACAACGCCATTACCTCGACCTTCGCTCCTGGGCCCCGGCCTTCGCCGGGGAAGCGCGTAAGATGAAGCGATCGCTCCCCTATCCCTAGCCGAAGTTTTACCACACCAAGCACATCCTCGATTGCCCGACGCGCACCGCACCGCTTAAGGCAGGCGAAGATGACCGCTGCCCCCCACCCGCTTCGCATCGCCCGGTTCCGCTCTTACTGGGCCGCGCGATTCGCCATGACGATCGCGCAGAATGCGATGATCATCGTGATCGGCTGGCAGACCTATACGATAGCGCGCACCACCATGTCGCCGGCCGGCGCGGCGGCACAGCTCGGGCTGATCGGGCTGCTGCAGTTCATCCCGTTGTTCGTGACCACGCCGATCACCGGCTGGGTCGCCGATCGATTCGACCGGCGCCTCATCACGCGCTGCACGCTGGCGCTGCAAGTGCTGTGCGCGCTGATCCTTGCGATGGTGACCTATACCGAGGGCATGACCTTGCCGGTGCTGTTCTCGGTCGCCGTGCTGCTCGGCCTCGGCCGCGCCTTCGCCGGCCCCGCCTTCGGCGCGCTCGCCCCCAATCTGGTGCCGCGCGACGTGTTGCCGACCGCGATCGCGCTGAGCTCGATCTCGTGGCAAGTCGGCACGATCATCGGGCCGGCCTTGGGCGGCTTCGCTTATGCCGCCGCGCCGTGGGGGGCCTATGCGCTCTCGACGATGCTGTTCTGCGTCGCCCTGATCTTCATGCTGACGATCCCGCCGGTGCCGCGCACGATCGCGGCCAACAAGGGCAATCCGCTCCGCCAGATCATCGATGGCCTCGCTTATGTCGGCCAGAACAAACTCGTGCTGGGTGCGATCACGCTCGACCTGTTCGCCGTGTTCCTGGCAGGGACCAGCGCGGTGCTGCCGATCTACGCGCACGACATTTTGAAGGTCGGGCCGCAGGGGCTCAGCCTGCTCGCCGCCGCGCCCGCCGCGGGCGCCTCGGTCGTCGCTCTGTTTTTCTCGTTCCGCCCGATCAAGACCAATGTCGGACCCAAGATGCTGGGCGCGGTGATGGTCTATGGCATCGCGACAGTGGTGTTCGGGCTGTCGACGATCATGGTGCTGAGCCTCGTCGCGCTCGCCATCGCGGGCGCTGCCGACATGTTCTCGGTCTATATTCGCCAGTCGCTCGTCACGCTCCATACCCCGGACGACAAGCGCGGGCGCGTCGGCGCGGTGTCGCAGCTGACCATTTCGGCCTCGAACGAACTGGGCGAGGCCGAGTCGGGATTCCTCGCTTCCGCGCTCGGCCCGGTCGGCGCGGTGCTGGTCGGCGGCGGCGGCGCGATTGTCGTGACGATCCTGTGGACCTATCTCTTCCCGAGCATTCGTAACGCCAAGACTTTCGATCCCCCCAAAAGCGTGCAGGATGCGCGCGATCTCGAACTGGAGGCCACGCCATGAAAGCCAATACGATCCTCGACACGATCGGCAACACGCCGCACATCCGCGTCCAGAAATTGTTCCCCGGCGCCGAAGTGTGGATCAAGTCCGAGCGCTCCAACCCGGGCGGCTCGATCAAGGACCGCATCGCGCTGGCGATGATCGAGGCGGCCGAGCGCGACGGGCATCTCCAGCCCGGCGGCACGATCATCGAGCCGACCAGCGGCAACACCGGTGTCGGTCTGGCGATGGTCGCCGCGGTGAAGGGCTACAAGCTCGTGCTGGTCATGCCCGAGAGTATGAGCCTCGAACGGCGCCGGCTGATGCTGGCCTATGGCGCGACCTTCGACCTCACCCCGCGCGAGAAGGGCATGAAGGGCGCGATCGAGCGCGCGCTCGAGCTGGTCGAGCAGACGCCGGGTGCGTGGATGCCGCAGCAGTTCGAGAACCCCGCCAATATCGACGTCCACGTCCGCACCACCGCGCTCGAAATCCTCGAGGACTTCCGCGACATGCCGATCGACGTGATCATCACCGGCGTCGGCACCGGTGGCCACATCACCGGCGTCGCCGAGCGACTCAAGCAGGACTGGCCGAACCTCAAGGTCT
>CAXTEO010000229.1:0-2944 GCA_964243205.1 uncultured Sphingomonas sp.
GAACAGTTCGGCATAGACCGTCTCGACATGATGCCCGGCGGGCAGCATCGTGACGATCGCGGCAGCGCCGGCGGCCGCCTCGACCGCCGAGGCGACGGGCGTGCAGCCGGCCGCCGTGGCGCGGTCGAGCGCGTCGGCCGACAGGTCGAAGGCGCGGACGTCATGGCCCGCTTTGGCGAGGTTGGCGGCCATTCCGCCGCCCATATTGCCGAGACCGATAAAGGCGATGCGTGTCATGCTATCTTCTCCTCCCCTGCCGCTTGCGGGAGGGGTCGGGGGTGGGCGCGCGCTCCAAGCGGTGGCTGATGGTGACAGCGCGCGCCCACCCCCAGCCCCTCCCGCGAGCGGGAGGGAAGAAAGAGCGCTACTTCCCCGTCCATACCCCTGCGCGCTTCTCGACGAATGCCGCCATGCCTTCGCTCTGGTCCTGGGTGCCGAACAGCGCATGGAACAGCCGCCGTTCGAACTGCACGCCCATGCTCAGTGACGTCTCGAACGCGGCGTTGACCATTTCCTTGTTGGCCAGCACCGCGAGCGGCGCCATGCCCGCGATCGTGGCGGCGGTCTTGACCGCTTCCTCGACCAGTTCGGCGGCGGAGAGGACGCGGCTGACGAGCCCGGCGCGCTCAGCCTCGGCGGCGTCCATCATCCGGCCGGTCAGGCACATTTCCATCGCCTTGGCCTTGCCGACGGCGCGCGTGAGGCGCTGCGACCCACCCATGCCGGGCGACACCGCGAGCTTGATTTCGGGCTGGCCGAACTTGGCAGTGTCGGCGGCGAGGATGAAGTCGCACATCATCGCCAGCTCGCACCCGCCGCCGAGCGCATAGCCCGCGACCGCGGCGATGACCGGCTTGCGCGTCCTGGTGAAGCGGTCCCAGCCGGCGAAGAAATCGTGCGCATACATGTCGGCAAAGCCCTGCGCCTGCATCTCCTTGATGTCGGCGCCGGCGGCGAAGGCCTTTTCGCTGCCGGTGATGACCGCGCAGCCCTGCGTGGGATCGGCATCGAACGCCGCCATCGCGGCCAGCAGATCGGCGAGGATCTGGCTGTTGAGCGCGTTGAGCGCTTGCGGACGGTTGAGCGTGACGAGCGTAACGCGGTCGCGCTGTTCGACGATGAGGGTCTGATAGTCGGGCATCTGTCTCTCCGTCGCCCCGGCAGGGGCCGGGGCCGTTGGGTTGAGGTCGAAACGCCGGCTGCACGTCGCAACCTGGCGGCCCCGGCCTGCGCCGGGGCGACGGCTTATTCGGGCGTCCACTCCTCGGCAGCGGGAAGCGGGGCGAAGATCTGGTCGAGCACGTGGCCCGTCACGCCTTCGGGCGTCGGCGGGTCCCATTGCGGTGCATTGTCCTTGTCGACGATCACCGCGCGAACCCCTTCGAGGAAGTCGTGGCGCTGCACGACATGCGCGCCGACCGCATATTCCTGGCGCATCTCGTCCTCGAAGGTCGGCATCGTCGCGCCTTCGTGGAGCAGGCGCAGCGAAACCTTCATCGTCTGCGGCGACTTGGTCTTAAGCGTGGCGAGCTGTTGCGTCGCCCATTCCCCGCCATCGCTTTCGAGCGCGACATAGATGTCCTCGAGCGTGTCCGACGCGAACAGACGGTCGATCGCCGCGCGGTGCGCGAGGATGCGCGCGTCCGGGGCCGGCGTGGCCAGAGCGTCGAGCGTCGCGGCAATCCCCTGCGGATCGGCGCCGATCCGCGCCTTAACGTCGTCGAGCGTCGCGCTCGGCAGATAGTGCGTGGCCAGGCCGAGCGCGAGGCATTCGGCGCCATCGAGCCGGTGGCCGGTCAGCGCGAGATACTGGCCGATGCGCCCCGGCAGCCGCGACAGATACCAGCCGCCGCCGACATCGGGAAACAGGCCGATGCCCGTTTCGGGCATGGCGAAGCGCGTATTCTCGGTCGCGATGCGGATATCGCACGGGCAAGCGAGCCCAACGCCGCCGCCCATCGTGATGCCGTCCAAGAAGGCGATGGTCGGTTTGGCGTAGGTAAACAGCCGGTGGTTCATGCGATATTCGATATGGAAGAAGGCGCGCGCGTCGGCACCGTCGGTCGCACCCGATTCCGCCAGCATGCGAATGTCGCCGCCAGCGCAGAAGCCGCGGCCTTCGGCATGATCGATCGTCACGATCTCGACCGCCGGATCGGTGCGCCACGCGTCGAGCGCTTCGAGGATCGCGGCGCACATCGGCGTAGTGAGCGCATGCAGCGCCTTGGGGCGGTTGAGGCGGATTCGGCCGACCTTGCCATCGATCTGGGTCACGACTTCGGCGGTCACAATCCCTCTCCCAGCGGGAGAGGGAGGGAGCAGCCGGAGGCTGCGGAAGGGTGAGGGTGACCACCGCCGAAGCTCGAGCACTCACCCTCACCCCGCGCCGCTGCGCGGCTTTCCCCTCTCCCGGTGGAAGCGGGGAAGAAGAGCGCCGCCCCGCTCATTGCCGGGTCAGCTCGCGGCCGACGATCATCCGCATTACCTGATTGGTGCCCTCGAGGATCGAGTGCACGCGCAAGTCGCGCCAGAAGCGCTCGATCGGATAATCCATCAGATAGCCGTACCCGCCGTGGAGCTGCAGCGCCCGGTCCGCCACCGCCGAGCCGGTGTCGGTCGCGAGCCGCTTGGCCATCGCCGCGAAGCGCGTCTTGTCGGGCGCGTTCGCCGTCACCTTCGCGGCGGCGATATAGAGCAGCGCCCGCGCCGCTTCCAATTCGGTCGCCATGTCGGCGAGCATGAATTGCGTGTTCTGGAAATCGGCGATCGCGCTGCCGAACTGTTTGCGCTCGCGGGTATAAGCGATCGCTTCGTCCAGGCAGCGCTGTGCCCCGCCGAGCGAGCAAGCGCCGATGTTGAGCCGCCCGCCGTCGAGCCCCATCATCGCGATGCGAAACCCCTCGCCCTCGCCGCCGACGAGATTCTCCACCGGCACGCGCACGCC
>CAXTEO010000230.1:0-2804 GCA_964243205.1 uncultured Sphingomonas sp.
CGGCTGGGACGCGGGCAACGGCGTGTCGGGCCCGATCATCGAGAAGCTCGTCAAGCTGCTGCCGGGTGAGCACCATCTGCTGTTCACCGATGTCGACGGTACATTCCCCAACCATCATCCCGATCCTACCGAGGAAAAGAACCTCGCCGATCTGAAGCGCCTCGTCGCCGAGAAGCAGCTCGATTTCGGACTGGCCTTCGACGGCGACGGCGACCGGATCGGCGCGATCGACGGCCAAGGCCGCGTAATCTGGGGCGATCAGATTCTCTCCATTCTGGCCGAGCCTGTCTTGAAGGAACTGCCGGGCGCGACGATCATCGCCGACGTGAAGGCGTCACAGATGCTGTTCGACCGCGTCAAGGAACTGGGCGGCGAGCCGGTAATGTGGAAGACCGGCCACTCGCTGATCAAGATGAAGATGCGCGAGACCAACAGCCCGCTCGCCGGCGAGATGAGCGGCCACATCTTCTTCGCGCACGAATTCTATGGCTTCGACGATGCGCATTATGCCGCCGTCCGCCTGATCCGCGCGGCGCACATGATCGGCAAGTCGATCACCGAATTGCGCGGCGCCATGCCGGCCTTGGTCAATACCCCCGAAATGCGCTTCCAGGTCGACGAGAGCCGCAAGTTCGCGGTAGTCGACGAAGTGCTGGCACGGCTCGAGGCCGACGGCGCCGAGGTCAACAACACCGACGGCGCGCGCGTCAATACGCCCGATGGTTGGTGGCTGCTGCGCGCGTCGAACACGCAGGACGTGCTGGTGGCCCGCGCCGAGGCGAAGGATCAGGCCGGGCTCGACCGCCTGCTGGCGATGATCGACGACCAGCTTGCCAAGAGCGGCCTGGTGCGCGGCGAACAGGCAGCGCATTAAGAAGGGTGGTTCACGCGAAGACGCGAAGCCTTTCGATGCGCGTTTCGCGCTGCGTCGATCGACACAGCGCTTCGCGCCTTCGCGTCTTCGCGTGAATCCTCTTCTTCTCTCGCAATCGCCCCGAGAAAGCGCCACCTAGGCGTAATGCCTCCCCCACCCCGCCAGATCATCCGCGTCATCGACCTAGAGACCACCGGTGAAGCCCCGCCGCTCCACGGCGTGTGCGAAATCGGCTGGCAGGACGTCGCACTCGGCGCCGACGGCCGCTGGGAAATAGATGGCGAAGGCGGCTCGCGCCTGGTCAATCCCGGCCGCCCGATCCCGCCGCTGACGCAAGCGATCCACCATATCCTCGACGAACAGGTCGCCGACGCGCCGTTCTGGCACGATGTCGCGCGCGGCGTGCTCGATCCCTATCCGCGCCGCGTCGCGCTCGCCGCGCATCGTTCGGCCGCGGAGGAGAAATTCTGCACGCCGGCGCTCACTCGCGATGCGCCGTGGATCTGCACCTGGAAATGCGCGCTGCGGCTGTGGCCCGACACGCCGAGTTTCTCCAACCAGATGCTGCGTTATTGGCGCAAACCCGTGGGGCTCGAACACGAACGCGGCCTGCCGGCGCATCGCGCCTTTCCCGATGCCTATGTCACCGCCTTCCACTTGCGCGACATGCTCAATGCGGTCGGGCTCGACCAGTTGATCGCCTGGTCGAGCGTTCCCGGCCTGTTGCCGCGCGTGATCCGGCCAGGGCCCGATCGCGGCAAGGACTGGCAGGAGATCAGCGACGATTCGCTCGCGATCATGCTCGGCGACCGCGACGAGGACGTCCGTTTCACCGCCGAGACGGAGCGCGCCCGTCGCCGCGGCGGCGTGGTGGCTCCTTGATCCAGGTCAACACGGCCAGACTGGTCATTATCGTTGCCGCTGCGTAAGAATGGAGTGATGTTCAAGCGTACGTTCCTCGGTTTCGGCGTCAGCGAGGGACGCATGGGCGGTTTTCTCGCCGCCTGCATGGGCCTCGGCTTTGCCGCGCTGGTGGCCGCGGGGATCGCGGCCGCATGGTCGACCGCGCAGAACGAAAGCCATACCCACGACGTCAATCATACTTATGAAGTCGAGCTCGCGGTCAGCCGCGCGCGCATCCTGATCGAGCAGAGCGAGACCTCGCGCCGTGGCTATCTGCTGACCGGCAACGCGGCCTATCGCGACACCTATCGCAAGGGCATGGTGCAGCTCCCCGGTGCGATCGGTCGGATCGCGACGCTGACGCGCGACAATCCGCGCCAGCAACGCAATGTCGCGCAATTGCGCACGCTCGTCGACGATCTTGCGCGTCAGCGCGAGAAGACCCTGACGCTCGTCCGCGGCGGCGACCGCGCCGGCGCGCTTGCATTGTTCGAGGGCGAGACCAATGCCCGGCGCATGTTCGGCCTGCGCGATCTCGCCGATGCGATGGTCGCCGAGGAACAGCGCCTGCTGTCGATCCGCGATGCGGCGCAACAAGCGAGCGTACGGGTGTTCTACACGACGCTGCTGATCGCCGGGCTGTTGCTGGTGCTGGTCGCGCTCGTCTCGCTGATGACGATCCTGCGCTACACGCGCGATCTCGGCAGGTCGCGCGACACGTTGCGCGATTTCGCCGATACGCTCGAGGACCAGGTACGCGAACGCACCGGCGACCTGACGCGTGCGAACGAGGAAATCCAGCGCTTTGCCTATATCGTGAGCCACGATCTGCGCAGTCCGTTGGTCAATGTGATGGGCTTCACCGCCGAACTTGAGGGCGCGACCGCAACGATCGCCGCCTTGCTCGACCGCGCCGAAGCGGAGGCGCCGGACATCGTCACCGAAGACGCGCGGCTGGCGGCGCGCGAGGATCTGCCCGAGGCGATCGGCTTCATCCGCACGTCGACGCAGAAGATGGACCGGCTGA
>CAXTEO010000231.1:0-2786 GCA_964243205.1 uncultured Sphingomonas sp.
CGTCGAACTCGAAATACCCGTTCTTCTCCGCGATCCGCGCCGCGGCGCAGATGGTGTCGTATGAAGTCGCGATCGGCTTCGTGCTGATCTCGGTCGTGCTGTGGACCGGCAGCTTCAACCTGACCGCGATCGTCGAGCAGCAGAAGGCGATCTACCCGTACTTCCGCATCAACGGCTTCTTCGCCAACCCGTTGCTGTTCCCGATGGCGGTGGTGTTCTTCATCTCGTCGCTCGCCGAAACGCAGCGTGCGCCGTTCGATCTGACCGAGGCGGAGAGCGAGCTCGTCGCCGGGTATCAGACCGAATATTCGTCGATGGCGTTCGCGCTCTTCTGGCTCGGTGAATACGCCAACGTCATCCTGATGTGCGCGCTCAACGCGACGCTGTTCTGGGGCGGGTATCTGCCGCCGTTCGACTGGGCGCCGCTGTACCTCGTGCCAGGCATCGTCTGGCTGCTGATCAAGATGGCGATCTTCTTCTTCGTGTTCAGCTGGGTGAAGGCGACGGTCCCGCGCTATCGCTACGACCAGCTGATGCGCCTGGGCTGGAAGATCTTCCTGCCGCTGTCGCTGTTCTGGGTGTTCCTCGTCTCGGGCTTCCTGATGCTCACGCGCGTCGGCACCGAATGCGAGCCAAGCCAGCGAGTCTATCTCAAGCAATATGCAACGTCGTTCTACGACGCCGGCAAGCCGCGCTACCCGACCGACGGGGTATGCCGCGCCGCAACGGAGAACCGCCCGTGACTCTCGGTCAGATCATCAAGTCGTACACGCTCTGGGAATTCCTCAAGGCGCACGCTTTGACCTTGAAATATTTCTTCAAGACCAAGGCGACGATCAACTATCCGTTCGAGAAGAACCCGCTGTCGAACCGCTTCCGCGGCGAGCATGTGCTGCGGCGCTATCCGAATGGCGAGGAACGCTGCATCGCGTGCAAGCTGTGCGAAGCGGTGTGCCCGGCACAGGCGATCACGATCGAGGCCGAGCCACGCGATGATGGCAGCAGGCGGACGACGCGCTACGACATCGACATGACCAAGTGCATCTTCTGCGGCCTGTGCCAGGAAGCGTGCCCGGTCGATGCGGTGGTCGAGGGTCCGAACTTCGAATATGCGACCGAAACGCGCGAGGAACTGATCTACGACAAGGCCAAGCTGCTCGCCAATGGCGATCGCTGGGAAAGCGCCATCGCGGCGAACCTTGCCGCCGATGCACCGTACCGTTAAGCGCGCCATGAACCCTGGGGCACCAATGATTCACCTTCTTCCCGTCATGCCGGCGCAGGCCGGCATCGCTTCGTTGCAGGGCGTTCGCGTTCTCCACGCGACCCCGGCCTGCGCCGGGGTGACGGCCTGGGATATGTCCGCATGATCCAAGCAATCGCCTTTTACCTGTTCGCGTTCATGGTTATCGCGTCCGCCGCGCTGACCATCACCGCGCGCAATCCGGTGCACGCCGTGCTGTGGCTGATCCTGGCGTTCTTCAACGCCGCCGGGCTGATGGTGCTGGTCGGCGCCGAGTTCATCGCGATGCTGCTCGTCATCGTCTATGTCGGCGCGGTCGCGGTGCTGTTCCTGTTCGTCGTGATGATGCTCAACATCGACTTTGCCGAGCTGCGCGCCGGCTTCGCGCGCTATGCCGCGATCGGTGCGGTGTTCGCGGTCGGGCTCGCCGCCGAGATCATGGTCGCGTTCGGCGCCTGGAGCGCGGGCAAGATCGAGCTCGCGCGCCGCGCCGCGCCGACGCCCGACCTGACGCCCAATATCGAGGCGCTCGGGATGCTGCTCTACACGCGCTATCTGTTCGTGTTCGAGGGCGCCGGGCTGGTGCTGCTCGTCGCGATGATCGGCGCGATCGTGCTGACGCATCGCGAGCGTAAGGGTTCGCGCGCGCAGAATGTCAGCCGCCAGAACGCACGGCGCCCGCAGGACGCCACGCGCAACACGCAACCCGCTGTCGGCAAGGGGATCGACCTGTGATTGGCCTGGGCCATTATCTCGTCGTCGGGGCGATCCTGTTCGCACTCGGCGTGCTCGGCATCATCGCCAACCGCAAGAACCTCATCGTCATGCTGATGGCGATCGAGCTGATCCTGCTCGCGGTGAACCTCAATTTCGTGGCCTTCTCGGGCTATCTGCACGACTTGGTCGGACAGGTGTTCGCGATGTTCGTGCTGACCGTCGCGGCGGGTGAGGCGGCGATCGGGCTTGCCATTCTCGTCATCTATTTCCGTAGCCGCGGGACGATCTCGGTCGACGACGCCAACCGGATGCAGGGGTGATGGTGACCGAATTTAACCGTCGCCCCGGCGTAGGCCGGGGCCGCTACGTTGTAACGCGGGCCGAGTGCCCCAAACAGGACGGCCCCGGCCTCCGCCGGGGCGACGCATCATGACCTCGATCCTCTTCATCGTCTTCCTGCCGCTGCTCGCGGCGATCGTCGCGGGCTTCGCTAACAAGAGCTTCGGCGCGATCCTGCCGAAGGTCGTGACGACCGGAGCGCTGTTCGCGTCGTGCGCTTTGAGCTGGCCAATCTTCATCCATTATCTCGGCGGCGGCGAGGCTACGGTCACGCCGGTGCTCGACTTCATCCATTCGGGCGACCTGTCGGTGAACTGGTCGCTGCGTGTCGACGCGCTGACGGCGGTGATGCTCGTCGTGGTCACCTCGGTCTCGGCGTTGGTCCATCTGTATAGCTGGGGCTATATGGACGAGGACCCCGACCAGCCGCGCTTCTTCGCCTATCTGTCGCTGTTCACCTTCGCGATGCTGATGCTGGTGACCGCCG
>CAXTEO010000232.1:0-2771 GCA_964243205.1 uncultured Sphingomonas sp.
CCCGCCTAGCCGCGCGACGGCCAGGCCATAGCTGCGATCGGCGGGCCCGTCCGCCAGCTCGTGCAGCAGCACCAGCTCGCCCTTCCACTCGCGCGCGCGGACATGGTGCAGCGTCAGCGCGTCGAGCCGTTCGGCCAGCCGGGTCAGCTCGTGATAATGGGTCGCGAACAGGCAGCGGCAGCGGTTGCGATCGTGCACCGCCTCGACCACCGCCCAGGCGATCGCGAGGCCGTCATAGGTCGAGGTGCCGCGCCCGACCTCGTCGAGGATGACGAAGCTGTTCGGCCCCGCCTGCGCCAGGATGGCGGCCGTCTCGACCATCTCGACCATGAAGGTCGACCGGCCGCGCGCGAGATTGTCGGAGGCGCCGACGCGGGAGAACAGCCGGTCGACCAGGCCCAGCGTCGCCTGCGTGGCAGGGACGAAGCTGCCCGCCTGCGCGAGGACCGCGATCAGCGCGTTCTGGCGCAGGAAGGTCGACTTGCCGCCCATGTTGGGGCCGGTGACGAGCCACAGCCGCGAATCCTCGGACAGGCGGCAGTCGTTGGCGACGAAGCGCTCGCCGCGTTTGGCGAGCGCATCCTCGACCACCGGATGGCGCCCGCCGGTGATGTCGAAGCACGCGTGGTCGACCAAAGCCGGCCGCGCCCAGCCGCCCTCGGTCGCGCGTTCGGCCAGTCCCGCGGCGACGTCGAGCCGGGCGAGCGCGTCGGCGGTCGCGGCAACCGGCTCGCGGCGGGCGAGCGCGGCTTCGATCAGATCCTCGAGATGCGCCGCTTCCGCCGCCAGCGCATGCGCCCCGGCCTGAGTCACTTTCAGCGCGACTTCGTGCAGTTCGGGCGCGTTGAAGCGGATCGCGCCGGCCATCGTCTGGCGATGCGTGAAACCGCTGTCGGGCTTCATCAGCCCATCGCCGAAGCGCGCCGGCACCTCGATATGATAGCCGAGCACGCCATTGTGGCGGATCTTCAGCGCAGCCACGCTGGTGCGGGTACGGAACTCGGCCTCCAGCGCGGCGATCGCCCGCCTGCCACCCGCGCCCGCGTCGCGCAGGTCATCGAGCGCCGCGTCGTAGCCCGGCGCGATATAGCCGCCGTCCGAAGCGTCGATCGGCGGACTCGCGACGAGCGCGCGCGTGAGCAAGTCGATCAGCGCGCCGTGCCCGCGCAACGCCGGCGCGAGCTCGGCGAGCAATGCCGGTGGCTGTTCGATCTTGCCGAGCCGTTCGCCCAATCGCCACGCGCCGTCGAGGCCATCGCGAAGCTGCCCGAGGTCGCGCGGGCTACCGCGCCCGGCGGCGAGCCGTCCCAGCGCGCGCCCGATATCGGCGAGGCTGCGCAGCGTGCCGCGCAACGCGTTGCGCAGCCCCGAATCCTCGGCCAGCAATGTGACGAGATCGAGCCGCGCTTCGATCCGCCCGCGGTCCATCAGCGGCGCGCCGATATCGGCGGCGAGCAAGCGTGCCCCCGCCGCCGTCACGGTGCGGTCGATCGCGTCGAGCAGACTGCCCTTGCGCGCGCCACTGGTGGTCTGGGTCAGTTCCAGGCTCTCGCGCGTCGCCGCGTCGATCGCCATTTGCTGCGCGGTATGCGCGATGCGCGGCGGGCGCAGGAACGGAATCGCGCCCTTGGCGGTATGGTCGAGATACGCGACCAGGCCACCCGCCGCCGCGAGTGCCGCGCGCCCGAACTGGCCGAAGCCGTCGAGCGTCGCGACGTCGTACAGCGCCTTCAGTCGCGCCTCGCCGCGCCCGCTGTCGAACTCGGCGCGGGGTCGCAGCATCGTCGCCATGTCGCCGAAGGCGGTCGCTTCCGACGCGATCGTCTCCGCCGGGTTCAAGCGCGCGAGCTCGGCACCCAGGCTCGCCGCGTCGCATTCGATCAGCTCGAAGCGCCCGGTCGAAATGTCCGCTGCCGCCACCGCGACCCCGCCCGCGGCCTCGCCGATCGCCACGCACCAATTCGCCGTGCGCGCGTCGAGCAGCGCTTCCTCGGTCAGCGTCCCCGCCGTCACCACGCGGACGATCGCGCGCGAGACCAACGTCTTGCCGCTGCGCTTCTTGGCTTCGGCCGGGCTCTCGGTCTGCTCGGCGATCGCGACGCGGTGGCCGGCCTTGATCAGCCGCGCGAGATAGGCGTCGGCGGCATGCACCGGCACGCCGCACATCGGGATCGCCACGCCGTCATGCTCGCCGCGCGCGGTCAGCGCGATGTCGAGCACCGCGGCAGCGATCTTCGCGTCGTCGAAGAACATTTCGAAGAAATCGCCCATCCGGTAGAATAAGAGGCAATCGCGCGCCTCAGCTTTCAGCGCGAGGTATTGCGCCATCATCGGGGTAGGGGCGGGGGTCGACATTGCGGTTCAGGTAGCAAGCAAATCGCCGCGCGTCATGCCCGTGCGTTGCGGATCATCTCGCGGGGTGACGCGGCGGAAGGCATTCCCTAAGGACGTAGCGATTCCGAAAGGCCGAGCATGTCCGCAGATTCGAACGTCCAATTCTCCGAGCGCGAAGCGCTGCTGTTCCATTCGGAGGGACGCCCGGGCAAGATCGAGATCATCGCCTCCAAGCCGATGGCGACGCAGCGCGATCTGGCATTGGCCTATTCGCCCGGCGTCGCGGTGCCGGTGCTGGCGATCGCTGCCGATCCAAGCCTCGCTTATGACTATACCGCCAAGGGCAATCTGGTCGCGGTCATCTCCAACGGCACGGCGATCCTCGGCCTCGGCAATCTCGGCGCGCTGGCGTCCAAGCCGGTGATGGAAGGCAAGGC
>CAXTEO010000233.1:0-2627 GCA_964243205.1 uncultured Sphingomonas sp.
GGGCGCGCTGATCGCCTTCTACGAACAGCGCGTGTTCGTGAACGGCGTGCTGCTGGGGATCAACTCGTTCGACCAGTTCGGCGTCGAGCTCGGCAAGGAAATGGCCAAGGCGGCGGACGCCGGCGGACAAAGCTTCGACGTCTCGACCGACGATCTGATCAAGCGCGCTTTCGGGTAACGCCCACGCCGTCACCCCGGCCTTGTGCCGGGGGCCACCATGCAACAATGACCCGCCGAGCCTGTTTCGCGGTGGACCCCGGCACAAGGCCGGGGTGACGAAGTGAGAGTGTAATGACCGATACCTACGACTACGATTTGTTCGTCATCGGCGCTGGCTCGGGCGGGACGCGCGCCTCGCGCGTCGCCGCCGCGCACGGCGCCAAGGTCGCGGTGGCGGAAGAGTATCGCGTCGGCGGCACTTGCGTGATCCGCGGCTGCGTGCCGAAGAAGCTGCTGGTCTATGGCGCGCATTTCGCCGAGGATCTCAAGGACGCGAAGCGCTTCGGCTGGAACGTGCCCGACAATTGCGAATTCGACTGGGGCCGGCTGCGCGACAATGTGCTGGAGGAAGTCGACCGGATCAACGGCGCCTACACCGACACGCTCAACAACAATGGCGTCGAGATCATCCTCGATCGCGCTACTGTCACCGGACCGCATTCGCTCAAACTCGGCGACGGGCGCGAAGTGACCGCCAAGACGATCCTGATCGCGGTCGGCGCGACCCCGGCGGTGCCGGATTGCCCAGGCCATGAACATGGCATCACCTCGAACGAAGTGTTCCACCTCGATGCCGTGCCCAAGCGCATCCTGATCGCCGGTGCCGGCTATATCGCCAACGAATTCGCCGGCATCTTCAACGAATTCGGCGCCAAGGTCACGCTGATCAACCGCAGCGACGTGATCCTGCGCGGCTATGACGAATCGATCCGCGATCGACTGCTGCAGATCTCGATGGCGAAGGGGATCGATTTCCGCTTCAATGCCGGCTTCCAGGGCATCACCAAGCAAGCCGATGGCAGCTTGCTCGTCGCGATGAGCAATCACGATCCGATCGAAGTCGATTGCGTGCTGTTCGCCACCGGCCGCAAGCCGCTGACCGAAGGGCTCGGGCTCGAGACGGCAGGCGTCGCGCTCGACGCGGTCGGCGCGGTGGTGGTCGATGCCGACAACAAATCGACCTGCGACAGCATCTACGCGGTCGGCGACGTCACCAATCGTGTCCAGCTGACCCCGGTCGCGATCCGCGAGGGCCAGGCGTTCGCCGACACGCTGTTCGGCGGCAAGCCACACCGCGTCGATTACGACAACATCCCCGCCGCGGTGTTCAGCCATCCGCCGATGGCGGGCGTCGGCCTCACCGAGAGTCAGGCCAAGAACAAGTTCGGCTCGGTAAAGGTCTATACCTCCGACTTCCGCCCGATGAAGAACGTGCTGGCCGGCCGCAACGAGCGCGCGCTGTACAAGATGATCTGCCATTCGGAGACCAATGTCGTGATCGGCCTGCACATGATCGGGCCGGATTCGCCCGAGATCCTGCAGGCGGCGGCGGTGGCGGTGAAGGCCGGGCTGACCAAGGACGCGTTCGACCAGACGGTGGCGCTGCATCCGTCGATGGCGGAGGAACTGGTGCTGCTGCGGTAGCGGCGCGTATTGTCGAAAACGGAAAAATTCGCTATGGCGTGAAGCGATGGCACAGATGCATATCTCTGTTTCCGATGATGCGAGCGCTTGGGCAGAGCGGCGCGTCGCGGACGGCGATTTCGCGAACACCAGCGACTACCTGGTCGATCTCATTCGTCGTGATCAGGAGCGTGTCGAGCGCTTGACCTGGCTACGCGCCGAGGTGGAGAAAGGCTTCGCGTCTGGCGTCAGTTCACGAAGCCTGCAGGATATTCTCGCCCAGCACCGGGCTTCGCGTGCTGCGGCTTGAAATCAGCGACCACGCTGACGCCGACCTGACAGAAATCCTCCGACATGGGTGCGCGACCTTCGGCGATGAGGTCGGCGAGCGATACTTTCTAAGCTTCGACGAGACGTTTCAGCTGTTGTGCCGATATCCCCACATCGGCGAGGTCTCGCGCGTATGGTCCGGAGATGTGCGCACGCGCGTGCATCGCAGCCACCGCCTCTTCTACCGGGTGGAAGCGGAGCGTCTGTTCGTCGGTCGCGTGATTCATGTCAAAAGGCAGATAGACGCGGATCTCTTTGACAATTGAAGCCGATGCCCGGTTTTGGCTTCACGCCACCCGGTTCGCCACCAGATCGTCGACCACCGCCGGATCGGCCAGCGTGCTGGTATCTCCCAAATTCGACACGTCGCCCTCGGCGATCTTGCGCAGGATACGGCGCATGATCTTGCCCGAGCGCGTCTTGGGCAGGCCGGGCGCGAAATGCAGCTTGTCGGGCGCGGCGATCGGGCCGATCTCCTTGCGCACCCAGCCGATCAGCTCCTTGCGCAGCGCTTCCGACGGTGCCTGCCCCGAGTTGAGCGTGACATAAGCGTAGATGCCCTGGCCCTTGATGTCGTGCGGCATGCCGACCACCGCCGCCTCGGCGACGTGCGGATGGAGCACCAGCGCGCTCTCGACCTCGGCGGTGCCCATGCGGTGGCCACTGACGTTGAT
>CAXTEO010000234.1:0-2604 GCA_964243205.1 uncultured Sphingomonas sp.
GCAGCGGCAGCGCGATATTGTCGAAGGCCGAGAGATGCGGGACGAGCCGGAAATCTTGGAACACCACGCCGATCCGCCGCCGGAAGCCCGGCAGGCGCGCGCGCGGCAGCGTGACCGCATCTTCGCCGAACAATTTGATGCTGCCGCGCGTCGGCCGCTGCGCGAGATAGAGCAGTTTGAGCAACGAGGTCTTGCCCGCGCCGGACGCGCCGGTCAGGAAATAGAATGCGCCGCTCGACAAAGCGAAGCTGACATCGGTCAGCGTCTCCTGGCTGGTGCCGTAGCGCAGCCCCACATTCTCGAACTGGACGATATTCGCCATGGCGGCGCGTGATGCTCGCTTGTTACCAGATGCCCCGCGCCTGCATCGCACGATCGGGCAGGCCGCCACAAGCATCGCCATTGCGCCACTTGCCAGTCGCCCCGCCACGGGCGTAGATTCGGCCATGCGTTGCCAGCGGTCGGCAACCGGGCCAAAGCGGTATCATGATCCTCGAATGCACCGAGTGCCACACCCGCTACCTCGTCCCCGACACTGCGATCGGGCCCGACGGGCGCACCGTGCGCTGTGCCAGCTGCAAGCATAGCTGGTTCCAGGCCGGCATTCCCGTGCTCGATCTGGCCGCGCCAGCCGAGATGCCGAGCGCGGCGCCCGAGCCTGTCCGGCCGGCCGAGGCGGCAAGCCCTGCTATGGCTCCGGCGGAAGCCGCGCCCTATCCCGGCTACGACGCCTTCGCGCACGAGCCGCCGTTCCGCGCGCGCCGCAATCCAGCGCGGCGCTGGACGATGGCCGCGCTCGCCGCGGGTGTGGTGATGCTCGCCGCGGCCGGTGGCATCGTCTATGTCGGCGCACCCGGGCTCGCGAGCGACCTGTTCCAAGCCAATGGCGGCACCCCGCTCAAGATCGTCAGCAAGCCGATCGACCAGCACACCTTCAACGGCAACGAAATCTTCGCGGTCAGCGGCACGGTACTCAACCCGACCGATTCGCCCCAGCCGATCCCCGACATTCGCGCCGATCTGCGCGATGCGCAGCGCCGCATCGTGTTCAGCTGGATGATCCGCCCCGAAGCCAGCACGTTGCCGCCCAAAGGCAAGATCGAATTCAACAGCGCCAAGCTCGACGTGCCGGTCAACGCCAAGGAATTGGTGCTCAGTTTCTCCGGCGAAGGCGCGCACTGACCAGGGCGAACCGCCCGCCGTGCAGGATTGCCGCGGCGAGCATCCCCAGCCCCGAGGCGTAGACGAGACCGAGCGGCCCGGCGCCCTGGTGCACCAGCAGCCAGCCCGCCCCGCCAGTGACGATGAAAAAGGCGACAATGCTGTTGATGCCCGTGACGATCTGGTCGCCGAGCGAGCGCAGCGCATAGACGAACACGACTTGCACCCCGTCGAACAGGATGAACGGCGCCCAGACCGGCAGCATCGCCAGCGCGATCGTATGGACGCCCGCCGCGGCCGGGAATGCCCAGACGATCGGCCCGCGCGCGAAAACGATCAGCGCGGCGCAGAAACCGGTGAAGAGCGCCGCCAACGCCGCGGCGATCGCGGTGCGCGGCACGGCCAATGCGGGCATTCCCTCGCCGACCGCATTGCCGGCGCGCACCCCCGCCGCCGAACCGAGCCCCAGCGCCACGCCGAACGTGACGTTGTGGACGGCGAAGACGATTTGGAAGGCGTGCGCCGTCACCGCGCCGAAATCGGTCGAAAGCGCGATCAGGATGGAAAAGCCCGCCAGTTCGAGCCCCGAGGCGACCGCCGGAACGATCCCGAACCGCGCTAGTCGCACCGCCTCGCGCGCCGCTGCGGCCCACAGCACGGGCGAAAGGTCGCGCACGCCGCGCTCGGCCGCGCGCGGCGTCGTCCACGCCGCGGCCAGCATCGCCGCCGCACCGATCACCGACGCGCTGGCGGTTGCCCACGCCGCGCCGACCGCGCCGAGCGCGGGCAGGCCGAGATGCCCGCCCGACAGCGCCCAGGCGAGCAATGCGTTGAGCGGCAGGATCGCCAGATTGACCACCATCACGCGGCGCGGCCGGGCGATCGCTTCGAGAAAGAAGCTCGCGGCGATGATCGTCAGCTGGAACGGATAGCACAGGGCCATCACCCGCACGACGCGCGCCGCCGGCCCGACCAGCGCCGGCGCCACGCCGATCCCCGCCAGCATCGGCTCGGCGAACAGCACGAAGCCGATCGCGCCGGCCAGGCCGAGCACCAGCGCTAGCACGAGCCCGGCGCGCAACGTGGCGCCGGTCCGCGGCAAATCACCCGCGCCGTCGGCGCGCGCGGTGAACACCAAGGTCCCCGACAGCCAGGCCAGCCCGGCAACGATCGTGACGAAGGTCAACGCGCGGCTCGCCCCCAGCGCGGCGACCTGGTCGGTGCCGGTCAGCCCGACCACGACGATGTCTGTCACGCTCAGGATCGTCCAGTTGAGACTGGTCAGCATTACGGGCCAAGCGAGGCCGAGAATCCGGCGCGTTTCGTCGGTGATCGGGCGCGCTGTGCTCATCGCCCATGCTGCTACCCGCATCGCCCCGATCGCGATAGGCGTTGCGCGGGGGGAAAAGCCTTGCTAGGGGCGCTCGCCTACCAGCTGCCGGG
>CAXTEO010000235.1:0-2595 GCA_964243205.1 uncultured Sphingomonas sp.
TGATGCTGGTCTGCGGCGAGGCGCCGGTGCCGCCGACATGGCCGGCGATCAGGATGACGTCGGCATGCGCCTTGGCCACGCCCGCCGCCACCGTGCCGATCCCGGCCGAGGAGACGAGCTTCACGCAGACCCGCGCGGTCGGGTTGATCTGCTTGCAGTCGTAGATGAGCTGCGCGAGATCCTCGATCGAATAGATGTCGTGGTGCGGCGGCGGCGAGATCAGCATCACGCCGGGCGTCGCATGGCGCAGCTTGGCGATGAACTCGGTCACCTTGAAGCCGGGCAGCTGCCCGCCCTCGCCGGGCTTCGCCCCTTGCGCGACCTTGATCTCGATCTCGTCGCAGGCGTTGAGATATTCCGCGGTTACGCCGAAGCGTCCGCTCGCGATCTGCTTGACGCCCGAATTGGCGTTGTCGCCATTGGCATACGGCTGGTAGCGTGCCTTGTCCTCGCCGCCTTCGCCCGACACGGCCTTGGCGCCGATGCGGTTCATCGCGATCGCCAGCGTCTCGTGCGCCTCGGGCGAGAGCGCGCCGAGCGACATGCCCGGCGTCACGAAGCGCTTGCGGATCTCGGTGATCGCCTCGACCTGGTCGACCGGAACGCCCTCGGCGGGGAAGTTGAACTGAAGCAGGTCGCGCAGATAGACCGGGGGCAGGGCCTCCACGCCGCGCGAGAATTGCAGATAGGTCGAGTAGGAATCGGTCGCGACCGAGTTCTGCAGCAGATGCATCAGCTGTGCCGAGTAAGCATGCGTCTCGCCGGTGTGGCGCTGGCGATAGAAGCCGCCGATCGGGAGCGTCGCGACGCCCTCGTCGAACGCTTTGTCGTGGCGCAGCTGCGCGTTGAGGTGGAGCGAGGCGTAGCCCTCGCCCGAAATCTTCGCGGGCATGCCGGGAAACAGGTCGGCGACGAGCGCACGGCTCAGGCCGACCGCCTCGAAATTATAGCCGCCACGGTAAGAGGAGATCACCGCGATCCCCATCTTCGAGATGATCTTGAGCAGACCCTCGTCGATCGCATGGCGATGCCGCGCGAGGCAGGTTTCGAGCGTCAGGTCGCCGAACAGGCCGCGCTCGTGGCGGTCGACGATCGACGCTTCCGCCAGATAGGCGTGCACCGTCGTCGCGCCGACGCCGATCAGCACCGCATAATAATGCGTGTCGAGGCATTCGGCGGTCTGCACGTTGATGCTGGCGTAGGAGCGCAAGCCCATCCGCACGAGATGCGTGTGGACGGCAGCGGCAGCGAGCACGCCGGCGATGCCGATCCGCTCGGGGCCGATGTTGCGATCGGTCAGGAACAGCTCGCTACGGCCCTGGCGCACGGCCGTCACCGCCTCGGCACGGATGCGCGCGATCGCCGCCCGCAGCGTCTCCGGGCCACCGCCCGCTTCGAAGGTGCAGTCGATCTCGGCCGCCTGCGCGCCGAAATGCGCCTTGAGCCGCGCCCAGGCCGCGCCGTCGAGCACCGGCGATTCGAGCACCAGCACGCCGTCGCGCCGATCCTCGGTGTCGAGGATGTTGGCGAGGTTGCCGAAGCGCGTCTTGAGCGACATCACATGGCGCTCGCGTAAGGGGTCGATCGGCGGGTTGGTGACCTGGCTGAAATTCTGCCGGAAGAACTGGCTGATGAGGCGCGGCTTGTCGGAAATGACCGCGAGCGGCGTATCGTCGCCCATCGATCCGATCGCTTCCTTGGCGCCCTCGACCATCGGCGCGAGGATCAGTTCCATGTCCTCGAGCGTCTGCCCGGCGGCGACCTGACGGCGCGCTAGGTCGGCGCGCGCGTAACGCGTGATAGGATCGCCTGCGGGGAGCGGCAGATCGTCGATGTTGGTGAACTCGCCGATCATGCTGGCATAGTCATGCTCGCCCGAAATGCGGTCCTTCACTTCGCGGTCGTGCAGCAGCACACCTTCGTCGAGATCGATCGCTATCATCTGGCCCGGCCCGAGCCGGCCCTTTTCGAGCACGGTCGATTCCGGCACCACGACCATCCCGCTCTCCGATCCGACGATCAGCAGGCCGTCGATCGTGCGGACATAGCGCAGCGGACGCAGCGCGTTGCGGTCCATCCCGGCAACCGCCCAGCGGCCGTCGGTCATCGCCAGCGCGGCGGGACCGTCCCACGGCTCCATCACGCTCGCAAGATATTGGTACATCGCGAGATGCTCGGCCGGCATGTCGCTGCCCTCGACCATCGCCTCGGGCACCAGCATCAGCTTGGCGGTCGGCGCGTCGCGGCCCGAGCGGCAGATCGCCTCGAACACCGCGTCGAGCGCGGCGGTGTCGCTCGCGCCGGCGGGGATCACCGGCTTGATGTCCTCCGAATGCTCGCCGAACGCGGTCGCCGCCATCTTGATCTCGTGGCTGAGCATCCAGTTCTTGTTGCCGCGGATCGTGTTGATCTCGCCATTGTGCGCGAGCGTGCGGAAGGGCTGGGCCAGCCACCATTGCGGGAAGGTGTTGGTCGAATAACGCTGATGGAAGATCGCGACGCGGCTCTCGAAGCGCGTGTCGCGCAAATCGGGATAAAAGACCGACAAGGATTCGGCGAGGAACAGCCCCTTGTAGATGATCGAACGGCACGACA
>CAXTEO010000236.1:0-2429 GCA_964243205.1 uncultured Sphingomonas sp.
AGCGGGCGCCACGATTTGTCGATGCCGTGACCGCCCAGCATGTCGCTGATCATCGTCAGCGTGATCGGCGGCGGCACGAAACGGTAGATCACCACCATCGCTACGGACAGCAACAGGAAGCCGATCACCAGCCGAACGATCCACCCGATCACGCGACCCAGGAGGCCGCGCTGGCGCTGGCGTTTGATGCGGATCGGGGGAGCGTCGGCCTGCAGCCTGCGGTCGGTCATACCCTGGTCTTAGCTTGCGCGGCGGCGCTGTCCACCATGCGAGGCAAACACCGCTTCGGCGGCGGCGATCCCGGTCTCGTAGGCGCCGTGTGCGGTCGAGAAATCGTGGTGCGAGCAGGCCTCGCCGGCAAAGAACAGGCGGTCGTCGATCGGGGCGGCCAGCACGGCGCGCTGCTCCGCCGCGCCGACGCGGGCGTGCGAATAGCTGCCGTGGATGTGCGGGGCGTGGCGCCAGCGCGTGCGCGCGAGCGGGGTGAGGTGGGCGCGCCAGGCGCTGCCGAGCAAGCCGACCAGCTCGCCGATCGCGAAGTCGGCGGCGGCGCGATCGTCTTTGTCTTCGAGCAGTTCGGCGCAGTCGCCGCCGATGAAGCTCTCGATCACTGGCCAGCCGAACGGAGCGAGGCGATAGCTGGCGGTGCACACGCTGCGCGGGTTGCCGACGAGATGGCCGTTGGTCGGGAGGTCTTCGCCTGCGACGTGCAGGAAGATCTTGTCCGCCAGGCCGAGCGGCAAGTCGGCAGCGGCGGCATGTTTGTCGGACAGCGCGGGCTCGAAGCGGATCGTTTCGCGCGCCAGCGCCGTGGTCGGCACGGCGACGATGACGCGGCGCGTTGCGAGCGTGCCGCGGTTGGTCTCGACGCGCAGCGTCGTGGTGCGATGATCGACGCGTGAGACGATCGTTTCCAGCTGGATTGCCAGCCCTTCGGCATGGCGCGCGACCAGCGTGCCATAGCCTTGCTGCACTGCCCAATTGTCTTCGGTCGCGGCGTCTTCATACGCCGCCCAGTCGTGGAGCGAGACCTGGGCGAGCGGCGCGCCATTGGCATAACCCGAGATCGCGTCGATCATCGGGCGCCATGGGGCGTCTGATGCAATGAAATCGGTGAGCGGGCGGTCGGGGCCGGACAAAGCGGCGTGGGCGGCGTCTTCCCAGCGGTCCCAGGCGGCGGCGAAGGCGACCTGATCTTCCGGCGGGAAGCCGAGGTCGCGCCACTGGGTGCGCCAGTTGGCGGGGCTTTTGTCGACGGTCAGGCCGTACTGCTCGGCGAGCTCGGTCCAGGGGTTGCGCTTGGCCGAGTGGAGCCAGCCACAGCCGAAATCCACCACTACGCCACCCGCTGAGCGCTTCCCCGGCGAAGGCCGGGGCCCAGTAGAGATGTCCGAGGAGTTCGAGTGCTGCGCGCGATCACGACCACCTTCGCTACTGGGCCCCGGCCTTCGCCGGGGAAGTGCAGAAGGGGGAAGTGGAGAGGAGAAAGGTGTAGAAGGAGAAAGGTCGAGTTCAACGCTATGCGCGCGCCCACCGACACGATCGCCCGCCTCGAGCACCAGCACATCGAGCCCGGCGTCGTGCAACGCACGCCCGGCAGCGATACCGGCAGCGCCGGCACCGACGATCACAACATCGGCACCGGCCATGCGCTTACGCCGCGACGAGCATCCTTTTGTCGCCGGCGATCCGCATCATCGCCTTTTGCAGCTTCTCGAACGCGCGCACTTCGATCTGGCGGACGCGTTCGCGCGACACGCCGTACACCTGCGACAGTTCCTCGAGCGTCTTGGGCTCGTCGGTCAGGCGGCGCTCGGTCAGGATGAACTGCTCGCGCTCGTTGAGATCGTCCATCGCCGCGGTCAGCATCGAGTGGCGGACGTCCGCCTCCTGCGCTTCGGCGACGACGGTGTCCTGCAACGGCGAATCGTCCTGCAGCCAATCCTGCCACTGGCCGTCGCCATCTTCGCGCATCGGCACGTTGAGCGAGGTATCGCCGCCCATCGCCATGCGACGGTTCATGCTGGTCACTTCGGCCTCGGTTACGCCGAGATCGTGCGCGATCTTGGCGAGATGCTCAGGGGAGAGATCGCCGTCCTCGAACGCGTCGAGCTTCGACTTCATCCGGCGCAGGTTGAAGAACAATTTCTTCTGCGCAGCGGTGGTGCCCATCTTCACGAGCGACCACGAGCGCAGGATGAATTCCTGGATCGAGGCGCGGATCCACCACATCGCATAGGTCGCGAGCCGGAAGCCGCGATCGGCCTCGAACTTCTTCACGCCCTGCATCAGGCCGATATTGCCCTCGGAGATCAATTCGCTGACCGGCAGGCCATAGCCGCGATAGCCCATCGCGATCTTCGCCACGAGGCGGAGGTGCGAGGTGACGAGCTGCGCGGCGGCGTCGGTGTCGCCATGCTCCTCGAAGC
>CAXTEO010000237.1:0-2347 GCA_964243205.1 uncultured Sphingomonas sp.
CGCCGGCGATCACCTGCAGGCGCCTGCGGTCGCGCGCCGCCACGAAGGCCGTCTTTAATATGCGCTTGTAAGGCAAGCCTGACCGCCCTTGGTTCCTAAGACGCGTGGCGCCGGATCGCGTCCGCCCCCGGCGAATGTGCCCGGCTTCGAACGGCGAGCGGACTCATCGAGGGAGCGTCGCGGAGCGATCCCATCCGATTCGACGCTGCTCTATGGCACAGGCGGGCCGTCGCGTCAGCGGGAATGGTTGGAAGGCCGTGGGGCGGTTTGACATCGGGGCTTGGTCATCGGCTGCTCGGCATGAAACGGTTTCAGCTCCGATGCTGGAACCAGACGCCCCGAAGACCACTCGCGAACCCGCGTGCGCATCCCCGGCCACCGACACGCGAGACTCCGTGGTGTGAGAACGGCACCATGATGTTGCCATCGTACGGATCCAAGCCGTATGATATCGTGAGGTCGAAAGAGAGGGATCATGCCCCGTACCCAAAGCGACAACGGCCGCGTCGAGCTTCGGCTTCGTCCCGAGGACAAAGCTATTCTGACGCGCGCCGCATCGATCGAGCGCCTCGATCTCACCGGCTATATCCTGCGCAACATCCTGCCTCACGCGACGGCGACGATCGAGCGTGAGGAGCGTGTCGAACTGTCGGAACGCGACACGTTGCGCGTGTTGGATTTGCTAGAGAACCCGCCGCCGGCACCGGCGCGCTTGGTCCGAGCCATGAAGGCCGGCTTCACCATCGAATGACGATCACGTGGCAGGAGATGCCGATCGGCCGGTCGCATGACAGAACTGCTTTCGACTGCGGCGAAGCCGATCTCAACACTTACCTGCTGCGCTACGCCCGCCAAAACCATGAGAGTCGCGGTGCCAGGTGTTTCGTCGCCGCCCCGGTTGATAGGCCATCGCGTGTGCTGGGATTCTACACCCTCAGCCCGGCCTCGCTGCTCTACGCCCGCACGCCCTCGATCGTCAGCCGCAGGCTCGGCCGCTACGATGTCCCGATGTTTCGGCTGGGACGGCTGGCCGTCGACAAGCCTTTGCAGGGCCGCGGCGTCGGTACGTCGCTTCTCCGCCGCGCGATCGAGCGATGCATGCGCGTTGCGGAAGAGGTTGGAGGCGTCGGGTTGCTGATCGACGCCAAGAATGAGACGGCGGCGGGTTGGTACGCGGGATACGGCGCCGTGCCGCTAATCGATGCGCCGCTGTCGCTAGTATTGCCCTTCGCGGTCGTGGCCGACGCGTTTCGACGGGACGGCGCATGAACGGGCCTTGTACGATTGGCCATCGCCGGTTCGTTGAAAGCATATTCCTAGCGAACCGGTTGCAGCTTTGAACTTGCCCGAGCGCTACAGGCAACCCTCTTCGCGGTAAAGCCCTCGTATGTTCTTCAAAACTCCCGACGCGTCTGCCCGCCAATACACGTGGGCGGCTTGATTGCACGGCCAGCTATTTTCCTGCCGGATCGCCTCGTGTTCGGCTGCCACCGACAATGTCCAGTCATCACGAATGAAGCCCTCCTTGCGTAGCTCGGTCGTTATCGCAACTTCCGACGAGCCTAATGGAAATCGCGATTTTAACCGGCGGTCGAAATCCATACTAACTTCGTTCCATGTTCCTCTTTGATCTGCCGCAAGATTTGACGTGAGCGCGACTTTGGGATGCGGTCTGAATGCTAGGTAGAAATTTGTAGAAAAACTTGATATTATCGCAATAATGATGGCGGCTGCGATATACCCTATCCAGCGGAAAGCCTTACTCACTCGCATCTGCAATCCCGCTCTGCCTTGCAACGATCAACAGATATCTCGAACGCACCAACGGTTAGAAGTTGTCCTGCCGCACTGTTCCGAAACGGACAGCCCGCAATCGGCTTTGATCAGCTATGAGCATACCCCCAAGCGGACTGTGGAAGCCGGTCCATTCGAGATAGCTGTGAGCACCATTCAAAGCGACTTTTTAAACGAACCACTCGAAGTGAACCAGCGCAGGTGAGCATACACAATGGGCTGTACGGAAGCAGAGGTCACCAAGTCGTAAGTAACGACCTGCTCAAGGTTGTAGGTACACAGATTCCGAACCGAGTTATGATCCTTTGAAGCGGTCCCGCGTCCTGGATCGTCGCGCAATTGCCTCAAGGCCGGTGCCCTGACAAGGGCAGGTGCCTCGCATCCGTCAGACCTCAATGAAAATTCCGCCCCTTGGGCATGGCGCGAACCGTTGCGGCAGGGCCCGGCCCCGGGTCGCCCTCCGCCGCGCCTTTGCGCGCGTCGGCCGCGAGCGGAAACCCGATCTTGCCGCCCAGCTCCCGGCCGTGGTCGCGCTTCTGGGCCGCAAAAGTTT
>CAXTEO010000238.1:0-2258 GCA_964243205.1 uncultured Sphingomonas sp.
GTGTTCGGCTATTTCCCGGCGCGTCGCGCCGCCGCCCTCAACCCGATCGACGCACTCCGCCACGAATAGCCGCGCGCAGCGCAATCCTGTTTCTTCGCGGCCTTCTTTCCTTCGCGGCCTTCGCGTGAGCCCACCTTCTTGTTCACGCGAAGACCGCGAAGGAAAGAAGAGCGCGAAGACGTCGCGCCTAAGGGTGGGCGGCAGCGATCCATCAGGATGGATGCACGCTTGCGCGTGGGTAGTGGCGGGGGCAGGACGCGTGCCATGACCAGCTGGAAACTGACGCTCCCCTGCACCCGCGCCGAGGCCGAGGCGATCGATGCCGCCGATGATATCGCCGAGGGCATGGTGCTGATGACCACCGAACTGCACGAGGACGATCGCGAGCATTGGCGGCTCGACGCCTATCTCGAATTCGAACCTTCGATCGAAGCGATCGCCGCGATTCGCGCGCTCGCGCCGAGCGCGGGCGAGGTGGCGCCGGTGATCGAAGCGCTTGCCGACGAGGATTGGGTGACGCTGAGCCAGGACGGACTCGAACCGATCGCCGAGGGGCGCTTCGTCGTCCATACCAGCGCGCATCCGGTCGCGGCGCCCGCCGGCGGGCGGGCTTTCCTGATCGAGGCGGGGCAGGCGTTCGGCACCGGGCATCACGCCACCACCTCGGGTTGCCTCGCAATGCTCGATCGCCTCGCCGAGCGGCATTTCGCCACTGCGATCGATGTCGGCACGGGCACGGGCCTGCTCGCTTTCGCGGCCAGGCATCTCTGGCCCGCAGCCGCGACCGTCGCGACCGATATCGATCCGCGCGCGATCGTCGTGACGCGCGAGAATGCCGCGCTCAATGCGATCGACGGCATCGAGCTGATCGTCGCCGACGGTGCGCTCGATGACCAGATCACCGCGCAGGCGCCGTACGATCTGGTGATCGCCAATATCCTCGCCGGGCCGCTCGTCTCGATGGCGCCCGAACTCGCCGCGATCGCGGCGCCGGGCGCGACGATCGTGCTCGCGGGGCTGCTGGAGACGCAGCGCGGCGACGTGGTCGCGGCGTTTGCGGCGTGCGGCTGCGCGCTCGACGAAGTCGATCGGCGCGGCGACTGGTCGATCCTGCGGCTCAGCGCAGGCGCGGTGCGCTATGTGCCGACCAAGCCGATCGACCCCCAAGGGCGCGACGGCTGGGCGCTCGATTTGTAGCGCAAAAACGCGAAACTTCTCTTCCCCGGCGAAGGCCGGGGCCCAGGAGGACGGGCCCCGGGCATCGAACGCAGCGCTTCGTTACCGCACCCTCCGCTACTGGGCCCCGGCCTTCGCCGGGGAAGCAGATGGGATGGTGCCGCGTTACCCTGCTACTGCCGGCTGCCATTTCCCGTCTTCGGCCCGCAGCGAGGCGAGGAACGAATCGTACACCACTTTCGCCCGCGCGAGCCCGGCCTGCCCGCGGCCGCGATCGTCGATCGGCAGTTCGCCGCGCACGCCGAAGCCGTCACGCAGGAATTCGCGATCGTCATACTGCGTCTTGAACGCCACCAGGAAAGCGCGGCACTCCGATGCGATCTCGGCACGCTCGGCGAAGCTCAGCCCGCCGATCGCCTCGGCGAGCTCGGCGTGCAGCGCTTTCATGTTGCCGAAGATATGCAGGCGCTCGGTCATGAACGCCTGCAAATGCGGCCAGCTCTCTTCGGCGAGCGCCCAGCGCTCACGTTCGGCGCGGCTCATCGTGCGAGCTTGCCCCGGGCATAATGCTGCGTTCCGTGAGTGATGAGCGTATCCTCGGGCAAGATTTCCGCCACCGGCACATCCGGCAGCGCGGCGAGTTCCGCATATAAGGGCGCGAAATCGGTCTCGACGGTCTGGCGCAATAGCGCCTCGAAGCTCGGAACGACGAAATAATTCTGCTGGAAATCGTCGATGCGATAGTCGGTGCGCATCACCCGCTTCAAATCGAAGGCGATGCGGTTGGGGCTGGCATCGTCGAGCGCGAAGCGGCTTTCGGCAAAGCTCGACACGATCCCAGCGCCATAGATGCGCAAGCCCTCGGGCTCGGCGATCAGCCCGAATTCGACCGTGTACCAATACAGCCGCCCGAGATATTTGAGCGCATCCAGCCCCTGTGCGCGCTGCCCGCCGCGGCCATAAGCGGCGAGATAATCGGCGAACACCGGGTCTGCGAGCATCGGCACATGGCCGAACACGTCGTGGAACACGTCGGGTTCCTGCAGATAATCGAGCTGGTCGGGCCGGCGGATGAAATTGCC
>CAXTEO010000239.1:0-2159 GCA_964243205.1 uncultured Sphingomonas sp.
GGCTATGCGACGCCCGCCTGCCGCTCCCGCTGCGCGGTCAGGGCGAACTGCACCGGGTAATTACACCACAACCGCGGACGCTAGCAGGATGCGAGATCGTGGACCTTGAGATTGTTCGAAGCGAAGGCGGCTCGCGTTGAGGCGCAATGCGGAGATGAAGCTCAATCAAGCGCGCTCGTGAGTAATGAACGAGCAGCAGGATTCGGAAGGGTACGAGGGTGATCTGAATGGCAGAGATTGGGTCTTACCGCCACTACATTGCCAAGCAGCAAAACCTCAAAGTCCGGGTTGGCGACTGCTTCCATTCGAGCAATAGCTGACAGGAGCAAGCGGGCAGAGGAGGGGAGCGGCGGAGTACTATTGATCACGCTCCGCCGAGATCGTCAGCCAGGCGACGCGGCGGAGCCGGCCAACAACCCTCCATCGATGTTCACCTCGGTCCCGGTCACGTAGGTGGCCTCATCCGAGGCGAGCATCACGGTGATTGCCGCCACTTCCTCCGGCATCCCGAATCGTTTGAGCGGCGTATCGGCGACGAGGGCTCGCATCTTCGCGTCGCGATCGGGACCGGTGCCCAGCATCGGCTCCCAGATCGAGGTCAGGATGGCGGCAGGGTGGATCGAGTTACACCGGATCTTCCAACCCTGCTGTGCGCAATAGAGGGCGACCGTCTTGCTGTGGTTACGGATCGCCGCCTTGGACGACGCATAGGCAGCCGCGAGCGGGATGCCGACCAGCCCGGAGCGGGACGATATGTTGATGATCGAGCCGGTGCCCTGTGCCTTCATCGTACCGATCGCATAGCGGCAGCCGAGGAACGTCCCATCGAGATTGACTCTGTGGACCTCCCGCCAGTCCGCCAGGCTGGCATGTTCGGGATCGTGGGCGCGGATGCCGCTTTCGAAGCCTGTCACGCCGGCATTGTTGACCACCACGTCGGCGGCGGGAACGATGCCTGCCAGCCGGAGCCAGTCTGCCTCCTCCCGCACGTCGAGCTTTTCGAAGCGGCATCCGACTTCGGCTGCGGCTGCCACCCCTTCCTCCACGTCGATGTCGGTAAGGACGACTACGGCGCCCTCGACGTGGAAACGGTTCGCGATGGCGCGGCCGATGCCATGCGCAGCGCCGGTGACGACGCACGTCTTGTTGTTCAGTCGTTGCATGATGTTCTCGAAACAGAGCCCGGGTGGGGCGGATCATTCCGCCAGCGAGTTTCTTGCCGCTTTAGCGGTGACGTTGGATCATTTCGAAAACTCCAGAGGACGCCTCTGTTTATGGCGACCTGTGATGATGAGCAAGGCTCGATGGTAGCGTCCGGGTCGGCCCAGCCGACGCCGACCACGCTTCGTAAATCATGACGTTTGCTTTTCGGCCAGCAATTCGCGTTAGCCGAAAACGGCGGAAAATCGAGGTGAGTAAGCCCCCATTTCTAGAGAGCGGCAAAGTAGCCCCGAGGGGCAGTTTGTGGGTCACTCTACGCTTTCGATTTGTAGCGTCGAGAGCAGCCGAACTAACGGCTCGACAGAATGAACGTGTTGCCGTCCGGATCGCGGAAGCGAGCGAAGGTGCCCCATGGCTGCTTTTCGGGTGCGCCGATGTCCACCCCTCGCTCCTTGAGCTGTCGAGACGTATATTCGACATCGTCGCAGTGGAACGAACCATTGAAGAACGTACCGATGCGATCCTCCTGCCCCGCAGGCGTGAACAGAACGATGTCGGTCTGCGCACCGGGTAAGCCGAGCTCGATCCAGCGTTGCGAACCCATCGCCTGATCGGTCTTGATCTGGAACCCGATCTTCTCCGTCCAGAACGCAAGCGCGCGATCCTGGTCTGAGGTAGGGATGCTGGCGAACTTGAGATGCTTGATCATGGCGACCTCCACACGCCCTCCTACCTGTCACGCTTGCCGCCGCGAAGCGGCGCAGTCATTGCTATAGCATGCAAGGTGAAATCCGGATCGACACTTACGTGTTGGACACGCTCATGCGTAACCTTGTCGGCCATGATCGACGGGCGTCAGCCTATCTGGTCTACCTGGCGATCCTCAGTATCGGAAGCGGCAAGCCGGTCGCCCTAAGCCACCAGCGGCTCGCCGATCGCGTCGGCTCTCCAAGCGCGCGGTACAGGACGCCGTCGCTCACTTAGTCAGCCGAGTGATG
>CAXTEO010000240.1:0-2063 GCA_964243205.1 uncultured Sphingomonas sp.
ACATCGCTATATGCTGGCCATGGCAACCATTGCCACGGCAGTCAAACACTTTCTGATTGATCGCGGGACGGTCGCCGCGGCCGCGCCCTTCGACAACCCCGCGCGGCTCTTCTAGGAAGCGGCATGACCAGCGCCTCGACCCGCCGCATCCTCCTCGCCAGCCTGATCGGCACCTCGGTCGAGTTTTACGATTTCTACGTCTATGCGACCGCCGCCGCTCTGGTGTTCGGCCCGCTCTTCTTTCCGGCCAGCGACCCGGCGGTGCAACTGCTCGCTTCCTATGCGAGCTTCGGGCTCGCCTTCTTCGCGCGGCCGCTGGGCGCTGCGGTATTCGGCCATTTCGGTGATCGGCTCGGCCGCAAATCGACCTTGGTCGCCTCGCTGATGCTGATGGGCGGATCGACCGTCGCGATCGGCTTCCTGCCGACCTATGCGCAGATCGGCTGGGTCGCGCCGTTGCTGCTGTGCCTGCTGCGCTTCGGACAGGGGCTGGGCCTCGGCGGCGAATGGGGCGGGGCTTCGCTGCTCGCGGTCGAGAATGCGCCGAAGGGTCATGAAAATCGTTGGGGCATGTTCCCGCCGCTCGGCGCGCCGATCGGCTTCATCGCGGCCAACGGTTTCTTCCTGCTGCTCGGCGCAACGCTGAGCGAGCAGCAATTCCGCGCATGGGGCTGGCGCCTCCCCTTCCTGGTGAGCGCGGTCCTGGTCATGCTCGGCCTGTGGGTCCGCCTCAAACTGACCGAGACGCCCGCGTTTCGCGAGGCAGCGGCGCACGACGCGCTGCCCGCCGTGCCGATCGCCGAACTGTTCCGCCACCATCTGCGCGCGACGATCGCCGGCACCGTCGGCGTGATCGCCTGTTTCGCCTTGTTCTACCTGACGACGGCGTTCGCGCTCAGTTACGGCACGACCACGCTCGGCCACGGGCGGCAGGCGTTTCTCGGGATCGAGATCGGCGCGATCCTGTTCCTCGCGCTGGGCGTGATCGTGTCGTGCACGCTCGCCGACCGCGTCGGCGCGACCGCGATGCTGCGCTGGGGTTTCGTCGGGTGCATCGTCTCGGGCGCGTTGATGGGGCCGATGCTCGGCGCCACCTCGCTGTGGATCGTGTTCGCCTGGCTCGCGCTGTCGCTGTTCGCGATGGGGTTCGCCTACGGCCCGCTCGGCGGCTGGCTGCCGTCGCTGTTCGACGCGGGAGTGCGCTACACCGGCGTCTCGATCACCTTCAATCTCGGCGGCATCCTCGGCGGCGCGCTCGCGCCGATCGCGGCACAGGCGCTGGCCGCGCGCGGCGGCCTGGCGCTGGTCGGAGCCTATCTCGTGGTAGCCGGAATCCTCAGCCTGGGCGGGCTGGCGTTGCTAAAGCGCCGGTGAAAACGTCCGGCCGGGCGCGCCCGCCATCGGCGACTTGCCGCGTAGAAACGTCAACGGGTCGGAAGCACGCTTGACCCGCCGCCCGGCGCCTCCCACGGAGACGGGACAGCCTGTGCTAGGAAACTTCTCCGGTCCGCCAGAATGCTGAACGATCGAGACCTATCATGTGGCCGGCCCGGTTCCTCAGTTTTGCCTCCAGCGACATGGCGATCGACCTCGGCACGGTGAACACGCTCGTCTATGTCCGCGACAAGGGCATCGTGCTCGACGAACCCTCGGTCGTCGCGCTCGAAACGATCGACGGCGTCTCGCGCCTGCGTGCGGTCGGCAACGAAGCCAAATTGATGATGGGCAAGACCCCCGAGCAGATCCGCACGATCCGCCCGATGCGCGACGGCGTGATCGCCGACATCGATGTCGCCGAACAGATGATCAAGCATTTCATGGACAAGGCGCTCGGCGGGACGAGCCGCTTGCCGCGGCGGCACAAGGTGGTGATCTGCGTGCCGTCGAGCTCCACCCAGGTCGAACGCCGCGCGATCCGCCAGGCGGCGAGCAACGCCGGCGCGTCGCAAGTCCTGTTGATCGAAGAACCGCTCGCCGCCGCGATCGGCGCGGGAATGCCTGTGACCGAGCCGATCGGCAGCATGGTGGTCGATATCGGCGGCGGCACGACCGAAGTCGCGATC
>CAXTEO010000241.1:0-2054 GCA_964243205.1 uncultured Sphingomonas sp.
TCTTGGCGACGAGCATGCGCGGCACGCGGCCATTGCGGCGTTCGAGCGACGCGACACCCTCCTTCAGGCCGAGCCATTCGCGGTCGAATTCGTAGGCGCCGCCATAGATGCCGGAGACCGGCGTCGGTACGGTGTCGTAGCGCCCGAACACGTCCTCCATCGCCGAGGAGATTTCCCCGAGCGTTGCGCGCTGGCGCGCGCATTCGACGGCAAGCGCGAGCACGTTCTCGGTCCCGCGCGCGCCTTCGCGCAGCGCGTCGAGCGCGGCGACGCACTTGGCCTCATCGCGCCCGGCCTTCGATCGCGCGATCCGCGCGATCTGCGACTCGCGCACAGCCACATTGTCGACGTCGAGAATGTCGATCGGGTCCTGCTCGGCGAGTTTGTATTTGTTGACCCCGACGATCGTATCCTCGCCTTTGTCGACGCGGGCGGCGCGGGCGGCGGAGGCTTCCTCGATCATCGCCTTGGGCCAGCCGGCGGCGACCGCCTTGGCCATGCCGCCATCGGCCTCGACGCGCTGGATGATCTCCCACGCCTTGTCGACCAGCTCCTCGGTCAGGCTCTCGATATAATAGGAACCGCCGAGCGGATCGACCACCTTGGTCATTCCGGTCTCTTCCTGCAGCACGATCTGCGTGTTGCGCGCGATCCGCGCCGAGAAATCGGTCGGCAGCGCGATCGCTTCGTCGAGCGCGTTGGTGTGCAGCGACTGCGTGCCGCCCAGCATCGCCGCCATCGCCTCGACGGTGGTGCGGATCACGTTGTTGTACGGATCCTGCTCGGTCAGCGACACGCCGCTGGTCTGGCAGTGCGTACGCAGCATCTTCGAGCGCTCGTCCTTGGCGCCGAGATCGGTCATCACACGGTGCCACAATTTGCGCGCGGCGCGCAGCTTGGCGATCTCCATGAAGAAATTCATGCCGATCGCGAAGAAGAACGACAGCCGCCCGGCAAAGGCATCGAGATCGAGCCCGCTGGCCATCGCCGCCTTGGCATATTCGCGCCCGTCGGCGATCGTGAACGCCAGCTCCTGGAGCTGCGTCGCGCCGGCCTCCTGCATGTGATAGCCGGAGATCGAAATGCTGTTGAACTTCGGCATGTGCGCCGACGTGTAGCCGATGATGTCCGAGATGATCCGCATGCTCGGCTCGGGCGGGTAGATGTAGGTGTTGCGGACCATGAACTCCTTGAGGATGTCGTTCTGGATGGTCCCGTCGAGCTGCGCGCGCGACACCCCCTGCTCCTCGCCCGCGACGATGAAGAAGGCGAGGATCGGGATCACCGCGCCGTTCATCGTCATGCTGACCGACATCGTGTCGAGCGGAATGCCGTCGAACAGGATCTTCATGTCGTCGATCGTGTCGATCGCAACGCCCGCCTTTCCGACGTCGCCTGTCACACGCGGATGGTCGCTGTCGTAACCACGGTGCGTCGCGAGATCGAACGCGACCGACAGGCCCTTCTGGCCGGCGGCGAGGTTGCGGCGGTAGAAGGCGTTCGACGCTTCGGCGGTGGAAAAGCCGGCATACTGACGGATCGTCCAGGGCCGGCCGGCATACATCGACGCACGCACGCCGCGGGTAAACGGTGCGAAGCCCGGCAGGCCCGGGTCGAGATCGGCCGTATCGGCGGCGGTATAAAGCGGCTTGACCACAATGCCCTCGGGGGTCGGCCAGGCCAGGTCCTTGCCCTTGACCTCCTTCGCCGCGGCCGTCTGCCAGTCCTCTAAGGTGGGTCTTGTGGTCATAACGGAATATTGTCGTGCTTCTTCCACGGGTTCTCGAGGTTCTTCCCGCGCAGCTTGCGCAAGCCCAGCGCGATGCGCCGGCGGGTCGAATGCGGCTGGATCACTTCGTCGATGAAGCCCTTGCTCGCCGCCACGAACGGGTTGGCGAAGCGCGCCTCATATTCCGCGGTCTGCTCGGCGATTTCGGCGGGCGAACGGCCGCGGAAGATGATTTCCACCGCGCCCTTGGCTCCCATCACCGCGATCTCGGCGGTCGGCCAGGCATAGTTCAGATCGCCGCGCAGATGCTTCGAGGCCATCACGT
>CAXTEO010000242.1:0-2046 GCA_964243205.1 uncultured Sphingomonas sp.
TCACCTTCCAGAACTATTTCCGCATGTATCCCAAGCTGTCGGGCATGACCGGCACCGCGGCGACCGAAGCGGCCGAATTCTACGACATCTACAAGATGAACGTCGTCACCATCCCGACCAACGTCGCGGTCAAGCGCGTCGACGAGGAAGACGAATTCTACAAGGACACCGCCGACAAATTCGCGGCGATCGCCAAGAAGATCAAGCATCACGCCGATCTCGGCCAGCCCGTGCTGGTCGGCACGGTGTCGATCGAAAAGTCCGAATTGCTCAGCGACTTCCTGGTCAAGGAAGGCGTCGAGCATGCCGTGCTCAACGCGCGCCAGCACGAGCGCGAGGCGCATATCGTCGCGCAGGCCGGCCGCAAGAGCGCGGTGACGATCGCCACCAACATGGCCGGTCGCGGCACCGACATCCAGCTCGGCGGCAACCTCGAATTCCTCGTTGGCGACGAGCTGGCGGAGATGCCCGAAGGCCCCGAGCGCGAGGCCGCGATCGCCAAGATCAAGGAGCAGATCGCGCAGGAAAAGGCCGAAGTGCTCGCCGCCGGCGGGCTGTTCGTGCTCGGCACCGAGCGCCATGAAAGCCGCCGCATCGACAATCAGTTGCGTGGTCGCTCCGGCCGCCAGGGCGATCCCGGTTTGTCGCGCTTCTATCTCAGCCTCGACGACGATCTGCTGCGCATCTTCGGGCCGGATACCCTGTTCGCCAAGATGATGCGCAACAATATCGGCGATGGCGAGGCGATCGGCAGCAAATGGCTGTCCAAGGCGATCGAGACCGCGCAGAAGAAGGTCGAGGCGCGCAACTACGACATCCGCAAGCAGGTCGTCGAATACGATGACGTGATGAACGACCAGCGCAAGGTGATCTACGAGCAGCGCAGCGACATCATGGATGCCGAGACGGTTGGCGACGTGGTCGAGGACATGCGCGCCGAGACGGTCAACACCATCGTAGGTGGCGCCTGCCCGCCGGGCACCTATCCCGAGCAGTGGAACATCGAGGGGATGAAGGCGCAGCTCGCCGAGACGCTCAACCTCGAACCGCAGATCGAGGCATGGCTCGAGGAAGAAGCGATCGACCCGGAAATCATCGAACAGCGCGTCCAGAAACTGGCCGACGAAATGATCCAGGAAAAGGCCGCCTCGCTCGATCCCGACACCTGGATCCGGGTCGAGAAGTCGATCCTGCTGCAGAATCTCGACCATCACTGGAAGGAGCATCTGTCGACGCTCGATGCGCTCCGCCAGGTCGTGCATCTGCGCGCTTATGCGCAGAAGACGCCGATCAACGAATATAAGCAGGAGGCGTTCTCGCTGTTCGAACGCATGCTGCAGAACATCCGCGAGGATGTGACGCGCACGATCGCCTTCGCGCAGTTCCAGCTCGAGGCGGCGCCCGAATTGCCGGCTCTCCCCGACTTCATCACGACGCATTTCGATCCGTTCACCGGCGACGACGATACGTACAACCAGGATGCCGGCAGCGGGCTGATCACCACGCGCTTGCCGCCGTTGTCGATCCCGCAGCCCGACGGGAGCGATATCGGACAGGACCCGGCATCGTGGGACGGCAATGTCAGCCGCAACGCGCCGTGCCCGTGCGGCTCGGGGCGCAAATACAAGCATTGCCACGGGGCGATCTGACGGTCTCCGGCGTGGCGCTAGGGCCGCGCCGGAACGATTTGCGATCGCTCGTGTTTGTTCTCCAAGCGAAACAGGAGGCATATATGAGCGACGACCACATCACCGAGACCCCGCACACCACCGTCATCGAGCGTCGTGGCGGCGGTGGTGCCGCGATCTTCATCGGAATCGTGCTGCTGATCGCAGTGGCGATCGGGGCATTCTATCTCTTCAACAAGAGCCAGAACGACAACGTCCGCACCGACGCGATTTCGGGCGCGGCCGACAAGGTCGGCGACAGTGCCAAGAAGATCGGCGACAGCGCGTCGAAGGCGACCGACGACGCGACGAAGTAACCTCTTCTTACTTCCCCGGCGAAGGCCGGGGCCCAGGAGTGATGTCCGAGTTTATCGGGTGC